>JANLTG010000170.1:0-4025 GCA_031362805.1 bacterium
TCGGCGTCGCGGATGACCACGATGTTCAAGTCACGATTCACACCGACACCTTGAACGAATCCACCTTCGTCGAGGGCACCATCGCGGCGTTCAAAGGCCGGACGATTCACACGTATCATAGTGAAGGCGCGGGCGGCGGTCATGCGCCGGACATCATCCGCATCTGTGGCGAGCCGAACGTGCTGCCGAGTTCCACGAACCCGACGCGGCCGTATACGGTGAACACCATCGACGAGCATCTCGACATGCTCATGGTCTGCCATCATCTCGATCCGAACCTGCCCGAGGACGTCGCGTTCGCCGAGAGCCGCATCCGTGGCGAGACCATCGCGGCCGAGGACATCCTTCACGACATGGGTGCGATCAGCATGATGAGCAGCGATTCGCAGGCGATGGGCCGCATCGGCGAAGTCATCACGCGCACCTGGCAGACCGCCGACAAGATGAAGCAGCAGCGCGGTCGCCTTCCCGGTGAGAAGGGCGACAACGACAATCTTCGCATCAAGCGTTACATCTCGAAGTACACCATCAACCCCGCGCTCGCGCACGGCATGAGCCACATCATTGGCTCCATCGAAGTCGGCAAGCTCGCCGACCTCGTGCTCTGGAAGCCCGCGTTCTTCGGCGCGAAACCGGAGATGGTGATCAAGGGCGGCGTCATCGCGTGGGCGCAGATGGGCGATCCGAACGCCAGCATCCCCACGCCGCAGCCCGTCTTCATGCGCCCGATGTTCGGGGCGTTTGGTCATGCGGTCGGCGGAACGTCCATTGCGTTCGTCAGCCAGCTCTGCAAGGCGAAGGGCGTGGCGAAAGGCTACGGCATCACCAAGCGCATCGAAGCCGTGAAAGGTTGCCGCAAAGTCACCAAGCGCGACCTCAAGTGGAACGATGCTCTCCCGACGATCGTCGTGGACCCGGAGACGTATGAGGTGCGCGCCGATGGCGAAGTGCTGACGTGTGAGCCGGCCAAGGTGCTGCCGCTGGCGCAGAGATATTACCTCTTTTGATCCAGTAGCCGCCAACGAAAGGAGGCTCCATTTCTTGAAACGCAACGGAATCCAAAACCAGTCCCGACGAGAGGTCCAAGCCTTTCAAACCTCGGTCATTCCTCGGCCACCGCTCAAGGAGCCGGGTAGTCAGCGCCTCCTTACGTCGGCTGCTACCAGTTTGGACTTCCTCCTCTGGCAGCTAGCTGATTCTGCGTTCCCGACCGGTGGCTTCGCGCACTCGGCCGGACTCGAAGCCGCCTGGCAACATGGCGAAGTGCGGAACCGTGAGCAGCTCGTTTCCTTCGTCGAAGCCAGCCTGCAGCAACTCGGCCATGCAGCGCTGCCCTTCGTGACCGCAGGGCATGACAAGCCGGATCGCCTCGATGAGTTCGATCACCTGTGCGACGCCTTCACGACTAATCACGTCGCCAATCGCGCCAGCCGCGCGCAAGGACGAGCACTGTTGTCCGCCTTGGAACGTATCTTTAAGGTACGTAGCAGCCGAGGTAACGAGGCTCACGCTAAAGACCAGGAATGTCAGAGCCTCCACACGTCGGCTGCTTCGAATGAATCGGCGCGATCATTTGCCCACTTCGCACCGCTTTTTGGCGCGGGCTTCCGCTGGCTCGATGTTTCGCGCGACACGACGGCTCGGATGTTCTTCTTCAATCATCTGCGCGGCACTTTCGCCGCGGCTGTCCGGCTCAACATCATCGGCCCCATGGAAGCGCAGACACTGCAGCATCGCCTCGGGCCCAAGGCTGAAGCAGTTTTAACTCGCTGCGCATCGCTCACGCTCGACGATCTAGCCCAAACCTCGCCACTGCTCGATCTCTGGCAGGGCGCGCAGGATCGTCTCTATTCACGGCTCTTCCAAAGCTGACCGAGAAACACACTTCCCTCACCTACCATGAAACTACTGCTTCATTTCGGACCGCATGACGGCAACGGCCACACGCACGAGCATCATGATCACCCCGGCCATTTTCACGAACGCGAACAACCGCTCGACCGCAACTTCCAGCAGCGCGCGTTCACGGTCGGCGTAGGCGGCCCCGTGGGCAGCGGCAAAACCGCCCTCATGCTCCAGCTTTGCCTCAAGCTGCGGGACAAGCTGAGCGTCGCCGCCGTAACCAACGACATCTTCACGAAGGAAGACGGCGAGTTTCTCGTGCGCCACCAGGCCCTGCCGGCGGAGCGCATTCGCGCCGTCGAAACGGGTGGCTGTCCGCACGCCGCGATCCGCGAGGACATTTCATCCAACCTGCTCGCGCTCGAGGAACTGCATCGCCAGTTCAAGCCCGACGTGTTGCTGCTGGAATCCGGCGGCGACAACCTGGCCGCGTGCTTCAGCCGCGAGCTGGCCGACTTCACCATCCAAGTCATCGACGTGTCGGGTGGGGACAAGATTCCGCGCAAGGGTGGGCCCGGCATTACGCAAAGCGACCTGCTGGTGATTAACAAGACCGACCTGGCCCAGATCGTCGGTGCCGACCTCGATGTGATGGCGCGTGACTCGAAGAAGATGCGCGGCCCCGGGCCGTTTGTGTTTGCGCAGGTGAAGAACGGCGTGGGCGTGGATGCCATCGTCTACCAGCTGTTGCACGCCCGCGAACATGCGCTGGGCATTGCTCATCACCATCAATGATCTACGCGAACGCCGCGTATTCGATCGCCTGGCGATAGACTTCGAGATACTCGTCGCCCGTTTTCTCCCACGAGAAATCCGAGCGCATGCCGTTGTCGCGGTAGTGCTGATATAATTCCTGATGCTCGTAGAGAACGAGGGCCTTGCGAATCGCCTTCGACAAGGCGCGCACCGAGTACTCGGTAAACTTGATACCCGTGGCCTTCTCCTGGTCTTCCCCGATGTCGATCACGGAGTCATCCAATCCGCCGGTGCGGCGCACGATGGGCAGCGCGCCGTAGCGCAACGAATACATCTGGTTCAAGCCACACGGCTCGAAGCGCGAGGGCATCAGGTAGAAATCGCAGCCCGCCTCGATGCGATGGGCCAGGCAGTGATCGTAACCAATCCGCACGCCGACCTTGGCGGGAAACCGCGCCGCCAGCTCGCGGTAGCCCTGCTCGAACTCCGCTGAACCGCTGCCCAGGCAGACGAACTGAATATCCGCCGACAACATTTCCTCGAGCGCACCCAATTGGATGTCGACACCCTTCTGATCAACGAGCCGGGTGATGTTTCCAAAAATCGGCACGTGCGGTTTCACCGGCAAACCGAGATCCAACTGCAGCTCGGACTTCAACTTCGCCTTGGGCTCCAGCTTGCTGGCCGAGTAACTGTGCGTCAGGCAGACATTTCGTTCCGTGTTCCACTCGTCGTAGTCCACGCCGTTTAAGATGCCGGTCAACCGGTCCTGCCGCCGGCGCAGGATCGCATCGAGCCCGCAGCCGTATTCCTCGGTCATGATCTCACGGGCGTACCGCGGGCTCACCGTGGTGATGACGTCGGCAAACTCGATCGCCGATTTGAGGCTGTTCATGTTGCCGCACTGCTCGACGCCTTCCGCGTGGAAATAATAGTTCGGCAGATTGGAGAACTTGTAGGCGTCCGCGCTGAACAATCCCTGATACGCGAGGTTATGGATCGTGAGGACGGCTGCGGGCGCGCCCTTCCAGCCATCGCGCCACGCCTGATGCTTGATCATCAAGGGCACGAGGCCAACCTGCCAGTCGTGGACGTGGACGATCTCCGGCTTCCACGGCAGGTAACGGGCGAGGTTGACGACGGCTTTCGACAGGAAGAGATAGCGCTGGGCATTGTCCGGGTAATCCAGGCCGCCTTCGTTGTAGATGCCGTTGCGTTCGTAGAAAGCCGGATGCTTGACGAAATAGACGACGAGATTCTTCTGCGGCTCACGATACCAGATTTCACCGGACTCCGAGTCGTCGCCGAGCGGCAGCTCCAGCTTCCAGTCGAGCTTCTTAAAATCCGAATACTTGCGGTCGGTGCCCTTGTACCAAGGTGTCACGATGCCGACCTGGTGCCCCTCACTGGCGAGCGCCTTGCCGAGC
>JANLTG010000171.1:0-6869 GCA_031362805.1 bacterium
TCTCGGGCTTGCCTTCCTGGCCCACGAGCGCGGCCTGCTTCTTCGACTGGTGCATGTGGTGCGGAATCGGCCCCATGTTATCGAAGAACTTCGAGTACACCGGCCACTTGCCATACTTCTTCCAAATGTTTTTGCCGACGAGGTCCGCACCGCAATCATCCACTGCCTGTTTCAGGGTGAAGCGCTCCTTGCCCACGACGCAATAGTTCAAGCCCTCGTCCGCCGCGCGACCTTCATTGGCGGTGACGGTGGTGGAGGCGAACCAGCGTTCGTCGATGCCGCCACGGTTCAGGCCGTAGGCGTAGGTGTCGTCGGGATGCAGCTTGATGCGCAGGCCGGGCTGGAGGAATGAGCGCGGCACCCACGCGGGCGCGAGGTGCAACAGGCCGCCGGTGCGGGAGAGTTCGTTGGCAACTTTGGTCGCGGTGTTGGCTTTGACGGTGCGGAGTTGATTGACGGTGTTCATGGTTTCGTTAAAGCGTTAAATCGTTGAAAGGTTAAATGGCCATCAGGCGGTTGAGCGAGCGGAAAACATAAAATCGCGGTCGTCTTCCCAGGAAGTGTCCGAGCCAAGCCAACCTTGCTGAACCGGTCGTCGTCACGTCGGAACAAGAGCATTCGTGGGTTTGGAATGCGCCTGAATGTGCCTTCGAGCTAAATTCGCCCTTGTGCCCGATGAAGCTGTCCCGAAGACTAAATTCTCCGTTCCAGTTGGCCTTGGGCGCGATGAACAATGCCTTACCGAGGTTTGGGAGCGGTGAAGCTATTCGTGAGTTCACCGATCATTGTGAGCGAAGTAACCCAAATACTTGAGGCCATCCAGCAGGGCAATCCAAAGGCCGCGGAGGAATTGCTCCCGCTCATCTACGCCGAGCTGCGCCGTCTCGCCGCGCAGAAGATGGCGCGGGAACAGCCGGGACACACGCTGCAGGCGACCGCGCTGGTACATGAGGCCTGGCTTCGACTGGGCGACGGAGTCTTTGCCAATCGAGCGCATTTCTTTGCGGCGGCTTCCGAGGCCATGCGGCGGATTCTCGTCGAGCGCGCGCGGCGGAAGCATCGCGAGAAGCGCGGCGGCGGGGCGGAACATGTCGATGTGGACGAGCTGGAGATCGCCGCACCGCCTGGCAACGAGGAGGAGTCGCTGGCCGTCCACGAAGCGCTGGATCGGCTTGCCGCTCACGACGCCCGCAAAGCCGAGGTCGTCAAGCTGCGCTATTTTGTCGGCTTTTCGTTTGAAGAGACAGCGGAGGTGCTGGGCGTCTCGGTGATTACCGCAAAACGAGAATGGGCCTACGCGCGCGCCTGGTTGCATCAGGAGATTGGCGCAGACCCGCCGCGTTTTCTTGACTGAATGATACGATTTGGCCGCTCACGGCGCATGTACGAGTAACGATGTCAACACCCGCACTCCATCTCTAATGAACGAGGAACAGATCTTCCAAGTCGCCGCGACGCTGCCTGCGGCGGAGCGCACGGCCTACCTGCGCACCGCTTGTGAGGGCCAACCCGCGCTGCGCCAGCGCATCGAGCGGTTGCTCGCATCGCACGAAGATGACGGGTTCATGCAGCGATCAGCCGATCGCGACGATTCTACTGAACTGCAAGCCGAGCTGGCCCGCTTCAAACCGGAGGCAGGCGAGGATCGGATCGGCCGGTACAAGCTGCTGGAGAAACTCGGCGAAGGCGGGTTCGGCTCCGTCTGGGCGGCCGAGCAACGCGAACCCGTCAAGCGGCGGGTCGCCCTCAAGATCATCAAGCTGGGCATGGACACCAAACAGGTCGTCGCCCGGTTCGAGGCCGAACGCCAGGCCCTGGCCATGATGGATCATCCGAACATCGCCAAGGTGCTCGATGCCGGCAGCACCGACAACGGCCGGCCTTACTTCGTGATGGAGCTGGTGAAGGGGATTCCCATCACCAAGTACTGCGATCACGAGAAGCTCAGCACCAAGGACCGGCTCGATTTGTTCATCAAGGTTTGCCAGGCCATCCAGCACGCGCATCACAAAGGGATCATCCATCGCGACATCAAGCCGTCGAACATCATGGTCACGTTGCACGACGGCGTGCCGGTGCCCAAGGTGATCGACTTCGGCATCGCCAAGGCGACGCAACAGGAGCTGACCGAGCTGACGATCTACACGCAGCACCATCAGTTCATCGGGACGCCGGCGTACATGAGCCCGGAACAGGCGGAGATGAGCGGCCTGGACATCGACACCCGCAGCGACATCTACAGCCTGGGCGTGTTGCTCTACGAACTGCTGACGGGCAAGACGCCGTTCGATGCGAAGGAGCTGATGCAGTCGGGCATCGACGCGATGCGGAAGATCATCCGCGAGCAGGAACCGGTGCGCCCGAGCACGCGGCTGAGCCAAACGCTTGTAGCAGCCGACGTAAGGAGGCTCCAAACAAACGAACCCAAGACGGAGGAAGTCAGAGCCTCCTCACGTCGGCTGCTACAAGAGTTGCGCGGCGACCTGGATTGGATCGTGATGAAGTGCCTGGAGAAGGACCGCCAGCGCCGTTACGACACGGCCAACGGATTGGCCGCCGACTTGAAGCGGCACCTCACCAACGAACCAGTCCTGGCCCGGCCACCCAGCGCGGCCTACAAGTTCCAGAAGGCGTTTCGGCGGAACAAACTGGCCTTCACCGCCGCAACGGCGGTGGCGGCGGCACTGGTGATCGGGATTGGAGTCAGCACCTGGCAGGCGACCGTGGCGACGCGCGCTCGAAATGACACCGAGCAAGCCCGGATGGCTGAAAAAGCGCAGAGGCTGGCGGCACAGGAGGAAAGCCAGAAGGCGCGGACAGCGGAAGCGGAGGCCGTGGCGGAGCGGAGCAGCTCCCAGCACCAGCTCTATGTGGCGAACATGAATCGGGTGCAGCATCGGTGGGAACAGAACCACGTCAGCCGGGCGCGCGAGCTGTTGAAGGAAACGGAAAAGTCACCTGAACGTGGGTTCGAGTGGTATTACTGGCAGCGCCAGATGCATCAGGAGTTGAAGGCGCTCCGGGGGCACACCGGGCCGGTGCTGGCCGTGGCGTATTCTCCCGACGGGCAGCGGATCGTCACCGGCAGCGCGGACAATACGGCAAAGGTTTGGGGCGCCGACACTGGCCAGGAACCGATGCCGCTCGTAGGGCATAACGCTCCGGTGCGGTCGGTGGTCTTCTCTCCGGACGGCCAACGGATCGTCACGGGCAGTTTGGACGGGACGGCGATCGTGTGGGATGCGAACAGCGGCAACAGATTGTTCCCCCTGGTAGGGCATGAAGGCTTCATCTTCACAGTGGCCTTTTCACCGGACGGGCAGCGGATTGTCACCGGCAGTCAGGATAAAACGGCTAAAGTCTGGGATGCAGCCACCGGCACAAATCTGCTCACCTTTTCGGGCCACAGCAATTTCGTTTGGGCGGTGGCTTTTTCGCCGGACGGCCAGCGCGTTGTCAGCGGCGGTTGGGATAGGGCCGCCAGGGTGTGGGACGCCGCCAACGGCAATGAACTGCGCACACTTGCCGGGCACCGCGGCGCGGTATTATCAGTGGCGTTTTCTCCGGATGGCCAGAGGATTGTCACCGGCAGTCAGGATAATCAGGCCATAGTGTGGAATGCGACCAACGGCGCTGTTCTGTACTGGCTCCGGGGGCATGGCGCCTCGGTGTTCTCGGTCGGCTTTTCGCGGGACGGAAAGCAGATTGTCAGCGGCAGTGGTGATCAAACGGCGCGGGTCTGGGACGCGTCGAGCGGCGAGGAATTGCGCGTTTTCAAAGGCCCCGGCTCTCGAATCGGTTCCGTCGCGCTCTCTCCGGATGGCCGACGGATCGTCACGGGTGGCGGGGCGCTGCGCTTTTCCCCGGATGGCGGAACTGTCATTGCCGGACTTGAGGAGGATCCGACGGCCAAGGTGTGGGACAACGGCGGCGAGCAGGAGGTGTTGACGCTGGAAGGGCACACGGGTCCGGTCACGTCGGTGGACCTTTCCGCAGATGGACGACTGGTCCTGAGCGGTAGTTTCGATGGGACGGCCAGAGTGTGGGACGTTCGTAGTCGTAGGGAAAAGCATGGGGTAAGCGGGACCGGCGCTCCGATCCGCGCGGTGGCTTTTCTCCCGGACGGCAAACGATTCGTCACCGGCAGTCTTGACGGCACCGCGAGCATCTGGGACATGGCCAGCGACAAGGAGCTGCACAAGCTCGAAGGGCACACGGATAAGATCTTTTCATTGGCGGTTTCTCCCGACGGCCGCTGGATTGCCACCGGCAGTTGGGACCAAACGGTCAGAGTCTGGGATGCAGCCACCGGCCGGCATGCACATACCTTCAGCGAGCATGGGAGCGCTGTGTATCCGGTCGCTTTTTCTCGGGACAGTCCCCAGATCGTCAGCGCGGATTTTTTCGGCTTCGGCAAAGTGTGGGAAGCGAGCAGCGGCAAGGAACTGCTCAGGTTCCGGGACACTGCACCGATCTGGTCGGCGGCTTTCTCTGACGATGGCCGGCGGATCGTCACAGGCAATCAAACTTCGACAGCTACCGTGTGGGACGCGGCCAGCGGCGACGTTCAACTCATTCTCATAGGCCACACTGCGGAAATAAACGCGGCCGTGTTTTCCCAGGATGGCCGCCGGATCATCACCGGCAGCGGGGACCAGACAGCCAAGCTTTGGGACGCGACGACCGGCAAGGAACTGCTCACCCTCGAAGGGCACAGGGGTCCGATTTTTTCCGTGGCGTTCTCCAAGGACGGGCAACGGCTTGTCACTGGCAGCGGCGACGGCACGATCAAGGTCTGGGAGGCCGCTTCAAAGGAGCAGGTTGCGAAGTGGCAGGAGGATGAGGAGCCCGGCGCCGCGCCAACTGAGGCAAAGCTGCGTGAGGAACTACGGAACCGTGCGTTGGGTGCCCGTGATCCCGGGATCAGCCAATGGCTGGTCTTGGCCCCGATCGCAATTGAAGGCACCGGCGGCGCCGCGGCTCTGGATCAGGAGCAGGTTCCGCAGGAAGCCAGACTCCGCCCGCGCGCCGGCGAACGCGTTAAGATCGGAGGGCACGAAGCGATCTGGAGCGTCGTGCGGCCGAAGGATCACTGGCTTGATTTCAATCTGCTCGTGGGAAAGGTAACCACCCACGCCGTGGCCTACGCCGTCTGCTACCTTCAGAGCGACACGCACCAAGGCGGTCTGGTCATGAAGATCGGCAGCGATGATCAGGCGAAAATCTTCCTCAACGAGCGGGAGATCTATCGCCAGACAGAGCTTACGAGTTGGGAGCCGGATCGGGATGAGGTTTTAGACGTCGAACTGCAGGCGGGACTCAATGTTCTCGTGTTCAAGATTGTGAACGAACAATTCGGCTGGGGCGGCTCCGTTCGTTTCACCGATCGCGCCGGACAGCCGGTTTCAGGACTTCGCGTGACCTTGGCTCCTGATGAGTTAGTGCCGCCCTGAAAACCGACAACGAACGCTCCCGGTTCCTCCGCGCACTTGAATTGAAGGTCGCCGAACGCGCGACTCAGCCAAACGCTCGTAGCAGCCGACGTAGGGTGGCTCCAATCAAACGATCCCAAAACGGAGGAAGTCAGAGCCTCCTCACGTCGGCTGCTACGAGCGGGATCAGCCGGCCGTACTTCGTGATGGAGCAGGTCAACCTCAGCACCAAGGACCGGCTGGATCGGTTCATCAAGGTCTGCCTGGACATCGCACGCGCCGGGACATCTGCCGTCTCGGCGTGTTGCTGTGCGAACTGCTGACCAACCAGACGGCTGAATGGAACGCTGACGCCCAATTCGCGTTTATCAGCAACTGCGAGCCCGGCTTCTTCCGGTTGAGATCCGTTAGGTTCACAAGAGTGTGGCGCCCTGCCTGGGCGGGGCAGAACAACAAATCTTCAATTCGATGATACGATTCTCCCGCTGGCGGCGCATGAATGATGGAAGGGACGTTGCCTTTCACAAACGCGGATCAGAAAAGCGAAGAGCAAAGCCAGAACCGACCGGGAACCAATCCGCAACCGAAGCTTAACCGTCAGGAAAACATAAACAGAAAGAGCCGCTATGAAACCAGCCCCACCGTCCACCCTCTGTCCCGCAAATGGCGGGGCTACGCAGGACGGGAAATCCGAACTGCCACCATCAACCCACCACCGAAAAGTAGTTTTCGGAGGGGCCCCATTCTCCCTCCCTTGCGCTGTGTCAAAAAAGCAACTTCCTGTCAGAACCACCTGCGTAACGAGCCTGCTGCTGCCGCTGCTGCTGCTGCTCTTGACGCTGCCCGCCGTGGTGCAGGCTCAATTCACATGGACGACCAATAGCGGCACGATCACCATCACGGGATACACCGGCCCCGGCGTTGCGGTGACCATTCCAGCCACTGTCAATGGCCTGCCGGTCACTCGCATCGGGGACACTGCGTTTCACAATAAATCCAGCCTGACCAGCGTCGCGATCCCTGGCAGCGTCACCAGCATCGGGAACGGGGCGTTCGCTTCCTGCACCAGCCTGACCAGTGTCACGATCCCCAACAGCGTCATCAGCATCGGGCCTTTGGCGTTCTATTTCTGCACCAGCCTGACCAACGTCACGATACCCAACAGCGTCACCAGCATCGGGGACTCTGCGTTCTCTTTCTGCACCAGCCTGACCAACGTCACGATTCCCAACAGCGTCACCAGCATCGGGGAGTCTGCGTTCTCTTCCTGCACCAGCCTGACCAGCGTCACGATCCCCAACAGCGTCACCAGCATCGGAAGCTTTGCGTTCGCTCACTGCACCAGCCTGACCAGCGTCACGATCCCTAACAGCGTGACTTACATCGGGGACCAGGCGTTCTCATTCTGCACCAGCCTGACCAACGTCACGATCGGCA
>JANLTG010000001.1:0-38261 GCA_031362805.1 bacterium
GGACAATAGGCGGCCCGCGGCGGGGAGCGGCACCGAGCGGCGGCGGTGGGCAAATGATTTTTGAACAAGGTGCTTGACGGGAGATAGCGTAACGCGAAATCCGGCGGCAAGCTTGAGCAAAGTGGAGGCGAGGGACGAAAGTCGCGCAACAGAATGCAAAGTCGCGAAAGCCACGGGCTGGCTCGCCTGGGAGAGGGTTGGAAACCGGCCAGAAAACCAAGGGCCGCAAACGTTTCCTCCTGGGGGACGCCCTCGGGCTGGTGCGCGGCGCGGCCGTGGCCCCGCACTTCCCCGGGCTGCGCAAGCGCTGGGGAGTAGAGCGCACTTTCGGCGGGTTGATGCAGCCTCGCCCAATGGGGCGCGACTACGAGGAGACCGAAACCAGCGCCACCGGCTTCCCCTTCCTGACCCTCGTCCGCCTCATGCTCCGCCGCCTCGCTTAATATCACCCCCAACCGCCCTTTTCAGTCAGGTTCTAAACCGGAACGATGCAGAAGAAACCACGAATGAACACCAATGGACACGAATCAGAAGCGGTGGAAACGAAGGGTGCCGTGAGAACTTTTGCCCACTGTTTGGTGAACGCCGGCTCGGCCGGCTTGAGTGCGTTAAACTCCTGTTTTTATTCGTGCGGATTCGGGTCCATTCGTGGTTGAACTGCCTGTCTTCGGTTTAAAACAGGACCGATCGAAATGAACGAATGCCGGACGGGCTTCTCCCGCCTGATCCGCAGGGCTCAAGCGCCCTCAAAGGCCTGTCGGAACGCCTCGGGAATCCGGCACGGCCGGCCAGTCGCCAGGTCCACAAAGGCAAAATCGAGCCGCGCCACACAGATCACCGCGCCGTCGCCGACCCGCTCGATCGCATGATCAATGTGAAAGCGGACGCGACCGTCGGTCTCCAGCACACCGCGGATCAGCAACTCGTCGTCAATCACCGCCGGCGCCCGGAAATCGAGCTGGGCCTTGGTCAGGACGGGTCCGGCGTTCCATCTGGCGAAATCAGCGAACACCAGACCGCGCTCGAGCATGTAATCATTGCGCGCCCCTTCGCAGTATTGGAGATACACGGCGTTGTTCACGTGGCCGAAAGAGTCCACATCGCAACTCCGGACGCGCAGGCGGGAAATGAGGCTGGGTGAAGGCATCAGGGTGGCGGCTGGCTCTACGTTTGGCTTCGTCCTGGTCCTAGCCTTGTCGTCGTTCTCGTAATCGAAGGCAGTCCAGTCAAGCGAGGACAAGCAGGAGGCCGAGGACGATGGCGAACCGGGAAAAACTGGAGCGGGTGGAGGGAATCGAACCCTCGTAGCCAGTTTGGAAGACTGGAGCTCTACCATTGAGCTACACCCGCAAACCGGGCGCGACTGTATCCCTCGCGCTTGCCTTGTCAATCCGCCCGCCGCTATCGTCCCCCCGCATGACTCCGATGCTCCTCACCGGCGGCCGCGTGATCGATCCCGCCAGCCAGCGCGACGAAGCCGCCGACGTGTTGCTCAAGAACGGCCGGATCACCGCCGTCGGCCCGGCTGGTTCCTTCGAAGTGCCGGCCGACGCCGTGCGCCGCGATTTGAAAGGCCTGGTGGTCTGCCCCGGCCTGGTGGATTCCCATGTCCACCTGCGCGAACCCGGCCAGTCGGCGAAGGAGACCATCGCCACGGGCACACTCGCCGCGGCGCGCGGTGGCTTCACGTCGGTGCTCTGCATGCCCAACACGAATCCGCCCATCGACAGCCCGGCCACGGTCGCGTTGGTCCACGAAAAGGCGGCGCGCGATGCGGTGGTCAACGTGTTCATCACCGGCGCGATCAGCAAAGGGCTGGCGGGCGAGGAACTCGCGCCGATCGGTTCACTCAAACAAGCCGGCGTGGTGGCGATCACCGATGACGGGCATTGCGTGCAGAGCAACGAGCTCATGCGCCGCGCCTGCGAATACGCCCGCATGTTCGACCTGCCGGTGCTGGATCATTGCCAGGACTACAACCTCGTCAGCCAAGGCGTCATGCACGAGGGTTACTGGAGCGCGTTCCTCGGATTGCCCGGCTGGCCGGCGCTCGGCGAGGAGATGATCGTCGTCCGCAACATTCTCATCGCGGAACAAACCGGCACGCCGATTCATTGCCAGCACATCTCGTCGGGCAAAAGCATCAAGTGGTTGCGCGAGGCGAAACAGCGCGGCGTGCCGATCAGCGCCGAGGCCTGTCCGCATCACTTCACGCTTACGGACGCAACCATCGCCGGGAGCGAGAAGTTCTGGCCGAAGGACGGCGTCGGCCTGGCGCATTTCTTCAAGAACGACCAGCGCCCGGTCTGGCCCAACTACGACACCACGTTCAAGATGAACCCGCCGCTGCGCACCGCCGCCGATCGCGAGGAATTGCTCGCCGCGCTGGTGGACGGCACGCTGGAGATCATCGGCAGCGATCACGCGCCGCACTGCAATTTCGAGAAGGAGGTCGAGTTCGACAACGCGCCGTTCGGCATCACGGGTCTCGAAACCGAGCTGGCGCTGTCGCTCATGCAACTGGTTCACCCCGGTCGCCTGAAGCTGACCGATCTGCTCGCCAAGCTCACGATCAACCCCGCAAAGTTGCTGCGTCTCAAGAAGGGCACGCTCGCGGTCGGCGCGGATGCCGACGTGACCGTCATCGATCCCGACAAGGAATGGATTTATCGCCACGCGTTCTCAGCGTCGAAGTCGCGCAACTGCCCGTTCGACGGCTGGCCGATGCGCGGCAAGGCGGTGTTGACGATCGTCGGCGGGCGCGTGGTGCATGAGGAGATTTGAAGCACCGCCAGGCGAACCACGAATGGACACGAAGCGACACGGATTTGAAAGGAAGCCGGCTTTGACACGAATTGCGCAAATTAGCGCGAAGGCAGAAGCCCTGTTGGCTCATGCTCACGATCCTCGCAGTCAAGATTCGTGTCCATTGGTGTGCATTCGTGGTTTCTCTTTCTGACGCCATGCGCACGTTGATCATTGGCTGCGGCTACATCGGGCTGCCGCTCGGCGCGGAACTGGTCCGGCAGGGTCACGAGGTCATCGGCATCGGTCGCAGCGCTGAGGGCCGCGCCGATCTCAAGGAAGCCGGCCTCAAGGCGGTGAACGCCGACATCACGCAGCCGACATCGCTTAGTCGCATCGATGGCCCGTTCGACTGGGTGGTGAACTGTGTCTCCAGCTCACATGGCGGCCTTGAGGATTACCGCCGCGTTTACCTTGAAGGCACGCGTCACTTGATCGAGTGGCTCGGCGCGCAGCCGCCGAAGAAATTCATCTACACGAGCAGCACCGGCGTTTACGGCCAGGACAACGGCGCGGTCGTGAAAGAGGAACATCCGACCGAACCCGCAACGGAGACGGCCCAGGTGTTGGTCGAGACCGAGCAACTTTTGCTGGCCGCCGCACGAGAGAAAAAGTTTACCGCAGCGATCCTCCGCGTGGCTGGGATCTACGGGCCGCGCCGGATTCATCTGTTGCAGCAATTCATCGCCAACGAAGCCCGGATCGAGGGCAAGGGCGAGCGCCACTTGAACATGATCCATCGCGACGACGTGGTCGGTGCGATCATCGCAGCGCTCAAGAACGCGCGACCCGGCGAGGCCTACAACGCCAGCGACGACGAGCCGGTCGCGCAGGTGCATTTCCTGCGCTGGTTGTCCGAGACGCTGGGCAAATGGATGCCGCCCGCCGCCACGCCCGAGGAACTCGCGAAGAAGAAACGCGGCGTGACGAACAAGAAGGTGAGCAATCGCCGGCTCAAGATGGAGCTGGGCTATCAGCTCAAGTTCCCGACGTTCCGCCAGGGCTACACAGCTGAAATCAAACGGCTCGAAGACGCCGGCGAACTGGACATCGAACCCGAGCCGCGGTGAGCGACTCGCGGTCTCCGGAATTCGGGATCACCCCTCACAGCGCCCAGCCTTTGCGATACTCCTTATGCAACATCGCCGTCGCGCGCGGAGCGTTCTTCAACTTACCGGTCTGCGCGTCGTATTCCAGCCGCTCGCCGCTTTGATAGGCGACGCAGCCGAGCAACACCGCTTCCGTCAGCGGTCCTGAGTAATCGAAATTGCAGGTCGTGGGGCCGCCGTTCTTGATCGCGTTGATCCACTCCGCGTGATGGCCGAGCGACTTCGCGATGAAGGAAGGGGGCCGCTTGAAATCCTTGAACTGATCGACAGGCAGCAACCGGTGCCGGCCATAGTCCGAGATCAACTTGCCCTTCGAACCGATGAAAAGCTGGCCGCTGCCCCAGTCGAGCGGCTTGCCGTCGGCACCCGTGAGCCCGGCGAGTTGCTCCGGCTTCCGGCCACCGTGCCAGACGAGTTGCACCGCCGGCTTGCCATTGCGCGCCGGATACCGGTAATCGACCTCCAGCCATTCGGGCGTGCTGATGGCATCGACGGGCGGACCTTTCGCCTCGACGGAGATCGGCTGACGCAGATCGAGCGCCCAGTGAGCGAGGTCCATGTAATGACAACCGAAATCGCCGAGCTGGCCGTTGCCGTAATCCCAGAATGCGCGCCACTTGAACGGATGCACGTTCTCGCTGTACGGCCGCTCGAAGGCCGGGCCGAGCCACAGATCCCAGTCGAGTTCCGCGGGCACGGGGATCGGTTTGTACTGCGCGCCTGAGTACCACGCCGCCGTGCTCACCCAAACGTGAACCTCGCGCACCTCGCCGATCGCGCCGGTCTGGATCAACTCGACGACGCGCCGGTAATTGTCCTCGGCGTGAATCTGCGTGCCCATCTGCGTGATGCATTTGTGCTTGGCCGCCAGCTCGCGCAAGACGCGCGCCTCGTGGACGGTGTGCGTGAGCGGCTTCTCGCAATACACGTGCTTGCCCATGCGCAACGCCATCGCCGCCGCCGGCGCGTGCGTGTGATCCGGCGTGCCGATGACGACGGCGTCGATCTTGTCCGCCTCCTTTTCGAGCATCACGCGGAAGTCGCGATACGGCTTGGCGCCAGGGTACAGCTTGAGCGCGGCATCAAGAGTTTTGGAATCGACGTCGGCCAGCGCGAAGATGTTCTCCCCAGCGACGCCTTTAAGATCTTCAGCCGCGCGACCGCCGGTGCCGATGCCGACGATGTTGAGCTTCGAGTTCGGCGACTGCGCCCGGGCGATGAACGGGAAATGCAGCGCCGATGCGGCGACGAGGGTTGATGAGGCGGTCTGTTTGAGGAGAGCGCGGCGGGTGGTTTTCATGGGTTCTTCGGAAGTTTAGCGAAAGGTTCGCGATGTTCCAGAACAAGCTGCGTCAGCCAAACTGCCACGCGGGGTGACGCCTGAACTTTCCCGAGTCGATCGTCAATGCTATCGCCCGACATGAACTATTCTTGGGCTTCGTATGGTTCGCGTCATAGGGCAGCCCGAAGGGCTGCCGGTAAGGTTGCCACGGGTGAAGCGCAGCGGAACCCGTGGAATTGAGATCAAAAAAGGATTCCGCCCCAACGGGGCGGCGGACTACCCTTCCCCCATGGCGGGCACGTTTCATAATCTGAAGTTTCACCTCGTCTTCAGCACCAAGCATCGCGAGCGCTGGTTGACCAAGGACCTCCGTCCCCGGGTCTGGGAGTATCTGGGCGGCACCTTGAGAAGTGAAGGCGCCAAGTTGCTCGCCATCGGTGGCGTTGAGGATCACGTCCATTTCCTGTTCGGCTGGCGGACCGACGAGGCAATCTCAGTACTGTTGCGCAATCTTAAGGCGAATTCATCGAAATGGATCCATCAGACCTTTCCCGGGCTGGCGGAGTTCCGCTGGCAGGAAGGCTACGCCATCTTCTCGGTCAGCGAATCGCAGGTGGATCGAGTCGTGCGATATATCGCCAGTCAGGAGGAACATCATCGGGTGAAGTCGTTTCAGGAGGAGCTGATCGAATTTCTGAAGGCGCACAATCTGCCGTACGACGGGCGGTATCTGAATGAGTGAGGACTCCGCCGCCCCCTTCGGGGCGGAGATCTTTGGGAACACCCCTCCACGGGTTCCGCTTCGCTCCACCCGTGGCAACCAATCCGTCGGCCCTTTTCGGGCCTGGTGACGCCGCCCAATTCCAGTAGTGCCTTCATACGGCGGGTTCGGCTACCAACCCAGAAGGGTTCTTGCACCCACCACGGCCAGAAAGATGACCATGCCGATCAGCCCGAGGAACCCGAGACATCCAAGCCTGAACACGATTGTTCCCCACTCCAGTCTGCGCACCGCTCTGGGTTCCGATACACGGGTAGGTTGCGGCGGCTGCGGAAACACCTGGTCGAGAACCGCGATTAACCGATCCCCTTTCTCAAGCCCAGCTTCAAAGGCTCTCACCGACAATCCCCTTCGGGCACCCTTCGATTGGCGTGTGCTGGATTTGAGTGTGTAGGGAAATTCTTTTTCATCGAAGATCAACAGCCCGTTGGTTGTTGTAAGCGATTCCGACGTGTCAACCGTTTCAAGCGACTCACGGCTCACTGGCTTAAGAATAATTCCCTCAGCTTCCAGCAACTTCTCAAGTTGCTCGAACGACGCTTCGGTCAGCACGTATTCGATATTCGGAACCATTTGCTGCCGCGACCAATGAGAATTGTTATCGCACCCTCACCGGCTTGCCCGTCGCCGCCGACTTGTCAGCCGCAAAGATGACTTCGTGCGTCCGCAGCGCTTCCTTCAAACCGGTCAGCGGCATGTCCTGGCCGGCGGCGAGCGCGTCGAAGAACGCCTCGAACTGTTTCTGATACGGGTGATCCGCCACGTCGCCGGAATCGACGAGCCCAAACGAGAGCTGGCTCCACTTCGCCTTGTTCATGCCCGCAACGCCGTGCAGGTGGACCTTGTTGTCGAGCAGGCTGCCATTGCTGCCCACGAGGTGCGTGTGGAAATAATACGGTTGCAGGCAGTCGATCACCGACGCACATTTGCCGACCTTGCCGCTCTTGAATTTCAGGATCGTCACGCTGGTGGTGTCGTATTGGTAGGGCTTGAAAATCTTCGAGCGCGAGCCGGTGGCGTAGCTCGTCACCTCAGCCACATCATCACCAAGGCAGAGCAGCAGGGCATCGAGTGCGTGGCAGCCGGCCGAGAGCAACGCGCTGCCGCCGCCATTCTTTTTCACGTTCCATCCGAACTGGCCGTACCACGGGCCGATGCCGTGATAGTAATCCACTTCGCCGTAGTGCAGATCGCCGAGCAGGCCCTGGTCGAGCAGCGATTTGGTGGCGAGGAATTGCGCGGAGTAACGGCACTCGAAACAGAGCGCGAACTTGACCTTCGCCTTTTTCACCGCGGCCTCGACGGCTTTGCAGTCGGCCCACGAGAGCGACATCGGCTTTTCCAGAATGATGTGCTTGCCCGCACGCGCGGCGGCGATGGCGTGGTCCTTGTGCTTCCACGGATGGCTGGTGATGTCGATGACTTGGAGCGACGGGTCCTTGAGCATCGCCTTCACGTCGGTGTAGGTGGTGATGGGATTTCCGTATTGGGTGGAGAGGGCCGCCGCGTCGAGTTTGCGCGCGGAGCAAATGGCGGTGACCTGGGCGCGGCCGGTGGCGTTGATGGCCGCGATGTGGGCGGTGGCCGCCCAGCCGTAGCCGATGATGCCGACGTTGAACTTTTTCATGGAGTGACGAAAGCGTGGCAGAAAAGAAGGAGATCGTAAACGGGACAGTTGCGGCGGAGCGCCGAACTCCGGTTCGGCGTGAGGTGGCTTGCGAGGGCGCACACGCCGATCTGGAGATCGGCTCTCCGGCTACGGCGTCGCGGCGGCGGCGGGCGTCTTGATCGACTCCGCGGTCCAGCGCACTTCGATGTCGGAACTTTCCTCGGTGAAGCGCACGTGCCGGTTGAGGTCGAGGTCCTTGAATTCCTGCGTCGCGCCGTTTGGCCAGCGGATCGAGAGCTTGTCGAGCTTGGTGGCCGCGCCCAGACCGAAGTGAACGTGCGCCGCGTTCTGGCCCATGAAACCGTTGTTCGGGAACAATTCGCGCACGAGCTTCTGACCGTTGGATTCCGCGACCAACCGCGCGCCGATGCCTTCGCGATTGCTCTTCACCCCGCGCAAGGTAACGCGCAGCCAACTGGTCTTGGGAAAGCGATTCTCGTAGAGCGCGATCGGCAGCCCACCGACGTGGCGGACCATCACGTCTTCCATGCCGTCATTCGTGAAGTCGGCGGCGACAGTGCCACGCCCATCCGCGTCGCTGTCGGCGAGCGTCAGGCCGGAGATCTCAAAATACTCCTTGCCGCCAACGTTCAGGAAGATGCGGTTGCGCTCGTAGCCGGAGAGGCTTTTGCCGTTGGCGGCAATCAGCCATGGATTCTCGACCCACCAGTTCTTGAGGCGTTTGTCGGGTTCGATGGGTGCGGGCACGATGGCGCCGCGGTTGAAAGGCTGTGACACGACAGCCTGCCAGAGGCATGGTCAGCCATCCGGCTCTTCCTTGCTCGCGCTCATGAATCCGGACGTGGCGTAGATGTCCTGGAACCCGTCGTTGTCGAGATCGACAAAGCTGGGCCCGTAGGACCAGCCGACCTGGTAGCAGTGCATGTCATGTCCGGCGCGCTGGAAGGAGAGCCCGCCCTGGTTCAAGTAAAGTTCGCTGCCGGTGACGAAGCGCTTGATCTGCTTCATCACCTCCGGTGGATAGGAATCCTCGGGGAGGTTTTCCATCATGCGCCGGCCGGCCTTGGTGAACATGTTGTCGGTGAAGATGTCGACGTTGCCATCGTTGTTCACGTCGGCGACCGCCATGCCCATCGAACCGAAATCATTCCAATCCTCGACCAACGGCCGCGACACGAACGTGCCGTCGCGCTGGTTGACCAGCAACCGGCCGCCACCGAATTCGTTGATCGAATAGGCATCCGGCCAGCCGTCGTTGTTCACGTCGAGCCAGCAGGTGGTGAAGCAGGAGAGCTTGCCGGCTTCGGCGTTGGCCTTGGCAGTGACGTTTTCGAACTGCCAGTCGCCAAGATTGCGCCAGAGCTGGTTGCCGGGACCGCCGGGACCGTTGATCCACGAATCGCCCGTCATGCCGGTGCCGAACTGGCGTGAGACGTAGAGGTCGAGCTTTCCGTCGCGATCGTAGTCCACGACGCTGAAAGTCGTCGCGTCCGAGAGCTTGAGCGAACTGCGCGCGGAGAAGTTGCGGAATTTGCCACCACCAAGGTTCTTGTAAATCTGGTTGTCGGCGACGAGGTCGGGCAAGCCGTCGTTGTCGAAGTCGCCGAACGTGGCGATGGTCATTTGCCGGCTCGGGCTCAGGCCGCTGCCGCGCGTGACATCGCGGAACTGACCCGCCGCGCTGGCGAGATACAAGTGCGGGCCGTTGACATCGGTCACGAGCACATCGGTAAAACCGTCGCCGTCGATATCCGCGAGGCAGACGCCGCCGGAACTGACGATGCGCTTGCCCACCGGCTGCTTCCAGTTGTCGTAAAACTCGGTGGCGTCGATGCCGCGCGCCTTGGCGACATCCACGAGCAAGGCGGCATTGGCCCGGCCCACGTGCATGCTCGTGACGGCGAACGAACGAATCCAGCCCGGCGTGGTGGCGATCACATCCGGCGCGGGAATGGGCGCGAGATCATAGGCCATCTCGAAGATGAATTCGAGCGGCTGCCCCTCGGCGGTATTGCCCGCGAAGCGCAACTGGCCCGTCGAACGGTAGGGGCCATTCTGCTCGTTCTTCACGACAGGGATGAGGTTCTTGAGCTTCCAATCAAGCTTCACCTCGCCCTTGAACCGGTGCTTCAAATCGAGGAGGTAGCGAACGAAGCCATCGGCGTCCAGCTCCCGGACTTTCACCGCCGGATCCTCCAGCAGGAAGCGTTTCATCGTGACGACGCCCTGAACTTTCGCGGGGCCATCGTCCACATCCAGCACGCGTGCGCGAAAGTCGTCGGCGAGGAACGCGCGTACCTTGGCGGGGTCATCCGACTTGATGGCCGCCTTGACCGCGGGAAAACCCTTGTTGGAAAGCGTGAGACCGTGCTCCTCGATGTTCGCCAGGTAAACCCGGGTCTTCATCGCCAGCGGGATGCCGGTGGGATCGCCCGCCAGCGGATCGGCCGCGGTCAGCAGCACCACGCCGGACAACAGCACCAGCCACGTCGTGAAGCGACGTCTAACTGTTCGGCATTTGGCGGTGAGCCCAATCATGGGAGCGGACGGAAAATTGCAGACTACTGCGCCGATTTCAAGTCTGGAGGCGGGGCGATTTTGGCGGCTGCGGCCGCGGCCAATTTGAGGGCGTCCTGGGCCGGGGCAAAGTTGGGCGCCAGCGCGACGACGCGTTTGAAATGAGCCACCGCCTCGGCGGGCCGGCCCAGGCTCAGACAAAGCTGGCCAACATTAAACAGCAGTTCCGGCGCGTCAGGCTGTTTGGCGAGCGCATCATTCAGGCAGGTCAACGCCCGATCCGGCTGGCCCGCCGCGGCCAGCGCCTTGGCCAGCATGTTCACGGCGAGCAGATGGTCCGGCCGCAGTTCGTGGGCCTGTTCAAACGCGGTGACCGCCCCCGCGGCATCGCCCTTCTGCAGCCGGGTGTTCCCGAGATTAAACGGCACTTCGAAGTCCTGGGGATCGAGCTTCTGCGCCCGCTCGAAAAGCTCGATAGCCTTGTCCCATTCCTTGTTGATCGCATGCAGCCGGCCCAGATTGTTCAAGCCCTGGACGTAATCCGGATTCAACTGTAACGCCTCCTCGAGGTACTTCATCGCCTCCGGGTTGCGGCCCAGCTTGATGAGTGCGTTCGCAATATTATTCTGGGCCTCGAGGTAGTCCGGGAAGATCGCCAGCGTCGTTTCGTATTCCTTGATGGCTTCCTCGTAACGCTGCTGGCGGGTCAGGGCGATGGCCAGATTGAAGTGCGCATCCTCGTCATCGGCGTTGATCTCCACCGCCCGCCGATACGCTTTTTCAGCTTCGTCGACGCGATTTTGTCCGAGCAACCAGTTGCCCAGGTTGAGCATGTCGGAAACGCTGTTGGTGTCGATGTTCTCCACCGGCGGCTGGGCCAGGGCCCCGTTGGTGCCGGGCGTGGCAGGCGGCACCTGCGGAGCCGCCGGCGCCGGCACCGGAGGGGCGGCCACACTGGCGGCGTTCGTTTCCAGAACGCTGCCCGGTGCGGCGGATGAAAGGGGATTGGAACGGGAACCGGGCCGCCAGAGGAACAGGGCAACGGTCACTACGGCGACCACCGCCACGAAGGTCCAGATCATCCAGACCTGGCTGCGGTGGGCGGGCTTTTCCGCTGTCGGGCGGGTCTTTGAACGGGGCTGGTTGTGCTTGCGCTTCGTCATACGTCGGACTGGCGAAAGGCCTAGTCTTCGCACAGCACCCGCCGTTTGCCAATCTGCGATTCATCAAAGTCCAAGCGCGGTCCAGTCTTGCCATCACCCCCGGCTTGCTGCGATTTTCCGGGAACCACATCGACCACCATGAAGACCGCCGTCCACTCCCCAGCTCGCCGCGAATTTCTCAAGACCCTCGCCGTCGCCAGCGCCGCCGTCGCGGCCACGCCCTTAACGGGACTCGCGGCGGCCGCCGCGCGACGCAACCTCAAGCTCGGCTATGACAACTTCGCCGTGCGCGCGATGAACTGGATGGTGGAGGAACACATCGCCTATTCGGCCAAGCTGGGCTGCGACTCGCTCTTCATGTCGGATCTCGATCATTTCAAGAATCACGACGACGCCTACCTCCGGGACGTGCGCCAACAGGCGGCGGACAAAGGCCTGCAAATCCACGTGGGCACCTGGAGCATTTGCCCGACGTCGAAGTCCTTTAAGAACAACCACGGCACCGCGGAGGAACACCTGCGGCTGGGTATCCGCATCGCCCAGGCGACGGGTTCGCCGGTGATTCGCGTAATCCTCGGCAACGGCGATGATCGCAAATCCGACGGCGGCATTCTGGCGCGGATCAAGGACACGGCCAAAGTTTGCAAGGCGTGCCGCACACAGGCGCTGGATTCCGGTGTGAAGATCGCGATCGAGAATCACGCCGGCGACATGCAGGCGAATGAGGTTGTCACCTTGATCGAGGAAGCGGGCGGCAAGGATTACATGGGGGCCAACCTCGATGCCGGCAACGCCGTGTGGACGCTCGAAACGCCGCTCGACAGCCTGGAGATTCTCGGCCCGTACGCAGTCACCACGAGCTTGCGCGACTCCGCCGTGTGGCCGACGGACAACGGCGTTTCCGTTCAATGGACCGCGATGGGCGATGGCCTGGTGGACTGGGTCAAATACTTCGACCGGTTCGCGGAACTTTGCCCCGGCGTGCCGGTCCACATCGAAACCATCTCCGGCTTCAACCGTGGCATCGACTATTTGAAGGCTGAATTCTGGCCGGCCTTTGCAGACATGAAAGCGCCGACGCTCGCCCATTACGTGGCGTGGGCGAAGGGCGGCAAGCCGCGCGACGCTTGGAAAGCTCCGGCCGGCAAAGACGGCAAGGAAGCGGAGAAGGACTATCAACGCGACGAGGTCGAGCGCAGCATTCGTTACTGCAAGTCGATTGGTCTCGGACTCAAGGCTTGACGGTCAGACCGGCCTGCCGAGCCAACGAACCTTGGCGAGCATCGAACGTCACGAATACCTGAATGCCGAGGACGAGTGCGGCCGCGACATGGATGATGTCGAGCGTCCGGCAACCAATGGTCGCGGAGTGTTCGCGGGAAAGATTCTCGGCCATTTGTTCAACGTGGGCCGTATTGTAAACGGGCCTTTGCCACCGGCCGGTCGCCAAATCCTGCCCGAAGGCGGCGATGGATTGGCTGATTTCTGCGGCAGAAATCTCACCGCGAAAAGCTTTCAGACGGATGGCATTTCTAACCTCCAAAGCCTGCTATTCCGTCAGGACATAAGGTGCGGCGTGACCACCCGCCAGCCGAATGGCCTCAAGGCTGGTCGCCTCTTGGACGTATAGCTTGACGATGATGGCGGAATCAAAATAGATGTCCATCATCGGGCTCCCCGTCCCTCATCAATGATCGCCGCGGAATCGGGCGCGACGCGGGCTCCGTAGATCGACCGCAGCCGATCACCGAAATCGGGCCAGGTTACCGAACCCTTGGTGGCGAGGTCGGTCTCTACTTTGTTGGCCGTCATCCCGTGGAAAAGCTGCCTGAATAGAGTTCGCTCGCCGCCGGGAAGTGACGCCACTTGTTTGATCAGTTCATGCGCGGTCATGGGGAAAAGCTAGCGCAGCCACGCGCCTCCGCCAAGGAGGACTTTGAATTCGTCAACTCCGGGATACAAGTGCTCCCAATGGGCGCCTGAGTCGACCAGCTTCAGCCGGCTCTCTTATTTCGAGGCTGGCCCTTCATCAGAATCAGCGCGGCCAGCGCACCACATACCGCGCTGGCGAGCCACAGCGCTCGCGGATCCCACGCGAAGAGCGCCATGCCCGCGCTGGGGCCGACGATCAGCGAGAGCGCCCACGTCAAACCGTTCGCACCGTTGTAGCGTCCGCGCAGTTCGGCCGGCGCCAGTTCCGCCACGTAGGCCGCGCCCACCGGCAGGCTGATCATTTCGCCCAACGTAAAGACCGTCATGCCGAGCATTAAGATGGGAATGGTTCCGCCCAGGATGTTCAGCCCAAACCCCAGCCCGCACAGCAGGTAACCGAGCGCCATCATCGTGAGGGTGGGGAAGCGGCGGGTCCAGAGGGTCAGCGGCAATTCGCAGAGCACGATCAGGATGCCGTTCCAAGATAACACCCAGCCGAACACCGTCTTGGGATGGCCGTGCCGTTCCACTTCCAGGCCGAACGTGGTGCTCATCTGCATGAAGACCATGCCCACGAGAAAAGACGCGGCGAGGACCCGGAGGAAACGTGTGTCGCGCCGGATGACTTGAAGCGATTCCGGCCAGCTCACGCGTTGGGCCGCGGTCAAGCGCAGGCCGGCGGGAAGGGCGAAGAAGGTGATCAACCCAAACGCGATCGAGGTCGCGGCGTCGCCGACGAACAACCAGAAGAAGGAATGCTCCGCCAGCCAGCCGGCCACCGCGGGGCCGAAGGCAAACCCGGCATTGATCGCGATCCGGTAGCCCGCAAACGCCGTCACCCGATCCTTGGGATCAACGAGGTCCGTTAACAATGCGCTGCTGGCCGGCCGATAGACTTCAGTCGCCAGGCCCGCGAGGAAGGCGAGCAGCAGCATAGCCGGATAGCTCTCCGCCTGCGAGAAGGCGAGCATCGTCACCGCGGAAGCCATCATCGAGATGAGGATCGTTTTCCGCCGGCCGAGGGTATCCGCCAAGTGCCCGCCGATGATTGAAGCGAACAAATGGCCGACGCCGTAGGTGCTCACCGCCAACCCGGCCTGCGTCGCCGAGAAACCGCGCTCCACAAGGTAAAGCGCGAGGAACGGGACGACGAACGTGCCGAACCGGTTGATGAACGTGCCCAGGTAAAGCACCCACACCGATCCCGGGAGGGATTTCAGAGCGGTCAGCAAGGAGGTGGTGGGTGGGTTCACAAAACACAAAACCCTGCCGGTCGTTCGGACGGGCAGGGTTGGAAATCAGGTTGGTCAGTCGCTCAGTTGGTTTCCTCCCGCCGCTCCGGAATCAGGCGTTGGCCGTGAATCGCCTTCATCGGGCGCAGGCGCAGCCAGCGGTCGGCGTCCATCCGACCGGTGCCCAAATAGCTGGGGCTGACTCGTTGCATGGTCAGAACCGTGCGAAATGGCCCCCGTGGCGTCAATGCTTTTGGCGGCGGAGCCGATGAAATCACCAACAACGCACCTTAGGTGCTGACAACCCCCCGGCCGGTCCCGTAGGCTGTAAACGCATGAAGTATATCTTCGTCACGGGTGGCGTGGTCAGTTCGCTCGGCAAGGGTCTCACGGCCGCCGCGCTGGGCACCCTGCTCGAGAACCGCGGACTCAAGGTCTGCCTCCAGAAGTTTGATCCCTATCTCAATGTCGACCCGGGCACGATGAGCCCCTACCAGCACGGCGAGGTGTACGTGCTGGATGACGGCGCCGAGACCGATCTCGACCTGGGTCACTACGAGCGGTTCACCAACACCACGCTCAGCCGGATCAACAATCTGACCAGCGGCCAAGTTTACCAGACCGTGCTCAACAACGAGCGCGAGGGCAAATACCTCGGCAAGACGGTGCAGGTGATTCCGCACATCACCGACGAGATTCAGAAACGCATTCTCGACATCGCTGAATCTTCCAAGGCGGACGTGTTGATCACGGAGATCGGCGGCACCACCGGCGACATCGAGGGCTTGCCGTTCCTCGAGGCCATCCGCGAGTTCGCCCTAAACGTCGGCGTCGGCAACGTGGTTTTCATCCACGTCACCTACGTTCCCTTCATCAAGGCGGCGGGCGAGCTGAAGACCAAGCCCACGCAGCAGTCGGTCGCCAAACTGCGCGAGATCGGCCTGGCGCCGCACATCCTCGTGTGCCGCTGCGAACAGCCGCTCAACAAGGAATTGCGCCAGAAGATCGGCCTTTTTTGCAGCGTGCCGTACGAAGCAGTGATCGAGGAGAAGGACGTGGACCACTCGATCTATGAAGTGCCGCTCATGCTCCAGCGCGAGCGCATGGACGAGCTCGTCTGCCGTTACCTGCACCTCGACGTGCCGGGCGGCGACATGACGCACTGGCAGGAGATCATCCGCAAGCTGATCGCGCCGCAGCACCGCGTCCGCATCGGCGTCGTCGGCAAATACATCGAGCTCCAGGACGCCTACAAGTCGGTGTACGAGGCGATCATTCATGGCGGCATCGCGAATGACTGCGGCGTCGCGATCGAGAAGATCGAGGCCGAAGACATCGAGAAGTTCGGTGCCGAGAAGGCGTTGAAAGGGTTGGGTGGCATTCTGGTTCCCGGCGGCTTTGGGGAACGCGGCACGGAAGGAAAAATTCTTGCAGTGCAGTATGCCCGGGAGAAGAAGCTGCCCTATCTCGGGCTTTGCCTCGGCATGCAGATCGCCTGCATCGAGTTCGCCCGCAACGTGGTCGGCCTGGAAGGCGCGCACTCGCTGGAGTTCGATCCCGAGACCAAGCATCCGGTGATCGCGTTGATGAACGAGCAGAAAAAAGTCACCAAGAAAGGCGGCACCATGCGCCTGGGCTCGCAGCCGTGCCAGTTGGTGGTCGGCTCGCGGGCGGCACAGCTTTACGGAGCGTTCCTGATTCACGAGCGCCACCGCCATCGCTACGAGTACAACAACGCTTACCGGGCGCGCTTCGAGAAGGCGGGCATGGTTTTCAGCGGCGCCTCGCCGGACGGCCTGCTGGTGGAGGTGATCGAATTGCCGGATCACCCCTTCTTCATGGCGAGCCAGTTTCATCCGGAGTTTCTGAGCAAGCCGAACCGGCCACATCCCTTGTTCAAAGGGTTCATCGCGGCGGCTCACGCGCAGATTCACCAGAAGCCGTTCTGACGGGGCGGTTGGAGCCTAGGCCTCGGCCGCTTGTGCCCGCAGCGATCAGCTTAAAAGCCAGCGCCAGCCTGCGGACAAGCTGAAGCTTGGACTCCAACTCGAACTGCAACTTGCGGCATTGAGTTTGGATGAAGTGGCGTTAAGCTGCGCCCCACACCGTTACCCAGCCGGCATGGCCATGACCAAGCAACAACTCATTGACCTCTACTTCCTCGACGCACGCGCGCGCCTGATCGACCTCGCGGCGTTCCTCGACCGGATCGAACGCGCACCGGGTGACGAAGACTTCCGCATGGCCGGCTTTCGCAAAGCGCTGACCGAGCTCGCCAAGAGCAACCCGCACAAGGCCGGCGCGGTCCTGCTGGCCTTGAGCGATCCCACGACTCAGCCCATCGACCAGGCACCGGGCAAAGGCGCCTGCGGTGCGTGGCCGAGCAGCCAAGATTGACGCGCGGACGGGTCCAGATACTTTCCCTCAATGAATCAAGCAACCGCCAGCCTCAGCGAATTGCGAACGGATTTTCGTTCCGTTCGCCGCAAACTAAAGCGCCATGGCCAGGTGACCGTCACCGAGAATGGCGAACCCGCCTTCCGGTTGGAAGCAGTTGCGCCGCCCCCGGCGCCCCCGGCCGGCGGCGACCTTCCCGACTACTACGCCCGGGTAGCCAAAAGGCAGCCGCGGGCGATGAGTGCCGCCGAGACGCAAAAGTTTCACGCCGAAAACCGTGGTGACTGCTGAAGACATTTACGTCGA
This sequence comes from bacterium, assembly GCA_031362805.1. Lineage (GTDB taxonomy): Bacteria > Verrucomicrobiota > Verrucomicrobiia > Limisphaerales > RI-55 > RI-55. The sequence goes on from JANLTG010000001.1 coordinate 17,155, forward strand.
TCCCAGCGCCCTCTGCCGGCTCTATTTGCATCAGTCGCTTAGCCGGGAATTCTCGCAGTGGCGGCGGAAGACCAAAGGGGCGCTACCCATCACGCTCCACGGGCGCGCGGAGCTGTGCAATGCCATTTGTCTGGCCGGCTTTCGCGGAGAGCTTTCTGCCCATGGTGTGGCCGAAGCCCTGCATGACCTGGCGGCAGATATTGAGATGGGCAGAATGCACCAGGTCGATTTGCTCTGGCGCGCGGCGTTGAGCCGGGCGGCGGAGTTAAGCCGCGTCCACACCCCAACTCTCGGCACGCGGGCGGCGGATGTGCTGCACGTCGCTTCCGCTTTGGAACTCAAGCTGAAGCGATTCGTCACCTTCGACAGCCGCCAACAAAAGCTGGCTGAGGCGACCGGTTTAAGAGTCATCCAAATTTAGCAACATGCGTTACATCGAACCCCACGGCCACATGGTCAGCCGCACGACGGATGACTACCTCAAGATGGTCACCGCCGGGTGCGCCGCCGTCTGCGAGCCGGCGTTTTGGGCGGGCTTCGACCGCAGCTCGGCGCAGGGCTTCTACGATTACTTCTGCCAGCTCACCGAGCACGAGCCCAAGCGCGCGGCGAAGTTCGGCCTGCCGCACTTCACCTGGCTGTGCATCAACCCGAAGGAGTCCGAAGACACGAAACTCGCGGAGGACGTGCTGGCGATCATCCCCCAGTTCCTCGACCGCCCAAACGTCTTAGGTGTTGGCGAGATCGGCCTGAACAAGAATTCAAAGAACGAACTGAAGGTCCTCGAAATGCACGTGGACCTCGCGGCCCGGCACGACCAGTTGATCCTCGTCCACACGCCGCACCTCGAGGACAAGCTCAAGGGCACCAAGCTGATCATCGACGTGCTCAAGAACGACCGCCGCATCCAGCCCGAGCGCTGCATCATCGACCACGTCGAGGAGCACACCGCGAAGCTGGCGCTCGACGCCGGTTTCTGGGCGGGCATGACGCTTTATCCAGAGACCAAGTGTACGGCGGCGCGGGCAATTGACATATTGGAGTATCATGGCACTGATCGCATCTGGATGAACAGTGCCTGCGATTGGGGTGTCAGCGTGCCGCTGGCCGTGCCGTATGCCGCCCTTGAAATGCGCCGGCGCGGCTACGCGGCCGATTGGATTGACAAGGTGGTCTATCAAAATCCGATGCAGTTCATGAAACAGAGCCCGAAATTCAAACTGCCCGCCGCCTAACCAAGCGGCAACTCCTGCCCTGCCATGATCAAGAAGCGAAAACTTTCCCGCCGCCAATTGCTGCTGCTCGCGATCCTCGCCGTGCTGGCCACGGCCCTTGCGGGTGCCCACCACGGTCGGTTTGATTACTCGGAATTGTGCGCGGTGTGCGGTCGCGGCCGCGACGTGGTGGAGTGGCAGATTCCCGGAACCCAGCGCACATACCATTCGACCCTCGAAGAGCGCGCCACCTCGCTCAGCGGTGTCCTGGAGAACCGGCAACTCGTGGAAGCCCACGCCCATCAATGGCATTTCGTCCGCGGCCAAGGGAACGGCAGCGGCCTCGTGTTTGGCGCGGGACATCCCATCTCGTGGTCGCTGCAAAGCCCCCAGATGGGCGGCTTCATGGAGCGAATGCTCGAGCTCACCGACCGCGACACCACGTTGCAATGGCTCAACCACCTCCGCAATCCGCTGTACTCGCGGCTTTGTCAGTCAATGGCCAACGCGTGTTCACGTAAAACGTTCACCAGCCGCGACGAGTGGGAGTTGTGGCTGGCAGACTACGAAACCGAGCACTCCCAGATGATCCCCCACGATCTCCCCCCATGACGACCTCGGGGCCGGAAACTTTTCCCCGACCGTTGCTGGCCCTCATGGCGCTGTTTGCCCTGGCGGTATTGACCCTGCCTCTGATTTTTTGGTTTCGCCTCGAGTACTACGAAGTATGCCCGGTGTGCGCCCGGGTGCGTGATGTCCAGGATTGGCTCATCCCCTTCACGCGCTCGCCCTATTACACCTTCGCGACGATCGAGGACAGTCCGCTCACCACCCGCCTGATCGATTACGGCTATGTCGATGAGCACCCGCACACCTGGTTGATCGTGCGCGGCAGCGGCCCCGGCACCACCGACATCATGGGCGAAGGCCTGCGGGTGGCTCCCGGCCTGACCACGCCCTCGATCGCCCCCTTCGTTGACCTGCTCCATCAGCATACGGATCCCGCCACCGAGGCGTATTGGTTTGCACGGATGACTCACCCGCAGCAAGCTGACTTCGTCCGCAACGTGGCCGATCGCTGCACGAAGGAAACGTATGCGGACGCCGGAATCTTTCGAAAGCGACTCGCTGAAATCGCAACCTTTCAGCGACAACTTTTGGTCTTTCGCCTAGGACTCGTCAATGAACCTGAAGCACGGACTCCACCTCGCCTATTGTACCAACGTCCATCGCGGTGAGACGTGGGCGCAGACTTTCGGCACGCTCGAGCAATTCACCCTGCCCGTCCGCGACCGCGTCGCGCCCGGCAAACCGTTTGCCATCGGCCTGCGGTTGGGCGCCCAGACCGCGCGCGAGTTGAGCGATCCCGCCACGCTCACCGCCTTCCGCCGCTGGCTCGACCGCGAGCACTGTTACGTTTTCACGATCAACGGATTTCCCCACGGGCGCTTTCACGGCGGCCGGGTGAAGGAACAAGTCTATCTCCCCGACTGGACCAGTGACGACCGCGTGGCTTACACGAACCTGCTCTTTGATCTCCTGGCCGAACTCGTTCCGGCCGGTGTCGAAGGCAGCGTCAGCACCGTGCCGGCTTCGTACAAGGAATTCATCAAGTCGGAGGAACAGGTGACGGCGCTGCGCCGCAACGTCTGGCGCAGCATTGATCACATCGCCGAGGTGAGCGAGCGCACCGGCAAGTCGCTGCACCTCGGGCTTGAACCCGAGCCGCTCTGCTATCTCGAAACCAGCGCCGAGATGGTGCTCTTTTACGAGCAACTCGCCGCCGACCGACCCGGGGATCCACGCCTCGGCCGGCATCTGGGCGTCAACTACGACACCTGCCATCTGGCCATCGAGTTTGAAGACCCGCACGAAGCCGTCCGCCGCTATCGCCACGCCGGCGTGAAGCTCAGCAAGCTGCATTTCAGCAACGCGCTCAAGGTCCGGCCCACGCCTGCTTCGCTCGCCGCCTTGCAGCCGTTCGACGACATCGTTTACTTTCACCAGGTCATCAGCCGCTCGGCCGACGGCACGATTCGTAAATTCAAGGATCTCGATGTGGCGCTCGCCGCGGCCGCGCGGAATCCCCCGCCGCCGACCGATGAATGGCGGATTCATTTTCACATCCCGCTGCATTGCGAGCCCACCGCGCTTTACGGCAACACCGCCGACCACCTGCTCGGCGTGATGGACGAACTGGCCGCAGATCCAACCCTGTGTTCGCACCTCGAGATGGAGACTTACACGTGGGAAGTCATGCCCGGCGAAATGAAGCGCGACATCGTCGAGCAACTTGCCGGCGAGTACGCGTGGACGCTGCGGGAGCTGGCCCAACGGGGACTGGCGTAACCAGCGGGCCGCCGGCCATCACCGCGTTCGCGGATCTTTGAAGTGCTCGACATGTCCATCGAGCATGAGCCGGTTGCGGCCGCCGAGATGCGCGGACCAACCCTTCAATTCGACCGACACCGTCGGGATCGTGTTGGGAAAATAGGGATCGACCGCGAGCTCGACCTGCACGGGTCCATTCGGCTGACCAGCCTGGGGATTGTTTGCTTCGCGCAACTGGGCCACAGCTTCCGTCTCGCTCTTGCCCCAAAAATTATCGAGCGGGATCGGGTTGCTCAGCCGATCGAAGCGCCACATCCAGTAGTTCACGAGCGGCGCGGTGTTGGTGTCAACGCCGCCGAACTGTTGGACTTGCACCGCCTTCGCGAGCGGCCCGCCGCGCAGCGACGGGCACGTGAGCACCGGGCTTTGCGGCAGCAGATCCGCCAGCACGACGGCCGCCCACCCGGCGCGGGGATCGCTGGCAGGCCAGCTCGACCACGGTTTGTAGCCGCCGGGTAACGAGTCCTTCAAGTCGCGGCGATCTGGAAAGCGTCCCTCGTGATCGTCGAGATACATCCGCCACGCGAGCCCAAGCTGGCGAAGATTTGAAACACACGCGGATTTGTTTGCCGAGCCTTTCGCCCGTGCCAACGCTGGCAAAAGCAGGGCCGCCAGCACGCCGATGATCGCGATGACGACGAGGAGCTCGATGAGCGTGAAGCCAGCAGAAGATGCTTTGCGCGAATTACGCGAACGGACGCGAATTGAAGCAGGAGAGAACAGACAACCAAGGGACCAAGGGAACTCTGAATCGGGCAATGGTCTTTGTTGGTTGACGTAGGTCGGCCCACCGTGGCCGCCCTTTCCGATAAGACACCACCGAAGTCGGTCTAACGGCAGCGACATACCCCAAGCCGGCAATTTGAATTCGTGTTCATTAGCGTAATTCGCGTAAACCCTCACTTCCGTATTCGGTGTCATTTGCGTCATCCGTGATTCCTCACTTCGGCAGCGCGAACGCCACGTAGGCGTCACCGCTCTTGGTGCCGATCTTGCCGCCGCCACACGCGATGACGACATATTGCCGGCCGTTCACGGAGTAGGTCGCAGGCGTTGCATAGCCGGCCGCCGGCAGCGGGGCTTTCCAAAGTTCTTTGCCCGTCTTGCGATCGAACGCGCGGATGTGTTCGTCCCGACTCGCCGCGATGAACACCAGTCCGCCGGCCGTCACGACGGGTCCGCCGTAATTCTCCGTGCCGGTCTTTGGCACGCCCTTCGCCGTCAGCTCCGGCCATTCGCCGAGCGGGACGGTCCATTTGTATTCGCCGGTGTTCAGGTCGATGGCGTTGAGCGTGCCCCAGGGCGGTTTGATCGCCGGAAATCCATTCGTGTCGAGCCAGCGATTGTATCCCGTCATGGTGTAGGGAATCGTGCCGAGCACATCGACCCCGGAGAGTTCTTCCTTGTGCCCGGGATCGTTTGCGGTCGGAGCCGCGCCAAAAAGATGATCGGTCACCGCCTGCTTCTGCGCGTCGCTCAAAAAGCCGAACGACGGCATCACGCCCTTGCCGGTCTGGAGCAACGCGAGGACGTCCGCTGGTTTTAGCCGTTGCTCGACGCCGATCAAGGTCGGGACATTCTGCGCGACGTTGCCTTTGCGGTCCATGCCGTGGCAGGCCGCACAAATCTGCGTGAAGATGGCGTCGCCCGTCGAAAGCGGCGTATCGCCCTGGCGCTTGGTCGGCACCATCGTGAGGATCCACGGCATCTCGTTCCCGTTCACGTACAGCACGCCGTCGGGATCGGCCGCCGCGCCGCCCCATTCCGCGCCGCCATCGAAGCCGGGCAGGATGATCGAGCCCTGTTCGCTTGGCGGCATGAACAGCGCGTGCGGCCGGATCTTGGTGAACCGCTCCAGGACAAACCGGTGGGACTCCGGCGAGATGTCCGTGATCTCGTCATAGGTGAAGAGCTGCCGCGAGAACGGCGCCGGCCGCGTGGGGATCGGCTGCGTCGGCCAGGCGGATTCGCCCTGAAGATCGGATGGCGGCACCGCCACTTCTTCGATGGGAAACAACGGCTCGCCGGTCTCGCGGTTAAACACAAACACGTGACCGGACTTCGTCACCTGGGCAACGGCGGCGATGGTCTTCCCGCCGTGTTTAACGGTGAGCAAGTTCGGCGGCGCCGGAAGATCGCGGTCCCACAGATCGTGATGCACAAACTGATAATGCCAGACGCGTTGACCGGTCTTCGCGTCGAGCGCGATCAGGCAGTTGGCGAACAGATTCTGGCCGATGCGATTGCCGCCCCAGAAATCATAAGCCGCCGAGCCCGTCGGGCAAAACACGAGCCCACGCTGCTCATCCAGCGCGAAGCCGGTCCAGACATTGCCGCCGCCAATGTATTGATACGCGTTCGGCGGCCAGGTCTCGTAGCCGAACTCGCCCGGCTGGGGGATGGTGTTGAAGCGCCAGACCAGTTTGCCCGTGCGGACGTTGTAAGCCCGGATGTGACCGGGTGCCGCGGGGGCCGGTCCTTCACCGAGGCGCATGCCCATGATCAACAAATCGCCGAAGAGCACGCCGGGCGTGGTGGCTTGCAACGAAAGACCGCTGACATCGCGACCCAAGTCCGCCTTGAGATCGATCGAGCCGCCGACGCCGAAGGACGAAACGCGTTGCCCCGTCCGAGCGTCGAGCGCGTGGAGGAAATGATCGTTCGCGTAAAGGATTCGCCGGTCCGCGCCGTCCGCCCAATGGACCAACCCGCGATTCACGCCCGCCTTGGTGAAGCCGTTGATGGACGCGGGATCGAAGCGCCACAATTCCCTGCCGCTGGCCGCATCGATCGCGAACGCCTGCAAGTCGGGCGTGGTGCCGTAGAGCACGCCGTCGATCACGAGCGGGTTGCACTGGATCTGCGAGCGATTGCGCGGATCAGCACCGCCCGCGCGGTAAGTCCAGGCGACTTCGAGCTTCGCCACATTGCGTGGCGTGAGCTGTTTCAACGTCGAGAAGTGGCTGCTGGCCTGATCGCCCAGGTAGGTGCTCCAGTTGGAGTCAGCGGCGGCCACGGCGCTGGCGGACACCAGCAAGGCAATCCATTTCATAATCAGTTCAATCGGGAAAACTCAGTTCAACCACGAAGGGACACGAATTCACACGAATGAAAGCGGATGATTCCGCTGGCGACATCTCCATCACAATTGATTCGTGTCCGTTGGTGTTCATTCGTGGTTCGTCAGGATTTGATCCGTTCAATAACCACCCGCCCCAATGGTGGCGGACTTGGTTTCAACGTTCTGCCCGGCCTTCTCGGCGGCTTCGCGACGACGATACTCATCCATCATCGCCGCCGTGGCCGTGGCGCCGCAACGCGAACCGCCGAGGTCGCGGACTTTGATCAGGCCATCCAGATCGCGTACGCCACCGGCGGCCTTCACTTGAACTTTCGCTGAAACGCTCGCGCGCATGAGCGCGAGGTCGTGCTCCGTCGCACCCTTGTAATTGTAGCTGCCGTCGGCTTGCTTCACGAAGCCGTAGCCGCTGGACGTTTTCACCCAATCGGCTCCGGCGCGTTCGCAGAGCTGGCAGAGCTTCTTCTTAAAACCATCGCTGTCCAATCCAGCGCCGCCCTTCGTCAGGTAATCGTTCTCGAAAATGACTTTCACCTTCGCGCCGTGTTTGTGCGCCTCGTCGCAGACGGCCTTCACATCGCGCTCCACGTATTCCCAATCGCCGCCGAGCGCCTTGCCGAGATTGATGACCATGTCGATCTCGACCGCGCCATCGCGGCAGGCCAGCTCAGTCTCGTAGCGTTTCGACTCCGTCGCCGAGTTGCCGTGTGGGAAACCGATGACCGCGCCGACGAACACGCCCGTGCCCTTAAGCAATTCCGCGGCGCGCTTCACGGCGTAAGGTTTGATGCACACGGAGGCGACGCCGTACTTCGCGGCGACCTTGCAGCCGTCCTCGAGATCCTGATCCGTCATTGTCGGATGCAGGAGCGAGTGATCGATCATCTTGGCGAGTTCTTCGTAGGTGTATTTCATGGTAGGTCAAAAATCGGCGGGCGGAGAATCACGCGATCGGGGGCCGGTTCGCAATTCAATCCCGCCAGGAATTGGCTCCCTTTTTCTCGCGCCATTCGCCGCTCGATGAACCGGAAGGGCGACATTCCTGTCGCCCAGTCGCGAATCGAGGCGCCAAGAGTGACGCGTTTCCGTTTGTAGGCACGCTGCGCAACCCTTCGCCAGAAGTGGAAGCGACCAGCCTCATGGGGCTTGCTTCGCACCAACCGCCACCAGATGTCCGCGCGTTCGCAGCAGGAGTTTGCCGTCGCTCAACGCTGGCGACGCCATGATGGTCTCGTTCATCGCATTCGTGCTGACAATGGCGAACTGCTTATCCGCCCGCACAACATACACGTCGCCTTGTTCACTCGGAAAGAAGAGGTGCCGGCCGTCGGACACCGGCGAGGCGGTGAAGCCATCGCCACCGGCGCGCAGTCGTTCCTCGAAATGCACCGCGCCCGTCCGCGCGTCGAAGCACGACAGCACGCCGTTGTCGACACAGCCGAAGAGCAGGTCGCCGACGACAATCGGCGTTTGCATGTAATTGCCCTTGCGCGCGTGCGACCATGCGATACCGGCATTGGTGGCGCCCACCTCCGACGCGGTGATGTCGCCTTTCGCTTCGAGCCGGATCGCCTGCATCGGCCGCACGCGACCGTGCGCGCTCGTGAAGTACGCGAAGCCATGCGCGACGACCGGCGTGGGCGTCGGGATGTCGCCGCCGCCGTCGTGCCGCCAGACTTCCTGGCCCGTCGCGAAATCATACGCGCCCGAGTGATGCCAGCCGTTGACGAGAATCTGCGCCTGGCCACCGACGCTCGCGATGGTCGGCGTGCCCCAGGTCGGCACGTCCTTGCGATCCGTGCGCCAGAGTTCGCGACCGTCCTTGGCGTCAAACACGGCGACAAAGGAATTCGTCTGCACATCGCAGAGCACAACCACCTTGTTATCGTGCAACACCGGCGAACTCGCGAAGCCCCATTGCGCGCTGGGAACGTCGAAGTAACCGGAATCCATCGGGCCGAGATCCTTCTTCCAGAGCAGCTCGCCCTGCAGGTCGAAACAGAACAAGCCTTCCGAACCAAAGATCGCGACGATGCGTTTGCCGTCGGTGGCGGGCGTGGAATTGCAATGGCTCGCCTTGGTGTGGCGCTTCACCTTGGGCACGCCCTCGTGGCCGAGCTTGTTCCAGACGAGCTTGCCAGAGCCGGCTTCGAGCGAGAGCAGCCGCCATTGATGCACGCCCTGGTCGTCGGCGGAATCGATGTCGCCGTAGAGCCCGACCTTCAGCGCCGCATCGCCGGGACCAACCGCTGTCGCAAGATAAACGCGGTCGCGCCAGATGATCGGTGCGGAATGCGCCAGCCCCGGCAGCGCGGCCTTCCAGAGCACGTTGCTGCCGGCCTCGATGTTCCAAGTCGTGGGCACCGCGACGGAGTCATCGACACCGCTGGCTTGCGGTCCGCGGAACTGCGGCCAGTCGGCGCCGGTTGCAGCGTGAGCAAGGACAATGAACAGCCCGATGACGGCCAGCGGAGATTTCATGGCGGTGGGTTTAGCTCAACGGGACGGGACAGGCAATTCGTAGTTGGGGTAAATGTAAGAGCGCCGAGCATTGCTGCGAACATGCGAGATCGGGCGAACTGAATGATCATTGAGTCGCGGCATTGGTGGTCACCGTCGACGTGATGACTTGCAAGGAATTGCTGGCAGAATCGCGAACATAAGCCTGCGAATCTCCAAGGGCGACTTGAAGCGCTGGAATGGCAACAACCGCATTTGCTCCATAGCGGCCAAGAGCCCACGCAGCGAAAAACCTCGTCTCGCCATTCGAGTGTCGAAGAACTTCGACCAACGCTGGCACCGCAACTTCAGGAATCAGTCGAATATCCCCAAGCGCTCCCGCAGCGGATCGGCAGATTTCCGGGTCGGGATCGTCGAGGAGTTGTACTAGCACAGGAACCGCCGCCATAGTGTTTGTCCGCATCAAGCGCATACCACGAATGGCGGGGGTTCGGCTGAGCCCCTTGGTATCAAGTGCGATGCTCCGAAGATGTGGATAGGCACTGTCTCCCAATTCAGCAAGCGCGTACGTCGCGCGTCCAGCGCCGCGCTTGTCGGTCGAGTCTCGGACAATGGCCGCCAGATCGTTGGCACATGATTCCGCAGTCTGTCCGAGAATTTCAAACGCAACTACAGCAGCTTCGGCACGCCGGAATCCCCGCTGCGCCCAGTCTACGATCGCATCACCGACGGGCGTGGAAGGTAGCCGATGCGATACATCTTCGATTGCTGACCCAACGACGATCAATGTTCGAGAGGGTTTGTAACGGATCCACTCCAGCAGGAAGGGCAAACCGTTCGTGCCAATCTGCACAATGGCGTTCGAGGTCTGAAGAAAGAACGGAGAAGTGCGGTCCGGGAAGTGGGACAAGTCGATAGATTCAACCCACTCCCTGAGGGTCCGCCCTTCGTACGTTGGCCCCTCGCTGGCGCTGCGCCGCCAGCCCAATGCCACCAGCGCCACCGCTATGGCGATGGCGAAGCCCGCGACGAGCGCGACTTGTTTTCGGTATCTGAACTTCATGGGCGACATTCGATCAGACACTCGTCGGGGTTCAATCTCACGCACTCTTTGAGAAGCTGGGCGTCCCGTCCACGAACTGCAACGCCGCCGTTCGGCTCGGACCGCGGCCATGCTGGCCACATCGGCTTCGCTTGCAGGAAGGGTCATGCATCCCGTTCGAACATCCCGGCCATCGCGGCTGCTGCGGGCTGCAAGCCCGCGGTCCACCCCGGTCCTCCGGTTACAACAGCCACCTCATTTATTCCCCAACCAAAGCTTCCACAAACTTCCCCAACGCCGGATGCCCGACCGCGATTTGTGTGACGACTCCAACGCAGAACGGTTCCGGCGCGGGCGAAAGCCGGCGCAGCACCAGCCGCTCGCCGACCATGCAGCGCAGGCTTTCGGTCACGATCGCCACGCCGCGACCCGATTCCACGGCGGCGATCAGGCTGCTCACGCTGTCGTGTTCCTCGGCGATCTGCGGCCGGCGTTTCACACCAGCGAACAGCAGCTTCAGGAATTCGTGATACTCCGGATATTCCGCCAGCGAATAGCCGATCAGCCGTTCGGCCGCGAGTTCCGCCAGCGGCACCTTGCGCTGCTTCGCCAGCGGATGCGTCGGATGCGCCGCGACGCACACGTGGTGGGTGACCAGGTTGCGGAACTGCAAGCCCCGCAGCGCGGCGGACGAGGTCTTCACCATCAACGCGGCGTCCAGCGAACCGTCGCGCAGGCCGGCGAGCATCTGTTCCGTCGAAAGGTCGTGCAGCGAAATCTTCACGCCGGGCGACGTTTCCTGAAACCGGCGCAGTGCCTTGGGCAGGAGTTCAACCGTGAGCGAGGGCGCGTAACCGATGTGCAATTCGCCGGTCTCGCCGCCGGCCACCGCTTTCACAGCGGCGACCGCTTCAGCCGCGCGCTGCAACACCGATTGCGCCTCGCGATAAAACACCTTGCCCACGTCGGTGAGGCGAACGGACTTGGGCGTGCGTTCGAAAAGTTTCACACCGAGTTCAGCCTCGAGATCCTGGATCTGTCGACTCAGGGGCGGCTGCGAAACATGGAGGCGCCGCGCCGCGCGGGTGATGTTCTCCTCCTCGGCCACGGCCACAAAATATCGCAGGTGTCGCAGTTCCATCGCGCGGCAACGATAGCGAATGGATCAACGGCGACAAGCCAGCGAAAGGTGGGGCGCGGCGCTCCGCGCGCGCCTGCGAGCGAGGGGCAGGCTTCAACCAGCTGATAATACCCGAACGAATCAAAGACGACTCGTGCGGTCAACACTTGAGGAAACTCGCTTTCCTGGGCGCGTTCGAGGCGCGCGCTGAGCGCCGCGCCCCACCTCGATATTCGTCGCCGCGTCAACTTGGCGACCATCCCTCGCTGCTTCATGGTGATCCGAAAGTGACCCGAAAGTAATTATTGACGCAAAGTCCAATCACCGGCATTGATCTCTGCGGTGAGCATTACAGCCAATCGAAAAGAGCGGGAGCGCGCCGTGCGCGAGGAGTTGATCCTCGATCATGGCCAACGTCTGCTGTTGCGCGATGGCTACCAGAATCTCAATCTCGATGAGCTGGCCAAAGCCATCGAATACTCCAAGGGAACGATCTATCTGCATTTCGCCACGAAGGAGGATCTCGTGCTCGGCATCGCGACGCGGGCATTGAAGGAGCGCACCCGGCTCTTTGAGCGGGCCGCCAAATTCGAAGGCCGCACCCGTGAGCGCATGCGCGCCATTGGCTTCGCCTGTTGCGATTTCGCCGCGAATCACCGGGACTACTTCAACATCGAGATGATGCTGAAAAGCGCCTCTTTTTGGGAGAAAGCTTCCCCTGAGCGTCGTCGCCTGCATGGCATCCAGGCCGGTCAGACCTTTCAAATCGTCAGCGCCATCGTGGTGGAAGCCATTCTTGCCGGTGATGTGCCGCCGGACACGCGGCCCGCTGAGGTCACGTTGAGCCTCATCTCGATCACCATGGGCAGCCACGTCGCGGCGATGGAGCCGGACATCCAGATGCTTTGCGGCATTGATGATCCCCTCTGCGTGGTGCGGCGACACCAGGATCTCGTCTGTGACGGCTGGAACTGGAAGCCCCTGCTGAAAGATTGGGACTACGCCGCCACCGATCGCCGCATCAACGCCGAGATTTTTCCGGAAGCGACCTGGTTGCAGGGGCACTGAAATTTTTAACCTGATTTTGACGCGCCGTCAGACCTTGCATCTTAGTCAAACCTCCTCCATAGATTCAACCTCATGAACTTTGTCGCGCTGCGCATGTTGACCGGTGATCGGGCCAAATACCTGGGCCTGATCTTCGCCATCGCCTTTAGCACCTTCCTGCTGGAGAACCAGACCAGCATCTTTGCCGGCATCATGAAACGCACCGGCAACCAGATCACCGACGTGACCGATGCCGACGTCTGGGTGATGGACCCGGCGACAAAGTACTTCGAGGAAACCAAACCGCTCAAAGACACCGACCTGTTGCGCGTGCGCGGTGTGTCCGGCGTGGACTACGCCGTGCGGTTGTTCAAAGGCCAGCCCGTGGCGCGCACCCCGAGCGGCAAATTCTCGGCGGCCGTCGTGCTGGGACTTGACGATGCCACGCTGATCGGCGCGCCGCGCAAAATGGTCATGGGTTCGTGGGAGCGGTTGCGTGAACCGCAATCGGTCGTCATCGACAAGGCGGGCTACCTGTTGCTGTTCCCAAACGAACCACTCGAACTCGAGCGCACGCTGGAGATGAATGACAATCTCGTGCGCATCGTGGGGATCTCGGATGCCGCCGCGTCCTTCGCGAGTTTCCCCATCATTCACGCGCGCTACACCGAGGCCGTAAATTTCCTGGGCCGCGAGCGCAGCCAGCTGGCGTTTGTACTGGCGCGCCCGGTCGCCGGAGTCACGGCGGAGGAACTGACCCGGCGCATCAACGAAACCACCGGGCTCAAGGCGCGCACCACCGAGGAGTTCCGCTGGGATTGCATCCATTACTATCTGGAGAACACCGGCATCCCGGTAAACTTCGGCATCACCATCGCCATCGCGATCATCGTCGGCCTCGTGGTTTCGGGGCAGACCTTTTACCTCTTCACCGTCGAGAACCTGAAACAATTCGGCGCGCTCAAAGCCATCGGCGTCACGAACTGGCGATTGGTCGGCATGATCTTGTTGCAGGCGCTGACGGTCGGTTTCATCGGCTACGCCTTTGGCACCGGGATGGCCGCGGTGTTCTTCGAAGTGTTCGGGCTCCAGATCGCCACGCGCGGCATCATCCTGATGTGGCAAAACGCCGTCGGCGTGGGCGTGCTGATGTTCCTCGTAGTCATCGGCGCGAGCCTGTTGAGCATCCGCCGCGTCCTCGTGCTCGAACCCGCCGCCGTGTTTCGTTGATTTCAAATCAGCCGAGTATGAATTCCAACTCCCCCACTCATTCGGAGCGCCCCGCCAAGCGTCACGCACAAGATGCCGTGCGTTGCCGCGAGGTACACAAGCATTTCGGAGAGGGCGACAATCGCATTCACGTCTTGCGCGGCGTCGATTTCGAAGTCCAGCAGGGCCAGCTTTCGTTTCTCGTCGGCCCGAGCGGCTGCGGCAAGACGACCTTGCTCTCCGTCATTGCCGGCTTGTTGGACACCGCGGAAGGTGCGGTTGAATTGTTCGGTGAGAACACGCAGGCGCTGCCCCCGGAGGAACGGATACTCTTCCGGCGTCGAAACCTGGGCTTCGTCTTTCAGCAATACAATCTATTGCCAGCGCTCACGGCGGCCGAGAATGCCGCGGTCCCTTTGCTCGCCGCCGGCATGAAACGCCGCGAGGCGGTGGATCGCGCGCGCGCATTGCTGGTGCGGCTCGGTCTTGAAGCGCGCATGGAGGCGCCACCCGCCAAACTTTCTGGTGGCCAGCAGCAACGCGTGGCCCTGGCGCGCGCCCTCGTCCACGAACCACGGCTGGTGGTTTGCGACGAGCCGACCGCCGCGCTGGATCACGCGACCGGCGAGGCCGTCATGGAACTGCTCGCCAGCTCGGCCGTTCATCCTGACCGCGCCGTCATCGTCGTCACGCACGACAGCCGGGTCTATCACTTCGCCGACACCATCGCCCACATGGACGATGGGAAGATACTTCGCACTGAACAACGCAATTGAACCTGTCCCCATGAAAAACGTCATCCTCCCCCTCAGCGCCGTCGTGGTGCTCTCGCTGGCCACCGTTTCCATCGTGCGCACCCAGCCCAGTCGCACGAGCACCGAGCCGCCGATCGCGCCGCCCCGCGCCACCTTCAATGAGCGGGTCGCCGCCGTTGGGCTGATCGAAGCCAGCTCCGAAAACATTTCCCTCAGCGCGCACGTGCCCGGGGTGGTGGAAAAAGTCATGGTCACCGTGGGCCAGAACGTGAAGGCCGGCGAACCGCTCGTGAAGCTCGACACCCGCGCGCTCGAAGCCCAGTTCGCCGAACGCCGCAGCGATCTGGCGACGCGCCAGGCCGGCGTCGCCACCGCGAATGCGCAAGCCCGCACGGCCGGCGCCACGCTCGCCGATGTTCAGCGGAACCTGCGCATCGCCGAAGCGGTGGCCGATCCGCGCAGCATCAGCGCTGAAGAATTGTCGCGGCGCCGCAGCGCCGTCGAGATTGCCGAGGCTCACGTGCTGGCGGCGGACGCCCAGATATCCGCGGCCAAGGCGGGCGTGGCGGCCGCTGAGGCGGCCATCGCCACGGTGGAAACCGAACTCGCCCGCAGCACCATCCTGGCACCGATCAACGGGCGCATTCTGCAACTGAGAATCCGGCCCGGCGAGTTCGCCGCCGCCGGGGCGGCGACCCAGCCGTGGCTGGTGATGGGTGCCGTCGATCCGTTGCACGTCCGCGTGGACATCGACGAGCACGAAGCCTGGCGGGTCAAACCCTCGGCCCGGGCCACGGCGCAGGTCCGCGGCAACGCGAACTTCAGCACCCCGCTGCGTTTCGTCCGCTTCGAGCCGTATGTGGTGCCGAAGACCTCGCTCACCGGGGCGAGCAACGAACGCGTGGACACGCGCGTGATGCAGGCGATTTATCGGATCGAGCGCGCTGACCTGCCGCTGTTCGTCGGCCAGCAGATGGACGTGTTCATCGCTGCCGACGGATTGCAAACTGCGATGCACAACCCGCAAGGCCAGCCATGAACCTACCCGTTCAATTTCAGCCCGCACCGCCGGAACAAATTCCCCTCATAAATCGGCGAAGGTCATTTATCCGGACGAACACGCGGCCGCCTCGTCAACGTCTGCGTCTTCGAAAACTGGGTGCGCCAAGCCACCGCGTCCCTCCCGGAATCATCCGCCGATACGCAACGACACTGCTTCTCGGGTCGGCGCTCGCAGTGGTCGTCACCGGCTGCAAGGTCGGGCCAGATTATCAAACACCCAAAGCAGCGGTGCCAAACGGCTACACCAGTCTGGGCACGGCGGCGTTGACCAACGACACCAACCATGTCCCGACCGACGCGCTGACGCGTTGGTGGACGCTCTTCAAAGATCCGCTGCTGGATTCGCTGATGGTGGAGGCCACCGCGGCCAACCACGATTTGCGACTCGCCCAGGCGCGCGTGCGCGAGGCGCGGGCATTGCGCGGCAGCGTGCGCTCCAGCCTGTTTCCCCAAGTGGATGCCGCCGGGGCCTATCAGCGGTCGCGCACCAGCGGAAACACGTATCAAGGTGACCTGTTGGAAGCGGCCGGCGCAGGTCTTACTCAGGATAACTTCGTTGCGGGTCTCGATTTGAACTGGGAGCTCGATGTGTTCGGCGGCAACCGCCGCGGCGTCGAGGCGGCCCAAGCGAATCTGGAAGCTGCGGAAGACAGTGCGAACGGAACCTTGATCTCCGTGCTGGCGGAAGTGGGACTGGGCTACCTCGATCTGCGCGGCTTGCAGAAACAACTCTCCGTAGCCCGCGAGAATTTGCGTGCCCAGCAGCAAACGCTGGCGTTGACGCAGGACCGGATGCAAGCCGGGCTGAGCGGCGAACTCGACAGCGCCCGCGCGGAGTCGCATGTCGCGGCGACGGCCGCGTTCATTCCACCGCTCGAACAGGGAATCCAGCGCGCGCAACATCGACTGGCAGTGTTGCTCGGTAAAGCGCCGGGCGAACTGGCGAGTCAGCTTGGTCCGGAGTCGCCAATTCCCAGTGCCGCCCGCGCCGTCCCGACGGGCCTTCCCTCGGAGTTGCTGCGGCGCCGGCCCGACGTCCGCCGGGCGGAACGTGAACTCGCGGCCGCCACAGCACGCATTGGCGTGGCGACGGCGGAGTTGTTTCCGAAGTTTTATCTCACCTGCGCCGCCGGCGTGCAAAGCATCGAAGCGGAGGACTTCCTCGAGAGCGGCAGCCGCTTCTGGTCACTGGGCCCGAGTTTGCGCTGGCCGATCTTCAGCGCGGGACGCATCCGGCAAAACATTCGCGTGGAAAATGCGCGGCAGGAACAGGCTTTGATTCGCTACGAGCAAACCGTGCTGACCTCGCTCGAGGAAGTGGAGAACGCGCTCGTCGGCTTCGGCAAGGAACAGGAGCGGCACCGTGAATTGATTCGATCCGAAGTCGCCGGCCGCCGGGCCGTCACCCTGGCGACCGACCAGTTCCGCAGCGGTCTGGTGGATTTCCTCAATGTGCTGGAAGCGGAAAGATCGCTCTACGCCGCGCAACAGGAACTCGCGATCAGCGAGCGCACGTTGAGCCAGAATGCCGTGCGCCTCTATCAGGCCCTCGGCGGCGGCTGGCAGGAAGCCGCCCCCGCCTACAAAACGCTGGCGAGCGCGCCGGTCGCGAAGTAACCCGCACAAAACCAATCGCCCCCAACCATGACCGCTGCCTTCTTGTTGTTAACCAGCCTCGCCTTGGTCTGTGGCGCCTGCTGGCACGACACGCCCGCGCGGTGATCTCTTCGCAATTTCGTATTTAGAAACCCAACCCATTCCACCCATGAGCAATCCCAAACCGACGCGGCGCGGTCATCGCCTTTGGATCCCGATCAGCCTCGTCGCCCTCGCCGCCCTCGGCATCGCCGCGGTTCAACTTCAGCCGGAGATGGACCGGAACTTCAAGAGCTGGGCCGAGTCCGCCATCGGGCTGCTCACGAGCCTGCTCGTGGTGCTTTGGTTCGCGCTGTTGAGCCGGGTCCGCTGGAAACCGCGGCTGCTCACGCTGGCGTTGGTCGGGCTCGCCGTGTTCGGCCTGAGCAAGGCGGTGCGCGTGGACGGCACGGTCGATGGCCGCGGTCTGCCGCGACTGGTCTGGCGCTGGACGGAAGGACCGGAGCGGCGATACACCAGCCTGCCCGCAACCAACGGGATCACGGAGGTGAAGGTGGACACGAAGATCGCCGGCGCGGCGGATGTCCCGCAGTTCTTCGGACCTGATCGCGACGGAATGGTTCGTGGCGCAAATCTCGCCCGCGACTGGAACGCGCAACCGCCGAAGGAACTCTGGCGACAAGCGATCGGCGAGGGCTGGTCGGCCTTCGCCGTGGTCCAAGGCAAGGCCTTCACCCAGGAGCAACGCGGCGACGCCGAGCTGGTCACCTGCTACGAACTGTTGACCGGCCGGCTGCTCTGGGCGCACACGAATCTCGTGCGCTTCAGTGAATGGCAAGGTGGGGACGGCCCGCGCGCCACGCCTACAATTCACGACGGGAAAGTCTTCGCCATTGGCGGCACGGGCATTCTCGATTGCCTCGACGCCGACGACGGCCACAGCCTTTGGTCACGTGATGTGCTGGGCGAAAACAAACTGCCGAACTTGACCTGGGGCATCAGTGGCTCGCCCCTGGTCTTCGGTGATGTCGTCGTGGTCACCGGCGGTCTGACCAGTGGCCCGACGCTGCTGGCCTACGAGCGTTCCTCGGGCAAACCGCTCTGGGCGGTCGGCACCGACAAGTCCGGCTATTCGTCGCCGATTCTGACCACGCTCGCGGGTCGAAGCGTCGTGTTGTCCGTGAACGCGTCGAGCCTGACCGCGCACGAACCCGCCACCGGCAAGCTGTTGCTCAATCATCCGTGGGCCAAGGACAACTGGCCAAAGGCGGCCCAACCCGTGGTGCTGGGCGAAGACCGCGTGTTCATCTCCGCCGGCTACGGCATGGGTTGCGAGATGTTGAAGATCACCGCGACCGGTGACGGACAGCTCGCCGCCGAAGTGCTCTGGAAGAACAAGATGATGAAGACCCAGTTCAACAGCGCGACCGTCCGCGACGGGTTTCTCTACGGCCTCGACGACGGATTGATCGCGTGCGTGGATGTCGCGACCGGTGAACGCAAATGGAAGGACGGCCGCTACGGTTCAGGCCAGACACTGCTCGTCGATGACTTGATCCTCGTGCAGGCCGAGCGCGGTTTCGTGGCGCTGGTCGCGGCCAAACCGGACGGCTTTGAGGAACTCGGCCGGCTCGACGCTTTGACCAGCAAGACCTGGAATCATCCCACGCTGGCGGGGCGCTACCTGCTTGTGCGCAACGACCGCGAAGCCGTGTGCTATGAACTGGCGACTGCACCGGCGTCCGTCGCATCGGGTCTCCGCTGAATTGCGGTTTGCAGCCGGCAGACAAAACAATTGGTAACTGCGAGGGCGGCAGCAGAACAAGGAGGAGAGCTAGATCCTCCGCCAGGTTTTGGAGTGCGGTGGCAAAGCGCAGCGGCGACACCGCTTTCGGACGATCACGGATCAGCCGCAGCCTCACGCAACGTCGGACGCCTCACAAAGCGGTGCAGCAGCACGCGCAGTCCAAGACGCTGGCGCGCGTTTGTTGGCGCCACGTCTCGAACTGAAATGCGCAACTGGCATCCGCCATACCTTCCGGGTATGGTGAGCGAAGCAACATGATATTTCACGGGCGGCGCGAACCGTGGTTACTGTCTTCGCATGACAAAGATACGCAAAGCAAACGACCGGGGCCGGGCGAATCACGGCTGGCTCGACACGCACTTCACCTTCAGCTTCGCGGATTACCATGATCCGCAACACATGGGTTTCCGCTCGCTGCGGGTGATCAATGACGACCGCGTCGCGCCGGGCGGTGGGTTCGACACGCATCCGCACCGCGACATGGAGATCATCACCTACGTGCTCAGCGGCGCGCTGGAGCACAAGGATTCGCTGGGCAACGGCCGCACCATCCGGCCCGGTGAGTTTCAATACATGGCCGCCGGCACGGGCGTGCAACACAGCGAATTCAATCCCTCGCCCAAGGAGCCGGTGCATCTCCTGCAAATGTGGGTGCTGCCCGACAAGCGGGGTTATCAACCGCGTTATGCCGAGATGAAGATGACCGACGCCACGACCGGCAAGCTGCACTTGATCACGAGCAAGACCGGCCGCGACGGCAGCCTGGCGATCAACCAAGACACCGAGTTGTGGCTCGGCAAGTTCAAGCATGGCGAATCGGTGACGCACACGTTACGACCACGCCGGCATGCCTGGGTCCATGTCGCGGAAGGCGACGTCGAACTGAACGGCCAGCCCTTGACCGGCGGCGATGGCGTCGAGGTCAGCGATGAAGGCGCGCTGCAATTCACCGGCAAGTCCGACGCACAGGTGCTCCTCTTCGACATGAATTGAACGGGTTGACGCGCCGGCAATCGCAGGAAGATTGTCGGCCGTCATTCCTCCCACCCGGAGTCATCAGCCCTTGTGCCAGCCGTGAACCGCAAGATTGTCGCGCGAACGCTCCTGATCGTCGCCTTCCTGGAGGCGGCGATCGTTACGGCGTACTGGACCGCCGCCGGAGCCAACACGGGATGGACCAAGAACCGCGTCGAGATCGTTACGATGGACGACGTGACGGGCCTCGAAGGACGCACCTGGGAAAACCGATTTGTACCCGGAGTGGAACTATTCGCTGCCAGCCTGCTCGGCGGGCTTGCGCTCACCACCCTGGCCATTTTCATTCGCAAACCAAAAACCAACCGTTGATCAACATGAAACAAAACATCCTCACGCTCCTCGCGCTTACTTCCATCAGCAGCGCCGCGTTCGCCGGCCCAATCCACTTCGACTTCAAGGATCCGAAAGGCGTCAACAACGCCGTCTTCAAGCTCGACGCCCCGCTGGAAGCGATCACGGGCAGCGCCAACGGCATCAGCGGCATGGTCATGTTTGACCCCGCCAATCCCGCGGCCACCACCGGCAAGCTCGTCGTCGACGCCAAGACGTTGCTGGTCCCGAACTCAATGATGAAGGACCACCTGCACAGCGAGATGTGGCTGGACACCGCCAAACACGGCGCGATTACGTTCGAGGCGAAGTCGCTGAAGAATGTGAAGACCAGCGGGGACAACACCACGGCGGAGGTCACCGGCCCGCTGACGATCAAGGGCGTCACCAAGGAAATCTCCGCGCCCGTGAAGTTCAGTTATCTGAAGGGCAAGCTCGGCCAACGGGTGCCGAACCTGAAAGGTGATCTGCTCGTGATCCGCTCGACCTTCACCATCAAGCGTTCCGACTTCGGCATCAACCCGGGCGCGCCGCAGGACAAGGTTACCGACGAGATCGAGCTGACCCTCAGCGTCGCCGGCGCCGCGCCAGCCAATTAAGTTTCAGTCATCAAGCGACAACGAATTCAAACCTCCATCTTCAAAGCAATCCAACATGCCCAACCTGAACCAAGACCAACTCCTGTCCGCCCTGAAGTGGCGCTATGCCACCAAGAGCTTCGATCCGAACCGCAAGGTCAGCAGCGATGTCTGGTCGGCCCTGGAAGAAACCCTGGTGCTGTCCCCTTCGTCTTTCGGTCTGCAACCGTATCGGTTTCTCGTGATCGACGACCGGACCACGCGGGAAAAGCTTATGGCGCAAGCCTGGGGACAACGGCAGGTGGTGGACGCGTCCCACTTCGTCGTGTTCGCGGCCCGCACCTCGGTAACGGCCGAGGAGATCGACGCCTTCGTCGAA
>JANLTG010000014.1:0-1596 GCA_031362805.1 bacterium
GTGCCGGTCAGCCATTCGAGGTAATTGCTCGCGCCATCGTCATCGAAGTCAAACTCCGCCGCCGCATTCGGATCGCTCGTGGAACCAAATACCGCGACTTGCCAATCGGCAAAGGTTTGCCGGGCGGGAAGTGCATTGATCCATTCCGTGAGCAGGGCGATCCCGGCGGGATCGGAGATGCTCGACCCCAGCGGCGGCATCTGGCCCGGTCCGCGTGCGGACATCTTTTGCAACAACACCGAATGCGCCGTGTCGCCCACTGCCAGCACGCGGTTCGCCGGGGTGCCCAGGTTGTTCACCAGCGGGCCATTGATCAGGCCCGCAAGGTCGGTGGCCGTCGCGATCCGCGCATCCCAGCTTCCCAGTGCTGCACCGCCCGGTTGATGGCATTGCACACAATTGGCCTGGAGGTAAGAGCGCACCCGGCGCTCAAGACTGACGCCGGCTTCGTCGGGCCGCGACAGGGCGGGCAGTGCATGGACATCACTCGCGACGGCAGCGAAGTAGCCGACCCTGCTCAGCACCTCGATCTGGTTGGTTGGACCGTTGCCGTAGTCGTGCGCACGGTTCAGTTGCACGGTGTTGAAGCCCGCCGCGAAGCCGCCAACCGGGGTATGGCACTGGAGGCATTCGCTTCGGGCTGGATAACGCCAGAGCTGTTCACGGAGCAGCGTGCCATTGGGATTGAACACTGCCAGCAGTTCGTCCTGGCCGCCGTCCTGCACGAGAGTTGCGTCGGTCTGCCCTGCGTTCCAGCGATAGGTGAAGCCGTGGACGCCGTCCAGATTCTTCACCAGAAAGCGGGTCTCCAGGCGCTTACGCGACGCGGGCACGCCGTTGGTGAATTCAAAGTCGAAGTGTTTGATCCAGACCGTGCCCGTGGGGAAGAGCCAGTTACCGCCGGCGCTGAACGCCATCGTGTCGTTGACGTTGGGGATCGAGAACCAGCGCGACTTGATCGCGTAATCCGACCAGAACGGCAGGTTCAACTCGTAAGGTACGATGCCGGCCTGCGGCATAAGGTTGGCGACGGGTGGCACGAACGCTCCGGTCTGCGAAAGTAAGCCCGGCAAGGGCTGGCCTTGCACCGGACTCGTCGAGTAGATCAGGCGGCTAATTGTGCCACCGTAACCGACAATAAGGATGTCGCCGTTGGAAGGATCATTTCCAAAGGCGACAGGAGAGGTTGAAGTGGTTAACTGTTGAAAGTCACTAATTGAACCAGTTACATGATCGTAGCGGACGGCGAAGATTCGATTGTTGCCATAGTCGCCGAAAACGTAGAGCCCCTGCAACTGCCCAAAACGGCTACCCCGATAAACGACACCGCCTGATATCGAAACGCCGACGGCCATACCGCCCGGTATGGTTGGGCCGTTGCTATGCGGATAATCCAAAATGGGATCCAGCAACGAGACCCCAGGTGGAATTGTGTAGTAAGACGGTCGATAGAATCCTTCCCGATACTTCCAGCCGTAATCACCGCCTTTGACGACAATATCCACTTCTTCCCTAGCTCCCTGCCCCACGTCGCCGCAGTAAAGCAGTCCGGTTCCCGAATCGAAACTAAACCGCCAGGGATTTCGGAAGCCCACT
>JANLTG010000020.1:0-13581 GCA_031362805.1 bacterium
AACATCTTCAACTGCCGCCCGGTCATGATCCAGCCGGGACAAACGGTGTTCGCCCGAATGCCGCGCGGCCCGAGTTCCCGCGCCAGGGAACGCGTGAATCCGATCGCGCCCGCCTTGGTGGTGCTGTTCCTCGCGAGCGACGCCAGCCGCGCGATGACCGGCCAGGCGCTGCTGGTCGATCGCGGATGGAAGCATCACTGAAGGTCAGCGATTGGTGGCGATCTGGGCCACTCGAGGTAGTCGGTTGCCTGCCGGTTTCCGGCTGCGGGGCAGGCCGGGCGTTGAAGCGAATCAACGTTTGAGGCGCCCGCGAGCAGGTTTTCTTTTGGAGGGCTTCAGGTGCCTCTGCCTGCCTCAAAAATTTCGCTAACATCCCCGGTCTGGTTCCGCTAGGCTCGCCCGCTCGTTACGACGAATTGACCGCTGTATGACTCCGAAATTGTTTTCTGAACTGGGCCTTTCTCCCGAAATCCTGAAGGCCATCGACAAGCTGGGCTTTGAGCAGGCTTCCCCCATCCAAGCCGAGGCCATCCCCGTGCTGATGTCCGGCAAGGACGTGGTCGGCCAGTCGCAGACCGGCTCCGGCAAGACGGCCGCCTTCGCCATCCCGGCGATCGAGAAAACCGACGCGACGCTCAAGGCCGTGCAGGTGCTCATCCTTTGCCCCACGCGCGAGCTGGCGGTGCAGGTCTCGGAGGAGGTCCACAAGCTGGCTTTGTTCAAGCGCGGCATTATCGCGCTGCCCGTCTACGGCGGGCAGTCCTACGAACGGCAGCTTTACGGTCTCAAGCAGGGCGCGCAGATCGTCATCGGCACGCCGGGTCGCGTGATGGATCATATGGACCGCGGCAGCCTGCGCCTCGACAAGTTGAAGATGATCATCCTCGACGAAGCGGACGTGATGCTCGACATGGGTTTCCGGGAGGACATCGAAAAGATTCTTCTCAGCATGCCCGCCGTACGGCAGACGGTCTTCTTCTCGGCCACGATGCCGCGGCCGATCAAGCTGTTGATCGAGAAGTTTGCGCGTGAGCCGCAGAGCGTGGCCATCGAGCAGAAGACGCTTACGGTGACGACCGTCGAGCAGACTTATTTCGAGGTGGATCGCCGGTTTAAGGTCGAGCTGCTCACGCGCCTGATCGACATCCACGATCTCAAGCTGGGCATTATTTTCTGCAACACCAAGCGGATGGTCGATGAACTGGTGGAACACCTCGAAGCGCAGGGCTACCAGGCGGATCGCTTGCACGGCGACATGAACCAGGCCCAGCGCGATCGCGTGATGAACCGCTTCCGCAAGTCGGGCCTCGAGTTTCTGGTGGCCACCGACGTGGCGGCGCGCGGCATCGATGTGGACGATGTGGAAGTGGTGTTCAATTACGACCTGCCGTATGACGTGGAGGACTACGTGCATCGCATCGGCCGCACTGGCCGCGCAGGCCGCAGCGGTCGGGCCATCTCCTTCGCCTCGGGACGTGAGCTGTTTCAGATCCGCAATGTCGAACGCTTCATCAACGTGCGGATGCTGCGGGGGCGCGTGCCGACAATCGAAGAAGTCGGCGAGGCCCGGAGCAATATCGTCGTCAACAAAGTGCGGGCCACGCTCCAAAGCGGGCAGTTCAAGCGGCAGGATCTTTTGATCGAGCGCCTGCTCGAAGAAGGCTTCAGCTCGACGGACATCGTCTCGGCCGTACTGCATCATTTGCAGCAAGGCAGTGAAGCGCCGGAGGACAAAGCTCCCACGGCGAAGAAATCAATGCTCGCCCAGTCGCTGGCGCAGTTGCCCAAAGCGGTCCAGATCGCGGCGCAAGCAACCGAGCCGGCCGTGCCGCAACCCGTGGCGCCGCCTGCCGAGGCTTCCGGCAAGTCCCCGGCAACCAGTGAGCCGAAAAGCAAGGCTCCGGGAACTGTCAAAGGATCCACTCTCAAAGACGAAGGCGAAACCCCGGTTGCGTTGCCGGTAGCCCGGCCAGTTCCGCCGGCGGCCCGGCCCCTTGCCCGGGCGCCGCTGCGGGAGCCAGCGCGCGCGCCCGAGCGCCCCTTGCGCCGCGATGACCGCGGCCCAGATCGCGGACCTGAACGGGGTTATCCGCCCGAGGGGCGTCGACCGTATCGCGATGAGGGCGCCGATCGAGGTGCGCGATTTGACCGTGGTTATCCGCGCGACGACCGCGGCCCCGGCCCGGGCGACCGCTTCGAACGCGGTCCGCGCAATGACGATCGCCGGGACGACCGCCGACCGGTCAGCCGGGAGTTTCCGCCCCGCCGCGATGAGCGGCCAGTTCGGGCCATGCGGCCAACGCCCGTTGTGCCGGCGGTTGCGCCCATGCCCCGCGACTTCGAGCCGATGCCGCCTCTGGGGAAAGCGCCTTCATCGGCCGTGTCACCGTCGCTGGCTGGAGAGTCTGCGCCCGCAGCACCTGTCGACAAGAAGCCCAAGGCCGCGAAGCCCGAAGGCAACACCCGCCTGCACGTAAACGTCGGCACTTTGGCGGGCCTCGGCGCGTCCGACCTGGTGAATGCGATCATGGGCGAGACCGGCCTGCCGGCCAAAGTCATCGGCACCGTTGATCTCCGCGACAAACACACCTTCGTGGAGGTCGCCGCGGAACACGCCAATGCCATCGTCGCCAAGTTGAACCGCTCGGGCATCGCCGGTCGCAAGGTGAAGGTGAAGGAAGCGTAAACGCCGCCCTCAGATTCGCAGGAAGATTTTGCGTCGGTACATCCAGAGCAAGATCAGCCAGAACGCCAGCAGTGTTGCCGTGCGCTCGATCGTCGGGCTATAAATGGAACCGAAGCTGGCGAAGATGTCCGGCCCGAGATGCGTGCGGATGCTTTCCCGGATGGCGCTGCCGGTTAACTGCCACAGGCAATAGAGCGTGATCGGATTCACACCGGCCACGACCAGCGGGAAGGCCCAGCGCTTCCAGCCCTGCCATTCGATGAGCGCGACGAATCCAGCCAGCAGTAGTGCCACGAGGCCGCTGCTGTAGATCGCCCACGACGGCGTCCAGATCCGCTTTACGATCGGGCACAGCCCAAGCGCGCCGATTAGGAAACCCAGTGCCATCCCCGCAATGCCGAAGGTCACCAACTTCCGCAACTTGCCAGTGATCTCGTCCTCGTCGCGGAGGATGCCGCCCGCGATCGCGCCGAAAACCATCGTGGCAATTGACGGCACGAAGTTCAGCGTCTGGTAGCCACCGGCGTTGAAGACGAACGGCATTTCGCGTGGAAAAAGGTTGAGGAACCACTGATCGACCATCGCGGCGAAGTTGAAGTTCTTGTCCCAATGCGCTGCGAAGCCGGTGAGATGCGGCCAGTCTGTGGCGACCCCGACGATGGTCCAGTCAAAGCCCTGTGGCGCGAACGGGTGCAGCGCGAACGCGAGCCAGTAGAGGAAGAGAATTCCAAACGCCGAGATCCATTGCGTGCGCGACTGGGCGAACGCGATCACGAACAGCACCGGATAGCCCAGGCCGATCTGTGCGAGCACGTTCGGGAAAATCCATTCCGTGCGCTGGCTCCAGGCCGACGTGAGGAAGACCGCCAGCAACACCAGCGCGAGTGACCTCCACAGAGCATGGCCGAACATCAGGTTAAACGACTGCCCGCGCGCCCGCCGATTCGCGATCGACCAGGGCAGCGCCACGCCAACCATGAACATGAACGCCGGTTGGATGAGGTCCCACAGCGTGCAACCGGCCCACTCGGCGTGATCGAAATGGTGCCCCAGAAACTTCCAAACTTCACTGTCAGGAAACACCTTCGCCACTTGCGGCACGCCGAAACCACTCGACGCCATCAACAGCATGATCGCGCCGCGGAAGGCATCCAGCGCGACCAACCGTTGCGCGGTTGGCGGAGCGGAAAGGGATTCGGAGTTCACGAGCGCCGAGCGTAGCGTGGTCGAAAATGGATCGCCAGCGGCATTGCGCGGCGGCCGCCCTCCACCCGGTCATTCGCCCGCGTTCACCTTCACGCCGAATCCGCGCAGATTCTCCAATTGCGCCAGCGCCTTCTTCGACGTCAGCTTGTTGCCCTTGAGGTACAGGCGCAGGAACGGGGCAAAGCGGTGTTCGCCGGCCATGTCCTTCTCCGCCATCTCAACCAGCGGTTGCAGATCCTTCAGCCGGTTGTTCTCGAGCGCGAGGAAGCGTAGATCGGTCAACCCCTGTAGCGGCGCCAGGTCGCTGATGCGATTGTCACTGGCCGAGAGCAGGTCGAGTCGCTTCAAGCCGGCGATCCCCTTCAACTTGCTGACGCGGTTGCCGTCGAGGTGCAGCGAATGCAGCTTGGGCAGCCCAAACGCCGGCGAGACATCGGTGAGCTCGTTGTGCGCGACGAGCAGCGTGGCCAGATTGGTCAGGCCGGCGACGGGCTCAAGCTTCTTGAGCTGATTGAACGAGAGTTCGAGATATTGGAGCGCGGTGTTGGTGGCCAGGGGCGCGATGGACTTGATCTGATTCTTCGAAAGGTCGAGCGACTGGAGGCGCGGCAGGCCGGCGAGGGGAGCCACGTTGACGATCTGGTTTTCGGCAAAGTTGATCAGCGCGACTTTGCGGCAATGCTCCAGGCCCGTGAGGTCTTTGATCCCAAGCCCGCGGCCTTCGATGATTGCGACGTCCGCGACGTCGGTGGCGGTGATCGGCTCGGCGTTTTCGCGCTTGGCAAACACCTGGCGGCGGACGGCTTTCTCGAGCGCCTTGTCGGGGAAGATGGCGACAACATCGTTCGTCGCGGCGGGTTTGGCTTCCTCGGCGGCGGACAAATGTGAAAGGCCAAAAGCGAGAAGCAGGGAAGTCAGGGTGGCCAACCGTGTCAGCCGGTTTCGCAGCGGCGCGCGCGGAGCGACGCGCCCCACCATTGCCGATGGCGGCGGCACCGGGCAGCGACTCTGTGAGTCGCAGCGGGTGAATCGCAGTCCGCGCTTCGTAGTTTCGAGACAACGTTCCATTTCGTCACCTGCTGCGGGTCGCAGCCCCGCGCTCCCACCAAACAGTTCCGTTCCGAGGTTCACTTCTTCTCCTCCTTCTTGTCGTCTTTCTTCTCTTCCTTTTTCTCCTCGATCACCACCAGGGCCGCGCCGGTGTTCACGTCCACTGCGGGCAAGGTTTCCTTCAACTTGGCGACGCCGGCCTCCGTAACTTTCGTCTGCCAGGCGTAAAGTTTTTCCAACCGTTTCAGCGTCTTGAGCTCGTCGAGGCCGGCGTCGGTGACGGCGGTGCCGTAAACGTTGAGGTAATTCAGGTACGCCATGCCGGCGAGATGCTTGAGCCCGGCGTCGGTGACCTTGGTGTTCTCGAGATGCAGGGTCATCAGGTTTTTCAAGCCGGCGAGCTGGGCCAGCTTCGCGTCGTCGATGGCCGTGCTCGCGAGGTTCAGGTCCACCAGGCCGGCCACCTGACCGAGCGCGCCCAGCACGTCGTCATTCAGTTCGCCGCTGAACACCCGGAGATTCGCTGTCTGCCAGTTCGAGTTCAACGCGATCGGCCGGATGGCGATGCCGAGGCTGTTTAGTTTCTCGACCGCCTTCTTCTCGGCGTCGCTCAATTGATGCTCCGGCGGCCAGGCGATCTCCTTCTTGGGCGCGGATTCCTTGCCCTTGACGACGAAGTCCTCGGGCCACTTGGCACCTTCGTTGATCCAGTCGCGCAGCAGATCCTGTTGCTCCTTCGCGAGTGGTTCGCCTTCGTTTGGCATCCGGTCCTCGTCGTCCTTTGGCAGCAGCACGCGCTTGTAGAGATCGCTGTCGGCGGCCTTGCCCGCGACAATCACTTCCGCATTCTTGAAGGCCTCGGCCCGGAGATCGAGCCGCAGCTTGCCCTTCTTCTTTTCGGGTCCGTGACAGGAGATACAATGCTTCTCGAGCACGGGCGCGACTTGCTTGGCGAAATCCACCTCGGCGCGGGTGGGGGACACATTGAACATGGCCGCGAAGGCGGCGGTTAAGAGGAGGGTGCGAGTTTTCATGGTGTGCTGCGTGGACGCCGCCCGGTCGGAGATTATTCGCGAGGCGACCGGCGTCTGCGAGTGATGGAAATGAACTTAGTCGGCGGACGGACGGCTGAAAAGCGATTTTCCAGCGTCTCGGGGAGCCGGGGCGCATCCGAGCACCGGCCTCCAACCGCGCAGTTGCGGGAGGAGCGCCGGTTTCCAAGCCGGCCGGGAAGTTTCAACCGCCGCGCCGCGCCGGTTCGGAGATCGTTGCGCAGGCGAACGGGCAGGTTGGGTATTCGGCTGGACGGCTCGGCGACTCCTGTTAAGTTCGCGCCCATGTCGGTTGCCACCACCCCACCACCTCGGAAAGTCAATCTGCGCCGGCCGGACATCATGGAAGTTGTCCAGGCCCAGGTGCTCCAGCACTATCGCAGCGAACTCGTCGAGCGCATTCGCGCCCACGGCCACGTGTTGTCGTCGCCCGACGGCCAGGTGACCATCAAGCTCGCGAAGGAATTCGGCTTTTGCTACGGCGTCGAGCGGGCCATCGATCTGGCCTACGCCGCCCGCAAGGTCTTCCCGCCGCCGCAACGCATCTTCCTGCTCGGCGAGATCATTCACAACCCCGAGGTCAACGAACAGGTCCGCGCGATGGGCATCGTCACCATTACCAGCCGGCCGTCCGACGAGGAACTCGCCCAGCTCACTGAGGAAGACATTGTGATCATCCCGGCGTTTGGCACCGAGGTGAACACTCGCGAGAAGATCCGGCTGAAGGGCTGCATCGAGGTGGACACCACCTGCGGCGACGTCATGAGCGTCTGGAAACGCGTGCGCCAAAACGCCAGCGAGTCCGTGACCAGCATCATCCACGGCAAGGCCTGGCACGAGGAGACGATGGCCACCAGCTCCCAGGCCACCGCCATCGGCGGCGGGCATTACCTCGTCGTTTACAACCTCAAGGAGACCGATTACGTCTGCAATTACATCCTCAACGGCGGCGACAAGCAGGAGTTCCTGACGAAGTTCAAGGACGCGCACTCGGCCGGCTTCGATCCGGAGATTCATTTGAAGGCGGTGGGCGTGGCCAATCAAACCACCATGATGCGCGGCGAGACCGAGGAAGTGCAGCGCCGCGTCCGGGCCGCGATGGAAAAGAAGCACGGCAAGGAAAAGCTACGCGATCATTTCCGGTTCTTCGACACGATCTGCGGCGCCACCCAGGACCGGCAGGACGCGTTGCAAAAGCTGCTCGCCGATCCCGTGGACCTCTTGATCGTCGTGGGCGGTTACAACTCGTCCAACACCTCGCACCTCGCCGAGATGGGCGAAGGCAAGCTGCCGACTTTCTTCATCCGCAACGCCAGCCGCATGGAGTCAGCCCACTTGATCCGGCACTATAATCAGGAGCGTAAGGAAGAAGTTGAGACGCAGAACTGGTTGCCGACCGATCGGAAGATCGTGGTCGGCGTCACGGCCGGTGCGTCGTGCCCGAACAACCTGATCGAGGACGCCATCCGCCGCATCTTCGAGCTGCGCGGTGTGTCCGTGCAGGAACTCCTGGGAAATTAGTGGATGCGGATGCACTTGACCGCGAACATCGCTCCGCTTGTTCGCGGAAATAATCGGCGGACCGGCAGGTCCGACCTACCCTGTTTCGGTAGGGCGGTGCTGCTGCGCCGCCGTGACTTTGAATTCGCCCCAGCGAATTAGTCCTTAACTCCATGCCCCAAACCCGCCAGGAACTGGAACAGCGCGAGCGCGAGACGCTGGCGCCGTACGCGCAGTTCAGCGCCGAATCGCGCGGCCGTAAGTTCACGGAAGAGCCGCCGCTCTGGCGCACCGAATACCAGCGCGACCGCGATCGGGTGATTCATTCCAAGGCGTTCCGCCGGCTCGAGTATAAGACCCAGGTCTTCCTCAATGGCAGCGGCGATCACTTGCGCACACGGCTTACGCACACGATGGAGGTAGCCGCCATCTCGCGGAACATCGCCCGCGCGCTGCGCTTGAACGAGGATCTCGCCGAGACCATCGCGCTCTCCCATGACCTCGGGCATTCGCCGTTCGGTCACAAGGGCGAGGCCGTGCTCGACAAGCTCATGAAGCAGCACGGCGGCTTCGAGCACAACTCGCAGAGCCTGCGCGTGGTCGAGGAGTTGGAGCAGAAGTACCCGAAGTTCGCCGGCTTAAACCTGTCCTGGGAAACCCGCGAAGGGTTGGGCAAACACCAGACCAGCTACGACAAGCCAGGCAAGCGCGCGGAGTTCCAGCACCGTTCGCCCTCGCTCGAAGCGCAGGTGGCGAATCTTGCCGACGAGATCACCTACTACAGCCACGATCTGGACGACGGCCTGGAGTCGGGCTTGCTCGACGAACGCAAGTTGCGCCGCGACGTGAAGCTCTGGACCGAGGCGAGCCGCTCGATCAAGCGCGAGCACGGCGATCTCGCGGACGAAACCCGGCGTTACTTCATCATCCGCTGCCTGATCGACGGCCATGTGCGCGATGTCGTGACCTCGACCGAGACCGCGATCCTCGCTTCGGGCGTGCAGTCCGCCGACGAGGTTCGACGGCAGGCAAAGGCTCTCGTTCGTTACAGCGATCGCCGGAAGCGGCTGAACCTCGAGCTGCGCGATTACCTCTACACCAATCTCTACTACAACCCCGTCGTGCATGAGCCCAATCTGCGGGCGGTGCGTTTGCTGGAGATGATGTTCACTCATTTCCTGAAGCATCCGGACGCCATGGGCGAAGGCGCGCGCAAACGCATCCGCAAATGGGGCCGCCCGCGCGCCGTGTGCGATTACCTCGCCGGCATGACGGACCGCTATCTCATCCTCGAACACAACCGGCTCTTCGGCGTGGCGATTTGATCGAATGGTTGGGGGGCATCTTTCAATGAGCTACGTCGTCACAATCAAACTTTCCTCAGGACAGCCTCCACTTACGTCTCAGGATTTTGTGAAACTTGTGAAGGACGACGGTACGTTGTCTGGCGGCCAGGGAGGGCCGATCATCTGGAACGGGCAAAGCAACGGGCGCCTGCGATACATCAATATGGAAGCGGAACAGCTGTGGACCGACGACCTGGATGATGACGCGGACTACCAGTTCCTTGACAAGTTGCGAAGCATCGCAGGCGTGCTAGGTGGTCGGTTATTTGGAGAAGAGGGCGACGACATTACCGATGCGGACGGCCAGACACCCGAAAGCCCTCCTTTGGGCGCCAAGGGAGGATTGCTCCTCGCCCTCACCTTGATTGGTTCCGTGCTAATCATGCCGTTTCTATTCCTTTGGCTGATACTACGAATATTCTGGCACTTCCTAGTCAGGCTTCCGTTTCGCAAAAGGTTCGGACGATCGCGGTGACTTTGAGCGAGAAAGTCTTTCATCATTCGTTAAGGGCCACTGGTCAACCTTTGCGCCCCTTTTGCCCTCGCTACCCTGTGCAGATCGCCGACCACTATCGCGTTGGATTGCACTCAATAGAAGGTGGCGCCTCCAACCGCTTCAATGCTCTGTCAATCTTCTCCGTCAGCGCACGGTTGTTGATGGTCTTGCGGGTGGTGGGTGAAAGCGCCTCCAGGGCGGTCTGCGCGGTGAGATAACTCGCGCGGGCGGCGACGGGATCGCCGGCTTCCTCAAGCAATTGCCCTTTGTGGAACAGCAACGCCTCCTTGCGGGCGGCTTCGGCGATCAATCGATCCATCCGCGCGAGGGCGTCGGCAGTCTTGCCCAAACGAACTTCCAGTTCCGCGGCGCGCAGTTGCAGCGAGCTGATCTGGCCGAGACGTTCGATGCCGGCCTCGATCACGGCCAGCGCTTTCGCCGCGTCGCCGGACTTTTCCAGGTTGGCCGCGCGCGCCAGGACCAGCTCGGGTGTCGGGTTCGGCGCGACTTCGAGGCAGCGTTGGAAGTCCGCATCCGCCAGCACGCGTTGATCGAGCCGGACCAGACACTGGGCGCGATACCACAAGGCAATCGGATGATCCGGCTGGATCGCGAGGAAACGGTCGAAGGCGGACCGCGCCTCGGCCAGTCGATCGCCATCGAGCAGCGTCCGGCCCTCGGCGAAATCCACGTCGGCCAGTTTGGGATCGAGTTTCCGGGCCTGCGCGAAATCCGAGAGCGCCAGCTCCAGTTCGGCATGCTGACGGCGGAGTTCGCCGCGGCGCAGGTAGAGCATCGCGTCCTTCGGCGTGCGCTGAATGCGTTTGGTCAGTTCCTCGATCTGCAAGTCCAGATCGCCGTGGGCATGTGCCGTTGGAGCCAGACAGTTGACCAGCACGAGTATGCAAGTGAGCTGAAGCGTCCACCTTAACCAGGCGACAAAGCGGTCCTGGCCCTCATTGCGGCGGCTTACATTTTCGTGTGGGGAGGCGGATAGCATGGCTGCGAAAGACTAGCCGGGTGACGAGGTGAGCGTGTGGGCGTTCACCGAGACTTCCATGCGCAGGTAGTCCGACGTGGCGCCGGTGAATGAGCCGGCGACCGGCATTGCTTGGGCGGGTTCGCGGGCCACCGCCGTGCGCACATGCAGATCGGCCGCGAGGGCGCCGATCGTGGGATCGAACCCCTTCCAGCCGGCGCCTGGCAGGTAGAGTTCAGCCCAGGCATGGGTGGCGTCAGTTATGGAACCAAAGGTCTCCTGGTTCGCGCCCCGGCACAGGTAGCCGCTGACGAATCGGGCGGCGATCCCCAGTTGGCGGGCTGCTTCCATGAACAGCAGGGCAAAGTCGCGGCACGAACCAGATCGCTTGTTCAGAGTTTCGGCGGGCGACTGTACGCCGGGTTCTTCCCGGCGCGTGTATCTGAATCCCAAGGGCAAGGACCGGTTGAGCGCTGTAAAGAACTCCAGCGTGTCGGCGGAGCCTTGCGCGCCCAGAAACGGGCGAATCCATTGGGCAACGGCAGGGGCGTCGTTTTGATAGGCGATGCGCCGCAGGGGTGCGAGGTCGGGCGCTTCTCCAGGTTCGTAGGTGAACGGCAGCCGGATCGCGTAGGCTTCGAGCATGAAGTCGAAGGGGTTCGTATTGAACTGCTCGACCGTCAACGTGCTTTCAACTTCCAGCCGCGCCGCCATCACTGGAAAGTCCACCAGGGCCACCGAGTTATCGAACGCATCGCTCACCCACCGGACATGGTGGTCCGGCGAAATGCGCAGGCCCGACTGCCGGATTTGCACGTCGGGGCCGTCGATCGCCCGGATCAACAGCCGGTGGATTCCGAACTGCACCGGTCGCCGGTAGATGTACGAGGTTGTATGCGCAATGCTCAGCAGCATGGTCGCAAGTCTGTCGTCGCTCCGCGCAAAACACAAACCCGGTATACTACCCAGCGCCGCCGTGTCGGTCTAAATTCCAAGACTCCTGGCGCGTTCAATCAGCTCGATCTCGTAGCCTTCGGGCGCGTCGATGAACGCGAAGCCGCCGCCGCCTTCCTTCATCGTGGGGCCGTCGCTGAACTTGATGCCGAGCTTTTCGATGTGCTTCCCAAACTCCGCGAGGCTGTCCACCTCGAACGCCAGGTGCGTGAGATCGGGCTGGACCTGCACGGGGCCGCTGCTCGGGAAGTAGCAGATCTCGATCAACTCCTCGCTCTCGGGCGCCTTGAGGAAGGCTAGCTTCGAGCCGCGCGGCGATTCGTGCCGGCGCACCTCGGTGAGGCCGAGCACGTCCTTGTAAAACTTCACGGACTTCTCCAGGTCGTTAACCCGGTAGCGGGTGTGATGCAATTTGCGCACGCTCATGGCCGGCAGCTTTCCAGAAGCGGTTTGTCCGGGCGACACCAAATTTCTGCTCGCTCGCGCCGGTCGGGCAGCGTCTCCTCGGCGGCCGTGTCCAGTCACATGCGAATCATCTCCAGCACCTCGTACGAGGTGGTCATCGTCGGGGCCGGTGCGGCCGGCTTCTTCGCGGCGATCACCTGCGCCGAGGCGAATCCCCAGCGTCGTGTGCTCATCCTGGAGAAGGGCACTGCGCCTTTGGCCAAGGTGAAGGTCTCCGGCGGCGGTCGTTGCAATGTGACCCACGCCTGTTTCGTCCCGAAGGAACTGGTAAAGAATTATCCGCGAGGCGCTCGTGAATTGCTCGGGCCGTTCCACAGCTTCCAGCCGCGCGACACCGTGGCGTGGTTCGAATCGCGCGGCGTGCCGCTCAAGGTCGAGGCCGATGGCCGGATGTTTCCAACGACGGATTCGTCGCAGACGATTGTCGATTGCCTGACGAACTCGGCGAAGCAGGCGGGCGTCGAGGTGCGGCTGGGCCTTGGCGTGGCAAAGTGTGGGGAGCAGCCCACGCCCCCTTCTGAAGGCGCGCCCGGAGTGACGCGCCCCACCAACCGTGGGTTCAAACTGACGCTCACCGATGGCACTTCGCTGACATGTTCCCGCCTGTTGCTCGCGGCCGGCGGGCTGAAGCCGGGGCCGATCGTCGAGGCCATTCAAGGTTTCGGCCATACGATCACGCCGCTTGCGCCGTCGCTCTTCACGTTTCACATCAAGGATGTGCGACTTGAAGGCCTGCCCGGGGTGGCCGTGCCGAACGCGGAAGCTTCGATTCCCGGCACCGAGTTCACCAATCGCGGGCCGGTGCTGATCACGCATTGGGGCTTGAGCGGCCCGGGGATTTTGAGGTTGTCCGCGTGGGCGGCGCGCTGGGCGCAGGAGCAGAACTACCAGTTCACGGTGCGGATCAACTGGCTGGGGATTTCAACGGAGGCCGCCCGCGCGCAGCTCGACGAAGCGCGTCGCACCAACACCAGCCGCTTGATTCGCAACATCCCGCTGGGCGAGTTGTCCGGCCGTTTTTGGGAACGGCTCGTCGCGGCCGCCGGGATTTCCGACCGCACGCAATGGAGTCACCTCCGCAACGAGCACGCCCTCGCCCTCGCGAATCAACTCACGGCCTGCGATCTGCCCGTCACGGGCAAGAGCATGTTCAAGGAAGAGTTCGTGACGTGCGGCGGCGTGGCGTTGAAGGAGATCAACTTCAAGACGATGGAAAGCCGCCTCGTGCCGGGGCTGCATTTCGCCGGTGAAGTGCTCGACATCGACGGCGTGACGGGCGGGTTCAATTTTCAAGCCGCGTGGACCGGCGGCCGCCTCGCGGGTTTGGCGATGGCGAGTTGAGGCGTTTCGCAGCGCGAACCCAAGTCCGCTCCACTCGCGGCGGATTTATTTTCCTCCGGCCGGGCGGTTGTGTTACCAACTCCGCCGATGTCGAATCTCCAGCTGGCGATACAATTTTTTCTCCAGATCGCGGTCATCCTCGCGTTCTGCCAGGTGATCGGGCGCATCGCCAAGCGACTCGGCCAGCCGCAGGTGGTGGCCGAGATGATCGCCGGCGTGCTGCTCGGCCCGTCGCTGCTTGGATTGTTCTGGCCGGGCCTGTTCACGAAGCTGTTTCCCGCCGACTCGATGAAGGTGCTGTTCCCCATTTCGCAGCTGGGGCTGGCCGCCTACATGTTTGTCGTGGGTCTGGAGTTTCGCGTGGACATCGTGCGCAGCCGGTTTCGCAGCGCGGTGGCGGTGTCGGTGGCGGGCATGGTGACGCCGTTCGTGCTCGGCGTTGGGCTGGGCTGGTATTTCGTGCATCACACCCAGCTCTTCCCGGAGAAAACCTCGGACCTGGAGGC
>JANLTG010000021.1:0-27972 GCA_031362805.1 bacterium
GCCCCTGACCGCGTCACCGTCGCGTGGGATCGCAACCCGGAAACCAACATTGCCGGCTACAACGTTTACTACGGCGTCGTTGGTTCCGGCGTGACGAACAAAGTTTCCCCCGGCACGACGACCCAGCAACAGGTCATCAGCCTTCAGCCGCAGACGCCGTATTGGTTCTACGTCACGGCGTTCAACACTGCCGGACTTGAAAGCGATCCCTCGCAGGTCCTTGCCTACACCACGCCGGTCAACCAGTCGCCGACGGTGACGTTGGGTGCGGATCGAATCGCGATCATCCCCGGCACGGTGACGATCAACGCGCAGGCGACCGACGATTACTTGAATCCGAGCAACCTCACCACGACGTGGTCGCAGATTTCTGGGCCGGCCACAGCCGCCGTGTCGGGCGGGGCCACGCTCAACCCTGCCTTGCAGTTCTCCGTCGCGGGCACCTACACATTTCGGGTGACGGTCAATGACGGGAACACCAGCGCCTCTGACGAAGTAACTCTGCTGGCCTACCAGAAGATCACGACTCCGCCGCCCGGTGCCGTGGTGCCGGACATCCAGGGCGTCTTTCCAACCGTGGACGGCATGGTCATTCAATGGAACTCCGCGCCGAACGCGTCATATCGCATCACGCACAAGAACAGTTTGAACGAAACGACCTGGCGGATCGTGGCGAACAACATCGCATCCCAAGGCGGGACCACCTACTGGGTGGACGACAGCGGCCAGTTGGGCCAGCAGGGATTTTACGCAATCTTCCAGATCCCGTAGATCTGGTTGTCATGGTAGTCAGCCAACAGGCGGCCCCGGCAACGGGGCCGCTTGTGTTTTCAGGTGGTGGGAAGTTAGGCTGCCGTCGTGCCTGAACCAGCCGGCTCACAAACCAGCGATACTTCGTCCGACGCGTGTGCGCTCGAAAATGGAAATGCCGACGGTGAATACTGGCGCTGGTGCCCCCGCTGCAGCCATGAACTGTACAATGAGAAGTGCAAGCTCCGCTGCCCGCGCTGTCATTACTTCATGAGCTGTTCCGACTTCGATTGAAGCGGTTCAAGGCAACGACCGAGGGGCGATGATCGAAATGCGAAGGCTCATGTCGATCAGCGGTTGAAGCAGCCGCAGCAATTCACCGCAAACCACCGACTCATCGGCCAGCACCACGGGTTGCAACGTTGAAGCACCCAAAGCCAGCCAGGTTTTCAGCGCGACGGAATCGGCCAGCTTCGTTCCCGGAAGAGTTCGCACCTCATCGGCCGACAGCAGGTTTAACCAGGCGGGGCGATTGGGTTGGGCCGGCTTGCGCGCTACTTCGATGCTGGTCTCGCCGGCGATAACGCGCAGGCGGATGACTACGTTCGCGGCAGGGAATTCAATCGGGAACTGCACCTGATTCGTCGCCAGGCCGCTGCTCTGCGGCTGCCGCCACGTCAACGGCGCAGCCAGCTGCGCTTGTTGCGGCGCCAGCGATTTCGCGAGCGCGAACATTTCGCCGAGGGGAGTGGCTGAAACCGGCTTTGCTTCAATCGTAAGATCCCAGCCCAAGTGTCGCCGGATGCTGGCGATGCGGTCCACTTGCGCTGCCGTCTCCAGGCCGGCGATGGCTTCGCACGTTGCTCCCGGCAGCGCCACTGACCACGCGCCCGGCGCGTTCGACTGCAGTGGTAGAAAAACCGGGCCGGGCCGGGGTGACAGCGGCTGCACGCAGCCGGCCAGCAACAACTCAGCCTTGAGATTCCGGGCCCGGTCGTTGATGAGCTGCTCGTCAATGAGGTCACGGAGGTGCGGTTGCAGGGCCGCCAGGTACTGACGCAAAAGCTTCAACGACGGATTCCGCATCCCCGCGGCGGGTCCGCCGGCAGCGTCATTCAAGAGACTGACCGCCTCAGCCGGGCCGAGGTTCCAAGCGACCTGCAACGAGCTTGAGGGCAACCGCTTGACCTCCGCGTTGGCCGGCCCCAGGTCCAGAAACATCTTGAGGTCGCCAAACGGTTCGCCATTCAAGTCGGCCGACGACAGTTGAAACTCCCGCTTCAATTCCCCCTGGGGTGGAATCGTCAAGTGCTCGCCCGGGATCGGCAAATGGCGAAGGCCCTTCTCCAGTCGCCAACCGCGCTCGTCCACCAGCCAGAGTTGAATCGTACCCGGCCAGTCGAGGGACTGTGCCGAGTCGCCAAGATTCCGCAGCGTCGCGGTGAACTTAACGGGGGCCACTGGCGGCAAGCGGTCCGGTCCAGCCAAGCCGAGCTCGATCCCGCGTTCACGGGAGCGGGCGGTTCGTTGCGCCAGGTAATCGTCCACGCTGAGGATGGCGAGCTTCATTGGCGTGGCGGTGGCCGTGCCGGTCCACAAAGCCAGCCCGGTCGGAATCTGCGGGCGTTGGCTGGGCAACACGCCCGTGTAACGTCCGCCCAATTCGAACTCGCCACCCATCGGCAGCCGAACCCAATCCACCAATCGCGAGCTGAACTCCATCAATTTGCCCGGCGGCAACGTCTCGGCCTTGGAGAAAGTGTGGAAGGACGACGCGCCCGGCGGAAGGACATCGACCACCTGGCCGCCGGCCGTCACCGCGAGCTTGCCGTTCAACCGACAGCAGCCTTCCCAGAGCATGGCCAGCGGGTTCGTCGATTGATTGGTGAAACGCCAGACCAGTGGGATGTCATCCCCGAGCACGTAAACTTCGGCGGGTGGGACATGGATCGAGGCGGCCACCTCAGCGGCCTGGCTGTTGAGCAAGGGGGCTGTGCCGAGTCCGAACGCGGTGCCGAAGATCGTGATCAGGTGGGGCGCGATCCTCCGGTCGCGCCGTCTTCCCGAGGAATAGATCTGAACCGGCGCCGGCGCCTGGCTGATCTCAGGAACATTCGAAACCGCCCGCCGGGCCGAGGCGCGACCCGAGGATCGCGCCCCACCGCGCCGACTCGCGGCGGCGACAGACTTGGGGGTGGGATTCATGGCCGTTACCGGGCGGCGACCTGCGCCGCGCGGTTGAGCGTTTTCAGATCCTGCACCTGCTCGAAGCCGGCCAGCACTTCGCGGTCGTGGCTGACGAGCAGCAGCGCCGCGCCATTCTCGCGACAGCCCTCGCGGATCAGCCGGAGCGCCTCGGTGGCATTTGCGTGATCCAGATTACCCGTGGGTTCGTCGGCGAGGACGAGCTTGGGGCGATTGGCCAGGGCGCGCGCGACCGCGACCCGTTGTTGCTGGCCGACGGAGAGCTGGCGGGGCAGGTGATTCAACTTGCTGCTGAGACCGACGCGCTTGAGCAATTCCTCGGCGAACGGCTGATCGATACCCGGCCCAAACTTCATCCCGAGCAGCACATTCTCGAGACAGGTACAGCCCTGGAGCAGATTGAACGTCTGGAAGATGTAGCCGATCGATTGCGCGCGCAGGCGGTCGCGCCCCGACTCACTCAAAGCAGTCATGTCGTGGCCGGCGAGGTGAATCGTGCCGCGGTCGGCTCTAAGGATGCCGGCGATCAGGTGGAGAAACGTCGTCTTGCCCGAACCGCTCTCACCACTGAGCGCGAGCTGCTGCCGGTCTTCGAGCTGAAACGAAGGAACATCGATCACGCGGTGCAACGCGCCTTCGGGATCGCAGTATGCTTTTTGGAGATCGGTGATTTCGAGCAGGGGCATGTGGGGAGTGTGTGAACAGTTCGCAGCGCCGTCAATTGGACGGTGATGAGCCAGTGCGATTCAGGACTTTGTCAGGTGCTTGTTCACGGCCACCGCTCCGCCGCCTTCGTCAGTTTCCGGGGTTGCCGGGTTTGCGGCGTCCACGTTCTCGGCAGTTCGACGTTCAACGTTGGTTGTCGAAAGCGGGGCGTTCGATGTTCGCCCTGTTCCGCACCACCGTTCCCGACTCGAATACCAAATCTTGCCACTTTGAGGACGAGCACGAGGACGATCCCCCATGCCCGAAAACTCCTGCCGCGTTTCACTGATCCAACGGGCTCTTCACCCCCAGCCCCGGCTTTTGCATGACGTGCGTATAGATTTGCGTCGTGCTCACGTGCGCGTATCCGAGCAGGTCTTGCACGGTCCGGATGTCCGTCCCGCGCTCCAGCAAGTGCGTCGCAAAACTGTGCCGTAAGACATGCGGCGTCACTGGTTTCGCCAACCCCGCCTTATGGGCGGCCGCCTTCACCGCTTGTTGCAACCGCACGTCTCCGATGGGATGCCGCCGCACGACCGGATTGGCCTCCGGCGGCACCGCCTCGTGCTGGAGCACGATCTTCAGCAGCTTCGCCACTGAATCAACGCGTGGGATTACTTCGGGATGACTTGAGCCGCCGTGGGAAACCGCCTCCGGAAACTTCGTAATTCACGGGCCAGGCGCAACCGGTGCGAAATGGGGGAACTTACGTCACCATAGGAACGCGCACTCGACGAGACCTTATTATCGACGGAAATGTCCGTTCGTGGCGACCGTGGTTGACGAACCTGGACATTGCTGTTTTCGCCGCAACACCAGGGATTACCGCGCAGGGGTCTCTCGGTGACACCATGGCAATGCTGTAGCAAATGACGGAATGCGATTTTGAGGAATTTCATAGGATTGCCTCCTGGATGAGCGCGGCGATTCCAAACCTGGCGGCGGCGCGGACTGGCCACGCCGCCGCCCCAACCAACATACCGAGCCTTGCCTAGGGGCTCTGGGTCTTGCGACTGGACAGCTTCTCGACCGCGGGTTCCTCCGTGGCAACTGCCAGCTCAAGTCGGTTTGCGACGAGGATGCCGTCGACTTCGTCGTAGTGAAAGGTGACGCGATCGCCAATACGTAAGTTCTTCAGCTCACCGCCGGCCTGGCCGGCCACGATGATCTGGCAGTTGTCGGCCAGGCGAAACGTCCGGTTTGCAACCAGACTGCCCGCCTTGATGGTGTCCGTCCGGGCGTCGATGGCGTCGACCCGGCCGGCGAATTCGAGACTCTTCTGCTCGATGGTGCGGGCGAGGTGAACATCTTCCGGAGTCAGGTACTTGACCGTGACGCGGTGGCCAATCTTCAGCTCGGTAAAGTCGCGGGATTTGCCATCGCGGAAGATCACCTTGCAATCCGGCGCGACGGAGAAGTTGCGGTCGATCATTGCCGCCTTCACCCGAAAGGTCTTGTTGGTCGCATCCAGCGAGGAGATGTGCCCGGTGAAGGCGAGATTCTCCTGGTTGATCTCACGGGCGATCCGCACGCCAGCATGGTTCACAAACTGAACCTTCACGCGATGGCCAGGCTTAAGGGCCTTGAGCCCGCCGTTTGGCGAGTCTTCTAAGGTCACGCTGCAGGCGTCGCTTAGATCGAAGGTCCGCGTTCCCCAGAAGTTTTTGACGGTGATCGTCCTATCAGTGGCGTTCACCTGTTTCACCGTGCCCTCGAACTGATCAACCTTCCCCGTGGCCGTTGCCGTGCCCCCATCCGCCACCAGACGGGAGTTGGTGGCGAACAGCAGCGTGAGGCCTGCGAGGGCGATCCATAGTTGGGATTGTGTCTTCATAAATTGTTCCATTGTCAGGTGGTCACAGACTGGACGGGGTTACGTTCTCAATTTGCACCGGGACCGGCAGGTCCGGCTGGGTCCAGTGAAAGGGCATGCTATAGCGAGCTTGCAGATCTTCGGACAGCCAACGGGCATTGCGGGCTACGAACTTTGGTTCGCC
Organism: bacterium; assembly: GCA_031362805.1. Classification (GTDB taxonomy): domain Bacteria; phylum Verrucomicrobiota; class Verrucomicrobiia; order Limisphaerales; family RI-55; genus RI-55. Next base: position 5,658 of record JANLTG010000021.1, read on the forward strand.
ATGCCGGCCCGTCAGACGGATGAGTCGCTTGACCTTTGGTTCGGTCAGAGCCTCCCGCACCGAACGCAACAGCAGCTCGGCATCAAAGACCGGTGGGGCCACAGGATCGTCGAGGTATTGGGGCAGACTTCGTGCCGTCGCCGGCTTCGGGTTGGTCACGACGATGACTGGCAGGCCGGGGTTGCCCAAAGTGATGCGGTTGAGCAAATCCATCAACCGACCGCCAGATTGGTTGCCGCACAACACGACCGCATCGACCTTTTCCGACTTCACTCGTTGGATGACTGCGTGGCGGGTCGAGTCCACCATGACTTCGCGATGTTCGCGCCGCAGAATCTCGTCAACCGCCGGGCCAGCGAAGCCTGGCTCAACGACGACCAGCACGCGGGATTGCCGGATTTCGCCCGCCGCTCGCACGGCGCTGGCCGGCGGGGCGTGGAAGCCCGCCAGATTGAATGTTGGAACGGGGGCTGGCGTTTGAGGGCAGCCAGGGAATCCGCCGGGTAGGGATGGTAGTGGTGCATTCATACTAATGGCGACACCGATGGGTTGTAGATTGCAGCTCGCATGGAACCAGCTTTGATGGGTAGATGTGGCTTCTGTCAGCCCGTCGTATGCCAGCCCCTGCAACCGCCGGAAGCCGGGTAATCAGGCACCTTTTCCATGCTGTGACCGCGGGCGTTTAATTCATGAGTGACACAATTGATTCCATGCGTGGTTCGGGGCCGATCACCGTCCGCCGGCGGCGACCGGAAGGCCGGTTCGCGTGGTTCATGGCGGCGGTGGTCCTCGGCGCCGTCGGCATTGTGTGGATTAATGCCAGCGTATGGCGGCAGATGACCCAGCTGGAGCGTGATTTCGGCGCGGTGAAGACGGAGCGTTTCTATCAGGCCGTACAAGTGCGCATGGCCTTGCGCGACCTGAACGACCGGTTGCTGGAGTACCAGCTCAAGGGCGACAAGGCCACGCTCGCGAAGTTCCGCCCGGCCGCCGACGAATTGCAGCGGTGGTTCGCGGCCCGGGTGCAGGAAGCCACGGGCACCGACGAACGCGCCGTGCTGCGCGAGATGGAGACCGCCTTCACGACCTACCTCGGCGAAGCAGGCGCCTTGCGCGAGCGGGCCGGTATCTTCACCTCGACCCGCACAAGAATGGACGAGGCCAACGAGCGCATTGCACGCATCTCCAAGCCGTTGCTTGAGCTGGCGGAACGGTTGATGCGAGTTCAGCGGACTGCCTTCAACGCTTTCCTGGAGCAATCGCAGTCCACGCTCGATTCCTTCCAGCAGCTCCTCAAGGTTTCGCTCGTGCTGCTCGCGCTGCTGGCGGTGTCGGTCGTGTTCCTCGTCTACCGGGGAATGATTGCGCCGCTGCGCCTGCAATTGTCCGAGAGCCAGGCCATCATTGCCCGGCAGGAAAAGCTGGCGGCTCTCGGTGGCCTCGCGGCCGGGGTCGCGCACGAGATCCGCAATCCACTCACGGCGATCAAGTTCCGGCTGTTCAGTTTGAAGAAGGCGCTGCCGCCCGCGTTCGCGGACAATGAGGATGCCTCCATCATTGCCGATGAGATCAGCCGGCTCGAGCGCATCGTGCGTGAGTTCCTGGAATTCGCCCGGCCGTCCGAGCCCGAGACGGCCAAGGTGTCCGCCCAGCGCCTGCTGGATGAAGTGTCGCGCCTCACGCAGGCACAACTGGAGCAGGCCAACATCAAGCTGGAAGTGCCGTCCGCCAACGGGCTGTGGCTGGAGATCGATTTCCAGCAGATCAAACAAGTGCTGATCAACCTGATCCGTAATGCCGCGGAAAGCATCGAGGATCGCGGGACGGTCACATTGCGGGCGCAGCTCGGCCAGGCGCAGCTTGGTGGATCGGTGCGGCCCGTGGCCGTCATCGAAGTGAGTGACACTGGCCGGGGTATTCCCCCCGAGATCGGGCAGCGCCTGTTCGATCCATTTTTTACGACGAAGGAAGGCGGCACCGGTCTGGGCCTGGCGATCGCCGCCCGCATCGTCGAGAAGCACGGCGGCGAGTTACGTTACGAAACCCAGCTTGACCACGGCACCACCTTCCGCGTGGTGTTGCCCGCAATCCCCGAAGATGAAAGCGAAAATCCTGCTCATTGAAGACGACTCCAGCACGGCCTCCGCGTTGCAGAAGGTTCTGAATGGCGAAGGCTACGCCGCGGAAGTTGCCAGTCGGGGCGACGACGGGCTCGAGCGCGCCCAGCGCGACGCCTTCGACCTGGTCATCACGGACCTGCGGCTGCCTGGCGTGGGCGGGCTTGATCTGGTGAAGCAGCTTCACGCCGCGAAACCCAAGCTGCCGATCATCCTCATGACAGCCCACGGCACAACCGAGACCGCCATTGAAGCCACCAAGCAGGGCGCCTACGAATATCTGCTGAAGCCCTTTGAAGCGGACGAGCTGCTCGACCTCGTCGCGGCGGCGGTGGATGCCGGGCGGTTGATGTCCGAGCCGGTCGAACTGGGTGAAAGCGCCTCGGCGCAGTCCGCACTGGTTGGCAGCAGCCGCGCGATGCAGGCGATCTACAAGGAGATTGGCCGTGTCGCTGCCACGCCGGTCACGGTGTTGATCCGCGGCGAGACGGGCACGGGCAAGGAGCTGATCGCGCGCGCGATCTACCAGCACAGCGACCGCGCCAGCAAACCTTTCATCGCCGTGAATTGCGCGGCGATCCCCGACACGTTGCTCGAAAGTGAGCTGTTTGGCCATGAGCGCGGCGCGTTCACCGGCGCCCAAACGCGGCGCATCGGGCGCTTCGAACAGGCGCACGGCGGCACGCTCTTCCTCGATGAGATCGGCGATCTCAGCCCCAACACCCAGGCCAAGCTGTTGCGCATCTTGCAGGAACGCTGCCTTCAAAGACTCGGCGACAGCGCAAACATCCCGGTGGACGTGCGGGTCATCGCCGCGACGCATCGTGACCTCGAATCCGCGATCAAGGAACGGGAGTTTCGCGAGGACCTCTTTTATCGACTGAGCGTGGTGACGATCTCGCTGCCGCCGTTGCGGGAGCGCGCGGAGGACATTCCTGATCTCGTGCGCTTCTTCATCCGCAAGTACGCACGTGAACTGGCGGTCGAGTTGCCCTCCGTCCAGCCCGAGGCAATTGCGTTGCTACAGCGGCAATCGTGGCCGGGCAACGTGCGCGAACTGGAGAACGTCATTCGCCAGTCGCTGCTGCTGGCGAAACCGCTGGCCATCGGCCTGGATCACGTCCAACAGGCGGTTGAAAAAAGCCGGCGGCCGGAGTCCGCGAACCAGCAGGCGCACCCCGCATACATCAGCGAGCTGCTCGAGGGCGCCCGGCGCGGCGAGATCGTGAATGCCTACGCGCGCATGATCTCCGATCTGGAGCCGGAACTTTTCCGGCAGGCGATTCACTTGGCGCAGGGCAACCAGGCGAAGGCCGCCCGCTGGCTGGGTGTCACGCGCTTGAAAATGCGCGAGAAATTGACGGAACTTGGACTGCATCCGCGAGGCGTGGCCGGCGATGGCAAGACTGAGGAGGGCGATTGATCGGTGAGCTGATTTTCAAACCGCGAACGGAGACTTTGCGGTGGGGAAGCCAGGGCGGGCACTTGTCAGCGGGAAGTTTTCGCAATTGAACCGCCGGGCGTTGGAAGTATTCCGCCAAACACCTCTCCGCGTCTCCGCAGTGAACGCCAAAAAACCTTGTCCCCAATTCTCCGTCCGGCTTTCCTCGTCCGTGAACCGAGCCAACCCCAATCACCCGATCGTAACTTATGAAGAGCTCCGATAAGAAACGCCTGCTGAAGTGGAATACCCTGCTTTGGCTTGCCGCCATGGTTTTGCCAGCCTGCTTCAGCATCGCCTTCGCCGCCACCAAGTTTCCCTGGCCGATGATTCTTCCCCTGCTGCTGGTCGGTCCGATGCTCGTCTCCAACAAGATGATTTCCCAGGCGATCGGAGAATCCGCCGCCGCACCAGATCCAAAATGAACGGGCGCCGAACGGGACGGCCACCGCCTTGACCGACTGCGTCAGCAAAGGAGCGGCGAAGCTAAAACCGCCGGCCTCCGCGGCTCCACGGTGAACGCCAAAATGGCTTGTCGCCGATTCACCGCTCGGCTTTTCTAATCCTCGAAAATGGCGACCCTTGGAAAGTTCTCTTTTGCATGCCGCCGGGCACACCTCGTCGCTTATCAGAATTGTTTGACATGAAGGCACGCACGCGGACCACAATCATTGGTGCCGGGTTCATAGCGGCAGCCTTGGTCGTCGCATTGTTGTGGATGCTCGGATCTGGTGCACAGCGCAATATCTCGATGTCATTTGATGGTTTCACGAACTTTGGACCAGGGAACATTGCAGCCCGCTTCTGCTTGACGAATGGAACATCAGCGGAGGTGCTTTTTGAGGTGCTCTCTGTCGAATCCCGATCGGGTAAGACGTGGCTCCCAACATCCATTGGCGCAGGCCCGGGGCCCGAAAGTTTTGACATTGGCTCGATGCCCGCCTGGATCTTCGGAAAGACGAAGTGGTCGGGGCCGCTCCCCCGAGCAACTAGTTCGACCGTGCTGATTCCTGTCTCCGATACAAACACGACTTACCGAGTTCGATTTGCTGGTGTTGAGCAGCGCACCCGGTTCGACGGAATGTATGATCGGTTTCGGGAGTTATACGCTCAACTCATCGAGAGGCGCTCCCTTAACCTCTTCCTAGGCCGACGGTATGAGATCGCAAGCGAGGAACCTTCACCGTGATGCCCCTCACACCCCCCTCAACTTCCTCGCGTTAACCGTCCGCCCTTTCGTCGCGATGAGATAGCGCAGGCAATCCGGCGCGTCATCGCCACTTGCGGCCCGCTCGATCTCGACGATCCCCAGCCCGCCATCACCGTCATGCTCCCCGACGAGGATTGATTCGACCAAGGTGGGGCGCGATCCTCCGGGCGCGCCTTGCCCCCCGCGCCCGGTTTGACCGCCGGGCGTTCCATCGCTCGGTTGCATGGTTGACATGGGAATACCAATTCGGTTCAGCCCTCGAATCCTCGCCGCGCTGGTGCGAGACGGCGCACGCTGGCCACATTCGACACCCTATGAAGATAGCACTAAACGGCCGGTTCCTTTGGGGCGCATTGGCTTTGTCACTCGCGGCCCTGTTGGTCGCTGACCAAAGCCCGCCGGCACAAGCCGCTGCAACAACAAGCCCGCCGGCTCCCATCTCTCCAGAGCTAAAACTTCTCCAAGGCAATTGGGAGGGCGTCATGGTGGGCGACGATGCGCACCAAAAAATCACCATCACGATCACCGGCGATGCACTCCATTTTCACCGGGACACGAACTTTTGGTTTGAGACGACGATCACACTGCCTGCAGGCAAAGACCCCAAGCAGTTACACGCTGCCATCAAAGGTTGTCCACCATCACAAGCTGACAGCATCGGCCAAGTTGTCCGAGCCTTCTTCAAGATTGTGGACGGGACATTGACCCTGGCCACGATGGGTGACGATGCCGAAGAGACGCTGAAGGGCTTTGAAGCCGCTGGGACTCGCTACGAACTCCGGAAAGTTCAACCTCAAGAGAAGAATACCCAGCCACCCAAAACTAAATGAACTGCAAACGTGTTGCTGTCGCGCGGCTTTCCCAGCCCATGCCGCCCACGCCGGCAGCCACACGCCGATTGACGGCCGGAAAGCCGGCGTGTAATCCCTTCGCCATGATCACGGGCCGAGGGCGTCAACCGGTCGTTGCACGCAGCAACGCTTTCCAGGGATCACCTCCGTTGAACCGCAGTTACTAATACTGTTAGGCAAAAACGCCATGGTGATACGAGATACCCTGCCTGAGGACGCGAAAGCGGTTTCGGTGCTTGTCGACGCTGTTGCCCGAGAGCGACGTTATCTCGCTGCCACAGTGGGGTTCTCAGAGGAGTCGACCGCATCGTTCATTGCTTTCGTGAAGGCTGCGAAGGGAGTCCATTTGGTAGCACTTGCGGACGAGGCAGTCGTGGGTTGGTGCGACATCACTCCGGCGTCCTTTGAAGGGATGGCGCATGTCGGCAGGCTCGGTATGGGAGTAAAAGCGGGCTTCCGTGGCCAAGGAATTGGGAAGGGACTGCTGAAGGCGGCTCTGGATCGAGCCTTCGGGCAGGGACTGGAGCGAGTAGAGCTCGAAGTGTTTCGCTCGAATGATTCGGCGGTGCGCCTCTACGAAACACAAGGGTTCCTCCGCGAAGGAGCCAAGGCCGGTGCACGGAAGCTGGACGGAATGACAGACGACATACTGCTTTTTGCAGTGTTCAAGAATGTCTAACCCATAGGGAATGGAGCGATTCGAAATGGCTGGGGAGCTACGGAGAAGATTGCGGGCTGCGAAGCAGCAGTCCATATCCTTGGGAAACCTTATGGCCAGAACTGGGAGTTCCATTTGCTTGCGCCAAGGTTTGGCGACTTGCCAGACGGAGACTGCGGGCGCAGGCGAGTCCACTGCCCCGTCGGCGCGGCCTGGGGCCACTCGCCTCTCATTGTGGGAAGCCGAACTTCGGCTCGCAAGCACCCGCCGATTGACAGCCGGAAAGCCGGCGTGTAGTCCCTTCACTATGAGCTCAGAAATCATCTTCACCGTCACCCGCTCCTCATGAAACCGCATTTCGACGACCGCGCCCCGCGCTAAGATGTTCGGCACAAATACATGACTGTGCTTCTCAGTGCACAGGTTGACTCATCGTCCCGGAAAGTTAATCTGAACACATGAAAGCCTCCGCCTTATTCTTGTCCGTGTTTCTATCCGCCCTTTGTGCTAACGCCGCAACGTTCTCAGGCACCCTGAAGAGCAAGTTTGGTTTCGGCATTGATATCGTGAAACTGACGGCTACCAAATCGGACACTGGCGAACAGGTTGATTTCTACTCAGGATCACTGGGGGAATTCTCTGTCGAATTATCGACGGGAACTTGGACTATCAGCGGAGACCCCGCCAAGATTGATCTTAGGGGGTTCGCACCCCTGGAGAATTTTGAAGTTTTGATTCAACCCACGGGGACCACTCAGGACATCATTCTTTTTGCGAAAGAACCACTCATTCCCCCTCGGATCGAAATCTGGAACTATGACGTACCGCAAAATTATTTGAGACTCCACGTAGAGTATCAGGGCGGCACACGGATAACTGCATATCGATCGAGCGATTTCCAGGAGTGGACACCCGTTTTTTCAAGCGTGTATTTGAGCGGTGCTTCAGGAGGTGTGTTTTTCAGTATTCCCAATGATTTTGCTTTGAATCCTAAGAGCTTCTTCAAAGTTGTGGCCACGACTGAATAGGAGTTCGAATAATCCGAGTAGTCTATGGCTCTGGTCGACCGAGCTCATCGTGAGGTTCCGTCGCCGTCGCGGCGCCCGCCGTCACGCGCGTTGCTCACCTGATCGTTCCCTCTCCCCACCTCTCATTGTGGGCAGTCGACCTTCGACTTACACCCCCCTCAACTTCCGCGCACTGACCGTCCGGCCCTTCGTCGCGATGAGATACCGCAGGCAATCCGCCGCGTACCGGTTATTGGCACCAAAGGCGTATCGACATTTCCGCTGGCTTTGGTCTACTCTTCCACCGTCTGTGCGCTACGACGCGGCTGAAAAATGCCACCCGTCTCGCCCCGACCCCGCTCACCAATTAAACCTATGCGTCGCCTACTCGCTTGCTTGACTGCCATTTCGTTCCTGTTCATCGCTGGCTGCGCCTCGCCGGGCCTGCCGACCGGAAGTCGCCAGGTGGGCGGCGGCCTGAGCGTCGAATGGCGTGCGCCGCAACCGGGCGCGGCCATTCTGCGTGAGGAAACGACCCAGAGAATTGTGGCCACGGAAAGTCTCGGCGAAGATGATTCTTTCGACTTTCCCGACAACGACAATCACCGCGAGGCCCTGCTCAAGCTCTTTGGCGAGCCCATGCCGACGAATCTCGTCTTTGTGCTCTATTTCGTTCCAGCAAAGAAAGCTGCCCGGTAGCCAGACGCAATTGAGAGCCGAACCTCGGCCGACGCGCTGCCGCTCCCTTGTGGTCGCGGCAACGCTTTCCAATTTTCCGGGCCTCACGCCGGCCCGGACCCATGCGCCAGAGATCAAGACCTCTGGACTCCGCGTCTTCAGCCTCGCGAAACCGGGAAACATCCTTGATGAAACCTCACCGCCCGGCTTTTCTAACCCTCGGAAATGGCGAAGCCACTAGCCCCCAACCAGGAACCATGAATCATCAACCTAAACCCCCGCCACGTTCGGCCAAACTGAGTTTGGCCCAATAGGACTGTTCGGGCCATTGACGGTTTTGACTAATACGTATGTTGTGTGAGATTTGTCGCCAGCGTGACGCAGTTATCGCCATCGTGGATGGTCCTCGAGGAGTTACATTGCAGGTCTGCGTGTTCTGCGGCGACCAGCTTGAGGTCGAGTCTTCAGGGTCCGCGATACCGAGCGTCGGCTGGACTTCATATGACCCACCCAAAACCGATGAGGATTAGTATGGTCCGAGGCCCGAACAAGACGCGCCAGCCAATGCCGGTTGGCCGCTCAGATTGCAGCCGGACGCTGTTGGCCCGGCATGGCTGTGCTTTCCGTTAGGCCACTTCGCACTATGCGCGTTCTTCTCACCTTATTGATGGCTGCCGGTATCGTTGGATGTGCGACACAGCGTGATTACACCGCTGGCGCGTCGGCAGTTTGCGAGGTTCACCACTGCACGATGGACAAGACGATCGTTCCCATTAACTACGGTCTGATGCCTTTTCCTCCCCGCAGCCAGGCTTTGTATGCAGCGAGCACGAACTCGTTTCCAAACGCAGACGATTCCCTAAATCCCAGTTGTCGAGTTTCGAGAGTGCGGGAGGCACTGATTTATACTTGTCCCCAGTGTGTGGCAGCTCGACAGAAGTGGGAGACAGATTATGATTCACAACGTTGAGTGGCCTAATCACCAAAGGATTGGAAAAGACCGGAGCGCGCTGGTGATGTTCGCTGGGAAGTGAGGGAAGCCGATCTTCGGCTCGAAGGCACACGCCGATTGACAGCCGGAAAACCGAAGTGTAGTCCCTTCGCCATGATCACAGACAGTAGGCGTCAACCGATGAATGCGAAAAGAAAAGCCGTTCTTGATCGCATTGAGTTGATCGAGCAAGCCATTGCTAGGGCGAGGGAGTATATCGAGAGTGGCAAGCACGCACATTGGAGCGGATTTCGGCCCTTGTTTGTCGGCAAACTAAAGGATGGCAAGGAACTGCCACCCCACAACGACTGGATGAAGAACGTGTTTCTCGCCCGCAAGGAAAAGGCACTGAGGCGCGCAGAGAAAGTCGTTGAACGACTCGACTATGTTCCCAAGAAGTGAGCAGCCAGCCACCTGCCCCTACCCTCCGTTGAACCGCGGCCACTGATACCGCTATATGGCCAAGTGAAAGCTAGAGGAGTTTAAGGACCACCCATGAAAGGTAGCTCTATGTTTCTTCAAGTTGTCGTCGTGCTCATCGGCATCGGCGCTCTTGCCTTTTTGCTTTGGGAACCACACATCGAGGGCAGGAATGCAACTGCCACGCTCTTTGAGATTTACTTCAAAGATCCATTTCTTGCGTATGCGTATATTGCGTCCATCCCGTTTTTCGTGGGGCTCTGGCAAGCATTCAAGGTGTTGGGCTATGCCAGACAAAACAAGGTCTTCTCGCTAGCGGCCGTAAAAGCTCTGCGGACTATAAAATATTGCGCGCTAGCCATCATTGGTTTTGTCGCGGTCGGAGAAATTTTCATTATGCTGGACGATAGCGACGATCGTGCAGGCGGGGTTTTCATGGGCATCCTCATCACCTTTGGCTCGGTCGTGGTTGTCGCTACCGCCGCGATGTTTGAACGGATTTTGCAGAATGCCGTGGACATAAAATCCGAGAACGAACTAACAGCCTAACGTGACCAACCGGTCGCTAAGCGCTTTCTAACTTTTCCGCGCCTCACGCCGGCCCTCTCGCCAATGTGGCTCACACCCCGCACGCCCGAGGGCATTGCACCCTGGACTCCGCGTTTCCAGCCTCGCGAAACCGGGAAACATTCTTGCTGAAAACTCACCGCTCAGCTTTCCTAGCCCTCGGAAATGGCGACCGGTGGAATAAACAATCATGCACGCCTCGTCGCTGATTGGGACTGTTCGGCCGTTTTGCAAGCATGACCACCATCGAAGCCAAAGTGATCGCAGCGTGGCGTGAGGCCGCACTCGATTTGGGGATCACGTTTACTTCGCCGTTCGTTGCGACTTTTCCCGATGGTCGTCGCATCGAGTGTCTTGGACTTGTTCACCACTTTGGCCGTCACGAGGGCACACTCATCTCAGTAATTGGCGAGCCTTCGGCGCGTTCGCAGTATCCCTGCGACGACGACTACTACACTTCCGAGTTGGGGACGGGTTACTGTCACTACGACAGGGCGGCGTTCGTCGAGACGCTCAACGATTGGGGCTACTTCAGAGCCGATGCTAGTCGTCATCCATGGTATTCACCGGCCGCGCATTGGGGCGGTTCTGGTCCAGCACTTCGATTCGCATGACTACACCAACGCGGCCTGAAAGCGGCATCGCTTTGACCCACTGATTCGGCGAAGGAGCGTTGAAGCTACCCGTCGTTGAGCGAGCCCGGTTTTTCATCCGGGTTCGATCCGTGCCCAGCGCGCTTGAATTTGCCTGATGAAACGGGCTTGCTCTGACGTCTCAGCCTGCCGAATTGATGGCCACCATCCGACAACCCAACGCCTCGTTGCTGTGCCTCACGGTGCTGCTGGCGGCGCTGCAGCCGTTGTCCGCCGCCGAGGACGCCGCGGCGGGCCGCAAGATTTACAAGCAGACCTGCGCCGAGTGTCATGGCCGCAAGGGCGAAGGTGTGAAGGGCAAGTACGACGACGCGCTCAAGGGCAACTGGTCGATCACCAAGCTGTCCAGCGTGATCGAGAAGACAATGCCGGAAGACAAGCCGGAGTCTCTCACCAGCCAGGAAGCCGTGAATGTGGCCCGCTACATTTACGACGAGTTCTATTCGCCGGAGGCGCGCGCGAAGGACACCAAGGCCCGCGTGGAACTGGTGCGCCTGACCAATCCCCAGTACCTGAACACTGTGGCCGACCTGGTGAAAAGCTTTGGTGGTCAGGACGCGTTGACCCGTGAGCGCGGCTTGCGGGCGACTTACTACAATGCGCGCGGATTCAATGGCGACAAGGTGGTGCGGCATCAGATCGAGTCGAAGATCGACTTCGATTTCGGCGCGGGCAGCCCCGACCAGGAAAGCATCGGCGAGGAGGAATTCTCGATGCAATGGCGCGGCTCGGTGATCGCCGAGGAGACCGGTGTTTATGAGTTCGTGGTGAAGACGCCGAACGGCTTCCGGCTTTGGCTGAACGACAACGAAGACACCTTGATCGATGGCTGGGTCACGACGGGTGAACTGGCAGAACACAAGGCGTCCATTCGCCTGATCGGCGGGCGCGTGTATCCGCTGCGGATCGACTGGTTCAAGTACAAGGAAAAGACCGCCTCGATCTCGCTGCAATGGAAACCACCGCACGGAGTGCTGCAACCCATCGCCAAACGGAACCTCTCGCCCAAGGACAGCAGCCCGACACTCGTGATCGCCACGCCGTTCCCGGCCGACGACGCGAGCGTGGGTTACGAGCGCGGTGTGTCCGTGAACAAGGCGTGGGACGAATCGGCGACGTTCGCGGCGATCGAGGCGGCGAACCATGTGATCAAGAACTTGGATCGCCTGGCCGGCACCAAGACGGACGCCACGAACCGGTTCGAACAGGTGCAATCGTTTTGCCGGCGCTTCGTTGAGACTGCATTTCGCCATCCGCTCACGCCCGAGCAGCAACGCGTCTACGTCGATGGGCACCTGAAGAAGGCGGACAAGCTTGAGAGCGCGGTGAAGAACATCGTGTTGCTCACGCTCAAGTCGCCGCGCTTCCTGTACCTCGGACTGGGGGACGGCAAACCCGGAGGCTACGAAGTGGCGGAACGGATTTCGTTTGGGCTGTGGGATTCGTTGCCCGACAAGGAATTGTTGGAGCAGGCGGCGAACGGGAACCTCGCGTCCCGCGACAGGGTCACTCAACAAGCCGCACGCATGCTCAATGATCCGCGGGCGCGAGCGAAGATGCAGGCCGCGTTGCATCACTGGCTGCAGATGAGCCACGTCGAAGACCTCTCCAAAGACAGCGCGCTGTATCCGGGGTTCTCTGGCGAAGTCATCGCAGATCTCCGCACGTCGCTTGATCTGTTCCTGGATGACGCCGTCTGGGGCGAGCGCTCCGACTACCGCGATCTGCTGCTCGGCGACACCCTGTTCGTGAACGATCGGCTGGCGAAGTTCTACGGCCTCGACGCGAACGCGGGCGACGAGTTTGTGAAAGTCGCGTTCGACACTGGCAAACGGAGCGGGGTGCTGACCCATCCATATCTGCTTGCGGCATTCTCGTATCACAAGACGACGTCGCCGATTCATCGCGGCGTTTTTCTCACGCGCAACATTGTCGGCCGTACGCTCAAACCGCCGTCGATGGCCGTGGCATTCAAGGACGCCGACTTCGATCCGCACCTGACGATGCGTGAAAAAGTGGCCGAGCTCACCCGTTCCGACGCCTGCATGTCCTGTCATTCCGTGATCAATCCGCTGGGCTTCAGCCTCGAACACTTCGATGCCGTGGGCCGTTTTCGCACGACCGAACGCGATCGCCCGATTGACGCCGCCAGCGATTACACGACCAACGATGGCAAGACGATCCGCCTGACGGGTGCGCGGGATGTGGCCCAGTACGCCGCTGGCAGCGAGCTGGCCCAAACGGCCTTCGTGGAGCACCTGTTTCATCAGGTTGTCAAACAGCCCGCGCTCGCCTATGGTCCCAACACGCTCAGCCAGCTCCGCGAATCATTTGCGAAGTCGGATTACAACATGCGCCAACTGCTGATCGAGATCGCCACCGTGTCCGCCCTGCACGGGGTTGAGAAAGAAGTGAAAGCTGCCGCGAACCGTTAACGCTCAAACCCACCAGCCATGACCCACCTCCACTTCCGCCGCCGCCAGTTCATCAAGTCCGTTGGCCTCTCGACCGCCGCGCTGCCGTTCCTCATGGGCCTGCCGAGCCTGGGGCTTGCCGCGCCGGCCCGGCCGCGCCAGCGGTTGGTCATCATGTTCAGCCCGAACGGCACCATCCCGTCCGCTTACTGGCCGGACGAGGAAGGCCGCGACTTCAAGCTGAAGGAAATCATGACGCCGCTCGAGCCGTTGAAAGACCGGATGCTGGTGCTCCACGGTCTGAGCAACAAGGTGCGCGGCGACGGCGACAACCACATGCGCGGCATGAGCTGCCTGTTGACGGGCATCGAGTTGTTTCCCGGCAACATCCAAGGCGGATCGGATACACCGGCCGGCTGGGCCAGTGGCATTTCGATCGACCAAGAGATCAAGAATTTCTTCCAGAGCAACGAGGCGACGCGCACGCGCTTCGGTTCGCTGGAATTCGGTGTCGGCGTGAGTGACCGTGCCGATCCCTGGACGCGCATGTCTTACGCCGCGCCGAACCAGCCGATCGCGCCCGTGTCTGATCCCTACCAGATGTATCGCAAGCTCTACGGGCAATTGCAGGACAAGGAGAGCCTCGAGAGCGTGCTCGACGACGTGCGCGGTGATTTGAAGAAAGTGCGCAAGCTCGTGAGCGCCGAGGATCGCAAGATCATCGAGGAACACGAAGCGCTGGTGCGCCAGATGGAGCGCGAGATCGCCGAAGCCGGAAAGAAGAAGCTCGTTGCCACCCCACCGTCTTTCGAAGACGGCATCGCCGATCAGAACGATAATCTGCCGCGACTGAGCCGCATGCAAATCGACTTGCTCGTGAACAGCTTCGTCAACGACATGGCGCGCGTGGCGACGCTCCAGTTCACCAAGTCGGTCGGCCAGGCGCGCATGAACTGGCTGGACATCAAGGACGGCCACCATGGCCTCTCGCACGAGCCGGACAAGAACGAGGACGCGGTGGGCAAGCTCACCAAGATCAATCAGTGGTTCGCCGGCGAGCTGGCGTACCTCGCGCAAAAACTGGCCGGCACACCCGAGCCCGGCGGCACCGGCAGCATGCTCGATCACACGACGATTGTGTGGACTAACGAACTGGGCAAAGGCAACTCGCACACCTTGGACAACATCCCGTTCGTCCTGCTCGGCGGCGGGTTTGGATTCCAGACAGGTCGCTCGCTGAAGTTCGACAAGGTGCCGCACAACCGCCTGCACTTGGCGCTGGCGCACGCGGTCGGCCATCGCCTCGAAGCCTTCGGCAAGAAGGAGCTGTGCGGGGATGGGGCGCTGGGCCTTGCCTGATTGACTCCCCAAGCGTGAACGATCCCCTGGCGAACCCATCCGTTCGCCATTTCGGTCCGGTGTTCTGCGAGTGACAGTTGAAAAAGGCCTGCGTGTAGGGCGACACCATTGGCAGTTGCCTGCGCCGCTTACCGGAACAGCCCGATGCCCACGCGCCACACTTCACTGCGCTGGTTGTAGTAGAGCAGGCTCTCGCCGTAGCCGTTGAAGTATTGCGCCTGGAGATAAACCGAGAAGCTCCGTGAAAGCAGGTTGTGCAGCGGATACGTCAGGTCGATCTGCGCGCTGCCGCGATCGAACTCCTGGCCCGAGCGCAGCCAGCCCGCCACCTGCACGCCGCGCGCCCAACCGGCCTTGAGCCGCAAATCCACGTAGCCGCGATAGTCGTCGAGATCAGGATTGTCGGAAAGGTCGCCGACGTAGAACCACGCGCGGGGCTCGAGGCTGACGTAGAAATCGTCCTCGTCGCCGAACACGAACGGCATGCGAACGTAGGCGATGTTCAGGCTCCGCGAGCTGGCGCCGTCCTTGCCGTTCGACTCGTGTTGATAGCCGATCTGCGCGCCGATGCGTTCGAGCCAGCCCTGCTCGTGATCGATCAGGTTGGGAAGTTCGTAGAGCAGCTCGGGCATGTAGCTCGAATCGAGGAACGGCGCGGACTCGGCCTGGATATCCCACAGCGACCGCTGCGTGTAGGCGAGGTGCAGGCCCTCGCTCCATTGCGCGTGACGATACAGCCAACCCTCGGCCTCGCCGTCGTCACCGACCTCGGTGTTCACGAGGCGATACTTGATGCTCACCTGAAACTTCGCGGACGGCGCTTCCGGTCCGGCGAGGAAATAGAACGGTTCGTACGGGAAGATGTGGCGCTTGAAGAAACTGGTCTCGGTCGTCTCGCGGTCCATCGCCTCCTTCACGGAAAACTTGCCGGCGCCCGGTGCGGTGGTTGCGGCAGCGGTTGACGCCGTCGCCGTAATCTCGATCGCGAAAGCGGGCGAGTTTTCAATGGCCAGCTCAAGCCTCGTCTGTCCTTGCAATCGCGACGGCACGGCAGCCTGGTAGGCAATCCGCACGAAGCTGTTTGGCGCGATGGTCACGCCCGCGGCGGGCAGTGAGTCCACGGCGTTGAAGATGATCTCCTCGCGCGCCGGGCCGGCGATCAACGTCGCCTGAATCTTTGCGGGAAAGACTCGCGACGTGTCGGCCGAAGTTGCATTGAGCCCGACGAGATGAATCGTGACCGCCTCGCCGGCCTGAACTTTGGGTGAATCGAGTTCGACGAGGATGTCGGCGGCGCGGGATGTCGCGCAGTGAACCAGGCCGATCAGTAGGGCGACGAGAATACCTAGACGGCCATCCTGAACAAGGCGGTTAGGAGAGTTCATTGGGTTCATCGATTCTTGCTTTGGAACAGGAATGCGGCCTGTCCTGAAAATGTCAGCGAGCCGCTTCATCGGAGCGCCGATCGCCGATCCGGCGTACATCGCCCTGATCCTCACGATTCGCCGGGCCGGAGGCCGGCGCTCCTACTTGTACCCGGCCGCGTTGTATTTCCCTGACGGATGCCACATCAGGTAGCTCCGCACGCCGTTGTTGGCGGCGGCCTTGATCTGCGCCTTGATCTGCGCCGGCGTGTAGTTTATGTGCCCCTTCACCCACGACGCGGTGAAGCTCTGCAACCAGGGCCGAATCTGCGCGGGCGTTTCCATCGCGCGATTGCGTTTCAAGGCGTCGCGCAGTCCGCGGTCGATCAATTCGTACGGATACTGATCCGGCACGCCGAGGCCATAGGAATTGTTGGCGTAGTGACTGGGATACATCATCGGGCAGATGTAATCGACCGCATTGCTGACCGCTTCCCAAAACTGGCCGATGCGCATGTCGTCCTTCGTCACCGTCACCAGACCGAACACGTCGGCTGCGACATAAACCTTGAGCGGCGCGAGTTCGCGGCGCGCTTCGAGCAGGAAGCTCTGGATCGCCTGCGCCTTCGAAATCCCGCCGGGGTTGCGGTAATCCAGGTCCATCGTCCGCGGCACGTCCGGGAAGCGGATGTAGTCGAACTGCACTTCGTTGAAACCGGCCGCCGCCGCTTCCTTCGCGATGCCGAGGTTGTAGTCGCGGAAGTCGCGGTCATGCGGCGACGCCCACGACAAGCCGTCCTCGCTCCGGAACACCTGGCCGGTGCCCTTGTTCATGATCGCCTTCTCGGGGTGCGCCTTCGCGAACATCGGATCCTTGAACGTCACGATGCGGGCGATGAGGTAGATGTTCTTCGCCTTGAGCCGCTTGATGAGGTCGGCGATGTCGTTGTACTTCGCCTTCTCGTTCGCGGCCGGCACCAGGCGCGCGGCCGTCGCCGACTTGGTCATCAACCAGCCCACGTCGTCCTTGTAATCGATGACGAGCGCGTTCAACTCCGTTTCATCGAGCAGCTTGAGGAGATCGTCGAAGCGCGACGAGCTGAGCACGTTCAACGAGATGTAAAGCGCCCGGGCATCGACTCGGGGATTGCCTTCGTAGGAGGGTTTGGGAACCGGTGCGTAGTGCAAGTTGGCGAAGTCGCCGAAGTCAGCGGGCTTGTCCGGCGTGGCGGGCGTCTCCACGCGCGGCGCGGGCTCACGCGGGACAGTTGTGTAACTCGAGGCGAGGTAGTTGGTGGAAACCCAGCCCGTCTGCACGCCGCCCGACTCGCGATATTCAATCTGCGACCACGACTGGCCGTCTTTGCCCCTAGCCTCCGCTTTGACGGAGACCTTGGTGCCGCGATCGATCTGATCGACCACGCGCGCATCCGGACTGGCCGCCGCGCGGACGTTCAGGTCGGAAGCGTTCACGTACTTCGTGACCGTGGCCGGTTTGGTGGGTGCGGGTTTTGGCGATGCGGTGGCGACAGGTTTTACGGCAGCCGGGGCGGGCTTGGCTGGCGCGCCGTTGGTGCGCGGTGCGCTGGCGACGGGTTGAGACGGCGTCGGCGTGGTGTTGGTCGGCGCTGGCGTCGCGACGACCGGTGCTGGCTCGGCGGGCGTGACAGTTGGGGGCAGATCCGCGCGTTCCGGGACGGCCTTGCCCGAAGGGGTGCGCAACGGGGTGCCCGACGCGGAGGGTTCCTTGCGTGCGCCGCCTTTGCTGGCGCAGCCGTTGGGAAGGCAAAGGAGAATGGCGAGAAGAGGCCCGAAGGCAAAGTGGCGTAGTGATGTCATGATCGCGGCGCGGAGATTTAGCCGGAGGCTTCTCGCCAACGCAAGCCGGGCGCGAGGGAAACGCGATGTGCGATGACGTGGGCCCCGTTCGATGGGTAGCCAAATTGACTGAAAGCGGCACGTGACATGGCGGGACGCCGCAACCGTCCTGGGAGAGGGGGGCGGCTCCCGACCATTGCGGCGGACTTGCTACTGGTTGTGCGAGCCGGTTAGCTGGCGGTGAACCGTGAATCCAATGAACCCCAGGCCAGCCGCCCGCCCCTCCAGCGCGGAGGTCGCCGTTCGGCCGCCGCCAGTGAACTCGGTTAGGCGGTGGTCAATGGGGGGACCCCATTCTGAACTCTTTACGGGCGACCCACTCCTGCTTTTTAGACACCCCTTAAGTTCTCTCACCAGAGGCATAGCGCAACGACCACATGAGCCAAACCCGGTCGGCACTGGTCTCAATGCCCACCGTGGTCCGTAGCGCCTCAAGAACTCGCTCCGGTTCCGTCTTGGTGAGCCCGAATAGCCGATGGCAAAACAGGCCCAGCGTCTCCTCATCTGAGAACTCCCACGGAACGGACACCGACTCCTCCCGCAGATTTACAAAGCCACTCCCCGCGAACCAGTTCGAGAACTCTCCTTCCTCTGGGAACATCCCAACATGACCGCCGGGTGTGAACTCGTTGACAAATCCATTGAGAAAAACCCCCACCTGACTGCCGCTCAAAACGTCCGCCACCGCGCAGCGTCCGCCGGGCCTGAGTAGACGTGCCCATTCATGGAGAACCGCATGTTTGTCCGCAACATGATGCAGCCCCGCGAGACTCACGACACGGTCCACCGATCCGGTGGCGATCGAGGTCGCATGGAGCGGTTCGTTGAACACCTCAAAACTTTCCGCAATCGCGTTGGCGAAGTTCTTCGAAGGTTCGACACAGAGGACATGCAAACTGTCCCCAAACCGCGCTCGCAATCCATCGGCGACGTATCCGCCGCCGGCCGGGGCGTCACAGACCGTCTCCCCCGCACGCGGCGCCAACCATTCGATCACCGTAGCTCGTTCCGATGCGCGCGCTTCAGGGCACATCGCCGTTGCCTGGTTGTAAAGATGACCGCGAAGGTCAAACGTTTGCTCGTAGTTGCTCATCGCACTGCCGATCATTTCCAGTCCGTTCCCCAAGCGCAATGCCGCAAGAATCCGGACGTGCCGCGACGGCAACGCCTCGGCGCGATCGGAAAGGGGGCACCCATTGGCATGAGCGGCCAAGCGGGGAAAAGATCTTCCGTCAGCCAGCCTTTCTATTTTTAAAAGCGGTCTTCGTTTTGCCGGGCCGTGGCGGGGGGCGTGTCCTTCGCAATCCGCTTCGCTTCCTCCTCCCGGCTACGACCTTTCGGCAGTACTTCGCCACTGCGCAGCAGTAACTTCATTCTGTCGCAGTTGGTCGAGCCGGCCTGCCAGGTAGCGACGATCGCTTGATATTCCTGCGACGCGACGACACCAGGATGTGCGATGAGGCTGGTCCCGTTCGAGGTGGAGCCACCTTGAATGAAGGCAGCGGGTGACAAGACGGAACGCCGCAACCGTTTTTGGGAGGTCCCGGCCCCCGACCATTGCGGCGGACTTGCTTCTGGTTGTGCGAGCCGGTTAGCTGGCGGTGAACCGTGAATCCAATGAACCCCAGGCCAGCCGCCCGCCCTTCCAGCGCGGAGGTCGCCGATCGACCGCCGCCAGTGAACTCGGTTACGCAGTTGTCAAACCTCAGAACCGACCCCTTTACGACCCCTTTACGCTGCGCGGCGCGCAGACGGCGGATTACCAGGGTCATCCCGCCTCCGGCAAGCCGATGACCGTTACCGGGATGAGCCTCTTCCGAATCGCCGACGGGAAGATTCAAGAAATACACGTCAATATGGATCGGCTCAGCATGATGCAACAATTGGGCTGGCTGCCGGCGACCGCGCCACCGGCGAAATGAAGTGAGCGTTCGGCGAAGTCAAAACCCAAGCGGGCAGTTCATTTGAACGACAACTGTATTTTCCTATGAAATGGAATCCGCAAGACTATGCCGCGAACAGTTCCGCCCAACTTGTTTGGGCGCGCGAGTTGATTTCCCGGATGTCCTTCGCCGGCACGGCAGCCGTTTTGGATGTGGGTTGCGGCGACGGCAAGATTACCGCCGAGTTTGCCCAGGCATTGCCGGGTGGATATGTGCTGGGCGTGGACAGCAGTCCCGAATTCATCGCCTACGCCTCCCGGCATTATCCGAAGGCCCGATTCGCTTCGTTGCAGTTCGAGGTGATGGATGCTCGTTCACTGAAGATTAACCACCGATTCGATTTGATCTTCTCCAACGCCGCGTTGCACTGGGTTGACGACCATCCGGCTTTTCTTCGCGGCGTGGCGAAGCATCTTTGCATCGGAGGACGACTGGTCTTTTCGTGCGGTGGCGCAGGCAACATGTCCGGGATCATGGCAGCACTGGACAAGGTGATCTCGTCGTCGGCTTGGCAGCGCTACTTCGACGGTTTTCGCTTTCCCCTGCACTTCCATTCCCCCAAACATTATTTGGCTTGGCTGCCGGAAGCAAACTTGACCGCCGTACGGTGCGAACTGGTTGAGAAAGACATGGTACATGACGGCCCGGAAGGATTGGCGGGCTGGATTCGCACGACCTGGTTGCCGTACACCCAGCGACTGCCCGAAGAATTGCGAGTGCGCTTTATCAACGATTTTGTCTCCCGGTATTTGGAAGATCATCCGCCGGACCAATCCGGGCGAACTCATGTCCGATCGCTTCGGCTCGAGGTCGAAGCCGTGAAACTCCGATGAACGCAACGCCGCCGCCCGCAAAATGACGTGACCATGTGCCAAGGCCAAGGCCCGTAAAGGGGTCAGTTCTGAATGGCGCTTAGATAAGGCCTAAAACTTTCTTGCCGAGCTTCTTGCGACGAGGTGGGTGAGGTAGGGTTCCAAAGAGAACGCAGCGCGAGAGCCGCTGCATTTCTTTGATGGTTCGCTGCATGTCTTTCCAGTTGGAGATGGCGCTCTGCAGCCACTCGTACTGTTCCTGGGAGAGTGCCACACTCGCTGTCTTCCCCTTCACTTTGCGCGTCCATTGATAACACGGTCCTCCGGCGCCGGGCCCCCGGTTCTGGGCATAGCCCTCACTGATCCAGCCCACTTTTCCCAGCCGCGTTTTGAGGCGCACGTACTCGGCCTGCCACTGCTTCAGTTGCTGCTGCATGCAGAGCAGACTAGCACGGGTGTCAAGAGGGCGGTATAAGTGCCGCCCTACATGACTACCCCCTACTTCCCTGGCCTCCGAGCGCAGCTCGCCGCCTTGGGACGCCGCTCGATGCAGAGCTTGCGCCAGGCCACCCTGGCTCAGCTCGGTCAGAACCTTCGTCAACTCATCCCCGGCCACCTCCTGGCGAGCGAAGACGATGGCCCCAATAGCCGTGAGCGATCCTTCCCCCTGCACCTGACGTGCGAGTGCTTTATCTGGCAGATGCTCAACCCGGACACCGCCTGCCGTGAAGTGGTTCGCCACGTCCAAGCCTTGGGCCGCTTGCTGGGCCACGCTCCCGTCGGCGAAGGCACCTCGGCCTACGTGCAGGCACGCCAGCGTCTGCCGCTGGAACGTCTGGAAAAAGTCATGCAAGCCACCGCCACAGCCGCGGACCGCCGGGCCGGTGCTGGCGGCAGCCTCCAAGGCCGCCCCATCAAGGTCGTGGACGGCTCGTCCACTCAGTTGGCCGACACGGCCAGGAACCAGGCGGAGTATCCGCAGCCCTCGACCCAGCAGAAGGGATGTGGCTTTCCCGTGATGAAGCTGGCGGTGCTCTTCTCCCTGGCCAGTGGAGCCATTCTGGACGTGGTCACCGGCAATCTTCACGGTCACGATCTGCGGCTTTTCCGCCAGCTGTGGGATGGCCTCAGGAGCGGAGACATTCTCCTGGGCGATCGGGCCTACGGAGAATACGCCACGGTGGCCGGCTTGCAGCAGCGCGCAGTGGATGTCATCGCCCGGCTGCATCAAGGGCGCAAAGTGGATTTTCGCAAAGCCAGACGGCTGGGCAAGAATGACGGGCTCTTCACCTGGAAGCGTGGCTACCAGCAATCGGAGATATTCACCAAGCAGGAGTGGAGTCTCTTACCCGAAACGATCCAGGTGCGCATCCTGCGCTTCAGCATCGAGGTGCCCGGTTTCCGCTCGCATCAAATCACGCTGGTGACGACGCTGCTGAATCCCAAGCTCTTCCCCGCCCACGAACTGGCCAGGGCCTATGCCCGGCGGTGGCGTTTGGAGATGTGCCTGCGCGATCTCAAGACCACGCTGGGCATGGAAGCCCTGCGTTGCCAAAGTCCGGCGATGGCCCGCAAGGAAATGTTGACGTTCTTGATTGCCCACAACCTGACCCGCTGTGTCATGGCGGAAGCGGCCAGCCTTTACGAGGCGGATCTGGAACGGATCAGTTTCAAGGGCACGCTGGATGCACTCCGTCAATACAGCGCAGCCATCTCGGCGGCAAGGAACCAGAAGATGCGCAAGCAACTCTGGCAAGATCTCTTGCTCAACCTGGTGCGCGATCCGGTTCCCCTGCGACCCGAACGCTCCGAGCCGCGCGCGATCAAACGTCGTCCCAAACCCTATCCGCTACTCAACAAACCCAGACGCCAGTTCAAAGAAATCCCCCACCGCACCCGTTACTGGAAGAACAACCCCAGGAAATCTTGACCCTTATCTAAGCGCCATTCGG
>JANLTG010000053.1:0-174534 GCA_031362805.1 bacterium
TTTCGGCACCAACCTGCACACCCCGCTGGAGCAACTTCGGGCAGACATTGCCAAGTGTTCCACTTGCCCAATCAAACAACGCCGGTAATCATAAACCACATGCATTCACGTTCGCTACCCACACTTGCCTTCTCATTGACGCTCGTCCTCCTGTCGGTCACGACGAGCCGCGCCGCCGAAGCCGCCTCCGAGTTCTCGAAACCCGTGATCGACTTCGGCATCGTGGTCAGTGACCTCGCGAAGTCCGCGGCGTTCTACACGAACGCGATCGGTTTCAAGGAAGTGCCGGGCTTCAAAGTCACGGCCGAGCGGGCGACGGAGATCGGTCTCACGGACAACCAGCCGGCCGACATTCGTGTCTTTGTCCTGGGCGAAGGCAATCTCGCCACCCGGATCAAGCTGATGAGCTTTCCGCAGGCACCGGGCGCCAAGGCGGATCAGAAGTTCATCCATTCGACCGTGGGGATGCGTTATCTCACGCTCTACGTCACGGATTTGAGCGCCGCGCTGAAGCGCCTCGAAGCGGAAAAGGTAAAGTTGCTGGGCAAGACGCCGACCGATCTGGGGGGCGGCACCTGGATCGCCGTGCTCCAGGATCCGGACGGGAACTTCATTGAACTCGTCGGCCCACGTAAGTGATTGGCTATCTTTGACGCAAGGCCGGAGCAACCACGGCGCAGGAAAAATTTGCGCACAGCATCGACAAAGCACCGAGCAACCTTCACATTGGACTGGCAACGAATCGAAATGCGAAACGGACATGAACTGATATTGGCCACCAAACCCTTTGCGGCGGACACCTCGGGCCGCAGCTGGTGGTATGTGATCTCGACGGGCTTGCTCGTCCTCGCCGCCTATGTCGGCACTTTGCTGGACATGCACTGGGGTGCGCGGCTGGCTTGCAGCGTCCTCACCGGCCTGCTCGTCCTCCGCTTCTTCGTGATTTACCACGACCAGCAGCACCACGCCATTTTGCCCCGCTCCCGCGTCGCGGAGGTGTTGATGCGCGTCTTCGGCGTCTGGGTGCTCAGCCCGTCGAGCGTCTGGCGCAGCTCCCACAATTATCATCACAACCACAACTCCAAGTTGCGGAGCGCCCACATCGGTTCGTTCCCCGTGATGACCAAGGCGCAATACTTGAAGTCCTCCCCCCGGGCGCGATTCAACTACCTGTTCATGCGCCATCCGCTGACGATCATGTTCGGCTACCTGTTCGTCTTCCTGCATGGCATGTGCATCTACCCGTTCTTCAACAACCCGCGCGAGCACTACGACTGCCTGATTGCGTTCATCGTGCATTTCACGTTCAGCGTCGTCCTGGTCGTGTTCGCCGGCTGGCCCGGGCTGCTGTTTGCGCAGTTGATCCCGAACCTCATCGCCTACGCGATCGGCAGCTACCTTTTCTACGCGCAGCACAATTTCCCCACCGTCAGCTTCAAGGACAAAGCCGGTTGGACCTACGAGGTCGCGGCCCTCGAATCCTCCAGCTACATGCGGACGAGCAAGCTCATGGCGTGGTTCACCGGCAACATCGGCTATCATCACATTCATCACCTGAACGCCAAGATTCCCTTCTATCGCCTGCCGGAAGTTTTCCAGAAGATCCCGGAGCTCCAGAAACCCCGGACCACTTCCCTCAGCCCGCTCGAAATCTTTCGTTGCCTGCGCCTTAAAGTCTGGGACGTGGACGCCCAGCGCATGATCCCGCTCAGTAAGTTGTAAGCCAGCGGGCGGCCGGCGAGGCGACGCTTTGGTTTCCGCACTGTGCGGGACGGTATCGACCCAATCCAACCTCACCTGCCATGACCTTCACCGCTGCTCAACTGGCCGAAAAACTCCGGGGCGAAGTCCTCGGCGATGGCACCACCGTCCTCACTGGTTTTGCTTCCGCCGATGCCGCCCAGGTCGGCGACCTGACCTTCGCGGAAAATGCCCGTTATCTCACCGTTGCCGAAGCCAGCCAGGCCAGCGCCGTCTTGGTGTCGGGCGACGTCACGGCTTCTAGCAAGGTGCTGATCCGCGTCAAGGACGCTCGCGTGGCTGTGGCCAAAGTGTTGCCCCTCTTCTTTCCCGAAGACGCCGAACAACCCGGCATTCACCCCAGCGCGGTCATCGCATCGTCGGCCAAGGTGGACCCGACTTCGCACATCGGACCGAACTGCGTCATCGGCGAGGGCGTCAAGCTTGGCGCGCGCTGCGTGTTGCTCGGCGGCAACCACGTCCGCCGCGAAGCCCAGCTCGGCGACGACGTAGTGCTCCACCCCAATGTGGTGATCTATCCCAAGACCCGGATCGGCAATCGCGTGATCATCCACGCCGGCACGGTGATTGGCTCGGATGGTTACGGGTATGTCTTCGACGAAGGACGCCACCGCAAGATGCTTCAGGTCGGGCAGGTCATCATTCACGACGACGTCGAGATCGGCGCGAATACCGCCATCGACCGCGGTGCGCTCGGACCGACCGTTATCGGCCATGGCACCAAGATCGACAACTTGGTTCACGTCGCGCACAACGTCTCGTTCGGTCGCCATTGCCTGATCATGGGCCAGTGCGGTTTCGCGGGGAGCACGCGGCTCGGTGATTACGCGGTCGTGGCTTCGCAGTCTGGAGTCGCGGGCCACCTCAAGATCGGCACGCAGGCGATGATCGGCGCGAAATCCGGCGTAATGCGCGACGTTCCCGACAAGGGCGCCGTCCTCGGCATCCCGGCGCAACCGGGCAATCAGATCAAACGCCAGTGGATCGCGATGCAGCAGTTGCCGGATCTCCTAAAACAGGTGCGCGAGTTGGAAAAGCAGGTTGCTGCGCTTAGCACGAAGGTCGCGGGCCACTGACAATACCGAGGGAGAGTTCGCTACGGCTCTTTCCGCAGGCGAAAGAATTCTGGTTGGTTGCTAATTGGAATGTTTGCAGATTTCGTGGTGCCGTTGTCCAAAATGAGAACCTCGCTGGTGGCCCAATTCACCGCTTCCACAGGGTCCGCGGCCTCCTGCAATTCGAATCCAGCAGTACCGAGTGAGGGCCACGAGAGCACTAAATCGCCTCCCATGCGTACCTGGCTCAGCTCGAGAATATTAGCCTTTGCCACGTAACTCGATACTCTACCCCCGGCAATGGAGAATTGACCACCTACAAAAATGTCCGGACCGTAGGTGACGATCGAGTTAACCGGAGCATTTAACCCTGAACCCAAGGCCGACCATCCCCGGCCATTCCATTTGGCAACGCGACTGGCAGGCTGCCCGCCGGCCTGCGTAAACTCACCGCCCGCAAAGACTGCCTCCCCAGACACTGTCAGAGCTAGCACGTTGGAGTTCACGCCCGACCCTAGGACCGACCATGCAGCACCGTTCCAACGAGCAACGCGACTGGCTGGTGCTCCACCTGCCTGGCTGAACGCACCGCCAACGATGAGTTCGTTTTCACGGACCGCCAAGGCCAGAACGCTTGAATCAAGACCATCGCTCAATGCAGTCCATTCGCTGCCGTTCCATTTCGCAATCTTGCTGGCCGGCGTGCCCCCCGCCGTTGAGAAGGTCCCACCTGCATAAAGATCATCTCCCATCACCGCGAGTGCGCGAATGGTCCCGTCCACCCCTCCACCCACGTCAAACCATTCACTTCCATCCCATCTGGCAATGCGACTCACGACCTTATCTCCCGCGATCGTAAAATCCCCCGCCGCAAACAAATCCGTCCCCTTTTGTGCGAGCGCGTAAACATTGCCGTAAATCCCCGTCCCTAAAGCGAACCAGTTTCCGCTCCTCCACTCAGCAATGGAGGCAGTTGATTCAACTCCTCCTGCTCCGCTAAAGCTACCTGCCAAGTACAAGCTTTCCCCCAACTTCAGCATGGCTCTTGGAGTGGGAAAACCTTCACCGGGCGATGCCCAAGTGTTGCCATCCCAGGTAGAGACATTATCTGCCTGATTGCCGTTCGCGGGAACAAAAGTCGATGCAACCAGTAGTTCCTGTTCAGCAATACAAATCACATTCGGGGGTCCGCTGAGGCCAGTGCCCAAAGCGGCCCATTCATTGCCATCCCATTTCGCAATGCGATTGGCGTCCCTTCTGAATGCTGAAGATCCCACCGAACGGAAGGCGCCACCAACATAGAGCGCGTTACCGCTGACAGCCAGAGTGTTCACGTTCCCGGAGGTGCCGTTCCCAACCGTCGACCAGATTGAACCATTCCAGCGAGCTATGCGAAAAGCGGGGGATCCGCCGGCGGAAGTAAACCGCCCTCCGGCATAAATTTCTGAACCAAATATAGCCAGTGTGTTTGCAAACCCCGGACCAAAATCCCCCAACCCAGCCCCCAGGGCAAACCAGTCACTGCCATCCCATCGGGCAATTTTGCTGACACTCTTCCCTCCCGCGCTTTGGATCTCCCCAGCCAAATAGAGGTCTGAACCACTTACCGTAAGGGCGAATACGCCGGCTCCATTCACACCGCTTCCCAGACCGCTCCACGAGGCTCCGTTCCAATAAGCGATATTACTGGCAGGACCGCCGCCCGCATGCGTGAAAGTGCCTCCCGCATAAATACCGGTACCCGAAGCTGCCAAAGCGAACACTACGCCGACGATACCATCGCCCATTGTAGACCATTCACTTCCGTCCCATCGGGCAATACGCCCGGCAGCTTTTCCACCGGCGGTATCAAAACTTCCGCCCGCGTAAAGCACCCCATCAACCACCACGAGCGCATGGACATTTGTGTTCATGCCGCTGCCCAGGGCGTGCCACTGGGCGCCATCCCACTTCGCCGCATAGTTCGCAGCAACTCCTCCCGCTTGGGTAAAGTAACCACCGGCGTAAAGCGTGCCGGCAGAAAATGCGAGCGCTCCCACTGGTCCGTCCATGCCGGTTCCCAACGATGACCAACTGACCCCATCCCATTTGGCGATGTAGTTTGCTTTGGTATTACCTACCGCAGTAAAAGTACCACCAATGTAGAGATTTCCCGCTTCGTCAGTAGTCGCCGCCAAAACAGTATCGTTGGCACCGGGTATTCCTCCCAAACTGGACCAATGCTCATCACCCGGCACCGATGCGGACTGATCTGCGGCAAGTGCCTGCGACCAAGTCAAGGCAAGCACCAACGTAGCAACCAAGGCGCGAGTACAACCCATTTGGCGAGGCGAGAGATATTTCATTGGAGCTACCAGATTTCCGAGTTCTCTGTATTGGAGGAAGTTGGTGAACCACATTTTCCTGATGCTCCACCCAGCACTTGCCTCGGCCAAATTATTAATGCATCAGACAATCCTGAGTCAACCTGTTCAAAGACCGCACCAGACGAACCCGGCGCTCCCCTGCCCGGTCACGCAATCAACTGCTTCACCAGCTCGCCACTGATATCGGTGAGGCGGTAGTCACGGCCTTCGAAGCGGTAGGTGAAGCGTTTGTGGTCAATGCCGATGAGATGCAGGATGGTCGCGTGGAGGTCATGGACGTTCACCGGGTCGCTGATGATGTTGTAGCCGAACTCATCCGTCTCGCCGAGCACGAGGCCGGGCTTGATGCCACCGCCCGCCATCCAGATTGAAAAACAGCGCGGATGATGGTCGCGGCCGAAGTTGTCCTTCTGAATCTGCCCCTGCGAGTAGGCCGTGCGCCCGAACTCGCCGCCCCAGATGACCAACGTCTCGTCGAGCAGGCCGCGCGCTTTCAAGTCCTTCACCAGCGCCGCACTGCCCCGATCGGTCGCCTGCGTCTGCTTCTTGATGCCCTCCGGCAATCCGCCGTGGTGATCCCAGTCGCGATGGCAAAGCTGCACAAAGCGCACGCCGCTCTCCGTGAGTCGGCGCGCGAGCAGGCAGTTGTTGGCGAAGGACGCCTTGCCGGGCTCGGCGCCGTACAGCTCCAGTGTCTCCTTCGATTCCTTCGAGATGTCCATCAGCTCCGGCACGCTGGTCTGCATGCGGAAGGCGAGTTCGTAGTTCTCGATGTGCGTGGCGATGGCCGGATCGGCGAGCGTGCCGAGCTGCTTGCGGTTCAGCTCCTGCATCGCGTCGATGAGCTGCCGCCGCGCGATCATGCTCAGGCCCGGCGGATTGGAAACATAGAGCACGGGATCACCCTGGTTGCGCAACTGGACGCCCTGATGATTGCCCGGCAGAAAGCCGTTGCCCCAGTAGCGCGCCTGCAACGCCTGGCCGCCACTGCCGCTGGTCAGCACAACGAACGCAGGAAGATTCTCGTTCTCGCTCCCGAGCCCATAACTCAACCATGAACCCATCGTCGGCCGGCCGGGTTGTTGATGGCCGGTGCCGAAGAACGTCACGGCTGGATCGTGGTTGATCGGCTCGGTGAACATCGAACGCACCAGCGCGATGTCATCGGCGATGCTCCCGATGTGCGGGATCAGCTCGCTCATCTCGACGCCATTCTTGCCGTAGCGTTTGAACGGATTGGGCGAACCGACGCAGAGCAACGCCGATTGCCCGGCGGTCATGCCCGTGATGCGCTGGCCCATGCGCACGCTGGGCGGCAGTTCGATGCCGGTCATCTCGGCGAGCTTCGGCTTGGGATCGAACAGGTCGAGATGGGACGGCGCGCCGGACTGGAAGAGATATATCACCCGCTTGGCCTTCGCCGGCGAATGCAGCGTCTTGAGCACGCCCTTGGGCTGGCTGGCGTTCGACGACTCGGCAGCACCGCTGCGTTGTTGCAGCAACGTGCCGAGCGCGAGCGCACCCAGGCCGGTCGTGCTGCGCGTGAGGAAGGCGCGGCGGGAGAGGATTCGTTCGGCTTCGGACTGAAAGATCATGGCTATTTCGTGATCGTCTCGTTCAAGTTCAACAACACATTGGCGACGGCGGTCATGGCCGCCAGTTCCACGCGGTCAAGGTCTTCAGGCACCTTCGACTCGCCCACTTTGAGCAATTCCTCGGCGGCTTTCGCGTCGGACTTGAAGCCCGCGAGCTGTTGCTCATAGCTGCGCTGCAACGTGGCCAGTTCATCAGCGCCGGGCGCGCGGCCCAACACGAGCCGGAACGCCCGCGTCAGGCGACGGTTCAAATCACCCGGCTCCTCCCGCATCACCCGCTGCGCCAGACCGCGCGCGCACTCGACGAAGGCCGGATCATTCATCAGCACCAATGATTGCAACGGCGTCTGCGTGCGTTGACGTACGAACGTGCAGACCTCGCGATTCGGCGCGTCGAAGGTCGCGAACGCCGGGTAGTGCGCCGAGCGCCGCCAAAAGACATACATGCCGCGGCGATAAAGATCATCACCGTGATCCTGCACGAACGCCGAATCAGTCCCGTCCCAAAGTCCTGGAGGCTGGTACGGCTTCACGCTGCCGCCGCCGATCTTCGTGTTCAACATTCCCGCGACGACCAGCGCGTTGTCGCGGACAAACTCCGCGTCGAGCTGCGTTCGCGGACTACGCGCAAGCAAACGGTTGTAAGGATCGCGCTCAATCTTCTCGGGTGAAGCCACGGCCGACTGCCGGTACGTCTTGCTGGTCACAATCAGCCGTACGAGCGCCTTCACATCCCAAGGGCCGACGGGGTTGGCTGCCGTGGGATCGCCATCGCGAAACCGCACGGCCAGCCAGTCGAGCAACTCGGGATGACTCGGCCATTCGCCCTGCGCGCCAAAGTCGTTGATCGTTTTCACCAGCCCCGTGCTGAAGAACATCGCCCAGTAGCGATTGACCGTGACGCGTGCGGTCAGCGGATGCTCCGGCGACACAACCCACGCGGCGAGATCCAGCCGGTTGGGCTGCCAGCCCGCATCGGCTTCGGCTTTGGCCGGCGCCAGCTTCAATTGCCCGTCTTCGTTGTTCGCCGTTGCCTTCCTGATCGGCGGCAAAAACTCCGGCGTCGCCGGGAAAACGCGCTCCGCCTTGGTGCGGAAATCGCCGCGCACCAGCCGGTAAGTTTCCCGCGGTGGGTTCATCTCCTCCATGATCATCGACGAGGGAATCGCGGCGATCAGGTCGTTCTTCTCCTTGCGTGCCTTCGCCAGTGCGGCCTCGGCGCGGAGGAAGTCCACCGCGTAGCCCGTCTTGTAAAACCGTTGGAGATCGTTGCGTTCCTCATCCGAGCGCTGGCCACGCGACTTGGCGACGATCGGCAGCATGCCTTCGAAGGCAATCAGCCGAATCTCTTCGGTGCTCAAGGCGCGGTCGTAAAACCGCAGATCATCAAGCTGCCCGCTGAAGTGACCTTCACCATTGCGTGAGCCGACGCGGACAGGTTCGGCATTGGCAAACGATCCCTTCAACGCATCCTTCTCCGCCTCCACTTCGCGCAACTTGCCATCGACATAAATGTTCACGCCCGCGGCCTTGCCCGAGCCATCGTACGTGACCAGCACGTGGCGCCAGCCGCCGCCCTCGACCTTATCGCGCGTCTTCACCTTGATCGCGTCGTCGGGAAACTTGTGCGCGAGATGAACCTCGAACCGGCCGTCGTTCACGTAGAGATCGAAACCGCGAAAGCCCGGACCCTTCGCCATCTTGCTGAGAATCGCGCCACCGGACTGGCCCTTCACCCAGACGCTGTAGCTGAAGGTATTTGTGTTTTCAAACGCAACCACCGGCCCAAGATCGAGGTGCATCTTGCCATCGAACTTCAGCGCTTTGCCGAGTCGGCCATCAACAAACTCCGGCTTGTCGTCGCGCACAAACTTCACGTCCGGGTTACTCGCTTCGGGTGAAGTCGCCGTTGCCGATGAGGTCGCAACGGCCGCCACCTCTGATTTGTTCGACACGACCGTCAGCGAATCATCGAACTTCATTAGCGCGATCAACCCGCTGTTGTCTGGCTTGGCCGGCGGCGCGGCGATCGTTTCGCGCTCCCACTTCTCCTGCGTCTCACCGAGTTCGTTGCTGCGATCCTGCAAGGTCTTCTCGGCGTCGCGCAG
The DNA here is from genome assembly GCA_031362805.1 of bacterium. Lineage (GTDB taxonomy): Bacteria > Verrucomicrobiota > Verrucomicrobiia > Limisphaerales > RI-55 > RI-55. The sequence goes on from JANLTG010000053.1 coordinate 8,886, forward strand.
CGTGAAGTCCGCCTCCACGAACTTCACCGCCTGCTCGACCGTCGGCACGGGCAGGCGCGGCGGCGGATTGTCCGTACGGATGCGGTCGAGCCCCTTCTCCGGCACGTTGTGGAAGAAGGCGTAGAGCTGATAAAACTCCTTCGTCTTGAGCGGGTCGAACTTGTGATCATGGCACTCGGCACAGGCGACGGTCATGCCCATCCAGACCGCGCCGAGTGTGCTCACGCGATCGGCGACGTACTTGTTGAGATACTCGTCCGGGTCGGCGCCGCCCTCATCGTTGGTCATGTTGTTGCGCACAAAACCAGTGGCGATCCGTTGATCGCGCGTCGCGTTTGGCAACAGATCGCCGGCGAGTTGCTCGACCGTGAACACGTCGTAGGGTTTGTTCTCGTTGAACGCCTTGATCACCCAGTCCCGCCAGAGCCACATGAAGCGCACGCCGTCGAAGTGATAGCCGCTCGTGTCGGCGTAGCGCGCGAGATCGAGCCAGTTCATCGTCATGCGCTCGCCGTAGTGCGGCGACGCCAGCAACCGCTCGACTACATTTGCGTAGGCCTCGGGCGAAGTGTCGGCTACGAACGCATCCACTTCCTCGGGTGTGGGCGGGAGGCCCGTGAGATCAAACGTGACGCGCCGCAACAACGTCGGACGATCCGCCTCGGGCGCGGGCTTGAACTTCGCCGACTCGATTCGTTCGAGGATGAAGCGGTCGATCTCGTTCGCCGGCCAGTCGGACTGCTTTACGTCAGGCAGCGCCGGCTTCTCGGGGGGAATGAACGCCCAGTGATTCTTCCAGGGCGCGCCGTCTTTGACCCAGCGCGCGAGCAAGTCGATCTGCACCTTCGTAAGTGGCTTGCCATCCTTCGGCGGCGGCATGACCTCGTCCTCGTCTTGGCTGGTGATGCGTTCGACCAATGAGCTCTGCTTCGGTTTGCCGGGGACAATGGCGTGCTCGCCCGACTTCAACTCGCTGAACGCGGACTCCTGCTGATCCAGCCGCAAGCCGGCCTTGCGCTTGCCATCATCCGGCCCGTGACACGCGTAGCAGTGATCGGAAAGGATAGGCCGGATGTCGCGGTTGAAGTCGATGGCCGGAGCGGCGACGAGTCGAGCGGCGGACAGGCAAACGATAAGTGCCGCGGCGAGCAAACCGGCGCGCGGCGCAAATTGGGATGGCAACAATATTTTCACGGCGACTGGATTGATGGACGCAGTATGAGGCCGAAGCCATCAATCGTCACGTGCGAAGCTCAGGCCAGCGCTGATCAACGATCGCGGCGGTGGCACGGGCGGCGGCGTTTGGAGGGCCAAAGGCCCGGCAACATGCCAGCCTGGGGCAACGCCCCAGGAATCAGCGCACACAAATTCCAGGAGTGCTGAAGGCGCGCTTCATCGGTGTGACGCGATCGATGATTCGATGATGATGCGTGGCGCGGCAGGAATGAATCGCTTGCTCCCTTGGTGATTGATCGTTGTGTCTTGCCCTCGCTGCGTGATCAAAGACATAAATCCCGGCGACGTAGCCGGCGCAGTTGCATCCCTCACCGAAGACGATTCGGGCGTGCTGAGTTGGAAGAGACTCGCGAAACCACGCCCCTGAGTTGACCGGGACAGCACTCCGAGGCGGGCATGGTGTTGGGATGTTCCGTCCGATGTCGGCGAGCGTCGACTTCGTTCGCAGCCGAGACGCTGGCTCGGCGTTTAATTTCGGTGGCCTCCCGCGTGCCTTGGTTGGCAGGTCGAGTTCACTTCGGTTGTGGAGATTCGATCGAACCAAGCCAGCTTGGTCAATCCCGACATCTGGCTCCAGCCTGCGATTTTCAATTTGCGCGCTGTCGGGGCGGGCCGGTGGCACCAGCGGCACCAGCGGCACCAGCGGGCCGTTCACTTCGCTTTCAACGCTGCCAGTTCGGCACGCAATTCCTTCACCTGCTTTGAAACCAACAGATGCTGTTCAACGCTCCGTGCCAGGTTTTTGGAAAGGCGCAGGATCAACAACTCGGCCCATTGGGGGTTGGTGAGGATCGTGTGAATATTGGGATTGGGAATTCTGTATACCACCACTTCACCGGAGGCCGCGATGACCGTTGCGCTCCGCGGTTCATCATTGATCATTCCCATCTCCCCAAAAAAATTGACCGCCTCAATCGTGCTCATGGATTCCCGGGAAGCGCCGGTCCCTTTCAAAACCTCAACCTTTCCCACGCGCAACATATACAGGGCGTGCTCTTGATCGCCTTCCCTGATAATGACCTCCCCCTTGGAATAGATGCGGGTGATATCCCGGTACGAGGCGAGCTCGTAAGGTTCGATCCCAAAACGCGCATGCATTTCTTCCGGGGTAATGGTAGCGCCTTCCACGAAACAGCTCCCGACTTCCGCTGGTGAATCAGCCATGTGAACACCTCTCTTTGTTGCCGACAAGTTTGGCCTCAGTCGACGCCCTCCACACCCCGCCTGCCACCGGCTTTCCCGACCGCGGGCGCCCTGGGTGGAATTGCTTGTCCTGCTGGCTCATTGACGGCGACTTTACGCGGCGAGCGGCACAAGCCAAGCGTCATTTTTCAAGGTTGGAGGCACACACGGACATTCTGCTGAACGGGCCCCGCCCCGCGACGGGAATTCATGGCGGCATCACGAGTCTGAGATTGCAATTTGCGCGCTCGGCTTTTACAAGCTCACCACCCCATGAAGATCACCGCCATCACGAAGCACGGCCTGCGGCAGGTTTCACAATCCCTGCTGGCCCTCCTCGCCCTCACCGCAACCGCGGGTCTTGCCGCCGAGTTAAGGTTCACAGTCGCGCCCAATTTCTTCGAACAGAATCCCGGTAACCTGCCCCTTGGCCCTTGCCACGGCGGCGCGGTGCTCGACAAGGCGGGCAACATCTATGTCACCACCGACACTGAGCGCGGCATTGTGGTTTTCACGCCGGCCGGCAAGTTCTTGCGCGCCGTCGGCCCGACCCGGATTCACGCGTTGGAGATCCGCGAGGAGGCGGGGGTGGAATTCATCTACTGCGCCCGCCCGTCGGATCACGAAGTCTTGAAACTGAAACTCAATGGCGAGCAGTTGTGGGCGATTCACTATCCCGAGGCAGCAGGCATCTACAAGGACGCAAAGGGCTTCAATCCCTGCGCCGTCACCGTGGGGCCCGATGGCTCGATCTTCGTGGCCGACGGCTACGGTTCAAACTACGTGCTCAAGTTCGACAAGGATCGCAAATTCGTGAAGGCCTTTGGCGGGCCGGGTGAAGAGGATGGCAAATTCAAAACCTGTCACGGCATCGGCCTGGACACGCGCCACGGCAAGCCGCTGTTACTGGTCTGCAACCGAAACAACAACCGGGTGGAGCACTGGGATCTGGACGGCAACTTCGTAAAAGTCATCCAGCGCAACCTGCGCATGCCCGCCGCGGTCCAATTCCGAGGCGACTACGCAGTGTTTCCAGAACTGCAAGGCCGCGTCACGGTGCTCGACAAAGACGGCGCCATTGTCGCTCAAGTCGGCGACAACCCCGACGAGAAACAGCGCGCGAACTACGGGCTCCCGACGGACCAATGGAAAGATGGCATCTGCAACTCGCCACACGGTGCCGCAATGGACGAGGCCGGCGACCTCATCGTTTCGGAGTGGAGCCAGTTTGGTCACTTGCACAAGTTCAACCGCGTGAAGTAGTGCTGCGCTCGGGAATCCGGGCGGTGCCGCGTCGGCATTACCCAGTGCAGTTGTCAGTTGAAGGTCGCGCAAGTTGACGCTGCGGAATGGCTGTGCAGCGGCCGTCTGAATTTGGTAGTTTCAGCGGAGGGGATTTGCTGCGACCGTCGCCGCTCGTTGCCTATTGTGAACATTTCATCCGCCATCTTCGATCGCAGTGCTCCGGACCTTGCTGCGTGTCCGGACGAGTCTCTGCCGGAATTCGCCTTCATCGGCCGGTCCAATGTCGGCAAGTCCTCGCTGCTGAACATGCTGTCGGGCCAGCGCGACCTCGCCCGCGTCTCACCCACCCCGGGATTCACGAAGCTCATCAATTTCTTCACGATGAACAAGACTTGGCGGCTCGTGGACCTGCCAGGTTACGGCTATGCCCGCGTCGCCCGAGCGGACAAGTCCCAGTTCAACCGCGCCGTCGGCGACTATCTCCAACATCGCCCGAATCTCAACTGCGTCTTTGCTCTCATCGATTCCTCGCTGCCGCCGCAAGGGATTGACCTGGAGTTCATCGAATGGCTCGCCGGAAACGCCATCCCCTTCGTTCTCGTCTTTACCAAGTCCGACACGGTGACCCCCGCCAAGATGCAGGTGAACATCGCGGCGTTTACCGGCCGGATTGCCGACTGGTTTGAACAACTGCCGGAAGTCTTCACGTGTTCGGCCACGACGAGCCACGGCCGCGGCGAGTTGCTCGACGTAATCAAAACAGCCGTGGCGGCGCTACCGGTCAAGTCCGAGGAACCGGCTCAGGAGAAAGCGAAGCCGCCGGTAGGCCCGGCGATGGATTCGCGCCGGTTGAGCGCAACCGCGCCCCGCAAGACTGGTCCCAAGGCAACACGGCCCTGGTGAGGGCCGGACCTCGGTCGCTGCCTTGATCAAAGCAGCGCCGCTCAAGTTCACTTCCTTTGCCGGGCCAGAAAACCGGGTTCCGTTCCCGCCAGGTCCGCCTGCCGTTGCGCCGCCAGCAGTTGACCATAGACCCGCACGTCGCGGGTGAACATCTCCATGCGCTTGGCGAATGAGTCGCTCGCGAGCTTGCCGTCCTTCACGTCCACTTTCTCTTCGAGCGACATTCCGTACGGCATCGCCCACGCGTAGCATTGGCGCGCAATGGTCCGGAGTTGATCATGAACCGTCAGACCTTTCTCGTGCGAGGCAACGACAGTGGCAAACAGCTTGCCGGCAAATTCCTTCCAGAAATGGTCGAGGAAGTTTTTCAACGCGCCGCTCACGCTGCCGTGGTAATCCGGGGTGCCGAGGATGAACACATCCGCCGCTGCAACGCGCGCCTTGAGCGAATCGTAGTACGGCGCGGTCCAGGCGGAAGAGGGATTGAGCAGCGGCAACTGGGTCTCAAACAGGTCGAGCACGTCCACCGCGCAACCGGCTTCGCGCAGTCGCACCGCCGCTTCCAGCAAGGCGACTTTGGTGGAGGATTCGGCGCTGTTGCTGCCGCATACGATGAGGATCTTCAAGGAGACATCAGGCATGGGTGGAGGGTAACGACTGGCATGGGCCGCTGGAAGAAGAATGGCGACCGCTTCAGACGGAACGCCGAACTCCGGTTCGGCGGGTCGGGATGGGAAGGCTAGCCGGCCAATCGGAGCTCACCGCCGCACGGGAGCGTCGCCTGAATTACGGAGAAGCCGTTCAGCGCGGAGCGCCACGCCATACGGCCGCCCTGTTTGGCTGGTCGAGTTTGACCAGTGTGGGCGATTCGGAGGATGACCGGCCCATTTTCTGGTGAGGGTCAGCGACCTGGTTTCGAGGACGAGAACGAGGACGAGAACGAGGACGCGTTGCCTCACCGCGTTGCCATGAATGGAATTCATCCCCCGGATGAAAACTACCAACCCGGCATTTCCCGCTCCCGGTCCCGCGGTTGCTAAACGGGATCCGAGATGCCTCCCGTCCAGGAATTGCCGTCGGAGCCGACCACGACGTTGATCGATGCGTTGCTGGCCGAGCAACGCTCATTGACGGCCGTGGCGCGCTTCGCCCGCAAACACGAGGAGCACGCACTCCCGGCGCAGGCCCGCTTTTACCGCGATTTGATTCCACTCACCAAACCGGCGCCCGGTGAGCAATACGCCTTCGAAGTCGATCTCGATCAATGCACCGGCTGCAAGGGTTGCGTGACGGCCTGCCATTCGTTAAACGGGCTCGACGACGAGGAGTCCTGGCGCAGTGTTGGCTTGTTGCTCGGAGGGATCAATGGCGAGGCGCTGCAGCAGACCGTCACCACCGCCTGCCATCATTGCGCGGACCCCGGTTGCCTGAACGGCTGCCCGGTGCTCGCGTATGAAAAAGATCCGGTGACCGGCATCGTGCGGCATCTCGATGATCAATGCATCGGCTGCCAGTATTGCGTGATGAAGTGCCCCTACGACGTGCCGAAGTACTCGGCGCGACTCGGCATCGTGCGCAAGTGCGATCTCTGCCACCAACGCCTCGCCGTCGGCGAAGCGCCCGCATGCGTGCAGGCGTGCCCCAACGAAGCCATCAAGGTCACGCTCACCAATCCGTCGTCGCTGATGGCCGCGTACCGGGGAGCCGCCACGCAAGAGAACCCGTTCCTCGCCGCGTCCCCTGCCCCGGACTACACGCTGCCCACCACAATTTACAAAACACAGCGCCCACAGGTCGCGACGTTGCGCGCGGCCGATGAGACGGCGCTCAAGCCGCAGCCCGCCCATTGGCCGCTGGTGTTTCTGCTGGTGCTTTCTCAAGCCTCCGTGGGCGGCGCATCGGGAGCGTGGCTGGCGGCGGCGGCCGGTCAGTCCTTGGCCGCAACGAGGTTGGTTATCTTGTCGGTGGTGCTGATGGCGGTTGATTTGGGAATTGGAGCGCTTCACCTCGGCCGACCGGCCAAAGCCTGGCGGGTGTTTCTAGGCTGGCGGAAAAGCTGGTTCAGTCGCGAGGCAATTGCCTTTGGCGGTTACTTCGGCACCGCATGTCTCGCGGCAACCATGCTCGTCAGCGGTCGAGGCACCGGCGCGGAATTGAACGTGGCCATGGCCGCCGTCGCGCTGCTGGGTTTCGCCGCGGTGTTTTGTTCCCTGATGCTCTACGTCGATACGCGGCGCGAGTTCTGGTCGGGGTTCCACACGGGCACGCGCTTCGTCGGCAGCACGGCGTTGCTCGGGTTGGCGGTCTGGTTGGTGACGATTTCAGGCGAGCCAACGATTCCAAACGCGGCGCTGCTCGCCCTCATTGCTGTGGCACTGGTGAAACTCGCATGCGAATCCACCGTCTTGCGCCATCGCCACGAAACGCGCTGGACACCGCTGAAACGCACCGCACGCCTGATGCTCGGCCAGTTGCGGATCGCGCTCGGACTGCGGATCGCGCTGGCGTTGTTGGGTGGCGTAGTTCTGCCCGGGGCAGTGATCACGGGCACACTTTCATTCTCGATCGCAACCGCCGCCGCCCTGCTCGTCCTGCTACTGACCGGCGAACTGGCCGAACGTTATCTCTTCTTCACCGCCGTTTCGCCCACGCAAATGCCCGGAGGTCTCGCCACATGAACACCGTCGTTGAGAATGTTCCGCCACCGAATACGCTGCTCCGCGACTTCACCGGGCCACTGACGCAAGAGTTGGTGCAGCGCGCCGGCGAGTTCGGCCTCGGCAATGTTCCCGATCGCTTAAAGCCCGACGCCGTCACCTCCATGGTCTGCGGCTTCTGCTCCACTGGCTGTGCGTTGAACATCCATCTGCGCGACGGGCAGGCGGTCAACCTGACGCCCGACGCGAACTACCCGGTCAATCTCGGCATGGCCTGCCCGAAAGGCTGGGAAGCATTGACGCCGCTGGCCGCGCCGAATCGAGCGACGACGCCCCTGCTCCGGGACGCAGAAGGAAAATTGCAACCCGTGACGTGGGACCGCGCGATGACGGAGTTCGTGTCGCGGATGAAGAGCATTCAGGCCAAGCACGGTCCTGAATCCGTCGCGTGGCTCGGCACCGGCCAGATCGCAACGGAGGAACTGGCGTTCCTCGGCGCACTCGCCAAGTTCGGCATGGGCGTCCGGCACGGCGATGGCAATACGCGCCAGTGCATGGCCACGGCGGCGGTGGCTTACAAGCAGTCGTTCGGCTTCGATGCGCCGCCTTACACCTATCAGGATTTTGAGGAGTCGGATGTGATCGTGTTGATCGGCTCCAATCTCTGCATCGCGCATCCGATCATGTGGCAACGCGTGCTGCGCAACCGAAAGCAGCCGGAGATCATCGTCGTGGATCCGCGCAAGACCGAGACCGCGCAAGCGGCCACTCAACACTATGCGCTCACTCCGAAGTCTGACCTCGTCCTGCTTTACGGGGTGGCCAATCTGCTGATTCAAAATGACTGGCTTGATAATTCGTTCATCACGGCACACACAAGCGGCTTCCAGGAGTTCGCCGGGCACGTGCGCCAGTTCACGCCCGACAAGGTGGCGTCGGTCACGGGCCTGACGGTTGGCCAGCTCTATCGGTTCGCGGAGTCGATTCATCGCGGCAAAGCCGTCTCGTTCTGGTGGACGATGGGCGTCAATCAAGGGCACGAAAGCACACGCACCGCGCAGGCCATCATCAATCTCGCGTTGATGACCGGCAACCTCGGGCGGCCCGGTACGGGCGCGAATTCAATCACCGGCCAATGCAACGCGATGGGCAGCCGGCTCTACAGCAACACGACGAATTTGATCGGCGGCCACGACTTCACCAACCCGACGCAGCGCGCGAAAGTCGCCGCCGCGCTCGATTTCCCAGTGGCCTGCATTCCCACCGAAAATTCCTGGGCCTACGACCAGATCATGGACGGCATCGACCGGGGCGAGATCAAGGCGCTGTGGCTGGTCGGGACCAACACCGCGCATTCGTGGATCAACCAAAACGCCGTGCCTGAGTTGTTCAAGAAGCTCGAATTGCTCGTCGTGCAGGACATGTATGCGGACACGGAGTCCTGCGCATTCGCGCACCTCGTGCTGCCCGCCGCCGCGTGGGGTGAGAAGGAAGGCACGTTCATCAACAGCGAACGGCGCTTCGGCGTGATCAAGAAAGTCTCCGTCGCACCGGGACAGGCGTTGAGCGACTTCAACATCTGCCGGCTGATCGCCAACTACTGGGGCTGCGGCGAGCAGTTCCGGGAATGGACCTCGCCGGAAGCGGTTTTTCAAATCATGAAGCGTTGTTCAGCCGACCAGCCTTGTGACATCACGGGGATCAAGAACTACCGGCTGATCGACGAATCCGGCGGCATCCAATGGCCCTTTCCAGAAACACGGATTGCCGTATGCGAAACGCCGAGTGAGCGCAGCGGCACGCCCGAGTCCGCGATCCGCGATCCGCGATCGTCAGGCGACCATCGTCGCCTGTTCGCAGACGGCCGCTTCTATCACCCGGATGGCCGCGCGAAGTTCCTCTTCGAGAACCCGCGGCCGACGCCGGAAGCAACCGACGAGCAGTATCCCCTACAGCTTCTTACGGGTCGCGGCACTTCCGCACAGTGGCACACGCAGACGCGCACGCGTTGTTCCCCGATCTTGCGCAAACTCCATCCCGAGAAACTGTACGTGGAGCTTCACCCGGCCGACGCCGACCAGCTCGGGATTGAGCCAAACGAGGTGGTGTGCATTCGCTCCCGCCGGGGATCGGTGACGGCCACCGCGTTTCTCACGGCAACTGTTGGCCGGGGCCAGGTCTTTCTGCCGATGCACTATGAGACGGTCAATCAGCTCACCTACCCGGCATTCGACAGCTACTCGCGACAGCCGAGTTACAAACACTGCGCAGTAAATGTCGAACGGCTGAGTGGCCGAGCTTAAACCTTTGAAGCTCGTCCCCGCGCGGCTGGTATCGTTTGCCTCGCCTGCCTCGTTGAAGACTTTTGCACAACCAGTTCAATTTACCCCGGGCCGCAACCAGCCATGTTGCGCCGGGTGATTAAGTGCCAACTCCCACTCTGCCCGGCTTCGGGCGCCGAGTGGGCCGCCCGATGCTTCCGCCGCAGGGCGAAAGGCCCACCATGAATCGCGCTCATTCATTCGTGCCGAACAATTCAAGCGCCGGACCGATCCCGGCCAGCCACCGGGCATCGCCAGTGCTAAAGCTGCCGGCAACGGTCACCTCCGTGAATTGATGGCTGGCATTCCCTACATACCAAGTTCCGCGCCGTTCACTCCCGAGCAACGGGCTTGGCTGAACGGCTATCTCGCCGGCCGTTTCTCGAACGCTGAGACCGGCGAACTGGCCCCTCCGGGCTCAACGGCTCCGGCACCCGCCAAGGAACCGCTGCTCGTGATGTACGGCAGCCAGTCGGGCTCCGCCGAGGGCCTGGCAAAGAAGCTCGCAAAGGCCGCCGATGCCCAAGGTTTTGCACCGCGCGTGATGGAATTAAACGATTACGCCAAGGTCAATCTCGCCACGGAATCCCGCCTCGTTGTCGTCACCAGCACGTGGGGCGACGGCGAACCACCCGACAACGCCGTGAATTTCTGGAACTTCCTCAAAGACGAGGCGGCGCCCAAGCTCGACCAGTTGAACTACGCCGTGCTGGCTCTCGGCGACAAAAACTATTCCCAGTTCTGCGGCGCTGGCAAAAACTTCGACGAGCGACTTGCCGCGCTGGGCGCCCGGCGCATCCACAACCGGATCGATTGCGACGTGGACTTTGAGACCACCGCCGCGGGCTGGATCGACGGGTTATGGGAGAAGCTGAAGGTGGGAGCGGCGACCGGCCTGCCTGGCACCAGCGACGGAGATTCCGCAGCCAACGCCTCGACATCAATCGCCACCAGCTCTGCCACTCCGAAGTCAGGCGGGCCGACTGAACTGCCCTGGAGCCGGAAGAATCCCTTCCCCGCGAAGTTGATCACCAACCGGAAACTCAACGGTCCCGATTCGGCCAAGGACACGCGGCATTTTGAAATCTCGCTCGCGGGCTCCGGCCTGACCTACGAAGTCGGCGATGCGCTGGGGGTTCTGTCCATGAACAATCCCGCGCTGGTGGCTGATCTCCTCAGTGCGCTGGGCTGCGACGGCGAGGAAGCGGTCACCGATCCGGACGGCGTCGAGACGTCGCTCCGGCACGCGCTGCTGAAAACTTTCACCATCACCAAACCACCGCAGGCGCTGCTCAAGGAACTCGCCACCAGGACCGGCAACGCGGAATTGCTGAACCTGCTCGCTCCAGCCAACCAAACCAAACTGGCCGACTGGCTTTGGGGTCGCGAGATCATCGATGTCCTACTCGCCTGCACCGGCGCGGGCTTGTCCGCCGTGGAGTTTACGAGCTACCTCGCCAAGCTCGCGCCGCGACTCTACTCGATTTCGTCGAGCCCCAAGGCGCATCCGGGTGAGGTTCACTTGACGATCGGCGCGGTGCGTTACTTAAGCCACGGCCGCGCCCGTCAGGGCGTCTGCTCCACCTTTCTGGCGGATCGCGTTGCGCTCGGCGAGACGCCGGTGCCCGTCTTCGTGCAAACATCCCACGGCTTCCGATTGCCAGCGAACGGCAACACGCCGATTATCATGGTGGGACCGGGCACCGGCATCGCTCCGTTCCGCGCCTTCCTCGAAGAACGACGGGCCGCCGGCGCGCTGGGCAAGAACTGGCTGTTCTTTGGCGATCAACGAGCCGCGTGCGATTATCTCTATCGTGAGGAACTGGAGACGATGCAAGCCGAGGGCGTGTTGACCCGTCTCGATCTGGCGTTTAGCCGCGATCAGCCGCAAAAGATTTACGTCCAAGATCGCATGCTCGCGGAAGCGACTGAGCTGTGGAGCTGGCTCGAAGCCGGCGCCCATTTCTACGTCTGCGGCGACGCCAAGCGCATGGCCAAGGATGTCGATGTTGCGTTGCACCAGGTCGTCGCAACCGTGGGCGGCAAGTCCGCCGATGAAGCCACCGCTTACGTGGCGCAGCTCAAAAAGGACAAGCGTTACCAACGCGATGTTTACTGATCGTGCCTACCAAGACTTCACCTAAGTCAGCCGACCTCGGACCAGGCGGATCGCGCGGACCGCAAACATCGCTGCGCTCGTTTGCGGGAGGTTTCGGCGGACCAGCAGGTCCGCCCTACCTTGAAACGGTGGGGCGGTCGGTCCGTCGGCCAGTCACTCCATTTCCTCAATGTCCATCATGACCGCGACTTTGCCCTTCACCGAGATCGCCGGCCAAAAGCTCAGCGGCGAACAGACCGCTTATCTCGACGGCTTGTTCGCCGGCCTCGCGAATCGCGGCGTCAAGTTCACGGATGTTGCGGCGAATCCGGTCAGCACCCGCGTGGCTCCCGCCGAAGATCTGATCGCCGAAGAACGCATCAAGCGCGAACTTCATCCATTCGAGGCCTACTACCAGATCGAGGAAAACGCGCTGAACAACGCGGCCCCCGACAAGGAAAGCGCCTTCCGCTTCAAGTGGAACGGCCTCTTCTGGCTCGCACCCAGCAAGGACGGCTTCATGTGCCGGCTCCGAATTCCCGGTGGCGTGGTGAAGACGTTTCAACTGCGCGAGCTGGCCGCGATCGCGAAAGAGCTGACGACCGGTTACGTGCAGATCACCACGCGCGCGAATCTTCAATTGCGCCTGATTGAACCGAAGAATGCCCCGGCCCTGCTCCAGCGCATCCAGAACGTGGGGTTGACCTCGCGCGGGGCCGGTGCCGATAACATTCGCAACATCACGGCGAATCCGACCGCCGGGATCGATCCCCACGAACTCATCGACGTCTCGCCGCTCGTCAACCAGCTCGCGCAGTTCATCATCAATCATCGCGAGTTCTATGATCTGCCGCGCAAGTTCAACATCGCGCTCGACGGCGGAGGGTTGATCGGTTCCGTCGAAGACACCAACGACATCGGGCTCAAGGCGGTTCGGATCGGAGCGCCGATCTCCGAATCGGCCAGCGCCGAGACAGCACTACGCCAAACCGATGCGGAGATCGGCGCTCCGAGCCTGCCACCGCCCGGCATCTACTTCCGCGTCTCGCTCGGTGGCGCGACCGGGCACAAGGCCTTCGCGCAAGACCTCGGCGTGCTGGTGAAGCCCGAGGAACTGATCAAGGTGACCGTCGCGTTGGTGCGCGTTTACATTCGCAACGGCAACCGCGGCAATCGCAAGAAGGCGCGATTGAAGCACCTCCTGGAAACGTGGTCGCTCGCCCAATACCTGGAGGAGACCGAGAAGCTGCTGGGCTACTCATTGTTGCGCCGGCCGCCGAGCGGGGTGTTGGAGTCTTGGAGCAATGGAGTGGCTGAGGCTTCCGCCCAAAACTCCAGCACTCCACCACTCCCAGCCGTGCCGCATTCCCATGTCGGCGTGTTCCCCCAGAAGCAGGCCGGCTTGAACTACGTTGGCGTTGCCATCCCGGTCGGACACGTCACACCGAAACAAATGATCCGCCTGGCCGAGATCGCTGATCTCTACGGCTCCGGTGAAGTTCGGTTGACCGTTTGGCAGAACTTGATCATCCCCAATGTGCCGGACGCGTACGTTGAGACGGTGAAGAAAGCCGTCGCCAAGGCAGGCTTCGATTGGCGGCAGTCAAATCTGAAGAGCGGGTTTATCGCCTGCACCGGGAACAGCTATTGCAAGTTCGCGTCGTCCAACACCAAGGGTCACGCCTTGGAATTCATGGATTATCTCGAACGAAGAGTTCAGCTCGATCAGCCGATCAACGTCCATCTAACCGGCTGCCCGAACTCGTGCGCGCAGCATTACATGGGTGACATCGGCCTGCTCGGCGCAAAGGCGAAGGTCAACGGCGAGTCGATCGACGGCTATCACATCTTTGTGGGCGGTGGCTTCGGCGACAACCAGGCGATCGGCCGGCAGATCTTCAACGCGCTGTCCGCCGAGGATACTAAGCTGACGCTGGAGAAGATGCTGAAGGGCTTTCTCTCCCATCGGACAAACGGCGAGACCTTCCAGCAATGGACGAAGCGCCATGAGGTCGGACGACTGCAGGAGATGTTTGCGGAGGAATAAGAAACTACGGGATCGTATTAGTTTGCTGCCATCAAGCGGCAAGCCAGGGGTTGCTGAGTCAAAGCCATTGAAACAATTCGCCAGCGGCGTAGCCTGCGGTGCCGTGACCAAACGCAACCGAACAGCGGCCGTCCTGCTGGCACTCACGCTCCCTCTCACCATCATTGCATGGACTCAACCTGGAGCCCTGCAAGGCGCGCGCGAATTTGCACAACGCCTAAAACCAAAAAGGACGGTCGCGGATGTTCTGGCGCAGAGTGCTGCCTCGAACCGGATCTACTGGGTGGAGCAGTTGAAGCCTGCAGGCCTCCGGTATCCGCCAAGACAGTTGCGGCTGGTGTGCCTGAAAGAGGAACGACGACTTGAAGTGTATGCGACTTCAACCAATGACGTGTTCAAGGTCATTGGCACCTTCCCGATTCTCGCAGTGAGCGGCGGTCCCGGACCAAAGCTTCGTGAGGGTGACTTGCAAGTTCCGGAAGGATTGTACGGAATCGAGTCATTGAATCCGAACAGCCGGTTTCATCTTGCGTTGCGAATAGGCTATCCAAACGACTTTGACCGCCGTACGGCTGCCGCAGAAGGTCGCACGAACCTCGGCGGCGATATCATGATTCACGGCAGCAACGTTTCCATCGGCTGCCTTGCGATGGGGGATATCGTGGCTGAGAAGCTCTTCGTTCTCGCGGCCGACACCGGTATCAACAACGTTCGAGTTCTCATGTGCCCGCGTGATTTTCGCATCTCACCCCCAAATCCGCTGAAGCAGTCAGATCCAAAGTGGTTGAAAGGGGTTTATCAGAACCTTGCAGTCGAGCTACACCACCTGCCAAGCGCCCCATCACCACAACCAACTGGGGAGCGAGACAATCCCTAAACAAAGGTGTTGTCGCTACTCTGTCAGTAACGCTTACCGGTCGCTACACGCTATTCTCGTGTTGGCCACGGCCAATCCTTGTCAGTCGTCGGAGTTCTGGTAATTTCACCGCGTCTTCCGATTTCGGATCAACCGTTTGGAACACCTTTAACTGACTACGATCATGCCCTACGAACTACCCGCACTTCCCTACGACAAGACCGCGCTCGAACCCCACATCGACGCGCAGACGATGGAGATCCATCACGGCAAACACCACAATGCTTACGTCACTAATTTGAACAAGGCGCTCGAAGGCCAGGCTACACTGGCCGGCAAATCGATCGAAGCGCTGATCGGCGACCTCGCTTCCGTGCCCGAAGCGATCCGCGGCCCGGTCCGCAATAACGGCGGCGGTCACGCCAACCACTCGCTATTCTGGAAGATCCTGGGACCAAACGCCGGCGGCGCTCCGACCGGCAAGCTCGCCGAAGCGATCAACGCGGCCTTCGGCAACTTCGACGACTTCAAGGCCAAGATCGAACAAGCGGGCGCCACGCGCTTCGGCAGCGGCTGGGCCTGGCTCATCGTGGGTGCGGACAAGAAGCTCTCGATCGCCTCGACGCCCAACCAGGACACCCCGCTCATGGGCAAGGCCATCGCCGGCTGCGAAGGCACGCCGATCCTCGGCATCGATGTCTGGGAGCACGCCTACTATCTGAAGTACCAGAATCGCCGGCCCGATTACCTGAAAGCGGTTTGGAATGCGCTTAACTGGAACGCAGTCGCGGCGAACTACGAAGCAGCGTTGAAGTAATCCACCAAGTTGGTAGCAGCCGACGTGAGAAGGCTCTGACTCCAGATTGCGGCAAGCCAGGCTGATTGGAGCTCCCTTACGTCGGCTGCTACCAAACAAAAGGAAAAGCCGCGCCGGATTTCCGGCGCGGCCATTTGCTTTCAAATTGAAACGTAGTCCTACTGCTCCGCTGCGGGCGGCGGTTCCAAGAGGGGCGTCAACGGCGCACCCTTCGGTTCCTCCTGTTTGAGCAGCTCGGAACGATCTTTAAGCACGGAGTTCAGCGTCCAGTTGGACACCTTGTAGGTCCACTTGCCCAAGGCCTGCTCACTGGCGAGCTTTGCCTTCAGCTTGTCCGACTTCTCCTTGAATTCCTTGTCGAGCTTCTCCTTGTCCTCTGGCTTTTCATCGGCAACTGGCGTGCGCTCGGTCACGAGGTTGGCCTGGACGTCGAGCTTCACAAAATAGCTCTCATCGCCGTCCTTCTTGCCGGCGTCCACCGTGTAGGTGAAGCCCTCAAATGTCTCGACCACGATGCGCTTTGGCGTGGTCAGCCCGAGGTCGTCCGGCTTCGCATTGACGATCACATCCTCGAAGCTTGGGGAGGACAGCGCGTAATTGAAGCTGCCGGTCTTGGCGGTATCCAGTTTTTCGGTTTCCTTGGCTTCGGCGAGTTGCCATTCGCCGGCCTCAGTCTCACGCGAGACTTTCCAGGAGTTCGTGGTCGTCACGGCGATGGACTTGATCTTTTCGACCTTGAAGAAATCGCGCTGCAGCCAGGACGCCGGCTCCGTGGCAACGCTGCTGAACGCCTCCTGAACCAGCGCGACGGACTCCGCCTTGCCATCCGGCAGCAGGTAGCGTCCATCGGCCGCAGGCCCGCCACCGAACGGCGAGCTTTGGGCGGATTCGCGTGAGTGTTGTTTGCCCAGCAGAAGACTATGCAGCGCCTTGTCGTCTTTGCCTTTGAAGGTGATCAACGTGCCGCTGTTGGTGCCCTTGCCGGGTTCGATCAGCTGCAGGCTGCCCAGCTGGGAGGCGCCAACTTTGATTGGGCGCAGGACTTTTAACTCCCAGGTCTTGCGGAGCAGGTCGCTGATGGTTTCAAAATTGGCGGGATACCCACCGCGATCGGGAACCACCCAGCGGTCGTCCACCTTCGCGAGGTTCAAGGAGTTTGAGGAACCGGTGATCGTGATGGCGGTCACGTCGTTGAGCGGGAAGTCGGCAAACACCTTGCCGCCGATCTGTTTCCCGTCCTGCTGCCAGGAGCTGCGGTCGCGGTTGACGAAAATCATGCCGAGCCCGCAGATGACAATGAAGACTCCGATGAGCTGTTTGAATTGCTTGCTGTTCATTTCGCGGCGGTGCGTTTGCGTTTCATGACGGCCGAGACGATGCCCACCACGATGACGAGGAACGGCATGCCGGCGATGTTCAAGAGTTTGAGCCGGTTTTCCATGGCGTCGATATCCTTGCTCAAATTGCGGCGGAGCAATTTGAGCTCCTTGTTGGAATCCACCAGCTTCTGCTGAAACTTGGTCAGCTCGGCCTGTTGCTCGGCGGACATCACAAAGCGCTGGCCGTCTTCCTTCTTGGTCTGGAGCGAGCTGATCTTGGTCTGAACTTCCTGCCGTTCATTCTCCAAGTCCTGAATTTTCTTGCGATACTCCTTCTCCGCCACTTGCTGCATCTCGCGGATACGGGTGAAGGGTCGGTTCATGGTCGCGCGGCTGCGGGCGCCGATCAGTCGGCTGTCCCCCGCGAGTTGTTCGACCAGCGCCTGCAAGAGGCTGATGTTGCCGTTGCGCATCGTGAACAAACCGGGCAGGCCCATCGATTGCACCGCGAAGTTGTCATTGGCGAAGTCCACGTCACCCACCAACACCACCACGCCGTCAGCCTTGGATTCCTTCAAGGAATCACCCGTCGCTGCCGGCGCATTGGTGGGGGCGCCGGGCTCCGGAGTGGCGGCTGGTTTGCCGTCGGGAAAGGCCGTCTTGAACTTGCCGGCCAGCCGGATCGCCATCGGCAGCTTCTTGCCGCCGGCGTTGAATTCCTTGGCGATCTGCCCGGGCGAAAGCTGGGCCATGAAGCCGTCCACCAGCGACGAGCTCTCGGTGCTGGTCAGCAACACCGTTTGCGTCAGCCCTTCCGCGGGTGTGCCGCCGAACGAGCCGGGGAACGGCAGCCAAAGGTCATCCAGTTGCGACGTGCTGACGTCATCCTTGTTGATGCCCGCCGGCCCGACGAACAGGAACGTCGGGATCAATTCCGCCGGCCGGCCGCGTTGGAAGCTGAGCTCGCGGGCGAAGGTCATGTCCGCGACCACCTTCGTGGACTCGAAGGTCACGCCCCAGGCCTTGAGCAACTTTTCCAGATTCGAGCTGCTGGGCGGCGAACCCATCGGATTATTGGGCTGCTGTGGTTGCTGATCGACGATGGCCATCGGGTCCAGCAAGCCGATCAATTTGCCACCGCGCATCACAAACTGGTCGAGGGCGTATTGCACTTCGTCCGTGACCTGCTTGGGATGGACGACGAGCATTACCTTGATCTCGGGCGGAATCGGACCACCCGCCATCGGCACTTCCTTCACTTCGAAGTCGCGCTGAAGTTCGCTGATCAGCACCCACGGTGGCTGCTGGCCCTGCTGGCCCATCCGCATCATCATTGGATTCATGGGCGTGCCCATGATCGGCAACGAACTCATCACCCCGACCACCGGCTTCTCGGTCTTCATCACCTGCGAGATAGCACGGGTGAGGTCGTATTCGAGCAACTGCTCGCGACTGGGTGTGAGGAACGGCAACGCCGCGGTGCGGTCCACCATGCTAAACGCAACCCCGAGGTAAACCTGTTCGCCCAAGTTCACGGGCTGGCCTTCGATGCCGTCCAGGCGGGCGCTGTCCTCGGCATCCGAGTCGGGTTCCGGGTCGAGTTTACGGATGACGAGATTGCCCTTCGCGTACTGGGCGTATTCACGGAGCAACGATTCAACGCGCCGGGCGTAGGTCTTGAGCGGCACCGGCATCGTCTTCTCGTCCTGCGTGGCGTACAGCCGGATCTCGATCTCCGTGTCGAGCTCGCCAAGGATCTGCTTGGTGCCAGCCGACAGCGTGTAGAGCGACTCCGCCGTCAGATCGACGCGGGCGTTGCTCAGGCTGAAGATGAAATTGAGGGCCACCACGATAAGCAACATCGCGACGACGCCGACCGTCGAGTAGATCAGGGTTTCAGTTCGTTTCTGGCTCATGTTACGAAGTTCCTTAATTCGTGCGCAGGTTGCGCAGGATCACCGCCGTTGAGAACAGCGAAAAGAGAATCACCGAGAAGAAGAAGACCAGGTCGCCAATCACCAGCACACCCTTCTGGAAGTTCATGAAGTGCGTCATCACACTGAAGGAAGCAACGACATCAACCAGGCGATCGCTGAACCCAGCCACCGAACGCATGAAATTGACCGCCGGCTCGAAGCCGGCCAGGACGAGCCCGAAGCAGATCACCACCGAGACAATGAAACTCACCACCTGGCTTCGGGTAAGCGCGGACGTCGCACAGGTGATGGCGAGAAACGCGCCCGCCATCAGGAAGCTGCCAACATAGCCGGCGAAGATCACGCCATTGTCCGGGTCGCCCAGATAGTTGACGGTGAAAACAATCGGGAACGTCAGCAGCAGCGAGAGCCCGAGGAAGATCCACGAGGCGACAAATTTTCCGACGATGGCCTGCCAGGAAGTGATCGGCATGGTCAATAGCAGCTCCAGCGTGCCCAGGCGCCGCTCTTCAGCCCAAAGTCGCATGCCCACCGCCGGGACAAACACCATGAACAGCCACGGGTGCCAGGTGAAGAAGGCCTCGAGGTTCGCCTGCCCGCGCTCGAACAATCCACCCAGCATGAAGGAGAAGAAGTTCGCAAACAGCACGAAGATGACGATGAACACGTAGGCCACCGGTGAGTTGAAATAACCCGACAGCTCGCGCTTCGTGATGCACCAGATGTTGCCGAATGATGAATTCATTTATGCCGCCTCCTTCTTGGCCACGTCGGATGAGGTGATGCTCCGGAACACTTCATCGAGCCGCCCGTGCTCGGTGTGCAGCTCCTGCACCTGCCATTTCTCGGTCAGGGCCACCGCCGAAACTTCCCGCGCCAGCTCACCATTGCGCAGCTGGCCCTTGGGCAGGACGCGCACCCAGACCACATTGTCGCCTTCACTGACCACCACCGTCTTGCGCGCCTTCTCGATGCGCGCCAGTTTTTCGGTGACGGCACCGCGGGCCGCCCCGACCACTTTGACCGAGACTGCCCCGGCATTGTCGGACTTGAGCAACAGCTCCGCCGGCGTGCCGTTTGCCACGATCTGCCCGCGGTCGATGATGATCGCCCGCGTGCAGGCCGCTTCGACTTCCTCGAGGATGTGGGTGGAGAACACGATCGCCTTCTTTTCGCCCATGCGCTTGATCAGGCCGCGCACCTCGTGTTTCTGATTGGGATCAAGGCCATCCGTCGGCTCGTCGAGGATCAGCACTTCGGGATCATGGATGATCGACTGCGCGAGCGAGGTGCGGTGCCGATAGCCTTTGGAAAGAGTATCGACGCTTTGATGAACCACATTTTCGAGAAAGCACATTTCAATGGCTCGCGAAACGGCGCGGGTCTTGGCATCGCGGCGAAGGCCGCGCAGTTCCGCGGCGAAATTAAGGAAGCCCCCGACTGTCATGTCAGTGTAGGCCGGGGCGTTTTCCGGGAGATAACCCATCAACCGCTTGGCGGCCAGCGGGGCGTCCACGATGTCATGGCCACCGATGGTCACGCGGCCCGAAGTCGGCGGGATGAACCCCGTGATCATCCGCATGGTGGTGGACTTGCCGGCGCCGTTGGGCCCGAGGAAGCCCAGGACTTCGCCCTTCTGGACCTCGAAGGACACGCCGCTGACGGCCCGCTTGGGGCCAAAGTCTTTGACCAGGTTTTGAACGTTAATCATGCCAATTGACCGATGGTTTAATCCGAATTAGGGCCGCCGGAAATAGCCAATCCGTGCCCGACTGTAAACACCTTTCTCAACCGAATGGTTCGCGCCGGACCCGGCAATTCTCTTTCAATAAAACGCATCGCCCGGGTTCGACAACTCTCGCGGAAAGTGTTCAAAAAAAGTTTTAGCCCTCCCGATTCTCGACATTAAACGGGTTTGCCGTCCCACCCAGACCCAGATTATGATCAGCGCCATGCCCATCAACCTCCGCCCCCTCGCCGGTCTCTTCCTCCTTTGTCCCGTGCTGCTTGCCGCACCGTTGTGCGCCGAGCAAACCGGCCCAGCCCGTCGCCTCCTGATCGCCGACGATTCCGTCAAACGTCTCGCCATTGTCGCGCCCGACGGTTCGCTGGAGTGGGAGCTCAAGATCGGCGCGATCCACGACGCCCAACTGCTGCCCAACGGCAACATTGTCACTCAACTCAGCTGGCAGCGGATCGTCGAAGTGGCGCCCGACAAACAGATCGTCTGGGAATACGACTCCAGCAAAATGAACGGCAATGCCGGCAAGCCCGTGGAGGTTCACGCCATTCAGCGGCTGGACAACGGCCTGACCATGATCGCCGAGAGCGGGCCGGGCCGGATCATCGAAGTGGACCGCGAAGGGAAAATCCACCACGAGGTCAAGTTGAAGGTCGGTCATCCCAACGCCCACAGCGACACGCGGCTGGTCCGCAAAATTGCCAACGGCAACTATCTGGTCGCGCAGGAGAATGACGGTCTCGTCCGCGAGTATGATGCGACCGGCCAGATTGTCTGGGAGTACGAGGTGCCCTTGTTCGGCAAGGAACGCAAAGGCGGCCACGGCCCTGAAGCATTCGGGAACTCCGTGTTTAGCGCCATCCGACTCGCGAATGGCAACACTCTGATCGCCACCGGCAACGGCCACAGCGTGCTCGAAGTCACGCCGCAGAAGGACATCGTCTGGAAGATCGAGCAGCACGACCTGCCTGGCATCACGCTCGCCTGGGTCACCCGGCTGGAGCGTTTGCCCAATGGCAACACGCTGATCGGCAACTGCCACGCCGGCCCGGACAATCCCCAGTTCATCGAAGTCACGCCCGCCAAGAAAGTGGTGTGGACTTTCCGCGATTTCAAAAACTTCGGCGATTCGACCCCGATCCAGATCGTGCTCGGCGAGAAATAAATCGTCGATTGAAGTTTCGTCGCACCGACTGCATCCAAACTGCATTCATGAACGCCCGGGCCAGAATCAACCGATCGCACATCCTGTCGGGCGTGCTCTTGCTGACGATCGCCCACAACCTCGCGGTTGGCGCCGAGGCGACGCCGGCTGGGATCGATTACTTCGAACGCAAGATCCGACCGTTGCTGGCGGAGCGCTGCTTTGACTGCCATGGCGAGGAGAAGCAAAAGGGAGAACTGCGGCTCGACTCGCCAGGCGCCATCGCAACCGGCGGCGAAACGGGACCCATCTTCGTCGCCGGCAAACCCGACGAGAGCCGGCTCATCCTCGCCGTCAGTTACGAGGACGAAGACCTCAAGATGCCGCCGAAGACGCGGTTGAATCCCAACCAGGTGAAGCTCCTGCGCGATTGGATTCAGATGGGCGCGCCGATGCCAGCCTCGCCGCCCGAGGCTCAGCCCGTTGCGCGCGGCGCGGGCTTTCAAATCAAAGAAGAGGACCAAAAACACTGGGCTTTTCAGCCAGTGACGCGGCCGCCCGTCCCGGCGGTCAAGGAGGCTGGCTGGGTGCGAAACCCAATCGACGCGTTCATCCTGGCCAAACTCGAAAGCAAGGGACTCGCCCCCAACCCGCCGGCCGCCCGACAGGAGTTGGTTCGTCGCGCGAGCTACGATCTCACCGGTTTGCCGCCAACCCCCGAAGCGGCCAGGCTTTTTGCTGAAGACAAGACCGACGATGCCTGGCCGCAACTCGTCGATCAACTCCTCGACTCCCCGCACTACGGCGAGAAATGGGCCCGTCATTGGCTGGACCTCGTGCGCTACGCCGAGAGCAACAGCTACGAGCGCGATGACGCCAAGCCCAACGCGTGGCGTTATCGGGACTATGTCATTCGCGCGCTGAACGCGGACAAGCCCTACGATCGCTTCATCCGCGAGCAACTGGCCGGCGACGAACTTCCCGACCGCGACAACGAATCACTCACGGCGACCGGCTTTTATCGCCTTGGCATTTGGGACGACGAACCAGCTGATCGCGAACTCGCGCGATATGACTCGCTCGACGACATCATTACGACCACGGGTCAGGTATTTCTCGGACTGACGGTCGATTGCGCGCGTTGCCACAACCACAAGATCGATCCGATCTCGCAGGCGGACTACTACCGGTTCGTCGCGTTCTTTCGGAACATCAATCATTACAAGAATGGCGGCCCGACCGACGAAGTCCCGCTGTTTGCGGATGCCGAGGACAAGGTGGCGTATGAGGCGAAGGTTGCCGCGCTCGCAACGAAACGAATCGAAGCCAAGTCAGCGCTGGCCGGAATCGAGAAGACTTTTCTGGAGAAGCATCCGCTCGAATCCGCGGACAAGGCGGCGGTTGCCAAGGCGATCAAGGACCACGGGCGCGAAGTGTTGGGCGAGGAATTCGTCACCCGCCATCAAACGCTGTCGGAGCAACTCAAGGAATTGGAGAGCCAGGAAGTCCCGACTGATCGCGCGCTGGTGGTTACCGAGGCTGGCCCGAAACCGCCCGAGACGTTTGTCCTCATGCGCGGAAATCCCGGCGCCCACGGCGAACAAGTCGGGCCAGGCTTCCCGACCGTGCTGCGCCCTGCCGCGCTGCAACTTCAAGCACCGGCCGCTGACGCAAAGACCTGCGGTCGACGGCTCGCGCTCGCGAACTGGATCGCCTCGCCCGACAACCAGCTCACCGCGCGCGTGATGGTGAACCGCATCTGGCAACACCACTTTGGGCGCGGCCTCGTGAAGTCACCCAACAACTTTGGCCTGCAGGGCGATCGGCCGACTCACCCCGAATTGCTCGACTGGCTGGCGTCGGAGTTCATCGCGCGCGGCTGGAGCCTCAAGGCGATGCACCGACTGATCATGAACTCGAACACCTACTGCATGTCGTCGCGGGGACGTCCCGACGCCTTGAAGGCGGACATCGAGAACCAATTGTTCTGGCGCTTCAACATGCGACGGCTGACGGGCGAGGAAATCCGCGACTCGATTCTGACGGTGACCGGCAAACTCAATCCCAAGCTCTACGGGCCCAGCATCTACGTTGAAATCCCCAAGGCCGTCATGGCCACCCAATCGGTTCCGGGCAAGGGCTGGGGCAAATCATCGGCGGAGGAGCAGGCCCGCCGCAGCATCTACATTCACGCGAAGCGTTCGTTGCTGGTGCCGATCCTCGACAGCTTCGATCTCGCCGAGACCGACCACACCACGCCGGTTCGCTTTGCGTCCGTGCAGCCAACCCAGGCGCTCAGCATGATCAATAGCGAGTTCCTCAATCAGCAGGCGGCACTTTTCGCCGACCGGTTGCGCGACGAATACGCGGATGATTTGCGGGCACAGGTCCGCCGCGGTCTCGCACTCGTGACCGCTCGCGAACCAGTGGACGCCGAAGTGACCGCCGGCCTGGCGCTGATCGGCCGACTGACATCACAGGATCAGCTCGCTGCCGACCTGGCGCTGGATTACTTTTGCCTGTTGCTGCTCAACTTGAACGAGTTCATTTATCTGGATTGATTCCTCGCACCCTCATGAACACCAAACCTTCTCCGTCTGATCCCGGCACCGGCGGCTTTTGTCGGCGTACGCGGCGCGAATTCCTCTGGGAGGCCGGCGGCGGCTTCACCGGGCTGGCACTCACCGGACTGCTGGGTCTCGACAAGTTTTTCGCCAACACCGCGATGGCGGCGCCCGCAGCGTTTGCCAATCCGCTCGCGCCAAAACAGCCGCATGTCGCCGGCAAGGCGCGCAGCGTGATCTTCCTGTTCATGTATGGCGGACCCAGCCATGTCGATACCTTCGACTACAAACCGGAGCTTTACCGGCTCGATGGGAAAACCATTCAAGTGAAGACGTTTGGCCGCGGCGGCAAGCGGAACGAAGGCCGCGTCGTCGGGCCCAAGTGGAAATTCAACCAGTATGGCCAGTGCGGCAAGCACGTGAGCGATCTCTTCCCCAATCTCGCCACCTGCGTGGACGACATCTCGTTCATTCACTCCATGATCGCCGATTCGCCCATCCACGGTTCAGCGATGTTGCAGATGAACACCGGCAAGATTCTCTCGGGCAGCCCGTGTCTCGGCTCGTGGGTGAACTACGGTCTCGGCAGCGTGAACGAGAATCTCCCCGGCTTCGTGGTGATGCTTGATCCCACCGGCGGCCCGATCAGTGGCGCGAAGAATTGGGCGAGTGGTTACATGCCCGCTTCCTATCAAGGCACCATCCTGCGCTCGGCCGGCGATCCGATTCTGGATCTCAACCGGCCATCAGAAATGAACGAGGCAACCCAGCGCGAGTTGCTGAACTCATTGAAAGATTTCAACTCCACCCATCAGGCCGTTCGCGCGGACAACAGCGATCTCGCCGCCCGGATCGCCAGTTACGAGATGGCGTTCAACATGCAACGGCACGCACCAGAAGCGGTCGATCTCGCCAGTGAGTCTGAATCAACGAAGGCACTGTACGGTCTCGATGAACCGCGAACGGCGGAGTTTGGCCGGCGCTGTCTGCTGGCCCGTCGCCTTGTCGAACGCGGGGTCCGCTTCATCCAGCTTTACGCCGGCGGCGCTCACAACGACGACAACTGGGACGCGCACGGCGATCTCGTGAAGAATCACAATTACCACGCGGGCCGCACCGACAAGCCGATCGCCGGTTTGCTCAAGGATCTCAAGCAACGCGGGCTGCTCGACAACACACTCGTTGTCTGGGGCGGCGAGTTTGGGCGCCAGCCAACCGCGGAGTACGCCGAAGGCACCGGGCGCGATCACAATTCCTACGGCTTCACGATGTGGATGGCCGGCGGCGGCGTCAAAGGCGGCACATCGGTGGGTGAAACCGATGAACTCGGCGCCACGGCCGTCACGGACCGGTATCATGTAAAGCATCTCCACGCCACCGTGCTCAACCAAATGGGACTCGATCCGGACAAGCTCACCTATTTTTACGGCGGGCTCGATCAAAAGCTTGTCGGCGTCGAAGGTGCCGAGCCGATTCGGCAGATTATTTAACCACGTTGGGAAATGGCTGATTCAAGACTCCGCTGGGGCATCCTCGGCACCGCTAACATCGCGCGCAAGAACTGGCAGGCGATCCGCAATTCCGGCAACTCGATCGTCAGCGCCGTGGCGAGTCGCTCGGCCGAACGCGCCCGCGCCTTCATCGCGGAATGCCAGGCTCATGCGCCCATGGGTTCTTCCGTCGCGGCTCACGGCAGTTACGAGGCGTTAATTGCCGATCCGAATGTCGATGCCGTGTATATCCCCCTGCCCACCGGCTTGCGCCGGGAATGGGTGATCAAGGCCGCCAACGCCGGCAAACATGTCGTCTGCGAGAAGCCGTGCAGCACCAGCGTCGCTGACCTCCGCGAGATGATCGCGGCGTGCGAGCGGAACCGGGTTCAGTTCATGGACGGCGTGATGTTCATGCATAGCGAACGGCTGCCGAAGATCCGCGAAATATTGGATGACGGCCAGAGTGTTGGCCATTTGCGGCGCATGTCGGCGGTGTTCAGCTTCAACGCGCCCGATGATTTCCTCAGCGGCAACATCCGGATGCACAGTCAACTCGAACCCTTCGGCTGTCTCGGGGATCTGGGCTGGTACTGCATCCGGTTCATGCTTTGGGCCCTGAACTGGGAAATGCCCACGAGCGTGACCGGCCGACTGCTCGCCAGCCAGGGACGCGGCGACAGCCCTGATCAAGTGCCGATGGAATGCTCGGCGGAGCTGGTTTTCCCGAGCGGCGTGTCGGCCGGATTCTACTGCTCGTTCCAGACCGAGAACCAGCAGCTCATGACGCTCAGCGGAACGAAAGGCTACCTCCACATGCCGGACTTTGTCCTGCCGTTCTTCGGCAGCGACGTCGGCTTCGAGGTGACGAACTCGGTGTTCAACGTGCGCGGCTGCGACTTCAACATGGAACCTCGCGTCCAGCGAATCACGGTCAACGAATACAGCAACTCCACGCCGAACGCGCAGGAGGCGAATCTGTTCCGCAACTTCGCGCAGCAGGTGAAGTCGGGCCGGCTGAATCCGCTCTGGCCCGAGATCGCGCTCAAGACCCAGGAAGTCATGGAAGCCGCGTTTGAGTCGGCTAAGCGCAAAGCCTGATTTTTTGAGATCCCCCTCGACCGGTTGCCAAACCGACGTGTGCCGTCCGGCGCATCTTACAATCCCACATCCGTCACCGCGCCTTCGCTGGCGGAGCTGACGAGCGCGGCGTACTTCGCGAGCACGCCGCGACGATAGTTCGGTTTCGGCTGCTTCCATTTGCGGAGGCGCGTCTCAAGTTCCTTGGCCGGTATCCCGAGCGTGATGGCGCGCTTCTCGGCATCGATCACGATGGGGTCGCCGTTCTTGACGACGGCAATCGCGCCGCCGTCGAACGCCTCGGGCGTGACGTGCCCGATGACAAAGCCGTGCGAACCGCCGCTGAACCGGCCGTCGGTGATCAGCGCGACCTCCTTGCCGAGGCCCTTGCCCATGATGGCGCTGGTCGGCGACAGCATCTCCCGCATGCCGGGGCCGCCCTTCGGCCCTTCGCCGCGGATGATGATGACATGGCCGGCCTTCACCTTGCCGTTGAGGATGCCCTGCAAGGCGTCCTCTTCGCGCTCGAACACGATCGCCTTGCCGCTGAACTTGAGCCCTTCCTTGCCGGAGATCTTTCCGACCGCGCCGCCGGGACAAAGGTTGCCGCGGAAGACCACGAGATGGCTCGTGGCTTTGATCGGATTGGCGAAGCCGCGGATGATGTCCTGCCCAACCGGATACTTGGGCGCGTTCTTCAAGTTCTCGCGCATCGTCCTGCCGGTGACGGTCATCACGTCGCCGTGCATGAGGCCCTCGTCGAGGAGCATCTTCATGAGCGGCACGGTGCCGCCGATCTCGACGAGGCGGGCCATCACGTATTTGCCGGACGGCTTGAGGTCGGCGAGCACAGGCACGCGCTTACCGACACGGGTCCAGTCGTCAATCGTCAGCTTCACGCCGGCCGAGTACGCCATCGCGATGAGATGCATCACCGCGTTCGTCGAGCCGCTGAGCGCGATGGTGAGCGTCATGGCATTCTCGAACGCCTCCCTCGTCATGATGTCCCGGGGCTTGATGCCGCGCTTGATCAAGTTGAGCACCGCCGCACCGGCTTGTTCGCAGTCGAGGGTCTTCTCCTTGGACACGGCAGCCTGCGCGGACGAATTCGGCAAGCTCATGCCGAGCGCTTCAATCGCGCTGGCCATCGTGTTGGCGGTGTACATCCCGCCGCACGAACCAGCACCGGGAATCGCGACTTCGGCGACGCGCTCCACGTCCTCGGCGGAACATTTGCCGGCGGCGTTCTTGCCGACCGCCTCGAAGATGTTCACGAGATCCACGTCCTTGCCGTCGAGTTCACCGGGCAAGATCGTGCCGCCATAGACGAAGAGGCTCGGGCGATTCAACCGGCCCATCGCCATGATGCAGCCGGGCATATTCTTGTCGCAACCGCCCACGGCCACGAAGCCATCGAAGCCCTGGCAGCCGACGACCGTCTCGATCGAGTCGGCGATCACCTCGCGGGACACGAGCGAATACTTCATGCCTTCGGTGCCCATCGAGATGCCGTCGGAAATGGTGATGGTGTTGAAGACGACCGCCTTGCCGCCGGCCTCGTTGATGCCCTGGGCGACGCTCACCGCGAGCTGGTCGATGTGCATGTTGCACGGCGTGACCATGCTCCAGGTCGAGGCGACGCCGACCTGCGACTTCTTGAAGTCCTCCTTCGTAAAACCCGTGGCGTAGAGCATGCCGCGGCTCGGGGCGCGCTCGATGCCGTCCACGACGATGGACGAGAAGGCGCGCTCGGCGGAGTTGGACTTCGATTTGGCAGACGACTTTTTGCTCATAGGTGGCGCGGAGTGTTTGGTAAAACCGCCGCCAGTTCAAGCGCGGGCGAAGCGAGGGTTGACAGGTGTCGCAACCACATTGCCGTTTTACTGCCTGCCGTTGCTGTTTTCTGGATCGTCGTCAACTGTTCGGACCGGGTACGGATCCGACCACTCCGTTCTTGAGTGCGCTTTCACCCCCGTATCCCGACCTAACAAGAAATGGCCTAGTGGGGCGAGCACGCGGAATCTACGACTATGGAGGATACCCCAGCCCAGCCGCCCTCTCCATGAAAGTGGTGTCACGAATAGCCCCACCTTCACTGCAGTTGCATCCGGAGGAACCTCAAAAGTGCTTCCTAATGCTTGGTGCGGTTGAATCACCCCGAATCCCCCTCCGATCGAACGACCGCCCTTAGGAAAATACCAAATACCGTTGGTCACATAGGCTGTCTCGATTTTTGTCTTTTTGAACCCTTCCTCGAAGACGGACACGACTAGAGTGTCCAATGAGTTTGAAACAATCACACCATAATGTTGATGAAATCCGTTTGTTGAGGGCAACTGACGGATAATGAAGTTGATTGATTTTGGAGGCACACGCGGTGAGTAAAGCACAGCCACCAGCAGAGCCACGCTCGCCGCAAACGTGAATACAACTACTCGCTGCGTTCTACTCATCGTCTATTTACTTGAGTTGATCAACAGCGACATCAGCTGGTCCTCATTCGTTTCATCAGCTAAGTCTTGTTCCAGCCCTGCGCCGCGATGCGCAAGCGCGCATCGATGCCGGGCGCGTTCGGTTGTTGGATCGGGATGTCGAATTCGATCCCCTCACCCGTCACCGTGACAACCGCTTCCTGATCGGCCGCGCCGGGCGTTCTGCTTTCAAAGCCGTACTGGACCTTCCACGCCTCACCTTTTTTCTCCGGTGGCGTAGCCTCCACATAGACGCGGTCGCGGAACAAGTGGCCGCCTTCGTAGTGATCGTTCAGGAAAAGGAAGCCATCCACCTCGTAGTCCGGAACAAGCACCGCCAGATCCACGGCGAACCCAAGCGAGCGGCGGGTGCTGACCACACGTTGCCGGCCGTCGAGGAAGAGCGAGAAAAGCTGCGGGCTCCGCTCACGGATCGGCGTTTTGTCCGCCTGGAACAGATCGTCGAACTTGCGGAAGACGGCCGAGTTCTCGCCCAACGTGCGGCGGTGCATCTGCCATTGTTTGCCGCGCACGCTCACGATCACCTCGAAGTGATACGAGGCGCGGATCTTCTTCCCCGCATCGTGCGCCTTCTGGACCTTCGGCGGCAGCGTCAGCTTGTCCACCAACAGCGTGCCGTCCACCCGCACGTTGCCAAAGAAGAAGCGCGCGAGGTTCTGGTAGCCTTCCTCCGAGTTGACGATTCCGTAGTGGCCCGAATGGCTGCGATAGACAAACGCCCGTGGCGAGTTTACGTGCTGACCGTTCCAGTCGCCGTGCGTCGTGGCGTTTTTGATCTGCACTAGGCCGTCGCTCAAGTCGCCGGCCAGCGCCTTGGCCGCGCCCATCGCCACCGCGTAATCGCGCGCGTTGGTGCCCACGAGATTAAAGATGCGGTTGGGATCGAACCCCTTGACGACGGCTGCATCGTCCGACTTTTTAATCTCCTGCTTCAGGTCAAGGTACTCCGCCATGCGCCCGCGATTGAAGTCGTTCAAGTTGTGGAACGAAGCCCAGTTCGGGACGTTGCCGATGAGCTGAACATCGATGCCGTCGTGCGGCGTCGCGTAGGTGAAGACCTTGTCCACGGCCTGGCGCGCGGCGGGGTCGCCGAGTTTCTTGTTTTGCAGGAACGCCCGGCAGACGAGGCCGCCCATGGAATGGGCCACGAGATAGACGCGGAACTCCTCCGGCTTCACGCCGTTCGGTTTGTGGGCGCACACTTTGTCGCGCAGCTTGAGGATCAGATCGCTCAGGCCGCGCGCGTAATCCTCCATCTCCGGCAGCTTGCTGGTGCCGAGCTGCTTGGAGGCAGTTTCGTAATAGCGGTAGATGATCAGCGAGCGATACGGGATCGGCTCCGTCGCGCGGGGATCAAGCACTTGGTCGAGGCCGTCGATGTAAACGTCGTCGTAGTCGTGCTCCTTGAACAGGCGCACCATCGGCGATTCGAAGAAGAACTTCCGGATCTCGCCAGTCCAGGTCTGGCGCACTTTGGTCGAGCCGATGTTGAAGCCCATGTACGGGTCGGCGACGGTGTCCTCGACTTCGCCTTGCGAGCCGGCAAAACCGCGCACGTAAACGATGGGATGGAAAGGGTGGTGAGTCATAAGGCTGAAGTTGGTTGCTGAAGTTTACACGTCCTCCTCGACGACGATCAGACCAACGTCGAAGCCGCCGACCTTGCCGGCCTTCAGCTCCAGCAGGACGCCCTTGCGATTGGTGATGGAGTCCTGAAGCGAGGCCAGAGCGACCTTGTAACTGTTCGCATCGAAGGCGAACACGATCTCACGTTTTCTTCTCATGGGGATGATGGGTTATTGGATGTCGCGCAGCAGCACGAGGTATTTCTGCAACCGGGCGACGTCGTCTTCCGATTCCAAATCGCGGGTGATGTCGCGGAGGATGCGGCTCTTCTCAAACGAGCTCTTCGTCTTGAAGGCGGCCAGGTTGGCATCATCGACGAGGCCGGCCGCTTTCATCGCGTCACCACCGGCGTCGAGCTGGTTTTCCTTGAGCCGGCTGACCTCGAGCGTGAGGTCGTGCCGCAGCGTGACCGCGCGGGTCTTGAGGCGTTCGATGGCACCGAGGGCAGTGCCGGCCGCCGCGTTTAGTTTAGCCAGCACATCGGCGTCGCGTGCCAGGTTCTCCGCCGCCTTGCCCGTGGCAAAGGACTGCTTGATGCGGACGCCGCTAATGGTCGGAAAGTTGGTGGTGATCATTAGCGCCGGGGAGTCGTTAGTGACCTCTTCGCGCGACTTCGTGTTGATGAGGATGTCGGCATAGACCGAGCGGACTTCCTGGCCGGGATCGGGCACCGGGATGTAGGCGGCTTCCGCGCGACGATAGCCCATGAGCAGATTGGGCGACATCTGGCTCTCGCCCCCGGTGAGGTGCAGACCAAACGTCGTGCCGGTGAAGAACACCAACGAGTCTGTGGCGGGGTTGGTCGAAGTGGTGTTTTTGCCGTCGCCGCCACCGGTGGCAATCTTGGCCGCTTCGCCGGTGGCGAACGTTTGTTTGATGATGGAGCCTTTCCAGAAACTGATGTCCGAATCGAGGCCACCGAACACCGAGTGCGCCTCGCCATTTGTTTGGCGCGGGACCAGCGCCGCTTCCTGGCGGTTGTAGCTGAACGAAACTTTGTTCGGGTACTGGGCGGTGCCCGACACATCGAGACCGAGCGAGGTGTGCGTGCTGAACACGACCGGCTTGGCGCAGCCGCTCACAAACAGCAGGGCGAGGCCGGGCGCAAGACAAAGGCGAAGTTGACGAATGTTCATGGTTCAATGCTCCTCAAGGTTAAGTTGGTGGCCGTCAGAACGACGACCTCAGTCGCGGGAAAATCAAAGTGCGGCCAGTCGCACGCGGGCGTGGTCATTTCGACGAAGACATCGGTGCCACTGACGGTCGTAAGCTGCCGCGTCTGCCAGCCAACGGCCGCCGACGGGCGACCATTTTCAAGTCCCAGGCCGATCCCGGCACCGGCCCGGCCACTGACCACGGCGATTTTTGAATCAACGGGAGTCCGCAGGGTGAACTGGCCAATCCCCCATTGATGACCAGCGTTGGCGGCAAGTTCATGGCCATTGATGCGGGCGCGCGTTTCTCCAAGCTCGGCCGCGGAAGCAATTTGAAGGCGCTCCCGCACTTGATAGCCAAACGCGACCCCGAAGAAGTCCGGCCCAACGCCCAACACGAGTCCCGGCAACCGCGTGCCACTGCTCACGGAGGCCCAGCCGTTCGTTGATTCCGCCACCCGCCAGGTCGCCCGGCCTACGCCCCAGGCGTACTCAGTTCCGCGTCGGGTGTTGCCGTAATGGACGGCGCATCCGCTGGCAAACAACGCGAAGCCACAGGACAGGATGAGCAAACGAGACACCCTGCCCAACCGGTGAAGCTTGCGGCGCATCACGACCAACCACGGCCAGGGCTGATTACAGTACCTGTTCACAATGGACCTCGGTTCACTTACTCGAACGGGAACGAACTCCAGTGCTCCTTCGCTCGATCTCAGGAGAACTATTAATGACGATAGCCAACTTGGGCGGTCCGACAAGCAAATCGTCGAAGCTTCTCGCAGGCAACATGGGGACGCGGGCATGGCCCAAATTAAACTGCGGCAATTGGAACACCGATTTGTGATCCGGTGCGTTTGGGCGCGAACCAACCCAAACCGGTTCGGCGACCGGCGCTCCGGGGCAATGGGGGAATTCGCCGAGGGGACTCGACGAAGCAAGCGATGATTGCGTGGCGAATGCGGGCGGCTATGCTCAGCTCAACAAGCGAATGGATTCCGTGCGCATCGACAAATGGCTGTGGGCGGTGCGGGTGTTCAAGACCCGCAGCCTGGCGGCGGAAGCGTGTCGCGCCGGGCACGTGAAGATCGACGGGCAATCCATCAAGCCGGCCAGAGAGGTTCGCGCGGGCGAGATCATCGCCGCTTACAACGGCCACCTTACCCGCACACTCAAGGTCGTCGGGTTCCTCGACAAACGAGTGGGCGCAGCGCTCGCGGCCACCGCTTTTGAAGATCTCACGCCGGAGGCGGAACGAACTCAAAAAGCCGAACCGGGCTTCGGACCGGTGAGCCTCGTGTCAAAGGGAAAGCCTTCCAAGAAAGAGCGCCGGCAGTTGGGTTGGATTCAGGAGCAGCTCTGAGCGCAGCAACGGATGCAAAAGAAAAAGGCGGCCCGGAGGCCGCCTTTTGTGAGATCAGTATTCAGCTTGCGAACGAACCGCGTCAGGTTTTGCCGCTCTCGATGTGAATCGGTTTATAGCCGCCCTTCGCCTTGAAATAGAGCAGGATCAGCAGGTAGAGCACTGCCATCGTTGCCGGAACTGCCGCCGTCACGCGCAAGGCGGTCTTGCCACCATGCAGGTCGGCATCGTGGACAAATTTCTCGTCGGGCGTCCGTTGCTCAGCAGCCTTGCCGCGAACAGCACCCACCTTTGAGCCATCGAGACCCACAATGGGCGGGAAGAACAGGAACTTGTTTTCGTTGGGCGCCTTGTAGGCTTCGTAAACGGCAGGTGCCTTTTCCTTCAGGTCATTGGACGCGAAATAATCCTGCTTGTAGCCGATGCCCGGGCCGCCGAGAAAGCCAGCGCTCAACATGCCGACGCCACCAATCGCACCAATGGTGATCGCGCCGCCCTTCGGGAAGCGATCAGAGACAACTCCCAGCATCGTGGGCCACAGGAACGTCTTGCCCACGGCATAGACTGAGGCGGCGACCACGCACATCATGCCCGTTTCGGCACTCCCCAGCATCGTGAGACCCAAAGCGCCGAAGATGGCACTGACAAACAGCAGCCCCGGCGGCGAAATCCTGTGAACGATCGGGCCGGCCACAAAGCGCAAAAGGAACATGAGCGTCGACGTGTAGACGAACAGCAACAGCCCCTTCTGCGGGCTGGCCATGATGTTGCCGGTGATGTTTGAAATCCACGAGTCAGTGCCCAGCTCAACATAACCGACCAGCGCGTGAACGAAGAGCAACAACAAGAGCAGTGGCGCCGCAAACTCAGCCAGCATGGAACCGTAGCTGACGCCTTTCTCGCTGGCTTCCGATTTCGGGAAATGTTGCCCCAGACAAATCACACCGTACGCCACGACCGGGAGAAGGAACAATGCCCATTGAACTTCCCAGCTTACTTTGCCGACCATGAAAAACGAAGCAAGCCCACCGAGCACCAAGCCAGCCGGCCAGCCGGCGTGCAGGATGTTCATGTAGTGCGTTCGGTTGTTCGGATACAATGCGGCCACGAGCGGATTGACGACCGCCTCGGCCAGACCGTTACCAACCGAGAAGAGGATCATGCCCCACTTGAGACAGGTGTACGCCGCTTCCTTGCCACCACTCTTGAAAGCCGCTGTTGCAGCCAAGGTCAGCACGGCCGAGCCAAAGTGGCAGAGAAAAGCCGCCACCATCAGCTTGCCGTAACCGACGATGTCGGCCAGCAACGCGCCAATGAGGATGATCACGCCGAAGCCAACCAGGCCAAAGCCTGTGACCTCGCCCAGTTCCGTCTGGGTAAATCCATATTGCGTACCCCAGTCGCCGAGGATGCCGCCGCGTACTCCGAAGCCGACGCCCGCCGCCAGGATGGCGACGAAGCCGGCCAAGAGCAGCCGTGGGGCGTTTGCAGCCTGGCCGTTTGCTGATGCGTTACTCATAAGTGATCAGTTGTCTTAGTTGTTGGTTGGTTGTTGGAAGGAAAACTTCAGAGCGTGAAAGCCGGGAGCTTGACGAGCTTGCCGCCGGCCAGCGCCGACTCATGCGCGCACAGGCCGACGCAGGTCCAGTTGGCCGACTGCTTCGCGTTCGGAAACGGATCGCGGCCCTCGACCAGCGCCATGGCAAACTCGTTCGCCAGGTGCGGATGGCTGCCGCCGTGTCCACTGCCCTGCGTGAAGCTCAGGTGTGTCTTCTTGCTCGAATCATAGACGCCCTGGGTCGTGTACTTCGCAATGCTCTTGGGCAGGCGCTTCGCAAAGTCCGGGCACTTCACCGGCTTCGGGATCTTCGGCTCGGGCTTCTTCGCCGTGTGAATCACCAACGGCTCGTGCTCGACCAGCGGCCATTCCACCGACTTCTTCGTGCCATACACGTCGATGCTCTCGCGATACTGCCGCGCGGTGTCGAACAACGAGCGGATGATGCGCGCACTGACGTCCGTGTTCTGAAACTTGATGTGCGCGGTCTCGACGGCGAACGGGCTGCCGTAGCACTTGATCAATTCCGCGCGGATGGTGCCGGAGCCAAAGCAGCTCACATATTCGGCGGACTGGCCGATCAGGCCGGCGACGGGACCGACGCAATGCGTCGCATACCACATCGGCGGGAGGCCGGGCCAATAGTTCGGCCAGCCGTCCATGTCCTGCTGGTGGCTCGCCTGCACGAACTGCAACTTGCCGAGTTCGCCCTTATCCAGAAGCTCCTTCATGAAGAGGTATTCCCGGGCGTAGACCACGGTTTCCATCATCATGTATTTGAGGCCGGTCTTTTGCGCCAGCTCGACGATCTTCTTGCAGTCGGCGATGTTCGTGGCCATCGGCACGGTGCAGGCCACGTGTTTGCCGGCCTTCAGCGCGGCGATGGACATCCATGCATGATCCGGGATCGGCGAGTTGATGTGGACGACGTCCACGGCCGGGTCCTTGAGCAGCGCCTGGAAGTCTTCGTACCGGCGGCTGACCCCGAAGTAATCGCCGATGGCGTTGAGCTTCTTCGGGTCGCGCTGGCAGATGGCGTAGCAATCGGTGTGCGGATGTTTCTGCCAGAGGGGGATGAATTCCGCGCCAAATCCCAAGCCGACGATGGCGACGTTGATCTTCTTGCTCATGACTGGTTGATCGGGCGGCGGCGGTCAGAAAACACAAAGCGTATGCTTGATTGCGACGGCGGCGATGGGGCGAATGACATCTTTCGACATACCAACTGTCAAACCCAAAGTTCCCCACCGGCGAACGCCGGTCACCGAATCGGACGCGCCGAATCAGTTGAATTGCAGAATCGGTTTTCACCGCGCATCACGAACGGCGAGAGAAATTAACAATCTTAGGCTTGAGCGTTTTCATAGCATTAGGTCCACTCGACACTAGCCATCTCCCTATGAAGACCCGCCTCACTCCGTGGTCAGTCGGTTGTGCAATGACAGCTCTGCTGGCGGCGGCGCTTACGCTGCAACCCGGCGAGGCCGCGACGTTCACGGTGAGCAACACCAATCAATCCGGCGCCGGGTCGCTGCCCCAAGCGATCCTTGACGCCAACGCCAGCGCCGGCGCGGACTTCATCGCCTTTAACATCCTGTCCGCCGGGCTGAACATCGCGCCAAATGCCGCCCTGCCGGCCATCACAGAGGCGGTGACCATCGACGGCACCACGCAGCCCAGCTTCGCGGGTTCGCCGTTGATCGAGATCAGCGGGCAAAGCGCGGGGGCGGGAGTGGACGGCTTCCGGATCTTGTCCGGCGGTTCGGTGATTCGTTCGCTGATTATCAACCGCTTCCTGGGTGACGGCATTGAACTCACCAACGGAGGCAACAACCTCATCGCCGGGAACTGGATCGGACTGAATAACAACGGCACGTTGGACCAAGGCAACACCTTCAACGGCATCACGGTCACCAACTCACCCAACAACACCATTGGTGGACTGGCGACCGTCGACCGCAACGTGATCTCCGGCAACAACCAGAACGGGGTGTTCATCCAAGGCCTCGCGGCGACCGGCAACGCGGTGCTCGGCAATTATATCGGCCTAAACGCGACGGGGGGCGTGGCGGTGGCGAACAGCCTGAGTGGCGTGCTCATCAATCACGCGCCCGCGAACACCGTTGGCGGCACCGCCGCCGCCGCGCGCAATGTCATCAGCGGCAATTCGCAAAGCGGCGTGCGGATCGAGAACACCAACGCATATGCGAATCTCGTGGCGGGCAATTATCTCGGCACGTCCACCAACGGGATTACGGACCTCGGCAACGGAAACTACGGCGTCCTGCTGTTCAATGCGCGGAGCAACACGGTGGGCGGGGTAACCGCCGGTCACCGCAACGTGATCGCTGGAAACAATGTCGCGGGCGTGCGCATCGAAGGGGCCAACGCCACCACCAACGCCGTGCGGGGCAACTTTATCGGCACGACGATCACCGGCGCAAGCGCGCTCCCCAACGGCGGCCCCGGCGTCCATGTGCTGACCAGCGCGGCCGGCAACACGATCGGCGGCGCCGCTGCGGGCGAGGCCAACGTCATCGCCTTCAACAGCGTTGATGGCGTGTGGGTGCAGGCCGGCACGAACAACGCGATCCGCGCAAATCTCATCCACTCGAACGGCGGCCTCGGCATCGATGTGGACCTCGACGGCGTGCTGGCCAATGACGCGGGCGACACGGACGTCGGCGCCAACCAGCGGCAGAATCATCCGCTCCTGACTGGCGCGACCAATTCGGCCGGCGGCATCACGATCGCCGGCACGATGAACAGTACGGCAAGCCAGGCGTTCACCGTGGATTTTTATGCGAGCAGCGTCCCGGACGCCACCGGCAGCGGCGAAGGCGAGTTCTATCTGGGAAACACGGCGGTGAACACGGCCGGGGACGGCAATACGACGTTTCAAGTGACGTTGCCCAGCGTGGCGCTCGGGCGCTGGGTCACTGCCACCGCGACGGACGCCAACGGCAACACGTCGGAATTTTCGCCGGCCGTCCGGGCGGAGAGCACGCTGGTACCCGCGACGTTCACGGTGGTCAACACCAACGACTTTGGAGCGGGTTCGCTGCGCCAGGCGATTATCGACAACAACCTTGCCGTCAGCAGCGCGAACAACGTGATTCAGTTCGCGATTCCCAATTCAGGGCCGCACGTGATCCGGCCGGCGGCCGCGCTGCCGACGTTCCTTGAAGCTGCGACGGTGAATGGCTTCACTCAAAGCGGCGCGGTTTCCAACACGCTGGCCACCGGCAACAGCGCGGTGTGGATGATCCACCTCGACGGCGTCAGTGCGGGCACGGGCGCGAACGGCCTGCGCTTCGCCAGCAGCGGCAACGTCGTACGCGGCTTGCAAATCTTCCGCTTTAACTCCGACGGTCTCGAGTTCACGAACAGCCACAACAACGTCGTTGTCGGCAACAGCCTCGGCCGATTGGATGAGACGGGCGTCACGTTTGCCAACACCGGGGACGGCGTGCATCTCCTGCAATCCTCGAATAACCGCCTGGGCGGCGCGCTGCCGGGTGATCGCAACATCATCGCGGGGAACGGCAGCGACGGCATTGAGATCAACGGCACGAACTCGGTCGCCAATCTGGTGCTCGGCAATCACATCGGCACGGATGGCGGCGGCACGGTGGATCGCGGCAATCTCCAGAGCGGCATCCTGATCAGCGGCGCGCCGAACAACACGATCGGCGGCACCGCGGCCGGCGCGGGCAATCTGCTTTCCGGCAACACCCAGGAAGGTCTCGAGATCAACGGGCTGGCGGCCACCAACAACGTCGTGCTCGGCAACCGGATCGGCACCGAGGTCACCGGGCTGACGGGTCTGGGCAACGCCGGCGCGGGCGTGCTGCTCGCGAACAACTCGCGCTTTAACCTGATCGGCGGGCTCGCCGCCGGCGCAGGCAACCGCATCGCCTTCAACGGCGGCGACGGCATCAACGTGGCGAACGGCACCAACAACGCCCTCCGCGCGAATCTGATCTGGACGAACAGCGCGCTCGGCATCGATCTCGATCCGAACGGGCTCACCGCGAACGACGCAGGCGATATCGACGCGGGCGGCAATCAGTTGCAGAACTTCCCGGTGATCACCAACGCCATGCTCAACGCGGGCAGCACCGTGATCCAGGGCACGTTCAACTCGACCGCGAGCACGACCTTCGCCCTCGATTTCTTCCAGAGCGTCTTCCGCGATGTCGCCACGGTGAACGGCGAGGGCCAGTTCTATCTCGGTTCAGCCAATGTGGTCACTGACGGCAGCGGCAATGCGACCTTCGACGTAAATCTACCGACGACGGCGACGGGCGGCCGGTGGATCACGGCGACGGCGACCGATCCGAACGGCAATTCATCCGAGTTCTCGGGGGCGTTCACCGCGACGTCGCTGCTGCCGGGGCAGCCGTTTCTGGTGACCAACACCAATGACGCCGGGCCGGGCTCGCTGCGGCAGGCCATCCTCGAAAATAACCTCACTTTCAACGGCGCGCCGAACACGCTCAACTTCGCAATCACGAGCGCGGAACCGCATGTGATCACGCCGGCGACCGTGCTGCCGACGATCACGGCGGCGGTGATTGTGAACGGCTACAGCCAGGCGGGCGCCTCAGCCAACACGCTGGCCACCGGCAACAACGCAGTGCTCAAGATCCGCATTGATGGCAATGCCGCGTTTTTCAACGGCCTGCGCGTCGCGGCGGCGGGGACGGTGGTGCGCGGCTTGAGCTTCACGCGGTTCAGCAATCCGATGTTGCAACTGGACGCCCCCGGTTTCGCCAGCGTCGAGGGTTGCTTCTTCGGGCTCGATACCGACGGGGTGACGAGCTTCAGCCCCGCGAGTGAAGGTGTGAACGTGAACAACTCGCCGGGCAACGCGATTGGCGGCAGCGCGCCCGCCCAACGCAATGTCTTCGGCGGCCTGAGCACCGCGATCGCACTGGCCAGCAACGGCGCGGTGAGCAACACCGTGACCGGAAACTACATCGGCACGGACCGCCATGGCACCGGCGGCTCCGGCAACCTGCGCGGCATCACGATTAACGGCGGCCGCACGAACAGCATCGGCGGCACGACCGCCGCACTACGCAACGTGATTTCGAGCAACCGCTTCTTTGGCCTCCAGATCATCGGCACAGGTTCCGCAGGCAATCGCGTCGTCGGCAATTATCTCGGCTTGAACGCGGCGGGCACCGGGCCGATGGGCAACGGCACGCACGGCATCGACATCAGTTCCAGCACGGCTTTCGGCAACGTGATCGGCGGGATCGCCGCCGGCGAAGCCAACGTCATCGCCCACAGCGGGCAGAACGGCCTGAACGTCAGCAGCGGCACGAACAACACCCTGCGCGGCAACTCGATTTACAACAGTGGTTACCTGGGGATCGACTTGGGCGGTTTCGGCCTCGTCACCTTTAATGATGCTGGCGATGCCGACACCGGCGCCAACCAGTTGCAGAATTTTCCGGTGGTCACCGGCGGTCAGGGCACGCTCTCAGGCACCACCATCCAAGGCACGCTCAACAGCAAACCGAGCGAAACCTTCCAGCTCGATTTCTATTCGAACCCCGCGACTGAAGGCGACGGCTACGGCGAAGGCCGCAAGTATCTCGGCTCGGGCAGCACCACTACCGGCGCAGACAGCAATGCGGTCTTCTCGATCAACGTCGCCGGCGTCATGGACGGCCGGCACGTGACCGCGACCGCCACGGATGCGAATGGCAACACGTCGGAGTTCTCGCTGTCGGCCCCGCTGGCGGTGACGTTCGCGCCCACCACGTTCACGGTGGTGAACACGAACGACGCCGGGCCCGGCTCGCTGCGACAGGCGATCCTCGAAAGCAACTTCAAACCTAGCGGCAGCCGGAACACAATCGCCTTCAACATCACCGGGGCGGGGCCGCATGTGATCCGGCCGCTCACCCCATTGCCAACCCTGGTCGAGAGCGCGTTGATCGACGGCTACTCGCAGCCGGGCGCGGCGGCGAATACGGCGGCGATCGGCTTCAATGCGGTGCTGCAAATTGTGCTGGAGCCCGGCACACCGTTCCTTGACGGCTTGACCTTGGATTTCCAGAACAGCGTCCTGCGCGGCCTGGTGATGACTGAATTCGGCGCTGCCATCACCGTGCGCGGCACAGGTCATGTCATCGAAGGCTGCGTGCTGGGCCTTACTGCCGTGGGCTTGCCCGCACCAAACGCCCAAGCGATCAACGGCCTGCCCGGCAGCAGCAACAACGTGATTGGCGGCATCACGCCCGCCGCACGCAACGTCATTGCCGGCCGCAATAGCGCGCACGCGATCACCCTGCAAAACACCACCGGCTGGCTGATCCAGGGCAACTTCATCGGCACGGACTTGTCGGGCTTG
Source organism: bacterium (assembly GCA_031362805.1). Classification (GTDB taxonomy): domain Bacteria; phylum Verrucomicrobiota; class Verrucomicrobiia; order Limisphaerales; family RI-55; genus RI-55. The sequence goes on from JANLTG010000053.1 coordinate 50,080, forward strand.
AATACCGCCGGCAGCCAGGCCGGCGGCATCTCCATATCGAGCGGCACGGGCAACGTCGTCGGCGGCACAGCACCCGGTGCCGGCAATGTCATCGGAGGCAACGACAGCGGCGACGGTGTTTCCATTTATCTCGGTTTCAGCAACCGGGTGGAAGGCAACTTGATCGGCGTCGGCGCGGACGGTGTCACCATCCTCCGCAATAGTCCCGCCGGCGTGTCGATCGAGAACTCCGCCCAGAACGTCGTCGGCGGCAGTTCAGCGGGCGCACGCAACATCATCTCCGGCAATGGCACCGGCGTCTCGTTGGCGTTCTCCGGCACCAGCTCGAATTATGTCGTCGGCAACTTCATTGGAACCGACCTCACCGGCACGCTGCCCGTCCCGAACTATTACGGCGTGTCGATCAGCGCGGATACCAACTTCATTGGCGGCGTGCTCGCGGGCGAGGGCAACCGCATCGCTTTTAACCAGGGCGACGGCATCCTGGTCGGTGGGGGCACGGGCAACGCGCTGCGCGGGAACGAAGTCTTCGCCAACGGAGGAATCGGCATCGGCCTGGGTTTCAGCGTCGTCACTCCGAACGACCCGGGCGATCCGGACGCTGGCGCCAACAACTTGCAGAACTTCCCGGTGCTCGCGAGCGGCTCCATCAACGTGGCCAGCACCGCGGTCGGCGGCGCGTTGAACAGCACCCCCAGCACCCAATTCACCCTCGATTTCTTTGCGAACACCGCGCCCGATCCCGCGGGCAATGGCGAGGGCCAGCAATACCTCGGGGCCACCACCGCCACCACCGACGGCGCGGGCAACGCCGTGTTCAGCGTGAGCCTGCCCCGGCGCGCGGTCGGACGCTATCTGACCGCGACCGCCACCGATCCCGCGGGCAACACGTCCGAGTTCTCCGCCGCCTTCCGCGCCGCCAGCACGCAGCCGGGACTTACCTTCACGGTGACCACGGAAGCGGACAGCGGACCGGGCTCCTTACGGCAGGCGATGCTGAATTCTGAAACCAACCACGCGGGCGCCAACAACGTGATCCAGTTCGCGCTCTACGGGCCAGGCCCGCATACGATCGCCCCCACCACTGAACTGCCGCTCCTCCGCGAGGCGGTGACCATCGACGGCTTCACCCAGTCCGAGGCCAGCGCCAACACGCAGGTCAACACGGACAATGCGGTGCGCAAGATCCGGCTCGACGGCTTCGCCACCGCCGGCGCCTACTTCGACGGTTTGAAACTCGCCGCCGGGGGAAGCGTGATTCGCGGGCTGTGGATCAGAAATTATGCCGGCAACGCGATTGAAATCACCAGCTCGGGCAACGTCGTGGAGGGTTGTTACCTGACCGAGAACAATTCCCCCCTCGTGATCAATTCCGGCGCCGGCAACCGCATCGGCGGCACGACTCCCGCCCAGCGCAACGTGATCGTGGGCAACGCCACCGTCGGCGTGTACGTCTATTCAACCGCCAGCTCAGGCACGCTGGTGCAGGGCAACTTCATCGGCCTGAATCCCGATGGCATCAGCACGAGCGCGAATGACATCGGGGTGCAATTCGCCGACTCGCCGCTCAACGTGGTGGGCGGCAGCGAGGCGGCGCGCAATTTCATCGTGGGCAACGCCGCGCAAGGCGTGCTCATCGACGGCACCGGCTCGGTCAGCAACCGGGTCGAGGGCAACTTCATCGGCGTGCGACCGGACGGCGCGGTGGCGGGCAATGGTGGACCCGGTATCCTGCTCTCCGGCGGCAGCGACAACGTCATCGGCGCACCGCGGGCGACGCCGCCGGGCCAGCTCTCCCTGCAAGGCATTCCCCCGGCGACCGGCGTGATGAATGCCATCGCCGCCAATCTGGGCGCCGGGATCGAGGTCGTCGCGGGCGTGCGGAATTCACTCCGCCGCAATCTGGTGTACAGCAACCGTGATCTCGCCATCGACCTGGCTGGGGACGGCGTCACCGACAACGACGTGCTCGATGGCGATCCAGGCCCGAACAACTTGCAGAACTTCCCGGTCATCAATTCCGCCACCATTGGCGCCGGCAACATCACCCTCATTGGTTCGCTGGCGGCCGCCCCGAACACCAGCTACCAGATCGACATCTACTCGAACGTGAATTGCGATTCGCCGTCGCTCCACGGCGAAGGGCAATACTGGCGGGGCTCGTTCCACGTGACCACCAGCGGCGCGGGCACGGTGAACTTCAATCAGACCGTGAACCAGCCGGGCATTGGTTCATTCATCACCGCGACGGCGACCGATCCGGTGGGCAACACCAGCGAGTTTAGCCGGTGCGTGCTGGGCGACTGCAGTGACAACACGCCCAGGGTCTTCCTCGTCACGAACACGAATTCCTCCGGACCGGGTTCACTTGCCAACGCCGTCGACCAGGCCAACGCTGGGTGCTCGCCGGCCACCATCAACTTCAATATCGCGGGCGCGGGCGAGAAACGTATCTTCTTGTTCGAACCGCTGATCTTGAGCAGCCGCATCACGATCAACTTCGCGAATCAGGGCGGCGGCGGCGTGATAATCGACGGTTCCTCGCTTCCGGCCGGTGATTCAGCGATCAATATCGTCGCAAATTACGTCCTGGTTCAGGGCGCCAATATTCAAAACATTGGCGCTGCGGTCCAAGTCGGAGCCCCCGCTGCCCCCGTGAGCAATGTTACTTTCACCGGCAACATGGTGAACGTTACGGGACGAGCCGGGATTTTGGCCTACCTCAACAGCTCGACGATCACCGCCACCGGCAAAGACATCGCGGGCAACTTCGTGGAACTGGTGAACGGAACTGGAAACACCGTTACCGTCAGCGGGCAGAACGTCGGTGGCGACCTCTTGAACACCATGGGAAACGGTTCGGTGGCGGTGAACCTCAATGGTAGGTTTTTGATCGAGGGCAGCATAGACAGCCGCGAGGGTGGATCTCCACCTCTGCCTCCAATCATTTCCAACGCCTCCTGCACGGGGCCCAACACCATTAGTATCACTATGAGTGGCTCCGCCCCGGCCAACTTCCCGGTGACACTTACACCTATCTACTTCAACAAGGTCAATCCGAAGTCGGGTATTGCGGGCACCACAGTGGTTGGGAACTCCGACGCTATGGGCGAATATTTATTTAGTTTGATGGAATCCCCGCCCACCGGGACCGTAGCGGTATCAGGCTTGGTGACGATCGCTGGCAACTCATCCGAAGCCAGCCTCCCCGTCAGTCTGGAAGGGTGTGCGGTAGATTCGCCTTTCATTGTTCTGCCCTTCGAAAACCATCCCCTCGCCGGCGTGGCCGGCGATCCGATCAGCACGTTTAACGGCGAGCTCTACGATACCCTGCTGCCCGATCTGAACCTCGGCGGGCCGATGCCGCTCCTTTTCCAGCGCTTCTACGGTTCGGCGCTCGGCCGCGCGACGCTCCTCCCGCGCCTCGGCACGAACTGGACCCACAACTTCGAGGCCACGCTGACCAACAGCGCGACGGCCGTCGGCATCTCGCTGCCGCCGGGCTTGATCCTCGCCTTCACCAACCAGGCGGGCGTGTTCACGCTGTTGAACCGCGCGGATCTGCCGTTCCAGTTGCGAACCAGCGGCGCCAATTACCTGCTGGCGGACCCGCGCGATCAACGGGTCTTTACCTTCAACAGCTCCGGCCAGCTCACGCAGATCGCGGACAGCCGCGGCAACGCCCACACGCTGGCCTACGCCGGTGCCCTGCTCTCCTCGGCGACCGACGGCCTCGGCCGCACCCTGACGTTCAGCTACTCGGCGGGCGGCTCGCTCACGAACGTCAGTGACGGCACCCGTAACGCCGGCTTTCAACAATCGGGCAACCTGCTGGCGGTGTCGCGCACGCCGCTCAACTTGCCAACCACCAACAACTACACGGTGAGCGGTCCCTTCGGTGCGTTGCTGCAATCCAGCCAGCGACCCGTGGGCAACACGCCGCTCACGCAGTTCTACGCCGGTTCCGCGGTGACGTCACAGGGTGTCGCGAGCAGCCCGCCGTCGACCATTCAATACGTGGGCCCCGTCACGACGGTCACCGACCCGCTCGGTTTCCAGACCCAGGATCAGCACACCACCAACGGGCTGCTCGTCCGCCACACGGACGCCGGTGGCCGCGACATCCTGCTGGGCTACGACAGCGCCGGCCGCCGCACGAACGTGACCGACCGGCTCGGCCGAAGCACCGGGATCGGTTATCACGCGCCGAGCGGCAACGTGGCGGCCATCACCAATGCCGATGGCTCGGTGCTGCGCTACGATTACACGAGCCGCACCTTTAATGCGCTCACCTTGCACGACGTCCGGCAGATCACCCTGCCCGACGGACGGATCGAGCAGTTCCTTAACGACGCGAACGGCAACGTCGTCGGCTACACCAACCGCGGCGGCTTCGTGACACGCATTAGCTACAACGCGCGCGGCCAGGTGCTCACGGCCACCAACGCGGCGGGCGGCGTCGTCACCTACACCTACGATGCAGCGGGCCGGTTGCTGACGAGCAGGGATTCCGAGACCGGCAACACCACCTTCGCCTATGACCAGTTCAGCCGGCTCACCAATGTGGTGCATCCGGACAGCGCGGCGCGGCGCCTGACCTGGGACGCGGACGACCGGCTCACCAGCACGACTGATGAGCGCGGCAACAACCGGGCCTTCGGCTATGACAGCAATGGCCGGCTCACGACGACTCTCGACCCGCTCGGTGCGGTCAGCCGCTTCGCCTACGACCTCGCGGACCGGCTGGTGGGCACGACCAACCGGCTGGGCGACGCGGTGACGCGCAGTATCAACGATCGCGGCGAGGTGGTGCAGGTGGCAAATGAGCAGTCGGAGAACACGCTGTTCACCTATGACGCCCGCGGCCGGCTGACGACCCTGCGCGACGGCGGCTTCCAGAACTGGAACTTCAGCTATGACGACGAGGACCGTCTCACGTCCTTCGAGAATCCGCTGGGTGAACGCCTCACATTTGCGCGCGACGTGCTGGGTGCGGTCGTAGGTGCCACCAATCCGTTGGGGCACGTCACAAAGCTCCAACGAGACGTCATGCGACGCCCGACCAACCGCATCGACGCCCTCGGCCGGCAGTTCCAGTTTGGCTATGATGCGCGCGGCCTGCTCACGAACGTCGTGCATCCCGGCGTGGGCGCCGCCGCGTATCAGCGCGACCCGCTGGGCAACCTCACCCGCCTCACCGATCTCAATGCCCGGCAGTGGAATTTCAACTGGTCGGCGATGGGCCGGCTGCTCTCGGTGGCCGATCCGCTCAATCGCAGCAACCGCTTCGATTATGACAACCGGGGCCGGCTCGCGCGCGCCTACTATGCCGACAACTCAATCGCCACGAACACCTACGATCCCGCCGGCAACGTGACCCGCCGCCAGCACAGCGCCGGACCCGATCTGCCGTTCACCTACGACGCGCTCAACCGCTTGAGCACGGCCCATGACCTGGCCTTTGCCTACGACGCCGAGGGACGCGTCACCAACACGGTGAGCGGCGGGCTGAACTTCGGCGCGGCCTACGATCGCGCGGGCCGGCTGACGAGCATCACCTACTCCAACGATTCCTTCACCGTGAACTATTACTATGACAGCCGCGGCCTGGCCGTGAGCGCTTCGGGCGGGTTTGGCAACGGTTATCTCTCATGGGATCGCGATGCGGCGGGAAGAATCGTGGCGATCAATCGCGGCAACGGCGCTTTCGGCACCCTGACCTACGACGACGACGGCCGGCTCACCCGGATCAAGGATGGCAGCGTCCTGGACCTGCGCTACACCTACAACACAGCGGATGAAGTCACGGGCGCCGACCTGCAGGCCCCCGCGCTGCCGTCCGATTTTGCGTTCAGCAACACCAACAACTTCACCTACGACGCCGCGCATCAGGTCAGCACCACCGGCTACACCTACGACGCGCGCGGGCGGATGACCGCGCTGGCCGGCAAGCCCGTGAGCTACGACGGCGCGTCGCGGGTGGTATCCGCCGGCGGGGTGACCTACACCTACAACGGGCTGGGCCAGGTGCTCACGCGCACCGAGAATGGCGTGACGCGGCGCTATTATTACAACCACGCGATGGCCGGCTCCCCCATCATGATGGAACGCGACGACGCGCCGGGCACCACCCTGCGTTACTACGTTTGGGCCCCGGACGGCGCGCTCCTCTGGATGATCGACGCGGCGGACGTGCATGCCGTGAGCTATTACCACTTCGATCGCGTGGGCACGACGCTGGCCCTCACGGATTCAAACGGCACGGTGACCGACGCTTACGCGTGGACGCCCTTCGGCGAGTTGGTAAGACGCACTGGCACCAGCACCCAACCGTTCACCTACGTGGGGCGCTGGGGCGTGCGCGCGGACAACGGGCTCTTCCACATGCGGGCGCGGTGGTATGATCCGAAGACCGCGGCGTTTCTCACGCGCGATCCCGTCTGGCCGCGGCTGACCCAGGCGCTGGAGTTGAATCCCTATGACTACGCGGCGGATCAGCCGTTGGAGTTCGCTGATCCTGCTGGCCGTTACCCGAGACGCGTGGAGATTCTCCGGAATTCACCTCGGGCATTCAATCGCAGCGACAGAGAGCTGGAACAAGTATGGGTGCCTGGATGGGAGGAAGCCGAAGAAGAGATCTATGAGGCGAAGGATCGAGAAGAGCGCAACGGCGTCGCCGCCGCCACCGGTGCCACCACAACGGCCGCGGCAGGCTTTATCGACCAGGTTCGCCTCCCTGTTCTGCGAAGGCATTCCCCCTACCACCGGTTTCCCCCGGTCGCCGATACATCGGAACCTCCCGATTGGAGAGACGCGGCTCCCTTAACCGACCGTCCGGTCATTGGCCACGCCGACGAGAACAGTGGTCTAAATGATCAGTCCGGAGGTTTTACGGTCTGGTTTAGATAAGAAGCTGACTCCCGTTGATTATGAAAAACTCGCAATCTCCGAAGGCCATCCACGCCATGTCGAGTCTGCTCGCGTTGTGCCTCGCCGCACCATTCCCGCTCGCTGCCGGCAGCGTCACCTTCACACGTGACGCCGCCGGCCGGCTCACGGCTGCCAACTATTCCAACGGCAATGCTCACGGTTACACGTTCGATGCGGCCGGCAACTTGACCAAAGGCACCGCCACTGCGCCCGGCGGCGTGATCAATCCCGATAGCGACGGCGACGGTTTGCCGGATGCCTGGGAGCAGCAGTACTTCGGCACGCTCGCCCGCAACGGCACCGGTGATTTCGACAGCGACGGCTTCCTCGATGCCGCCGAGTACGCGGCCGGCACGCTGCCAAACAATGCGGGCTCCGCACTCCGCCTCTTCCCCAACCCCGCAGTGTCCGGCGGCGGCGTGACCGTGCAATGGGAGGCAGTTCCCGGGAAAACGTACCGGCTCGTTTACAAAAACTCGTTGAACGACCTCAACTGGACGCCCGTGCCGGGGGACATTCCCGCGGGGAGCACGACCGCTTTGAAGTCCGATACTTCCGCCGCCGGCCAGCCCGCGCGGCTTTATCAGGTGCAACTGATGCCGTGACGGCAGATGCCTGACGAATCAAATCCGGATGAAGATCTTCTTCCGGTAGAGCCAGAGCAGCATCAACCAGAGGATGAGCAACACACACGCGCCCTGGAAAAGTCCGCGGTACGGCTCGCCGAACAGCCGGAAGAAATCCTCGCCCAAGTGCGTGTTCAACGAGCGGCGGATGAACCCGATGAACAGCCACTCAGTGCTGTAGGCAAAGATCGAATTGGCGCCGATCACCACGAGCGGGAAAGCCCAGGCCTTGGTGTTGCGGGCGTCGACGAGCGCGTAGAAAAACGTGAGGAAGAGGAAGCACCAGCCGCCGCTGAAGAACACCCAGGCGGGCGTCCAGATCTTCTTCACATTCGGGCAGAGCCCGGTCGCATTGAGCAACGAGCCCACCGCCAGCCCGATCACGCCCGCGATGAGGAACCGTTGGATCCTCTCGGCGGGTTTCATTTCCGCCTTCAGCCAGCCACCAGCCAGCAGACCCAGAATCATCGTGCCGAGCGTCGGGATGAAACTGAGCGTTGAATAGCCGTCGCCACTGAACTGAAACGGCTTTGCGCGCGGGAAGAGATTCAGGAACCAGTTGTCGAACACCCACGCGGGGTTCGTGTTCTTGTTCCAGTGCGCCGCGAAGCCCTTCGCGTGATGACTCCAGTCGGCAGCGACACCCGCCTTGCTCCAGTCGAAGTTCGGTCCCGGCAACGGCCACAACGCGAACAACAGCCAATAGCTGAACACGATCACGCCAAAGGCAATCCACTGGAACTTCACCGAGCGCAGGCCAATGAGAAACAGAAACGCATAGCCCAGTCCGATCTGCGTGAGCGTGTCCTCGAAGGTGAAGTAGGTCTGCGATTTGCCGATTGAGCGCAGCCAGATGCCCAAAGCCACCAACGCGAACGCCCGCCACACCGCGTGCCCAAACATCCCGTAAGTCGAACTGCCTTTGGCGACGCGGCTGGCGATCGAGAACGGCAGCGCCACGCCGACGAGGAATGAAAACGAAGGTTGAATGAGATCGTGCAGCGCGCAACCGACCCACGTGACGTGGCTCTGGTGATGGCAAAGCAGTTGCCAGAAGCCGCTGTTGGGGAGTGCCTCGGAAACGCCGCACAAATGCAGCACTTCACCGAGCATGAGGAGCATGACGAGGCCGCGATAGGCGTCGATGGAGGCGAGGCGAACGGGTTGGGCAACGGCGGCGGCTTTGGCACTCATGGTCAGCGACTGGGTTACGAGAGCGAAGCACGTGCGCGTCGGCGATGCACGATCATTGTGACCAGCCTCGTTTCATAGCGCATCCGGACACCGCGCACGAGAAGTCAGGACCGGCGGCCAGAAAGGTTGGAAAAGATGGTGGGCCCACTCGGATTTGAACCGAGGACCAAACGAATATGAGTTGCGGAGACGGGGGTAGCAAGCAGTCGTCATCAGTCAGAACAAATTGCAATAACGCCAATTTTTTCAATGCTTTTTGAAGCTATCATGGGTTGCGATGCAATCCGACGCGACCGCTCAGGACAAGAAAACCGGCCCAGAACCGGCCCAGAAGAATCGTGAAAGCGTTTCGCCAGAGAGGGCGAGATTCTCTGCGCGTTCGTTGCCCAAGACTCATGTAGGGTTCTGGCGTGCTCGTGTCGAGCGGCGGACTTACGACCACAACGGGCAGACCTTCGAGGTACCGGCGTATTCCGTGCCAATGGAGTTTGGCGGAATCAGGAAGCGACTGACGCTCGGTTCAGCGTTGAAGGAGGAGGCCGCCCTAAAGGCGCGCGACATTTATCTATCACTTGTCGCCAAAGGCTGGTCGGCGACCTTGGCCGAGCTTGCTCCGAAAACCGTTCACGAGTTCACACGAAGCGAACACGAGCCGACGGTCGGGGAATTTATCTCCGAGGTTGAGCGGACAGCTGGTTTGAAACCGAAAACCTTCCGACGATACGCGCAATCATTCAGGATGATGGCGGCCCAGATTCATGGTTTGAAAGCGGATGCGTCGCGATTTGATTACCATGGCGGAGGGTTGACGCGGTGGAGAGACAGGGTGAACGCCATACCTCTGACCGACGTTACTCCCGCATCCGTGGCGGACTGGAAAATCGGTTATCTCAAACGTGCGGGAAGTGATCCTCGCCGGAGACTTGAAGTGAATCGCGCTTTCAATGCGGCTCTGCGCAATTGCAAGAGCCTGTTCAGCGGGGACATCATCAACAAACCGAATTTCACAGTCAGAATTCCCAAGTTCATGGTGCCCGACGGCCAAAGCGGTAAAAAGGAGGCGTATTGGTTTCAAACGGTTGCTTTCGAACCAGCAGGCTCAATGAAATTCCGCGCTCCAGCGGGTATCACCTATGAAGGGCTGCTCACGAATGCGCGCGACGAACTCCGCGCAGAGCACCCCGAATCCTACAAACTCCTGTTGATGTGTCTGTGCGCTGGCCTCCGAAGAGCCGAAGCGGATGTTTGCTTGTGGACTCAACTCAACCCGAAAGACAATTCCATCCAGATCGAATCCAACGAGTTCATTGATCCGAAGCATGGTTCGGGCGGGACGGTATATTTTGATCCGTTGCTGATGCGTGAACTGCAAAGTTTCAAAGGGGACAATTCCGAGCGCTTCGTCGTCAATTCCCCACGGGCTTGGAAGCTCACCGTTTATGACCGCTATCGCTGCGAGCCACACTGGCGGAAGTTGCAGGCTTGGCTTGAGGGGAAAGGAATTCATGCGCGAAAAAAAGTTCACGAACTGAGAAAGATATTCGGTGATGCCATCGTCAAGCAGAACGGCATCTTCGCCGGCAGCGCGCAACTTCGACATGCCACCATCCAGATGACGGCCAGCCATTATACCGATCCGCGCCAGCGAGCAGCTCTCCCTGTTGGAAGCCTTTTCGCCGATGAAAGTCCCGCGTCCACGACGGACGCGGAGATTCAGCAGCCCGCATCGGCGGAGAAGACGCACAGGAAGCGTCAGACTTCGGGCGTCTCCATCAAACCGTGAATCGTGCTTCATCGCCGGCCGGGATGGAAGGTGGCTGCCCCAAAGCCGTGCGCCCGTCACACCTGAATACCAGCGAGGAAAACAGCCAGGCGGCGATGATGCTCGGTCATGCTGGCATCCATTCCGCACTCAGCAGCCAGTTCGCCAAATGGTTCGCTCCAACTGGACTGAGGCACTGGCATGGACGAGGGCACAGAGTGAGTGCCGCGACGACGAAAGGTCGCCGTGATGTTCTCCGCGAGCCGGGTGCGGTCCATCGTTCCTGAATCGAACAGAAGGACCATATCCACCAAATCCTTCACGCGCGTATTCGGGCGCCCGGTTCGCGGGAGCGTGTAGGCGTGCAGCTTCTCGGCGAACTGCTCCTCGCGCGATATGGCGGGCAGTTTGGCTCTTGCGATGCCAGCAAAGCCCAGCCAATCCTGACCTTCAAGAATCTCAAATGGTTCGCGCAGAACATCGCCGGCGCTGACATCGAGGTGAAATCCGGCAAATCGCCGGCCCGCCATCTGCGCCTCGACGGGATACCTTGCGCCACCGTAAGGCGCGGCATCCAAATCCATCGTCGGCTCGCCGATGGTGAATTCAAACCCGTCTTTCAGGTCAACGGCCGCTGCACGTTCGAGCGAGGCACGCACCGCGGCGGCGTTCCACTCCTTGGCGCCATCAGGCAGCTGACGAATGGCCAGGTCAACGTCGCGCGTGGTTCGCGCTTTCTGAATGCGAAGCTCCATCGCGTACCCACCCTTGAGCAGCCACGGCGCATCGGGTTCATGGAACAGGCGACACAGCAGCCGGTCGGATGCCGCCTGACGACGCATCCTTTGGATGTCGCCGCCTTCCCGGCGCACTGCGGCGAGAAGTCGGTCCTCCAAAGCGCGTCGGAGTGCCGAGGGCGTCTGGTAGCGGCTCATGGGAATAGACTCATGACCAGTTCCCGCCGACCCGCACCTGCCTTGGCCGTCGAAATCTGACTTTCGGTAATCAGCCCGCGACGACGAGCTTCTTTGGTGACTTCTCGGAGGTCATTAAGCGCATTGGGGTCGGCTTCCGCCAGATCGCACAGCGCCCGGAGTGGACGACAAACCGAGAGACCTCGTAGCTGGGTGACCTCGCCCGGCATTAGCTGCGCGTAGTGCAGTGTCACCGCTTTGGGAAGCCGGCTGTTGCGGCGGAATGTCGGCGGTACGGTCAGGTGTATCTTTGCCGGGTTGAAATCGCCCAACTCGAACAGACTCAGGGCCGACTGATGCGAAACCGCCGCCGTCGGCTTTTCGCTCCGTCCACGCGACCAAAGCAGCCACACCATCATCTGCCCATCCTCGGGCGACGGCAGATGCGTCATACGGTAAATGCCGCGCCAGACCCGCGCCCAATTCCCGGCACGCACATGGTAGGGGTGGGTATTGTCCGCGTAGCCGGCCTCAATGGCCTGCTTCGTGGTGAAATACCCCTGCTGGTCCTGCGCAATGCTCATCAGGGCGGCAAACGGATCGTTCTTCTTCGCCATGCACACATCCTCAACTTTTTTGAGGAATTGTGCAAGCCGGCTTTGGCTGAGCGGAATGGCCTTCCAGCGCCTTTGCCTCGGTCACGACGATCTCTCGAATGACCGGCTGGTTCTCCGCCAGCGCCGGACCATGCGGATTCGGGATACCCGTAAGCAACGAAAGCTCCATCCGCTGCATCGCCGATTCGATGCGTCGCAGCGAGTTTCCATGAAGCGTGACTTCATGCGTGGCGAAAACCATCCGTAGCCGCTGTTCCTTCCCGGCGCTTTTGAGTTCAGCGAAAACGAACTGGTCGAACGGCAGCAGCAAGCTTAGTTCAGCCGATACTTCGATTTTGACCGCGCGAACGTTCGGGTCGCTCGCCCAATATTCGGGTGATTTTGTGCTCATGTTTTTGCATTTGTTTCAGGTGAGGACGACGCGCTAGTTTCAGCCGGCAGAACGTGTCGGCGGCGCGTTGGCCAAATCGAAGCATGTAGCCGTGCAGCCGATCCCAGAGGCGAACGCCACGGCGTAGGACCAGACCGGACGCAAGTTCCATCGCGAGCGGGCGATGACCGGAGCGGGTTACGTTCTCGCGCAATTGCTCCTTGTCCGGCGTGTAGATGCGGATGCTACGCCGGCCGCGCGAAATGGTCACATACCATTGCTGCGCGTTCGTCGCCGCCTTGATGGTGGAATCGGAGAACAGGACGTAATCAACGGTCTTGCCTTGCGAGCCGTAGGACGTGACGGCGTAGCCGGGGAGGAACTCACGGAAGCTCGCATCCAGCACCCGGCAATCGGTGAGTTCGACTCCGCCATCCGCACGAACCGACTTCACCGCGACAAGTTCACCATTGGTGACGCGGCCACCAGACTTCAACTTGCGATTGGCTTTGAGGTGCAAGCGGTCGCCGGAGGCAAACGCAACCTCACGCGCCTGACAGACCGAAATCCGGTGGAGCATCTTGTTCGACACCGTAACGAACCGCCCTCCGACTTCGACCAACAGCCCCGTCTTGAAAATCCCCGACAGCTTGCCTTTCGCCCCGGCGTCGGCTTCGCGTACTTTTTGGTTGAACACGACGATGGCATCCTGCGGATAGAATCGCTCGTCTCGCTTTTGCGCGTTGGTGAGGTCCATTCGTTCGAGCACCTGAACGGTTGAATCAAGAGCGCCAAGCAGCCCTGGGAAAAGCGGCGCGGGCTGCCCGGCCGCCGCGCACCCCCCTCGGGGGGTGTCCCCTTGTTCAGCTTTGATGGATCTAACGGTTGACTACTCATGTAACACTCCATTCCTTTCATCGGAGTGTTACCCCTTTCTCAGGTCATCGGTGTCTCATGATCTGGTCGCTAAGACAAAGAACCAAGCCCCGAGTCAGGTCGAGGCAGCGTCAGTTGACGCGCTTGAAGCGAAAAACCATATCTCGAAGACGCAAACAACCGCAGTCCAACCAAAGCGACGAACGACGGTACGCGTATGAACCCGGGAAGCTAAACCGCCTTTGCTCATGCTTTTGGTTTGAAGCACGAAGCGTCGCACATCCGCACATCAACCTCTCAGCTCTACTATTGAAAGTTCCTGTTGATTCTGCGAGCGTCTCCCCGGCGGGCCTGTAGCTCAATGGTTAGAGCAGAGCACTCATAATGCTTTGGTTCTCGGTTCGAGTCCGGGCAGGCCCACCATCTAATTCACCGGATTCTGGCCTCCCCCTTCGCACTGCGACGAAATCGTCTGCCGTCAGGCAGAAGCTTTCACACGATTGCTTCCATTGCTCCATTTCAAATATGTAGCAGCTACACCAAAGAAGTCGCATAAGTCGCATTCTCGGCTCGTGAAACTTGATTACATGAGCGCGACAACAATTTCCGAATGTCAGACCCTTGACGTGAAAAGCAGCGCAACCGAACTCGGCGTTTGCGAAGAAACAGTGCGGCGCCTCGTTCGCCGGAAGGTGCTGCGGAAGCTGCCTGGGCTCCGGCGCATCCTGATTCTCAGGACTGAGCTCAAAAGATACTTGGGAGCTGGAGAAGTAGAGTTGGCTACCAAAGCACTCTCAAAAAACGGCCCAGAAACGGCCCAGAAGAAAACAATGTTTGCGTAAGCAGCACATCGTTAAAATGTTAAGGTCTTTCAACCACGCCAATATGAGTCGTCTGCTCTAACCGCTGAGCTATGGGCCCATCCTAAGACACGACCAATATGGTAATAGGCGATGAAATGCGGCAAGCCATTTTCACGAAGGCTGCCCCGGCAAACCACGCGGCACATTAGCTTTTGGACACACTTTCGAACGTGTGTCCAGCCACGCCTGGGAAGCGCGGACAACGGCGTTTGACCTTGCCGCGTTCCCGTGGAAATCATTCCGCGTGTCGTCACCTGCCATTCTCGAAGTCCAGCGGCTTGCTCGCACCTACCAAACCGCTGGCGAGCCGCTGACGGTGCTCCATGAGATCAGCTTTACCCTCGCCGCCGGCGCCGCGTGCGCAATCGTCGGTCCGAGCGGCAGCGGCAAGACCACGCTGCTTGGTCTTTGCGCCGGGCTCGACACACCCTCCACCGGCACCGTCCGGGTGAGTGGCATTGATCTCGGCCAACTCGACGAAGACGGCCGCGCCCAAGTTCGCAACGAGCAGGTCGGTTTCGTATTTCAAAACTTTCAGCTGCTGCCCACGCTGACTGCCTTGGAGAATGTCATGGTGCCGATGGAACTGCGTGGAACCCGCAACGTCGCGCCCGAGGCGAAAGAGCTTTTGAAACTCGTCGGGCTGGGCGAACGACTGCACCATTATCCCGTGCAGCTCTCGGGGGGCGAACAGCAGCGGGTCGCACTGGCCCGCGCCTTCATCAACCGCCCCAAGCTGCTCTTCGCCGATGAACCCACCGGGAATCTCGACACCGAGACCGGCCATCAAATCATCGAGGCGCTGTTCCAACTGAATCGCGAACGCGGCACCACGCTCGTGCTCGTGACGCATGACCAGGAGCTCGCGGCCCGCGCGGGCCGCGTGATCCGGTTGAAGGGTGGCGCCATGATCAGCGATTCCGGCCAGCCATGATCGCGTTGCCCCGACATCTCTTCGCGCGCTGGACGTGGCTGATGGCCTGGCGGGACAGCCGCGCGAGCCGCCGCAAGCTGCTCTTGTTCTCCTCGTCGATCGTGCTCGGAATTGCGGCGCTGGTCGCCATCGGTTCCTTCGGCACCAGCCTCGAGCAGGCGATCAACGATCAGTCAAAAGCGCTGCTCGGCGCCGATCTCGTGATCGATACACGGGTCAAGCCCGAGGGCGAACGCGCGCAGTTCCTCAAATCCGTCCCCGGCGAATCGTCGACCGAGATCAACTTCGCCTCGATGATTTACTTCCCGCGCACGGAAGGCACGCGGCTCGTCCAGATTCGCGCCATCGAAGGCGGCTTCCCATTCTACGGTGAGCTGGAATCCCTTCCCAAGGCGGCCAGTCAGGACTTCAAGCAAGCCGGCGGTGCGTTGGTGGATGAAGCGTTGTTGCTGCAGTTCGGTGTCGAGGTCGGTGACGACATCCGCATCGGCAAACTCGTGACCAAGGTCGCCGGCAAGCTGCTCAAGGTCCCCGGCGAATCGATGGCCTTCGCGACGATCGCGCCACGCGTTTACATTCGAGCGAGCGACCTGGCCAACACTGAGTTGATGAAGGATGCCAGCCTGGCGCGTTACCGAACTTTCTTCCGCCTGCCGGAAAACACCGATGCCGAACTACTCGTGACGGACCTGCGTCCGCAGATCGACAAGTTCCAGTTCGGCGTGGACACCGTCGCCGAGCGCCAGCGCGATCTCGGCCGCGCCATGGACAACCTCTACAACTTCTTGAACCTCGTCGGCTTCGTGGCCCTCTTGCTCGGCGGTGTCGGCGTGGCGAGTGCGATCCATGTGCATGTGAAGGGCAAGCTCGCTTCAGTCGCGGTGTTGCGCTGCCTCGGCTGTTCATCGGCTCAGACGTTTGCCATTTACCTGGCGCAAGGCATGGCGCTCGGCCTGGTCGGCGCGCTGTTCGGGTCCGCGCTCGGGATCATCGTGCAGTTGATTTTGCCGCACGTCGTCGGTGATTTCATCCCGATCGATGTCGAGTTTCACCTGGCGTGGCTGTCGATCCTTTCGGCGGCGGGCACCGGCTTCGGCGCGTGCGTGTTGTTCGCGCTGATTCCCCTGCTCGGCGTTCGCCGCGTGTCGCCGCTGGCGGCGATTCGTTCGTCGTTCGAAAGCAAACGCGGCTTCGATCCCCTGCTCTTGCTTGTCTTCGGCCTGATCGGCGCCTTCATCGTGGCGTTTGCGCTGGCGCACACCCGCCGCTGGCACGAAGGCATTGGTTTCTCCGTCGGCTGGGCCATGGCGTTTGGCGCGCTGTGGACCGTCGCGCAAACGATTTCCTTTCTGGCTCGCCGGCTCACCCCGAGCTGGCTGCCATTCGTGTGGCGCCAGGGACTCTCGAATCTTCACCGGCCGAACAACCGCACCACCTTGCTCCTGCTCTCGGTGGGCTTGGGCACGTTTCTGATCCTCACCTTGCACCTCGTTCAAAACAGCTTGTTGCAAGGAATCGTCAGCGCGAAGACCGAGGGACAGGCCAACGCCATCTTGTTCGACATCCAGGCCGATCAGCGCGATGGCGTCGCCGCCGTGCTCAAGGAGCAAGGACTGCCGCTGCTCGACGAGGCGCCGATCGTCACCATGCGCATCGAGTCGATCAAAGGTAAGTCCGTCGAGGAGCTGGAAACCAACCGCGTTGAGCGCGCGGCACCGGCGCAACCCGGCGGTCCCCGCGAACGCCGGGGCGGCCCGCCCCGCTGGGTATTACGCCGGGAGTTCCGAACGACGTTCGGCGACAAGCTCCGCGACTCGGAGAAACTGGTCGCCGGCGAATTGGTACCCGCCGTGACGCCGGACATGGATGTCATCCCGATCTCAGTCGAGGACGGGCTGGCGAAACAAATGAAGGTCGGCCTCGGCGACGAGATTGTCTGGGATGTGCAAGGCGTACCTGTGAAAACCAAAGTCGCCAGCCTCCGCTCGGTAGACTGGCGCCGTGTGCAGCCCAATTTCTTCGTCGTGTTCCCGACCGGCATACTGGAGGAAGCGCCGTCCTTCTACATCATGGTCACGCGCGTGGCCGACGCTGCGCAATCCGCCGCCCTCCAGCGCGAGGTGGTCAAGCAATTCCCCAACGTGTCAGCCATCGACCTGACGCTGATCGTCGGCACGCTGGACGCGATCGTCTCGAAGATCGCGTTCGTGGTGCGTTTCATGGCGTTGTTCACCGTGCTTACCGGGCTCCTCGTGCTGGCGGGCGCCATTCTGACCGGTCGCTTTCAACGGATGCAGGAAAGCGTGCTGCTGAGAACGCTCGGCGCATCACGTCGGCAGATCCAGCAGATCCTGCTGGCTGAGTATCTCGCGCTCGGCGGACTCGCCGCGTTGACGGGGATCGGCCTCTCGGTTGGGGCGACCTGGGCGCTGGCCAAGTTCATCTTCAAGACCGACTTCAATCCAGAACCCCTGACGCTGGTCGTCGCTTTCGTGATCGTTTGTCTACTGACGACGATCACTGGGATGCTGGCCTCGCGCGGTGTCGGCAATCATCCGCCGTTGGAGGTCTTGCGGCGGGAGGTTTGAGCTGTTTCAAATCGTCCTCGTACTTGTCCGCGATTCCTCGGTCAGCGAATAATTGCTTTCGATTACGAGCCCGAGGACGACGACGACGACGATCAAACGGTACAGAAAACCGGCGGCTGCTTTCGCAACCGCCGGATACATCTTGATTTGAGCGGGACGCCCAGTCTTACGACCGGGCGCGTTCAGGTAGGATTAAGGTGGGCCTGTTCGTCTCCGCCATGATGGCGGCAACGGCGGGAACTACTTCACTCCATTGTTGGAGATCCTGTAGATAAGGCATACCCACGTCCTAGCAGCGGCAATACCAGCGTCTCGATTCGAGCCAACTCCGTTCAAAATCGGGGAATAACTCCCAAAACTTGACGATAACGGGGGTGTTGGTGCCTGCGACTCACCAAATGCGTCCCACGAATGATCAAGTATTTACCCGGAAGAGGGAAAGAATGTGCAAGATGTGGACAAACCGGCACACCGGTTGGGCGGAAAAGGAAGGAGGCGGAACCGCCGGCCGCACCCGCCGATTCTGGGACCACGACACGCGGTTCCACCCCGTTAAATGGTGAGCTGAAGCAGCCGCTCGCGGAGCTGTTCGAGCCATCGGTTCACATAGCTGTAGTCGCGAAGCAGTTCAGTCAGTTCGCCAGAGGATCGATCCCCGGCCAACCAGCGACGCCCGAGTTCCCGGCACCGCTCATCCAAGGCAGACCGGCGTCGATCCAGTTCCGCGATCACGCCGCGCAAGGATTCCATCCGACCCATCGCCTGACGCATGACTTGAGCCTGGACCATCGGGGACGTTGCCGCCTGCTTCTGGCGAACCAGTTCGTCCGACAACTTCAAGGCCCTGCCCACTTCGAAGAACAAATCGCTGACATCGGCCGGGACCGCGCCGACATCGGCCGGTAGCTGACCGGTTTCCAGCTCAAGCAGATGACGCAAACGCTGGCGCGTATCAACCAGACACTGCTGGGCGGTGTTCAGTTCGACGTAGCGCTGGGTGGCGGTGTTGCGCGTGGCTTCGTCAGCTTGATGAACACGATCGGGATGAACCGGACCGGACAATTGAGCAAACCGTGCCTTCACCTCGGCCACCTCCAGCCAGGGCGAACGCGGTAGATCGAGCAGGGCGAAGTAGTCGATCATGGTTTACGCGAATCCCACGAATTAGCGCCAATTAGCGAAATTCGCGTAAAGTTCCCGGTTACGAATTCGCGTCCGTCTACGCACTAAAGCTCTCGCCGCAGGAGCAACTGGTTGCGGCGTTTGGGTTGTGGACCTTGAAGCCGCCGTCGGTCAGCGCGTTCACGTAATCCAGCTCGCTGCCGGTCACGTAGAGCGCACTCTTGGGATCGACCACGACCTTGACGCCCGCCGACTCGACGAGGATGTCGCGGTTCGCCGGGTTGTCCTGGAGGTCCATCTTGTATTGCAAGCCCGAGCACCCGCCGCCCACGACCGCCACGCGCAGCACGCCGGCCGGTCGGCCCTGTTTCTTAAGCAGCCCGCTGACCTTGCGCCCGGCGGCTTCAGTGAGCTTGACCAAACGTTCGTCCCCCACCCGGAACGCGGGTAAGGCGCTCGGGCTGGTGGCACCGATGGATTTCTTGGCAGCTGCGGCTATCATGGCAAGCGGAGGTTAATGCGTCTGACTGAGTCGTCAACTTATCACCGAATACCGGCAGTCAATTCATCTTGAGCGATGATTCGCCTTTACGGTGTTCAGCTGCGAGCCTTTCCCTTCCTTCAGGGGAGTACATGGGCAAAAAATTGTCCCCGCCACAATGTAGGCAATACGGATACGCCACGGGACGGATTCGACCGAATAGCCGTGCGATCAAGTCACTCATTGGATTTTTTGGCCGGTAACCGGGTTCATCAAACTGACCACACTGTCTGCAATATCCCTTCCGCAAGAAATCCCCGGGAAAGGTGATTGCAGACATCGAGCGAAAAATGGCGATCTCGCGGCGGACCGCATTATCCAATGTTTCTCGTTTTAGACCAGGATACGCCCAACCGGCTCCGTCTGAACCCAGGACAAGTTGTTCGTCTTCCAGCCGAATCCAAACGACGTAAAGAGGATCATTACTCTCGATGTAGGAGATTTGAGCCATCTCTTGGATCAAACGCTCTGGACTTAGGCTACCGGACTCGAAGTCTTCGAAGAGTTCCAAAGCGTAGTCTCGGATCGCCCCACTTGCGCTGGGGAGGCGAACATGGAGTTCCTCAGCCGTCTTTCGAAACAGACGATCGACTTCCTCCCGGTCGAAAGGGGGAGTCAGTGAAGCCAGAATCCTTAACGAATAGGAGTCACGACCGTCCACAAGTTGATCGGTAGCCCAGACAGGATAGTCTTCCAAATGATCGTCGCGCAAAGCGCGCCTTCCGAGAAGTGAACGGGTATTCATCGTTTCGGAGTTTGCCAAACTTTAAGCAGCTAATGAAGCGCGGCAGGATGTACTATGTGCCGTTCCTCACCCTCTTAACCCCCGCCACCATGTTGATCAGCTTCTGCTTGGCGGCCCAGCGGGCGGTCTGGCTCAGGCCGCAATCGGGCGCGAAGGAGAGGCGGTCGGCGGGCGCATACTTGAGGCAGGCTTTCACGCGGTCAGCCACGTCGTCCACGGTCTCAATGTAATAGCTCTTCACGTCGATGATGCCGACGGCGACGTCCTTGCGCTTGGCGATCTCGCCGATGATCTCCAGCTCCGCAAACTCGCGGCTCGCCATCTCGACGTGGATTTCGTCCACCTGCATGTCGAGAAACGCCGGGAACATCGGCGCGTACCGGCGCAGGCCCACAGCGTGGCCCTTGAAATTGCCGAAGCACAGGTGCGTCGAGAGGTGGCACTTGCCGACGACCGGCTCGACGGTGCGATTGAAGATCTCCACGAACCGCTTCGGATCCTCGCGATGCGCGTAACAGCTCATCGAAGGTTCATCGACAGTGATCTCGCGGCAGCCGGCCTCGACCAGCGCCTCCAGTTCATCGCGCACGATCGGCAGCAGCGCTTCGGTCAGCGCGTAGCGATCCGGGTAACGCTGACTCGGGACCAGCCGACCGCTCAACGTGTAGGGGCCGGGCACACTGGCTTTCAACACCGGCCGCTCGCTCATGCCAGCGAGGTGGGGCGCCGCAAGCCGCTTCAGCCGCTCGAAGTCATCCACGGTTCCCAGCCCGCGCGGCGCCTTGAGCTCAGCCGTGACCTTGTGCTTGCCACGTTGATCGTGCGCCGGCGGACCGAATCGTCGCGGCGGCGCGGACTCCAGTTCAATGCCTTCGATGAAACCGTAGAAGCTCAGGTTGAAATTGAGGCGCGTCTGCTCGCCATCCGTAACCACGTCGAGGCCGGCATTGAGCTGATCGTGCAAGGCCGTGACGACGGCGTCCTCCACCATTTCCTCACGATCCTTTTCGCCGAAGCGATCGAGGTGCTGGCAGGCGAAATCGAGCCAGGCGGGAAATGGATAACTGCCGATGACGGTTGTGCGAAGCGGTTGATCTTTCATGCGCGGGCAAAGAATAGACTGTACGTGCGGCGCTTGGAAAGCGGCTTCGTGGGGCGGCTGCAAGTTACAGAGGTCCTCGCTCTCGTCGTCGTAATCGACCAGGCATGATCGGCATGGAATGATGAAGTGGTTGCACCCCAATACTCCATCGCTCCAATACTCCATTGCCCTTTGCCACTGCCGGCTTGTTCCGCCGGACGGCTACTGCCAACCTGCGCCCCGTGCCAACCAAACGTGTGCATCGCGCCCGAAAGAACTCCCTGCTCGTTCCCGTTCGCTGGCGCAGTGAGCTGGCCTCCGTGCTGATCTCACAGGAGCAGCTCGCTGCCCGCATCCACCGTTTGACGCGCGACATCCAGCGCGATTACGCCGGTCGCGACCTGGTGATCGTCTCGTTGCTGAACGGCACGGTTATCTTCCTCGCCGATCTGATCCGCAACTTGAGCCTGCCGTTGCGATTGGATTTCATCGGCGTGTCGAGCTACGGCGGCGGCACGGAATCGCGCGAACTGGTTTTTACGAAAGAACTGCGAATCGATGTCCGCGGCCGCGAGGTGCTGCTGGTCGATGATATTCTCGACACCGGCAAGACGCTGTCGGCGGTGTTAAAGAAGCTTCGCGCCTTGAAACCCCGGCGCATCCGCACCTGCGTCCTGCTCGACAAGCCCGAGCGCCGCATCGAGAAAGTCCGGGCCGACTACGTGGGCTTCACGATTCCGAACGAGTTCGTGGTCGGCTACGGGCTGGACTACGCCGAGCGCTATCGCAACCTGCCGTTCATCGGCGTGCTGAAGCCGGAAGTGTATCTGAATCACGGTGGTTGATTTCCGCCCTGAATCGAGGCAACTCTAGCGCATGGACTTCGGCAAACACATCACGGTCGATCCTGAAATCTGCCACGGCAAACCGACCGTTCGCGGCTTGCGCTATCCGGTGAGCATGATCTTGGAACTGCTGGCAGGCGGTATGACATTCGCCGAAATACTTGCGGACTACCCTGATCTGCAGCTTGACGACCTGAAGGCGTGCCTGGCGTTTGCCGCGCGACTCTCGGACGTCCAACGCATCGTTCCCCTGGCAGCGTGAAATTCCTGATTGACGCGCAATTGCCATATCGCCTGGCAAGCTGGCTGCGAAGTCGCGGTCACGATGTCACCCACACAACCGAACTGCCGCGCAGCAATCGCACGCCCGACAAACTCCTGCTGGCAAAGGCGAACGAGGAAATGCGGACAGTGATTACGAAGGACGCGGACTTCCTGATCAGCTTCGAACTGGGTCAGGGCCCACCAAAACTTCTGCTTGTGACCACCGGCAATATCCACAACGACGAATTGCTTGAGCTCTTCGCCAAGCACGAGGGCACGATCAACGATTTGTTGGACCAACATTCGTTCATCGAACTGGGGCGCGCCGAGCTGGTTGTGCATCGGTAATCCAAAAAGCACCGCGGTGCTCCTGTCAGACAACCGCATCCCGCTGCGGGCTCGGGTTACCTCTCAATCCAAGTAACCTCTCAGGGCTTGTCATACTCCCCGATCGATCGCAGCCAGACGTTGCGGAAGCGCATCGGGTTGTTGTGATCCTGGAGCTGGATGAACATCTCGGGCGCGTGCGGCTTGTCGTAATTACCGTTCGCCTGGTGCGGCGTGGTGCCGGCGAATTCACGGCGATGATGCAGCACAACGCCATTATGAATGACCGTCACGGCCGCCTTTTTCAGCAGCTTACCACTCGCGTCCCAGCGCGGTGACTCGAAGAGGATATCGTAGCTCTGCCATTCGCCCGGCGCTTTCGCGGCGTTCACGAGCGGCGGCGTCTGACCATAGAGGCCGCCCGCCTGACCATCGGGATAGGTCGGATTGTTATAGCTGTCGAGCACCTGCACCTCGTAGACGCCATTCAGGAGAATACCGCTGTTGCCGCGGCCCTGGCCGTTGCCATCAACTTTGGCGGGCGTCGCGAACTCGATGTGCAACTGGAAATCAGCGAATTTGCCTTTCGTCTGGATGCTGCCGCTCTTGGGCGCGACTTCCATGTAACCATTCTCGACTTTCCAAGGGGCCGCGCCGCCGCCGGACTTTTCCCACTGGCTCAAGTCCTTGCCATCGAACAGCACCTTGGCGTCGGACGGTGGTTTGGCGTTATGACTGAACGATTCGGCCGGCGTGACAACGCGCGGCTGCGGGCGTTCACCATCGGGGACGTGCCACTTGGTGCCGGGAATGATCGGGGTGGTGTCGTAACCGAGCTTGCCGTCCGCCGCGGAAACGGCGGATGCTGTCAGCGTGATCGCGAGTGAAAGAACAAGTCGCCGTGAGAAATGCTGGGTGGTCATGGGCCGCATGGTGTCGCAGAGTTTTGCGCCAAAGCAAGTCGCTTGTGCGGGGTACAAGAAGTCCGCCCCGCGGCCCTGCGCGCTACCTTCCACTGAACCAATCCTTTGTCCCAAGTGATTAGCGCCTTCCTTCACGTGACGGCGCGGAACGTTCCGCAACAGGTCCGCAAATGCCTGCTCGCGGCCGTGGTGCTGATCATCCTGGCTGCCGGACTTGATCCGAAGGAATACCGTTTCCACAACGAAGTGACGCGGCTGGCGGATCGTCCCGGGTTGCGTTTTGGAAAGTTTGGCCGCGTCCATACCGAGCCGTTCATCAGCCCGGAGCGCGCGGCGGCGTTGAACCGCGACGGTTTCACCCTCGAGCTGGCCGTGAGCCTGACGAACAGCGCGTCCGGAGATTTTCGCATCCTCGCGTCATTTCACGCCGGCGATGATCGATCGCAACTGATCGTCGGTCAGTGGCGGGAACACTTCATCGTGATGAACGGCGACGACTACAACAATCGCCGCCGGCTGCCTCGCATCTCCACCGATGCCTCGGCTCATCCCGCAGGACCAATTCACTTGCTCATCACCACCGGCCCCGCCGGCACGCGGCTCTACCTGAACGGAAAAGTGGCGAGCGCCAAGACGAACCTGCGCTTGACGCTGCCGGCGGAACCGACGCCGGGCCGCCTCGTGCTCGGCAACTCGGTTCACGCGAACAATCCCTGGCGCGCGGAGATCCACGGCTTCGCGGCATACGCCGGAACACTTGCCAGCGATCAAGTCGGCGCTCGCTTTGCGCGCTGGCAGCAGGCGGGCGACTTCTCCTTCGCGCAGACCGACGATCCGCTCCTGCTCTACACCTTCGCGCGCGACGACGGCGCCAAGGTTCTCGATCAGGGCGCGTTGAAGGTGGACCTCGAGATTCCAACCCGCCTGGTCGCGCTGGGAACGCGGGTGCTGGCGACGTTACACTTCCGCAAGGGCATCGATCGGTCCCTGGCGTTGGACATGATCGTGAACTTGATCGGCTTCATCCCCTTCGGGCTGGCGCTCGCATTCGTGGGCAACGAAACAGCGCGCTCGCGTTGGCGAATGCTCCTGCGAATCACCGCCGCCGGTTTCCTGCTCAGTCTTTTCATCGAAGTCGCGCAGGCGTGGCTACCCTCGCGGGACTCCAGCTTCCTCGACCTGCTCCTGAACACCGCCGGCACTTTTCTCGGCGCTGGCCTCTGGGCCTTGATGCAGCTTTTCCCAGTTCGGCCACCCCGTCCTTAGTAGCCAACGATGCAGTTGGATTGGGGAGCGCACGCGTCTCGCGTGCAGCGGAGCCGTCCCGGCGACGCGCTCAGCCGGTCGCGAATTGGCAAACCAAACGGTGTTGGCAGATGCGGAGTCCAAACCGTGTTCGGCGCGACGCCAAACACGGCACGCGAGACGAGCGCGCTCCCCTGAACGGAAGCGTTCCGGCTTAGAGCCAGCAATTGATCATCGCTGGCTACGTTGCCTCGCTCATTCTACTTCCGCGGTGACCACGTCGAGAATGCGCTGCTCGCGCTCCCAAAACAGCCGGCCGAGCGGCTTGAGTGAAACCGCGTAGAGCACCGACACCACTCCCAGCAATCCGACGGAGCAGGCCACGTTGAGCACCCCACCCCAAGCCGAACCGCTGAGGTTCGCGATCAGACTGAGCGCCGGGCCGACGAGTACAGGCAACATGTAAAACGGCAGCGCCAGGGTCAGCAGCATCATCACGAGCACCGTGGCGACGGGCATCTTCGTGGGCTTGAGCGAACCCACGTTCATCCGCACCGGGATCACTATGGAGAGGTAATTGCCCAAGACACACAGCATGATAATGGCGGTCAACACTTGCAGCCAACCGGCGACGTGATCCAACAGCGAGACCCGCATGAGCAGCGCAACCGCGAAGTAGACGCTGAGGCCCAGTGCCAGCATCACGGTGCCGGTGGCGAGGTTCTTGGCGAGGAGCATCTGAGCACGACCGGTCGGCAGCAGGACGAGCGCGCGGAAGCCGGTCCGGTCCCAGCCAAACTGGTTGAACGCCACCTGTAGCACACCGACGAAGGAGAACACCGTCATGGCCATCGCCGCCAGCGGAGCGGCCCGCCGCAAGTGCTCATCCGTATCGTGGCTCCAAAGCACCATGGCCATGATGCCGAGCATCATCACCGGGCTGAGCAAGGCCATCTTCAACTCGGGCGCTCGCGTCATCGACCTCAGAAAAGCGAGCGCGGCGGCGGAGACATCATCGGCCGCAAACGGAATTCGTCCTTCGAGCGGACGGACGACTGAAGCTGCGATAACCGGAGCTGTTCGCGGGGCGTTCTCGAGCTTTGCGGTTCCCTCGCCACGATAGAAGCGAAGCGTCGAGCGATAAGCACGGCCCAGCCCCATCGCGCCACCGCCGAGACAGCCGGCGGCAATGCCGAGCGCGGGCCACCAAACACCTTCGGCTGCCTTGCGGGCGCCCCATCCCACCCACAGCGGCGGGAGGAAATAATGGAGCGGCTCCTTGATCCCCTGCATCTGCGCCAAACGATGCTTCATCGCTTCCTCGTTCCCGGCCGGGCCGCGCGAGGAGCGACGCCCGATCAGGTTGAAGAACAAATTGGGAAGCTGAGCGGCGAGCACGACCGACATGGTCAGCACGATGATGATGGTCCGGCGGCGGCGCGGGTTGACCATCAACTGCACGAGCCAGCCGCGCAGGCAGTACGTCCACGCCGAGACTAGAAAAAGGAAGCTGAGATAAAGCGGCAGCAGAACCAGAAAGCGACCGTCCTTGCCGAGGCTCAACCCGATTGTCAGGCCGGTAATCAACGGCAGCGCGAGCAGCACGCCGAAAGTCACATGCGACGCAATGAAGTTCACCACGAACACGTCCCGGAGCGTCACCGGCAGATGCAGCAGGCGCTGGAGATCGACCGATTCCGAGCGCTGGATCTCGGCGAGAATGCCGATCGCCCAGAAGAACAGGAAGCCCACGACGATGCCGTCGATCACGTACATCACCACGTCGTCGGAGGCGCGGGCGAGCGGGTAACGACCGGCCAGGAAGCCTCCGATCAACGCGCCGAACACGGCGCAGCCCGCCAGCGCCGTCAATAGGGTCGTGATAAACATCACGAACCGGCCAGCCTTGCGGATTTGATTACGCGAGAGCTGCCAGCGCAGCCAGAGAATCGTCTTGAGCAGTGCGAAGCGCATCTCAGCCCTCCAGCCAGCTCAGTTTCTGCGTCGCTGATTCGTCCGTGCCGACGACATTGAGGAAACGTTCTTCGAGCGAGCCGGCACCGGCGGCGCGAAGTTGTTCCATCGTCTCCTGACAGACCAGTTTGCCTTTCACGATGATGGCGACGTCGGTGCAGAGCCGCTCGACGATCTCCAGCACGTGCGACGTGAGAAAGACCGTGGCGCCGCGTTCGACACAGCGCTTGAGCAAGTCACGCAACACGCGCGACGCGACGGCGTCCACGCCTTCAAAGGGTTCATCGAGGAAAAGCAGCTCGGGATCGGGCAACAGCGCGGCGGCGAGCGCGAGCTTCTTCTTCATGCCGTGCGAGAACTCCATCGTGAGCTTCTTTTCCTCGCGATCGAGGCTCATGAGGTTGAGCAGTTCGTCGGTGCGCTTCCGCACGGTGTCCCGCGGCAAAGAA
Organism: bacterium; assembly: GCA_031362805.1. Taxonomy (GTDB): domain Bacteria; phylum Verrucomicrobiota; class Verrucomicrobiia; order Limisphaerales; family RI-55; genus RI-55. Next base: position 77,270 of record JANLTG010000053.1, read on the forward strand.
TACATGCGCCCGATGAACGTGAGATATTCGCGCGCGGTGAGGTTGTCGAAGAGGCTGAGGTTCTCGGGCACGACGCCGGTGCGGCGTTTCACTTCGAGTGCTTCCTGCTGGTCGGCCAGGTCGCGGCCCAATACGCGGATCGAGCCGGAAGTCGGCGCGAGCAGGCCGGTGAGCATCTTGATCGTGGTGGATTTGCCGGCGCCGTTGGGACCAAGGAATCCGTAGAAGCAACCGCGCCTGACCTGGAGATTGAGTTCATCGACCGCCAGGAAGCCGTCGAACCGCCGGCTCAAGCCGTTTGTTTCAATGATCCAGTCCATGTTAGCTAGCGCACAAAGGTAAACCGCCAGCCAATCTCAGAAAGAATCAACGCCAATAGCACTATTGCGAGCAACAGCTGCCAAAGCTTTACGCGGGTTTTCATAAACCAAGCAATTCAAGTCCAGCGGCTCATCAATCTTCAGCAGACATATTGTACCGCCCGCCAACCTACAATCCCGACGTGCGGTGCATCTGGGCCATGATGCGATCGTTCAGATCCTTCGCGGCGTTGAAGCCGGCGTTCTTGAGCTTCACCTGCAACGCGGCGACTTCGACGAGCCGGGCCAGGTCGCGACCCGGCCGCACCGGGATGACGATGTGCGGGATGTCGATGCCGAGGATCTTCACGTATTCCTGTTCCAAGCCGAGCCGGTCTACGTCGGGCACGTGTTCCCACGCCTTGAGCGACACGACGAGGTCCACCTGCTTCTCGTTGCGGATCGCCTTCACGCCGAACATCTGGGCGACGTTGATGATGCCGATGCCGCGGACCTCCATGTGATTGCGGGTGATCTCCGAGCAGGTGCCGATCACGTCATGGCCGTCGAGCAGCATCACGCGAGTGATGTCGTCGGCGACGAGGCTGTAGCCGCGCTCGATCAGCGCCAGCACGCACTCGCTCTTGCCGATGCCGCTCTCGCCGCGGACGATCACGCCGATGCCGAGGATGTCCACCATGCTGCCCATCTCACTCCCGCGTGGGGCGAACAGGGACTCGAGCGCAAGCGTCGCGCGATTCACGACCTTCATCGTGATCAGCGGGCAACTGAACACCGGCACGCCCCGGGCCTCGGCCATCTTGAGGAAGCCGCGGTCGGGGCGCAAATTGCGGGAAAAAATCACGCAGGGAATCTTGAACGCGAACAGGCGCTCGTAGCAGGGCTGGCGCTGCTCAACGCTGAGCGATTTCAAATAGAATGCCTCGGCGTTGCCGATGACCTGCACCCGTTTGTAGGCGAAGTAACGTTTGAAACCCGCCAGCACGAGCCCCGGCCGGTTCACCGTCGGCTCGCGAATGGTCCGCTTGAGGCCGGTCGCACCGGCCGTGAGCCGCAGCTCGAGCTCGCTCGCGTGGCGCGTGTAGAAGTCCTCGACGGTGACAAGGTTCGTCTTCATGGCGGGTCACATGTTGAAATCGGGGCCGAGGTAGATCTCGCGCGCCTGAGCATCGTTGGCGAGGAACTCGGCCGTCCCCTCGCAGATCACTGCGCCGTGGTGAATCAGGTAACCGCGATCGATCAGCTTCAACAATTCGCGGACGTTGTGGTCGGTGATCAAGATGCCCATGCCGCGGTCGCGCAGGCGGCGGACAATCTTGCCGACTTCGTGTTGCGCGATCGGGTCGATGCCGGCCAGCGGTTCATCGAGCAGCAGAATTTTTGGGCCCGTGACCAGGGCGCGGGTGATCTCCAGGCGCCGCTTCTCGCCGCCGCTGAGTTGATAGGCCTTGCTCTTGGCGAGCCGCGCGAGATCGAGCTCGTCGAGGAGATAGCGCAGCCGGATCTTGCGCTCGGCGGAGCTCAGCTTGCACGTCTCAAGGATGGCCAGGATGTTTTGCTCGACGGTCAGCTTGCGGAAGATCGACGGCTCCTGTGTGAGGTAGCCCATGCCGAGGCGCGCGCGGCGATGAATCGGCAACGCGGTCACGTCGCGGTCGGCAAACTGCACCACGCCGTCGTCCGGCTTCACGAGGCCGACCACCATGTTGAAGGTCGTGGTCTTGCCCGCGCCATTGGGGCCCATCAGCCCGACGATCTCGCCGGGCTTCACCTCGATCGAGACGCCGTCAACCACGCGCCGGCCGCGGTAGGACTTGCGGAGGTCGCGGGTGTGAATCAGCGGAACCGGCTGGCCGTTGGAGGTTTGTTCGCCCATGAAACAACTTCAATCGCAAGCGCGGGGAATCTCCGCGTCGGCTGCCAGAGTTACTATCGAAAACGGCGAGCTGAGGCGAAAAGATTCGGCGCGCAAGTTCCAACGGATTTGCGCGGCCTTGTTCAGCACGGGCGGCCGGGCCTTCTTGGGATCATCCACCTCGGCTTGAAACACGACCACCTCCGGCTCGCCATCAAGGATCGCTTCGCCCGATGCCGCGTCGTAACTGAGTCGCGCACCGAGACCGCGGCCCGCACCCTTTTCCAGCCGACCGCAAACCCGCACATCGCCCGTGGCTTCGACATGCGGAACGTTGCGCTCGACGCCGTCGAAGCGACATGTCAACTGCCGGGCGGTCAGCACGATGGTGCCCTGCCGAATCTTCACGCCGCCGGCCGCGACCAGATTCGTCAACCGGCGGTCGGGGGTGAACATCAAAGTCAGTTCGCCCGCGCTCAGATAATTTGTGCCCTGCGCCACCATCACGTTGCCCGTGAACACGGCGGTGCCAGCATGAAAACGAGAGTGCTCGGCAGTGACCAACACGGGCGCCGCGTTGGTTTGAGCCTCCGTCGGCTTGCCATCTGTCTGGTTGGTCTTGGCACCAAACCAGTCGAAGTCAGCGAACCGCAGGCCCGCGAGCTGCAGCCGCACGTGACCGTCGCCGGTATAGACCGGATCACCCAGCGGGTCCACGACTTCGATGCGGTCGGCACTCTTTTCAAACTCCGGCGAAACCCAGCGGGGCGATTCCGTCAGGGTCACGAGCTGCCGGCCCGCCAGCGGATTGTCGACCTGCGCCCGACCGGCAGTCGCCCTGCCCTGCAGCTCGGCCTGATTAATCTCGAAGATGAAGTCCCCGATGGCGTCTATGCGCGTCGGGTGGTTGGTCGCATCCAGCGTCACTTCGAACCGGCGGCTGGCGAGGGACCAGTTGGTGTCCTGGCGCGCGTTCACGTTGCCGTCGAACTCCAGTCTGCCCGGCGCGAAGCGATGGCTGTCCGACACGATGTCGATCCATTGAGCTTGGTTCGTGGCCGATGTCTTCGCCAACGCCGATTGATTGGTGCCAAAGGCGGACAACGGAAAGCGGAGCCGAGCGCCGTCTTCACCGTCGAAATCATAGCGGTTTGAAATCATCTGCCAGCGCAATCGCCCCGCGCCACCCGAGAACTGTTCGCTCTGCCAGGCGGCGTGACCCGTCAACTCCACCTGGGCTTCAACGCCGGGCGGGGTCGAGAAGACGGCTTCATCGGCAGAGGCCGAACCCGTCCGCCCGGCCTGTTTCAAATGGAGGTTCACATCCTGGCGCGCGATCACTTGCCGCACTTCGTTCGTCAACGCCGAGAGATTAAACGACACCTCGCCCGCCGTCATTTCCAGCCCCTCGCCATCCGTGAGTCTCACCGCTTGCTGGTACGTGACATCGCCGGTGGTGCCGTCGATGCGCAGACTCGTGGAACTGACCGCCAGCGGCGCGTCGTTCGTGGACCGCCCGGCTTTGGTGGCGGTCGCGGCATTGGTCCGGCTAAAAAATTGCCGGTCGAAGCGGGTGACGACGTTGGAGTGAATGTTCAGCAGATTGGTGCGCAACCGGAAGTCGAAGCCCACGCCGCTCAAGAAGAACCGCTGGTCGAGGCTGCGGACCACGAGCGCCTCCGAGGACGTGACCAAGTTGCTCTTCTGGTCGAATTCACCGGCGGGGGAACTGACGAGAAAGTTGAGCGCGTTCGAACCCCGGCGGGTTTCCAGGGTGATTCCTTCGATTCGCACCCGCCCGTTGGCACCGGGCTGCGCGCGGTCGCCCTTCAACAGGAAATCCCGGGCGGGCACGGTGAACCCCTTGATGGTTCCACCGAGTGTGGGCAGTTTCGACTCTTCCGCGCCGAAGGAGAAGCCGGCCGCGCAGAGCAAAGCGGTCAAGACGCTGAGAAGCTGGCGCGGCGCATTCATTCGTGGTGCTGTGCCACGATGGACGCCCAGCGGCGCTGCGCCTTCAAGATCATTTCGACCACTTCCCGGACGGCACCCTCGCCGCCTGCTAATTTGGTGACGTAATGAGCAGCTTTCCTGGCCTCGGCGTTGCCGTCGGGAACCGAGACCGCCAGACCGGCGCGCGTCAACATGCCGAGATCCACAATGTCATCACCCAGGTAGGCGACCTGCGCCCAGGCCAATCCGGTTTGGCGGAGAATTTCCTCGGCCGCCTCCACTTTACCGCCCTTGGTCTGCACCAGGAAATCGATCTTCAGGTCGTCGGCCCGGGCGGTGGTTGCGGTCGAAGGTCGGCGCGAGATCCAGCCCACTTTGATGCCAGCACCCTGCAACAGCCGGAGGCCCAGGCCATCGCGGATGTTAAAGCGCTTCAGCTCGATGCCCGCGCCCATGAACACCGAGGCGTCGGTGAGGATGCCGTCCACATCGCATAAAAACAGGCGCACCCGGCGCAGGCGGGTTGGGAGAGAAAGACTCGCCATCGGCAGGTTTAGTTGAGGACCGTGCCGCGCCGGATGTAAGTGGGCTCGTCGAGATTCTCGCCGTGATGCAAGGTCGGCTCGCTCTTCTCGAAGCGGCCCTTCGAGACGATCTCGAGCGGCAGGGTTCCCTGCACGACCTTGCGGACCTGACGGCGATCTTTGTACCCGCGACGACCACCCGCCGTGAGCATCATGTCCATCGCCTGCTGGTTCGACAGCGCTGGCGGCTGGGCCAAGAAGCGCTGGCGCCCGGGCTCGGTCCGGTTAGTGTTGGGGAGAAATTCGGTGTCCAGTTCCAGCGCGGGAGCGTCGTCGCGGCGGGCCTTGCGCCGGCCCCGGGCCGGCGACTCCAGCGGCGGCAGCTCCGGGGTTTCCAGCGGTTCACCATCCAGCCCGACGACCAGCGTCAGCCCGATGCGACCGGCCATTTCCGCATTCACGGCGACGCCGAGATTGATCAAGGCGGTGGGTGCCTTGGCCTGGAGCGCCGCCATGATCCGGTTAATTTCCTGCATGCTCACCTCGGGACCGCAGTTCAAGCTCACGAGCAACGAGCGGGCGCCGGTCAGCACCTGGCCTTCGTCGAGCAGCGGATGCTGTTGCAGTTGCTCCATCAAATCGTCGGCCGGCCCGTTCGCCGCGGACTCGAGATGCGCCAGCGCACTGGCCCCATTTGAGCCGCGCAACACCGCGCCGAGATCGGAGAAATCCACGTTGATCATGCCCGGCTCGGAAATCAGGCGGACGATGCCGCGCACGCCTTGATGCAGATAATCGTGAATCAGCTCGAAGCACTCCGGCAGCGAGGAGTGGTCCGGGACCAGCGCCATGATTTTCTGGTTCGGCACGACGATCACGCCATCTGATTCGCGGCGCAGCTCATGCAAGCCGTGGGTCGCGAGCTCGCGGCGACGACCGCCTTCGAAGTCAAAGGGCAGCGTCACGACGGCGAGGACCAGCGCACCGAGTTCACGGCCAAGGCGCGCGATGACCGGTGCCGCGCCGGTGCCGGTCCCACCGCCCATGCCGGCCACGATATAAATCAAGTCCACGCCCGCGAGCGCGGCGCGCAGAGCATCGAGGGAATTTTCCGCCGCCAACCGACCCCGCTCGGGATCGCCTCCCGCCCCCATGCCCCGCATCAAAGCATCGCCCAGCAGCACCCGGTCACAGACGTCAACGGTGGCCAGCGCCTGCGCGTCGGTGTTGGCGGCGATGACCCGCGCTTCGCCCACGCCGGCGCGCTGGAGATAGGCGGCCAGGTTGCCACCGGCGCCGCCGACGCCGATCACGAGTTGTTTCAACGTCCGGGGAGCCAGGGCTGACAAGCCGGTGAAAGATGAGTCGTTCATACGATTGCGTTCGTGAATAGTTTCAAGCTCAGCCACGGGAGAAAATACCGCCAAACGGATTCTTGATCAGCTTGCCGAGCGACCAGCCCGGAGGCCGGACGCGTTGCTGGAGCGAACCAAATTTCACCAGCCCGATGGCCGTGACGAATTCGGGTTGCTGCAATTGCGACGGCAGCCCCGCCACGGTGCAGGTGCGGCCGATGGTCACCGGCAGGTGGAAGACGCGCTCACCCAGCTCGCGCAGCCCGCGGATGTTCGAGCCGCCGCCCGCTACAAACACGCCGGCGCGCAGATAATTCAACAAGCCCTTGGTATCGAGATCCTCCGCGATCAGCTCGAAGATTTCCTCGACCCGCATGGCCATGATGCGCAGGAGATTTGCCCGGCTCACCGTCTTCACGGGCAGACCGTGATCGCTGGTGAGCTGAATGGTTTCATCCTCTCGGACGTCGCCCACCACGGCGGCGCCATGTTCCTTCTTCAGCGCTTCAGCGCGGCTTTGGGAAACCTTGAGCCCATAGGCCAGATCGTTGGTGACGTGATCCCCGCCCACCGCGAGCACGCCCGCGTGCTTGATGACGCCGTCGGTATAGACGGCGTATTCTGTGGTGCCGGCGCCGATGTCTATGACGAGGGCACCGAGTTCCTTCTGCTCGGTCGTCAGCAGCGAGAGGGCGGAGCCGAGGCCGTTGAAGACGATCGATTCCACCTCGATCTGCATGCCTTTCACGACCCGGATCGGGTTTTGCAGCCGGTTGAAATTTCCGTGAATCACGTGGAGATCCACCTCCAGCCGCGCGCCCACCATGTGTACGGGGTTTTGAATCCCGTCCTGGCCATCGAGGACAAAGTGCTGGCGGATCGAGTGAATGACTGTGTTCTCCGCCGGCAGGTTGATCGCCTTGGCATTCTTGACGACGCATTCGACATCTTCCGCGTTCACCTCCCGGTCATCCGCCACGACGGGATGAAAGCCGCGGTTCACGAAGCCGCGGATGTGGCTGCCGGTGACACCAAGGTACACGCTGCGAATCTCCACGTCCGCGGTCTGCTCGGCCTCGGCGATGGCGTGCCGGATGTCTTCCTCGACACTTTGCGGATCAGTGATCTCGCCCTTGCGCACGCCGCGCGAACGGGCCTGGCCGATGCCGATGATGTTCAGGGCGCCCTCGGCGGACATTTCGCCGACGATGGCGCAGATCTTGGAGGTGCCAATTTCCAGGCCGACAATGGTGTTGGATGAGCGAAACATGGCGATGGGCTTAGCGATTGGTCAGGCGGAGGGGCAGTGCGTTGGTGGTCAATTGAACCAGATGGATGGGCACGTTGTTGCTGGGCGAAAGATCGAGCCAGTCATAGCCGATCCGCTTCGTGGCGCAAGTCTTGTGAAGCATTTCCCAGCGCGCCAACTGGCGTTCGAACCCGCGGTCGAGCACTTCCACAGCGTGCCCCTGCACCGTCTTCAACTTGAGGAGTTCCGGCTCGGTCAGATCGATGGATTGGATCTGAACCTCGCGCGCCATCGCGGTCGAATTAAAGGTCTTGAGAAACTGGAGCGCGGCGTGGGCCAGCTGGTTGGTCAGATCATTGCCCGGAAGGATCTCACCCCCGACGATGCCCGTCACCTCGGGGAGCTGCCGCCACCCGCTGGCCGTCTCGGCGCGGACAATGGCGCGATCGAGCGGCATCACGCGCCCGGTTTCATCCAGCCCGAAATCCCGCGTCAGCAAACGGCCATCCGCACCGCTGAAACGCAGCCGCACATGCGCGAGCGGGATCCGCTCGGCCACCTGCAAGCGCAAGGTGCCCGGCAAGACGCGCTCCAGCGACGCCTGCCGGATCATCCCGTGCATCTCCAGCTCGTGCTTGATGCCGTGGAGATCGATGGCAAAGAGATTGTCGCCCAACTTTACACCCGCCCAGCGCCGCAGATGTTCCGGGTTGATGACGCCGTCGGTCCGCACTTGGAAATCCCGGACCTGCAGTTGTTCATTCTGGTAAACGAAGCGTTGCAAGGCCCACCAACCTCCCCGCCAGAGGCCGTAGACGGTGCAGGTCAGGAAGGTGACGGCAAACAGGGCGGACACCACCAACTGGGTCCGCCGCCGACGGACCTGGTTCGACGAAAGCTTCACGTCGAGCACGTGGCGGCGTTCGCGGCGGCGGTTTTTGGTGCGCGACATGGTCGGTGCTAAAAGGCCACGGAGGACCGGCGCTGCAGGGCCAGATCGATCATCCGTTGGCAAAGTTGTTCGTAGCTGATCCCCGCGGCGGCAGCGGCTTTGGGCAACAGGCTGGTCTCCGTCATCCCCGGCAACGTGTTCACCTCGAGCACCACGGGATCACGTTCATTCGCCACCATCACGTCCACCCGCCCGTAGTCGCGGCCGCCCACGGCGAGAAACGCACCAAAGCCGGCCTGTTGAATCCGGCGGGTGATCTCGGGACTGAACGGCGCCGGGCACAGATATTCCGTTCGTCCCGGAGTGTACTTGTTCGCGTAATCGTAAACCCCCTCGTTGGGGCGCACTTCGACAATCGGCAATGGCTCGCCGCCGAGCACGCCCACGGTGACTTCGCGCCCCACGATCCGTTCCTCGATCAGCAATTCGTCACCATGGAGAAAGCCCGCGCTCAGCGCGGCGGGCCAGTCGGCCACGGCTTCGACAAACGAGAGGCCAACACTCGATCCCTGCCGAACTGGCTTCACGACGACCGGTGGCTTCCAGTCAGCGGGCCAAGGTACGGCCGGGAACTTCACGGTGAAGTAGCGGGCGGTGGGAATGCCGCGCTCCAGGCACCGTTGCTTGGTCAAAACCTTGTCGAAGGCAACGCGGCTCGCGACGGCATCGCAACCGGTGTAGGGCACCCCGAGCGCATCCAACTCCGCCTGCACCTGCCCGTCTTCGCCGTAGGTGCCATGCAAGGCGATGAGCACCGCCTCCGTGTCCGGCGGCAATTTGAGCGCACCCGGCACGGGGTCAATGCAGGTGACGCGATGCCCAAGGGATTCCAAGGCGCCCGCGACCGCCGCGCCGGAGCGCAGCGAGACTTCGCGTTCGGCGGAAGGTCCGCCCAGCAGCACCACCAGTTTCATGCCCTTTGCCACTTCTTGAAACTATTCTACTTCGGTTTCCACCCGCAGTTCATGCACCCGATCATCGCTCCGGCCACTGCGCACGAGCGCGCCGCCCAGCAACAACAGCGCCGCCGGCACCACGACGTACTTTACGGTCCAAGACACCCCGTGGCTCACATCCAGCACCGCCTGAGGTTCCGGCAGCGGCGAGCCCGCGTCACCGGCACGCGCGTTGACGACGGTGGTGGACCCGAAGCGCACCAACATCGAGCCGATCAGCAGCAGGCTGCCCAGCAGCAGCACGATTCCAAGCATTCGCATCATAAGTTTTGGAGTGACGAAAAGCCGTCAGCCGTCACCGAGGATTTCCACTTCCGTTTCCAGTTCAATTCCGCGCGCCGCGCGCACACGCTCGCGGAGCACATCGATCAGCGTCAACACATCACGGGCCGTGGCATTGCCCTCGTTGACGATGAAATTGCCATGCTCCCGCGACACCACCGCACCGCCGACCCGCGTGCCCTTGAGGCCAAGTTCATCGATCAGGCGGCCGGCGCCGATCGCTTTCGGGTTTTTGAAGATGCAGCCCGCACTGGGCTGCCGGGGCTGGCTTTCCCACCGTTGGTGGCTGTAACCATCCATCCGCGCTCGCACCACCTCGGCGTCGGCCGGTGTGCCGCGCAACACGGCCCCAAGCGCGATGTGATTTCGGAAGAGCGGACAACCGCGATACTCGACATGCACCTCGCTGGCGGCCCGCTCGCAGACGTTGCCGTGATAATCCATGAACCGGATGGTCTCGATGGCATCGAACAGCCAGGAGCCCATCGCACCCGCATTCATCCGCATGGAGCCACCGAGGCTGCCGGGAATGCCCTCGATGAATTCGAGACCGCCGAGGCCGTGCCGGCGCGCCTCGACGGCGATCGTTTTCAGACGCACGCCGGCGCCCGCGATCACCCGATCATTCTCAACCTTCCACTGGCTGAAATGCGGATTCGCAAGCGAGATGACGCACCCGCGGATGCCGCCGTCGCGAATCAGCAGATTGCTGCCGCGACCGAGCAACACGAAGGGAATCTGCCGCTGATTGCAAAAGCGCAGCACCGTGGCGAGATCCTGCTCGGAAGCCGGTTCGGCAAAGAGATCGGCGCTGCCGCCCACCCGCATCGTGGTCCGTTTCGACAACGACTCGTCTTTCAACAGCAATGAATCGGCGGTGAGCTGGCTGCGCAATTCCTGGAAATAGCCATCGTTGCGACCGGGAGCTTCTTCCCGCAGTTGCGCCGCGAGCGCGTGAGCCACTTGCGTGATGTCCCCTGCGCCGAGGAACAGCACGAGGTCGCCCGGCTGCATCGCCGCCCGCACGAGTCCGCTCAGGTGCAGTAGATTGGGAACCTGCTCTACCTGCTGGCCACGGGCGCGGATTGCGTCCCCCAGCACATCGCTGGAAATGCCCGGGATGGCGGCTTCGCTGGCCGCATAGATTTCAGCGAGCCAGAGCCGGTCGGCTTCCGCGAAGCACGAGGTGAATTCCGGCAGCAAATGTTTGGTCCGCGTGTAGCGGTGCGGTTGAAAAGCCACGAGCAGCCGCGCCGGCCGGAGCTGGCGCAAGGACTCCAGCACGGCGCGAATCTCCTGCGGATGATGACCGTAATCATCGAACACGCGGAATCGTGAGTCGCGAAAGAGCTCCTGTTGCCGGCGGGCCGCGCCGCGAAAGCCTTCAATCGCGCGCGCGATTTCATCCGCCGGCCGGCCCAGACGATGCAGCAACGCAATCACGCCGGTGGCGTTGCTCACATTTTTCTCACCAATGATCCGGACCGCAAAGCTGCCGAGCTTCGAGCCGGCGTGCCAGACTTCAAATCGCGTGGGCGCGTCCGGCAACGCGGTTTGAATTTCGCAACGGTAGTCCGCCGACAGCGAGAACCCATAGCTCGTGGTGCCCGCGCGTCCGGCAAACGATTTGACGAGGTGAACGTCATCGGCACACCACACCAGATCGCCGGTGATCTGGCCGGCGAAGCGGCGGAAGTCCGTGAGCACCTCTTCGAGTCCGGCGTAGTGATCGAGATGCTCGACATCCACGTTGAGGAGGATCGCATGCCGCGGCCGGAACTCGCAGAGCGTGCCGTCGCTCTCGTCAGTCTCGAGCACGAAAAGGTTTTCCCGCGAGTTGCCCAACGTCTGGCCGTGGCTCCACGCGGCGTGCGGCTTCACCTGCGGCACGCTCGCGCCGATCGCGTAGGCCGCCGCCACGCCTAAGTTGCGGAGCGCAAACGCCAGCAACGCCGAGGTGGTGGTCTTGCCGTGCATCCCCGCCACACAAACGGGGCTGGCAAAGGTGGTCAAGGCCGCCAGCGTCATGGCCCGGCGAGCCAGCGGCCAGCCATGCCGCACGGCGAACTGCAACTCGGGATTGTCCTGCGCGACCGCCGGCGTGAAGACCACCAACGCGGGCTTGCGGCCGGCCAGGTTTTCCTCCGCATGGCCGATTTGAATTCCAGCCCCTCGCTGCCGGAGTTCCTGGATTTCGGAATTGGCGTGCCGATCCGAACCCGCAACTTGAAAACCGAGGTCAAGAAAGAGATTGGCCAGACCGCTCATGCCGCAGCCGCCAATGCCAACCAGATAAATCAACTCGCCGGCGGCGAGGCCGGCCAGCAGTTCGCGAACTTGTGAGGTGCCGAGCGGGTTCATGGCGCGAGCGAACTCAAAGAGTTGAAAGGCGAGGCCGCTGGATTCGTTTCGCGCGGGGTAGGCGAGGTCGGATGAAGCCCGGCCCGTTGTTCGGCCGGGAGTCGCGCAAACATCGCATCCACGATGCGGGTCGCAGCCGCCGGGGACTGCCAGTTCGAAAGCCGTTCGCGCAACGCGGCCAGTTTGGCGGGGTGACTCAGCAACTCAATCAACATCGAGCCGAACTCAGCGCCGCTGACGTTGCCCTGGTCGACCGCAATGGCGGCACCGCTCCGGGTCATGGCCGCCGCATTGAATTTCTGGTGTTGATCCACCGCCGCCGGAAACGGAACCAGGACGGCCGGCGTCCGCGTTATGGCGATCTCCGCGAGCGATGAACCGCCGGCCCGGCTGATGGCCAGCGTGGCAGCGCCCAAGGCATGATGCATCTCCGCGCAAAAAACCTGGACTAGGGCTTTTACGCCGAGCTGGTGATAGGTGGACTGCACGGCGTCCAGATCGGTGGCACCGGTCAGGTGAATGAATTGGAGCAAGGGAAAGCGTTCGACCAGCGCCGGCAACGCTTCGCGAGCGAGCCGGTTGAGTCCCGCCGCACCCTGGCTCCCCCCCATAATGAGCAACACTGGATCATTCGGCCGCAGGCCCAACGCTTCCCGCGCAACCAACTGGTTCACCGACTGGAACTCGTGCCGAACCGGCGTGCCCGTCACCTGGCTGGGAATCTTGAAGCGGGCTTGCGCTTCGGGAAAAGCCACGAACGCTTCATCGGCAAAATGCGCCAGCCAGCGATTCGCCCGGCCGGGAATGGTGTTCGAGTCGTGGAGAAAACACGCGGCGCCCACCGCGCCACTGGCCAGCACTGGACCCGCACTGGTGAAGCCACCCATCGCCAGCACCAACTGCGGGGCATCGAGTCGGAAGCGGGCGCGGGCTTGCGTTCGCGAACGGAGCAGCCCACGGACAAACGCAAAGAGTCCACCCCGGATCAAACCGACCGACGGCAGGGCAACGATCTGCATATCCCGAACCAACCGGGCCGCCTGTCGATCCACTTCCTTCTCGGATATGAAAAGGGTCACCCGCCCGCCACGCGCCAGCACTTCGCTACCCACGGCAATGCCCGGAAAGAGGTGACCGCCGGTGCCACCGCAAGCAATGGCCACGTGAGGATGACATTCGGTCCGACTGGTCATGCGGCCTCCGCAACCGGCACGTCGATGTGCCGTTCAAATGGATTCTTTGACTGGGCGCGCGTGGAACCCCGGCGCGCGATGCTCAACAGCAATCCGACGCCCGCGAGGTTGAACATCAGGTTGGTGCCGCCATGACTGAAGAAGGGCAGAGGGAATCCTTTGTTCGGGAGGATGCTGGTCACAACACCCATGTGGATGAACGCCTGCAAACAGATGAAGAACGTGATGCCCGTGGCTACCAGCAGCCCAAACATATCATTGGCATGCCAGGCGACGTAAACGCCGCACCCCAGAAAGATCGCAAACAGCAGCACGGTCCCCAGCGACGCCACCAAACCGCCCTGGGTTCCGACCACTGAAAAAATGAAATCGGAATGCTGCAAGGGCACCCCGCGACGAGACGCCGCGCTGGAAGGGTTGTTGTTGAGACCGCTACCCGCGAGGCCGCCCACCGACAGGGCCCAGCCGGCATTTACCGCCTGATCGGATTTGCCGCCTTTGTGGAGTTCCGGGTGGAAGAGCGCTTCGATGCGCGCCATCCGGTTTTCGTTTGTGACCACGAAGCCGCCGACGCAGAGCACCGCGGCGCAAGCGATGGGCAACGCATGGGCCCAACGCACGCCCGCCACCAGAAGCATGACCGCAGCAACCGCCCCCAGCGTCAGGGTGGTGCCCACGTCGATCTCCACGAGGATCAATCCCAGCACCGGAACGATGATCAGACCGCAGTAAAGTATCCCGTGCTTGAACGTGCCGATCTTTCGCTGGTGACGGTCGATGAATGCCGCCAACGCAAGTATCAGGGCGAGCTTGGCGATCTCCGACGACTGCAACTGCAAGCCGCCAAATTGCACCCAGCGATGGGCGCCGTTGCGCTCCACGCCAACGCCGGGCAGAAACACCAGCACCAGCAGGAGCACGGCAACGCCATAGGCCACCCACGCCACCCACGCTTTCCAGCGGCGATAATCCACCAGCGCAAGCGTGCCGCAGGCGATCAGTCCCAAGGCCAGATACATCATCTGGGATTGGAACAGCCGGGGGTTGCCGGGGGTAACGGCGCTGTACAGCGTGACGCTGCCCAACACGAGCAGGGCAGCCACACAGGTGATGAAAATGGTCGTCGCAGTGCGCATGCTCAATACTCCCCCGGACGCGACCGGCCACGGGCGCGTCCGGGAGTGGTTTCCCAACCAACCTACTGATTCGAGGCCGAGGCGGCAGGCAGGATCAGCTTCTGGCCGACCTTGATGTTGCTGCCTTTGATGCCGTTGGCTTGCTGGAGTTGCTTGACCGTGACTTTGTGGTCCCGGGCAATCTTCGTCAGCGTATCGCCGGACTTGACCGTATAACTGGCTTCGGACTTGGCCGCGCTGGCCGGCCCGCCATCGGGTATCGGTGGGGTTTGCGGCGTCACGTCGGCCGGCAATTCCAATACCTGGCCGACCTTGAGTTTCCGGGAATCCACATTCGGATTGGCGGCCGTCAGGGCTTTGAGGGTGACCTTGTGCTTCTTGGCGATTGTCGTGAACGTATCCTTCGGCACGACCGTATACTTCACGGTTGCGGGTGCCGGTTCGGGCTCTTTAAACATGGTGGTCGGATCGCCGGTGACCGGCGGAAATCCGCCGTTCGAGGATGTGCCAGGAACAAGCGGGCCACCCGGCTGAGCGCCGAACGGCGAAAGCGCGTTGGTGGGCGCGGTGCCTCCCTGAATGCCGTCGGCCCCGAAGGGATTGTGGAAATTGGTATCCACGTTCGGAATCACGATGGCGTTGGTTGGCATGTTGAGATCGCCGAACGGCGCGCTGCTGTCCGGCCCAGGAGCGCCCGGGGTGGGCGACGACGCCAGCGGATCAATCCCGCTCGTATCGGCAACCTGGGTCGTCGGCTCTGGTTTGCAACCGAGGAACAACAAGCCCCCCAGGACAATGCCGTGCAGGGCGAGGATGGAGCTGACGACGATTTTCGTGGCGGAGCGCTTCTGGTGTTGCTGGGCCTCCAGGGAGCCCTGGGGAAGGAGTGGGTTGGGTGTGTTCATTTGGTTTGGTTGTTCAGTTAAATTTACATTCTATGGCCGGTCTTGGCGCATGGCGCTAACCGGTTTTCATCGGCGGATTCTGCCTGCAACTCCAGCACAACCTGTCGAAAAACGTCGCCCCGGTGCTGGTAGTTCCGGAACATGTCAAAGCTGGAACAGGCGGGCGAAAGCAAAACGACGTCACCCGGACGAGCGGCTTCGGCGGCGCGCCGGACGGCCTCGGCCAGCGAATCCACCAGGTGGCACGGAGTAAACAGACTCCACGCCGCGCGAATCTTCTCACGCGTTTCGCCTAAAAGAAAAGCACCTTTGACGCGATGTGACAGCAACGGGCCGATGTCGTGGTATTCGAAGCCCTTGTCCTTGCCGCCCGCGATGAGCCAGACGTTGGGCTCGCCCGCCGGCGCCGGGGCCACGGACTCGATCGCCCGCGCCGTCGCATCGACATTGGTGGCCTTGGAATCGTTGATGTACCGCACCCCACCGAGCTCCGCCACCGGCTCGCAGCGGTGCGGTGCCGGTGCATAATTTTTCAGCGCGAGGATCACCGGCTTCAACGGGAGGCGCAGCACGCGGCTGACCGCCAGCGCGGCCATCAAGTTCTCGGCATTGTGCGGCCCCGCCACCTTGCACTGCTCCATGCTCAGCAAGGGGCCTGTCCAGTCCGGCAACTGGCTGACAATCAGGCCACGCTCCAGATAGAGATCCGCCCGGCGATTGTTGGCGCTGTAGGTGATGACCTTGGAGGGAATCTGGATGCCCATCGAGCGCATCTGCGCCAGCGCTTCGCTCTGAATGATCGCCCAATCGAAGACTTGTTGATTCAGAAAGATCCGCGCCTTGGCCTGGATATATTCAGCCATCGACGCATAGCGGTCCAGATGGTCCGGCGTCAGGTTGGTCAGCACGGCGACTGTCGGCCGGAAGTACTGGATGGTTTCAAGCTGGAACGAACTCGCTTCGAGAGTGAGGAAATCCAGGTCGCGAGTCTGATCCGCCACGTCGCACGCGGCCAGTCCAATGTTCCCCGCAGCCACTGTTTGCCGCCCGCTTTGCGTGAGGATGTTCTCGATCAGCTCGGTCGTGGTGGTCTTGCCATTGGTACCGGTGATGGCGATGTGAAGACAGACCGACACGCGAAAAGCCAGTTCCAGTTCGCCGATCAAGGGGACTTCCCGCCGCTGCAACTCGGCCACCAGCGGGATGCTGGTGGCGATGCCCGGGCTGATCACCGCGAGATCCAGCGGGTGCGCAGGACAAACCATCCGCCCCAACTGTACCCTGGCGCCCTGGGCGATGAGCGGCTCGAGCTGCTGCCGCAAGGCTGGATTGTCCGCCGCGTCAACCGCATGGACGGCGGCGCCGCGGCGGAGCAGCAAGGCCGCCGCCGACCGGCCACTCACGCCGAGGCCGATCACCAACACCTGTTTACCCGTCAAGTCGTACATAGGATATTTTGCTTAGCGCGTTTTCAATGTACTCAAGGCCACGAGGCCGCAGAGAATACCCAAAACATAAAACCGGGTCACTACCTGGGATTCATACCAGCCAAGCTTTTCATAGTGGTGATGCAGGGGCGCCATGAGGAACACCCGGCGGCCGGTACCAAAGCGCCACCGGGTGTATTTGAAATAGCTGCGCTGGATCAAGACGGACATCGCCTCCAGCACGAACACGCCCCCCGCGATCACCAGCACGAGCGGTTGATGGATCAGCACCGCGATGATGCCCAGCGCGCCCCCCAGCGCAAGCGAGCCGGTGTCCCCCATGAACATCTGGGCCGGATGGCAGTTGAACCACAGGAATCCAAGCCCGGCACCAAACATGGCCGCGCAAAAGATCGTCAGCTCACTCGCGCCCGGCGCCCACGATATGAAAAGGTAGTCGGCGAACACCTTGTTGCCGGCGACATAGGTCAGAATCGCAAACACCAGGGCAACGATCACGGTCAATCCGATCGCCAGCCCATCGAGGCCGTCGGTGAGATTCACCGCGTTCGAGCTGCCGACGATCGCGAACACCGTCAGCGGAATTCCCAGCCACGCGGCCCCGGTCAGGATCGGGTATTTGTAGAAGGGCACCATGATGTCGGTCACCAGATGCCGGGTGGCCGGCAATTGCCAGAGATAGACCGCGATGAAGATCGCGAGGCCGAACTGCACCACCAGCTTCACGAATTCGGTGGTGCCGGCGCCGCTCTGCTTGGTGATCTTGGCGTAGTCGTCGTAAAAGCCGAGGCCGGCAAAGACCAGCACGCTGAGCAGCGTCAACTGCACCAGGGTGTTCCACTGCGCCCAGAGCAGCGCCGTCAGATCCATGATCAACACGAGCATGATGCCCCCCATCGTCGGCGTGCCTTTCTTGCTCAGCACGCGAGCCTTGAGGTCGCCGCCTTCTTCCGCTCGATCCGTGTATTCCTGACCAAATTTCAAGCCTTTGAGCCAGCGGATGAACACGGGGCCCCACCAGAGACTGAGCAACAACGCGGTCACCGCCGCGCCCGCGCCCCGAAACGTCACGTAGCGAAAGACGTTGAAAGCCGCGCCGAAGTGTTCCCACTCCGTGCCCTTCGTCGTCTCCGTGATGTAGATGCTCAGGTAATAAATCATCGTCAACCGCCGTTCCCGAAGCTGGGGCGCAACATCTCGATCAATCGTTCCAAACGGGCCGTGCGCGAGGCCTTCAAGAGCAACGCGTCACCGTCCTGCAGAAAATTCCTCAGCACTCCGGCCAGTTCATCAAGACTGGTCACAGCTTCAGTGTCCGTGAGCCCGGCCGAACGGGCGGCTTCCACCGTGGCCACCGCCTGCTGGCCGATGGCGAACAAGGTGCCGATCTTCAACTGGGCCGCCAGGCGCCCGATCTCTTCATGGCCACCGCGCGCGTGGCGTCCCAACTCCGCCATGTCACCCAAGACCGCAATGCGCCGACCCCGCACCGGCAGTTCCGCCAGCGTTTCGAACGCCACCCGGGTGCTGTCCGCGTTGGCATTGTAAGCATCGTTCAACAACTGCACGCCGCCCAGCCGCGAAAGCTCCATGCGCATCTTGGCTGGCTGACAAGCGCGCAAACCGGCGGCGAGTTGCTCGCGCTCCAGTCCCAGACTCGCACCGACCGCGAGCGCCAGGAGGGCGTTGGACACCTGGGGCCGGCCGAGCAGATTTAGTTCATATACTCCGGACAACTCCGGCCGCGGGGCCTCGACCGTGAAGCGATAGCCGCTGCCGTGAAACTGCACGTCGCGCGCCCGCCATTTGTTGGTGGGACCAGTACCAACGCTGATCACCGTCGCCCGGGTACGAGCGGCAATCTCATCGCCCCCGATGGAATCGCCATTCAGGAACAGGAAACCGGTGGCGGGCAACATTTCGGCGAGCACACCTTCCTCGGCGATAACCCCATTCAAGTCCCCAAAATATTCGAGGTGTTCGCGGCCGATACAAGTGATGACGCCCATCTGGGGATCGACCTGACGGATCAACGGTGCCAATTCGCCAGGATGATTGGTGCCGATCTCGACCACGGCCGCCCGATGGCTCGATGCCAGACGCAAAAGCGTCAGCGGGACGCCGATGTCGTTGTTGAAACTTGCTTCGCTGGCCAGCACGGGAAACTTCTGACCCAACACCGCCGCCAAAATCTCCTTGGTGCTGGTTTTGCCGTTCGAACCCGCGACCGCGATGATCGGCAGATTGAAATCCTGGCGGTATTGAGCCGCCAACCGGCCCAGCGCCAGGCGCGGATCGTCCACGCGCACGACGCCCACGGCCGGGTCGATTTCCGCTGTTGGAAAGTCACGTCGCACGACCACCCCCGCCACGCTGCGCCGGGCCACTTCCGCCACAAATTCGTGGCCGTCAAACCGATCGCCCCTGACCGCGACAAACAACTCACCGGGCTGCACTTTGCGGGAGTCCGTGCTCACGCCGCGCACTAAGCCATTGGGCGTGCCGCCGGACAATTCACCGGCGGTGGCCTGAGCGAGATAGTTGAGAGTGCGAGGTTCCATGTTCAGGCCCGGCTGCCGCTAGGGATCGCCATCAAGCTAACAGTCCAATGGCGGGGGATGGTCACCAAACAGGGCAGCGGCTTGCGGCGGCAGTGGCTTTTGCCCACCAGCGCGGACACCGATGCAGCCGGAAGATTTTTCGTGTCCGGGTGGGGCGCAGCAACAGGCAACAGGTTCAACTGCTTTAGGAATGCGATGTGCCGAATCAACGCGCGGCTGACGGACTCCAGCCACTGCGCTGCGCCTGGGTCCAGCAAAGAAGGTGCGAACTCGGCGAGAATGCGCGGGTCGATGCGGCGGTTCATTGTTTTACTATTGTTCAAGTTTTTGCGCGGTTGTCAGACTAGGAGGCAATCAAGCCGGGTCCCACCGCGTTGCTTCTCCCGAAGTTGCAGGACTTCGAGACATTCCCGCGCAACCAACCGATCGTCGAAGGGCGCGACCGTATCTTCAAATTCCTGGTAAGTTTCATGCCCCTTGCCGGCGATCAACACGGTGTCGCCACTGTCCGCGAGATCCATCAACTCCTCAATGGCTCGCCGCCGATCGAGCACCACTTCGCAGCCATCGGATCGCACTTCGCGATAGCCCGCTTCAATCTGGCGGCAAATCGTCTCCGGAGATTCGCGCCGGGGATTGTCGCTGGTGATCAACGTAAAATCGGCGAGCCGAGCCGCCGCCGCGCCCATCTTCGGCCGCTTGCCGGCATCCCGGTTGCCACCACAACCAAACATGACCAGCAGCCGGCCGGTCGTGACCTCGCGCAAAGTCTTGAGCACTTGTTCCAACGCGTCGTCGGTATGCGCGTAATCAACAAACACGTTGAAGCTCTCGTCCGTGGTCACGCGCTCCAACCGTCCCGGTACCGCCGGCATGGTTTTCAAAGCGCGCTTGAGCACCCGCACATCCACATTTAACGAAAGCCCGGCACCGAACGCTGCCAGCGCATTGTAAATGTTGTGGCGCCCGATCAAGGGCATCTCGCACGCGACTTTGCGCCCGTCGAACTCCGCCTGAAAGCGGGTCTTGTCTTTCAACAAGGCGATCCCGGTGGCCCGCAAGCTGGCCGCCTCGCCCAGGCCGTACGTTAGTTTCACGGCCATTTCGAATTCATTTTCCAGACGTTCTCCATACGCATCGTCGATGTTGATGACCGCGGCGCCGCGCTTCACACCGTGCTGCATGGCGGTAAACAACTTCATCTTCGCTGCAAAATATCCATCCATGGTCCCGTGGTAATCGAGATGGTCTTGCGTGAGGTTCGTGAAGATGGCGACATCAAACTCGACGCCGAGCGTGCGTTGCTGATCGAGCGCATGCGAACTGACTTCCATCACGCAAGCCTGACAACCGGCCCGGACCATTTGTGCGAGCATCTGTTGAATCTCGAGCGCCTCGGGCGTCGTGCGCGCCGCGGGAATCATGCGGTCGCCGATCTCGTAACGAATGGTGCCCAGCAGACCCGTCGGAATTCCGGCCGCCTCCAGCATCGTCCGGATCATGAACGAGACGGTGGTCTTGCCGTTGGTGCCGGTCACGCCGATCACTTTGAGTGAGGCGCTGGGGTTGCCATGAAAGGCGGTCGCCGCCCGGGCGAGCGCTTCGCGGGCATCTGGCACCACGATCTTCGTGGCGCGCGCGGGGGAGAATCCGTTGCGTTCGCAAACCACCGCAATGGCCCCCCGATCAATCGCGTCGTTGATGAACTGGTGGCCGTCCGTGCGGTGCCCCGGCAAGGCGAAAAAGACCGTCCCCGGATTCACCCGGCGCGAATCGTAGGCGAGGCCGGCGACTTCGCGCTCCAGCGAACCTTCCACTTCGTTGGTGGCGAGTGATTGAATAAGTTGGCGGAGTTGCATGGCTCAGCGGGGTGAAGGTTCGACGGTGGGACTGAGGCGAAAGCCAGTGGGTCGGTCGGGTCGCGACGAGGCCGTATCCGTGGGCGGTTGCAGGAGCAGCGCACCCACGGCTTGTCGGTCAACCGCGGCTTGATCGTCCGGCCGCGCGCTGCGGTTCGCGGGCGTCGGCTGGCGATCGGGTTTCAAATTGAGAATATGCGCGGCATCTTCCGCGACCTTTCGGAAAATTGGGCCGGCCGCCTTGCCGCCGTAATGTCCGTGCCCAGATTTTTTGTCCGGCTCGTCAACGGTGATCGCTATCAACACTCGCGGAGCGCTGGCGGGAAAGAACCCGACGAATGAAGAGTAGTAATGCTCCGTGTCGTACTTCTTCGTCTCGGTGTTAAACTTGTGCGCGGTGCCCGTCTTCCCGGCGACCGTGTAATGCTCCAGCGCTGCGTCCGGAGCCGTGCCCCCCGGCTCGGTGACCGTCTGGAGCGCCTCGATCATCTTGCGCGAAGTTTCCGGGGACACGACCTGGCGGACGACCGTGGGATCAAACCGCGCCACGATTTCGCCCTGCCGATTGACCAGGCGCGAGACGAGGCGGGGTTGCATCAATTGGCCGCCATTGGCCAGGGCCGCGTAGGCGCTGGCCAGTTGGAGCTGCGTCACTTTGAGGCCATAACCGATCGGGAGCCGGGTGTACTCGCCGGGATAAATGTCTTTGCGTCCCCGAACTGCGCCGCTGCCTTCCGCCAGGCCCACGCCCGTGCGCGTTCCAATGCCATAGCGCATCAGCCAATGATAGAAACGATCATGGCCGTGCAGGCGGACGATCTGGGCGGTGCCGATGTTCGATGATTTGGTGACGACACCCTTGACGGTGAGCACATCATACGGATGAACGTCGGTTAACGAAGCCATGCCCTTCACGCGCATGATTCCATTCAGGCAGTCGATCGGCGTCGACAAATCGACGACGCCGTCCTCAAGCGCGCCCGAAATGGCGATCACCTTGAAGATCGAGCCGGGCTCGAACTCATCGAGGATCGGCCGGAGGCGAACCGCAGCCGGGTCGAATTGATCGCGCTTTCCCGGTTTGAATCCCGGCGCGCTCGACATCGCCAGAATTTCGCCGGTGTTGACGTCCATCATCACCCCAAACACGGCCTCGGCTCCCAGCGCCACATGCGCCGAAGCCAGCTCACGATCCAAAACTTCCTGCAAGCGCCGGTCGATGGTCAGCTGGACGCTGAGGCCGTCGACGGCCGGGAGAAATTGTTCGTCGACATCGGACGAATCAGTTTGCACCACTCGCTTGAACCCTGGCACTCCGGCGAGATTCTTGTTGAAGGCCCGTTCGATGCCCGCCAGGCCGAACTGCTCGGGAAAGCTCTTCCCGACCGAATACTCGCGATTGGTCTGCCCGACATAGCCGAGAATCTGTCCCGCCACCGCGTCGTTGGGATATTGGCGCGTCTGCACTTCGGACTCCACTTGAATTCCGAAACGCCGCAGTCCGGTCAGCCGATTCCGTTCCTTCCGCGTCAGGGCCTTTAGATCCAGTCCGAAATCACTCTTGCTCTTGAGCTCCTTGACGGCACTCCAGTCTTCGAACGAGAGCCCACGTTTCAACATGACGAAACGCGGCGTGATTTCGACTTGGCCATCGGCGGTCTGGTTGGTAACCGGCGTCAACAGGGCGGTGAGCTCGCGGACATCCATCTTCAACGGACCCGCCAAGGCAGCCGCAACTTTCGCCTGGTGCGGGCTGATCAAGGGCGGTTCCGCGCCGATATTATACTGCCGGACCGAGGTGGTAAGGGTCGCCCCGTTGCGATCGAGAATGTCGCCGCGCATTGGGGGCACAATCAATTCACGCACCGCTCCCTGCGCATAGGCTTTGCGAACTTCCGTGGCTGACAAAAACTGCATGTCCACCAACCGCCAGCCAAGACCACAATAGGCCAGCACGACCAGCAGCGAGAGCCAGAGCAGACGGCGATATTGAATTGATTTTAACATTGCCTTGGGGGCTTGCCGCCGCCCGCGCCCACCGGTTCCTCCCGCGATAGCCAGATCAGGGCGCGAGCGGCGCACGGAGGCTTTACAGCGCTGGAGGCAAAGTGAAATTTCATGGCCGGTTCACGAGCTTGATGCCGGTGGCCCGTTCCCTGTCCGGTTCGGGCAGCGTAACTACCTGTCCGGGATCGGGCATGCGGAGATCGAGTTTGTGTAAGCGGGCCGAAACTTCGAGCTTCTCGCGGGAGGTCGTGGCCGCCAGACGAAACTTCAAGTTCTTCCGCCGTTCCTCGAGCTCGTGAATCCGCTCATCATTGCGTTTGGCCTGGTCGTCCAACCCGCGGATCTGCCCCTTTTGAAAGACGTAGCCAACGCCAGAGCCGCCCAAAAAAATGCTCAACGCCAGCACCTTGGCGATCGTGCTGGCCGTGATGGCTGTTCGCTGATTTGTCATGCCTGCGATTCTAACTTCTCGAACACTCGTAATTGGGCACTGCGGCTGCGCGGATTCTCCCGCAGCTCAACTTCACCCGGCTTGATCGCCTTCGTGGTGATCACCCGTAATTCGGGATGGCGCGGCTTCGACCAATCGGGTCGCATGGCCCCCGCGTCCCACTCAAACTCCGCACTGCGTTGGCGGCCCATCTCTTTCACCAGCCGGTCTTCCAGTGAGTGAAACGTAATCACCGCCAGTCGCCCGCCCGGTTTTAGAATAGCCAAGCCTGCGGCAAGGCCCGCCCGGACCCCGGCCAACTCTTCATTCACGGCCAGACGCAACGCCTGAAACACCTTCGTCGCCGGGTGCGTGCGCCGGCCGCGGCGCGGCGCGGCATCTTCGATGATCGCCGCCAGCTCGCCGGTAGTACGAATTCGGCGTGCTTCCCGCGTCCGCACGATGCGCACAGCGATCCGCCGCGACTGCCCTTCGTCACCATATTCCCAAAAAATTCGCGCCAGCTCCACGGCATCAAGCTCGTTAACCAGCGTCTCGGCCGTGAGCGCCTGACGATTATCCATCCGCATATCGAGCGGGCCATCGTGACTGAAACTGAACCCACGCTCGGCGGTGTCGAGCTGATGAGAACTCACGCCCAAATCGAGCAACACCGCATCGCAGCCACCCACGGGCACCCAGTCCGCCAGTTCCGCATAACAACCCCGACGCACTTCAAACCGGCCCGCGAACTCCGCGAGCTTGCGGGTGGCCGCCTCAAGGGCGGCGCCATCGCGATCGCAGCCAAACAGAAATCCATTCGGCGACGTCGCCACCAGCATCGGCACCGCGTGCCCAGCTCCACCCAATGTGCCGTCGGCCACGACTCCGCCGGGCCGCAACTGGAGCTGTGCGATCACTTCCGCCAACAATACCGGCCGGTGTTCGAAGCAATTCACCGGGCATGAGTTCGGTTGCCATGGTTTCAATGGCTCGCTCAGGCTGAAATCAGGGCGCGGGGTTTGGCATCAATACTTACGGCCCTGGCCTGCATAGAGACCGGCACGATTTCAAAATCAGCATCGT
This sequence comes from bacterium, assembly GCA_031362805.1. GTDB lineage: Bacteria > Verrucomicrobiota > Verrucomicrobiia > Limisphaerales > RI-55 > RI-55. The sequence continues at coordinate 101,702 of JANLTG010000053.1, forward strand.
GCAGGTCATTGCACACCACCGACACTCGCTCGAAACGAAACTCCCGTTGTAGGGCACTTGGGATTTGTTTGGCGCCCGCCGCGAAACTTGACGGAAAGGCTTGAGTTGAGGCCGAACCAATGCGTTGCGGCCGGCTGGCGACTGTCTCGGATTTCGTGATTGGATCCGCGCCAGTCTCCGCCGTCGGCAGGACCGGTTGTGGCACGGACTTCTTTGACCATGCGAGTCGGGTCGCGGGCCGAAACAGGTTACAGGCTCGGCGCCACCAAGTATTCAACACGGTTGATGAAAATTCTTCTTCAGTTGTCTCATCCTCGAATCGCGGAAGAAGGCATTCATGGCGCATCCGAAATCGCCCGACCACATCGCGGCCCGTTGCCAGACTTCTACCAAACGCCAAAAACTTAAGTGTGTTCATGGTTATTTAATGACATTGAAGAACTCACGGCGCGGCGCACCGAAACGTTCGGCATGAATTCCGTATCGATCTGGACTCCAGATTTCGAACTTGTTGATTAAACCCACGAGCACCGCCTCGCCGTTCAGCCCGGCCTCGACCGCCAACCGCTCAGGCAGGCACACTCGACCGGACTTATCGACCGGAAGCTTGTCCGAGTTCTTGCCGATGAAATGCAGCAGCTCCTCTTTCGCGGGATCATCACCCGGCATGCTGGTCAGCTTCTCGCGAAGTTCACGCATTTCCTTGGGGGCGAACACACGCAAACAAGATCCCGCCTCGTGCGCCGTCCAAATCATGACCGTCAGCTCGAAATTCTCACCCGCTGGACGCCAACGCGCAGGGACCTGCAGCCGGCGCTTGTCGTCAACACCATGACGAAAGAACCCCAGATAGTCCTGATCAAAGTTGGTTGCGGTCTCGGGCATCTGTTTTGTCTTAACCAGGGCTTTAACCCATATTGCCCCAATTCGAGGTAAGTTATGGAATAACGCCCCACAATGAGTCAATTCATTTTTGCCCTGTTTTGCGACTTTCTGATATTCACTCGGAGTTTCCCGAATGGATCGCAACCCGCAGCATACTGTAACGATATAACTGCGCTCAAATCCACACCAGATTGGCCCAGTCTGCAGCAATTGAGGATTGGCAAGCGACGACAGAAAGGAGCAACGTGAGGTGGTGAAGAAGGCCTCAAAACAACTCGAATCTGGCCGATCTGGCGCAACCTGCCTTGCTCGATCCTTGTTCGCCGTCATTGGGGTCGAGCCACGGCTCGAGGCCATTACCGTCTCGGCTAATGATAAGGCGCTTAGTCTTGCGACGATCGGGTCGGGGGCGTCGAACGACTTGGAGAAGCAGGTAAATCAGGCCATCCAGGAAGGTTCCAGATCAGGTCGCGCCTTGGGGTGCGGACTGCTTGAAGGCACTAACGATTGCTCTTCGTGCCCTCACCCTTTGGATATTTCGCTGCGCTCGCACGTCACCATCACCCAGACCAATGACGGCACGACGTTCGCCCGCGTCACCTGCCCGACCGCTCCCAAATTCTGGCGGTGGCGCCGGTTGCCACTTCCGAGGTTTGTACAGCGCGAACTTGAAGTGCCGACCGACGACACCCACCTGAACGAATGGAAACTCCAATTGCTGGCGGCCGCCATTTGCGCCATCGCCGGGCTGGCAGCACACTTTGCAGTGGACGGACCGACCCGCCTCGGACTCTTCATTGCGTCGTATGTCGCTGGTGCGTGGTTCACCTTCGAGGAGACTTGGGAGCGGCTTAGGAAGGGCGCAGTGGACGTGCATTTCCTCATGCTCGCAGTGGCCGCTGGCAGCGCGTCCATCGGAGCGTGGAGCGAAGGCGCCATGTTGCTGTTCCTGTTTTCGTTGTCGGGAGCGCTGGAGCACTACGCCCTGGGCCGCACGCAGCGGGAGATCGAGTCACTCTTCAAGGACGCACCCAAGACGGCCACGGTGATCGACAAGACAGGGCAAGAGGTCGAGAAACCCGTCAATCAGCTAGCAGCGGGAATGATCCTCGCAGTCAAACCAGATTCACAGTTCCCGGTCGACGCGGTAATCACGAGAGGCGCCACGGCCGCGGACGAATCAAATCTGTCAGGCGAATCCGCGCCGGTTGACAAGAAGCAAGGCGATCTCGTTTTGGCCGGCACCTTGAATCTGTGGGGAGCCGTGCGCGTAGTTGTAACGCGCCCGGCGTCGGAAAGTGCCCTGCAAAAGATCATTCACTTGATTCGCGAGGCGCAACGCAGCAAAGCGCCCTCGCAACGCTTCACCGATCGCTTCGGCAGCGGTTACACGGTGATCGTGCTCAGCCTGACCGTGGTGATGTTCTTCGTATGGTGGCGGGTCTACGGGCTGACCCCGTTTGTCTCCACCTCCGAGTCCGCGAGTGCCTTCTATCGGGCGATGACGCTGCTGGTGGTCGCCTCGCCCTGCGCCCTCGTGCTTTCCATCCCCTCGGCAATCCTCGCCGCCATCGCGTGGGCGGCCAAGCGTGGGATTCTCTTTCGCGGAGGTGCCGCTGTCGAAATGCTCGCGGAGATCAATGAGGTGGCGCTCGATAAGACGGGCACCCTTACCACCGGCGAGCTCTCCGTTGAATCGATCTGTTCAAAACCGGCCGGGCGGGAAGTGGAGGCCGGTGAGATTGCTTATGCTTTAGCTCGTCACTCGACGCACCCGCTCTCGCGGGCGCTCACCGAGCATGGCCGTCGTCTGGGCTGGTCAAGCCGCGATGCCGATCATCTGGAATCCGTCTCCGGGCAGGGCGTCTCGGGTCGAATCGCCGATCAGCTCTGCCTGCTCGGCCGGCACGAATTCATCGAATCGCTGGCCGTTGGACCGGTCCGCGAATTATTGAAGCAGCTGCCGGATGACTGCCCAACGCGGATCGCCCAACCCGAGGTCTGGATCGCCACCGAACAACTGGTCGGACGAATTCAGCTCCACGATGAAGTCCGGCCCCAAGCGGCGAATCTGATCAACGCGCTGCGCCAGGCGGGGCTAAAAACCGTTTTGCTGACGGGTGATCGCCGGGAAAATGCTGAAGCCATTCATCGCGAACTGCCCTTGGACGAAGTGCGCTCCGAGCTGCGGCCCGCCGACAAACTGGAATACATCGTGAAACAAAGCGAAGCCGGCCAACGCGTCGCGATGGTCGGCGACGGCGTCAACGACGCCCCCAGCCTCGCCGCAGCGCACGTCGGTGTCGCCATGGGTGCCCGCGGTTCGGATGCTGCCCTGGAACAAGCGGACGTGGTGCTGATGCGCGACCGGCTTGAAAATTTCCTCGCGGCGTTTCAGCTCAGCCAACGGGCGCGCCGCATCATCCAGCAGAATCTATTTATCTCGCTCGGAACGGTCATCGTCTTGGTTGGGTTCGCGCTCGCGGGCCAAATTCCGCTCACGGTTGGCGTGGTGGGTCACGAGGGCAGCACGGTCATCGTGGTGATGAACAGTTTGCGCCTGCTCTTCCTGAAATCGTCCACGCCCTCCGACCCAGGCAGCCCTGAGTTGAACCCAAGGAAATGAAAGCGCCGCGAACGGAGCGCCCCACTCACCACGGCAGGTGATCGAGATCAACATTCCCGCCGCTCAAAACAATTCCGACCCGGCTCAACCCCGGCAGCGCCTTGAATTCATCGCTCAAGACCGCCGCGACCGCCACGGCGGAACTCGGCTCGATCATCAACTTGGCGCGCTCCCACATCAGTCGCATCGTTCGCGCAATTGCGTCCTCGGCCACGGTGAACACCTGTTCCACTTCGTCGCGGACGAACGGCCACGTGAGGTCGCCCAGACTCGTCCGCAACCCATCGGCCATGGTTTCGGGCGAGGTCTGCGGCAATAATTTACCCACTTGCTTGGAGCGACTGGCATCATCCGCGCCGGCCGGTTCACCGGCGAAAATACGAATGCCTGGTTTGATTGCCTTCGCCGCCACACAGATCCCGCTGAGCAATCCACCGCCGCCCACGGGCGCGATGATCGCCTCCAAGGCCGGCACTTGCTCGAGGAATTCGAGCGCCACGGTCCCCTGCCCCGCGATCACGTCGCGCTGATTGTACGGCGGAATGTAAATGCCTCCGGTCTCTTTCGTGACCTGTTCGACGGTCGCTTCCCGCGACTGCAACGTCGGCTCACAGAGGATCACGCGGGCACCATATTCACGAACGGCGTTGATCTTCGCGGCTGACGTATTGGACGGCATGACGATGTGGGCCGGGATGCCGCGCAACTTCGCCGCCAGCGCCAGCGCCTGTCCGTGATTGCCTGAACTTTGCGTAACAACGCCGCGATTCGCTTCGGCGGCGGACAGCTTCATCACCGCGTTGCACGCGCCGCGAAACTTGAAGGCGCCAACTTTTTGAAACAGCTCGCACTTGAAGTACACCTCCCGACCCGCCAACCGCGAGATCGTCGCGCAGGTCTGGACCGGTGTGCGTTGGGCAAACGGCAGGAGGCGCCCGGCGGCGGCGCGAACCTCGTCGATGGAAATGGCGGACGCGGACATGGGTGGACCATGCACCGGCCGCCAACCTGAATTCAAACAGAAGGAATCAACCTACCGCCCAAAAGGGCGCGGAAGATTCGGCCGGCTGCGTCGACGATTGCCACCGAACGGCCGGCTGCGGTTGGCGCCTTCACGATTGCCACTGGCCTGGCTGTTGGGACTGCTGGGCTGCAACCGACGCAGCACGGGTGAAACGGACTGGAGATGCGGCGAGGAAGGCTTCGGCTTGTTCTTCCACTTCTTCCGGCGACTGGCCTGGTCACCTTGGCCGCCTTGGCCGCCGCTGCGGCCACCTCGGTGTCCACCACCGCCACCGCCACCGCCACCGCCACCGCCGCCTCCCCCACGCTGGCCACGGGGCACTGGCTTCGCCTCGGCACCTGTCGCGTTCTCGGCAGCATCAGAGTGTTCCGGATGCTCGCGGTCCACGGGAATGGACTTGCGGATCAACCGCTCGATGTCCCGCAGTTGGCTGCGCTCACTCGGCATGCAAAAGCTGACCGCGTCACCGTCCGCGCCTGCCCGAGCCGTGCGGCCGATCCGATGAACGTAAGTCTCCGGCTCGACCGGCAGTTCGTAATTGATCACGTGCGTGATGCCATCCACGTCGAGACCGCGGGCGGCAATGTCGGTCGCCACGAGCGCGCGGACGCGGCCGTTGCGGAAATCTTCCAGGGCCGCCGTGCGGGCGCTTTGACTCTTGTTGCCGTGAATGACCGCCGCGTTGATGCCTGCGGCCAGCAATTTCTGGGTGACCTGGTTGGCCGATCGCTTCCGTTGCACAAAGACGATCGCCTTGTCCATTGTCGGCTTGTCGAAAAGTGCGACGAGCAAGTCATCCTTCCGGGCGCGATCGACGAACATCACCTTCTGCTCAATGCGTTCCACCGTCGGCTGCTCGGGCGCGATGGTTACGCGCACGGGATCTACCAACATCGTGCTGGCCAGCTCGACAATTTCTCGCGCAATCGTCGCGGAGAAGAACAGCGATTGCCGCTCTTCCGGCAGTGCGGCGATCACCCGCCGCACGTCATGGATGAAGCCCATGTCCAGCATGCGATCCGCCTCATCGAGCACGAATGCTTCGACCGCATCGAGGCGGACGATGTCCTGATTCATCAAGTCCAGCAGCCGGCCCGGCGTGGCCACGAGGAGGTCCACGCCCTGGTTCATCGCTTTTTCCTGAGCGTATTGGCCCACGCCCCCAAAGATGACCGTGTGCGAGAAGTTCAAATACTTGCCGTAGGTGGCGATGCTGTCGCCGATCTGCGCGGCCAGCTCGCGGGTCGGCGCGAGAATGAGCACCCGGGGCTGCCGGGTGGACGGCGGCATCGGGTGACTGTTGAGATATTGCAGCAACGGCAGCGTGAAGGCCGCCGTCTTGCCCGTGCCAGTCTGCGCGCTCCCGAGCAAATCTTTGCCCGCGAGCAAATGCGGAATGCACTGCGCCTGCACCGGGGTCGGGCGGGCGTAACCCGATTCACTCACCGCGCGCTGCAGCTCGGGGATCAACGTGCCGAAGATGTTGCCATCGCGCTGCAACTCCTCCAACGGGATGGCCGCAATCACCGGCGCGGGCGCGGGAGCCGGGCGGTGCGCGTGATGCCCCTGGTGCCCGTGAGGTGCTTGCGACGGGCGCTGCTGGGGATGCTGTGCTGGGCCGTGGTGCGAACGGTTGCTTTGGGGACGGTTTCGGTTACGTCGGGGACGAAACCGGTTTCTGCGACCGTCCGCAGACGATTGATTCGGATGCATTATGTTTGTAAATCCGGCGCTGCTTCCATGTCTCTGCCCGCCGGAATTGGAGGAGAATGAGCTGCCTGTTTGCAGCATTGAGCCCGCGAAGAACCAAAGCCCCGGCAAGCTCGAATCCGCGGGAGATGTCAGCGACACCTGCAACCTTGCGGATCCAAAAGGAAGGCGGTGGATACGGGGGAATGCGGCACGTGTCAAGCGCATCGATCATTTCATTTCGGCTCATCATCCGGCCAACTCGCCTATGCCTTCGGTCTTCCAAAGGCCGCGTCACTGTGGCAGAAACCTCCCGCCTTTATGGAATTTGAAGTTAACATCGGCCTCGAGACCCACGTTCAGCTTAAGACGAAGTCCAAGATGTGGTGCGGTTGCCCGAATCAATTCGGCAACCCACCCAATACCAACGTCTGTCCCGTATGCCTCGGCATGCCCGGGGTGTTGCCCGTCGCCAATGACGAAGCGCTGCGACTCACCGTGCTGACCGGCTATCTGCTGAATTGCTCGATCCCCCGGCACGCAGTGTTCGATCGGAAGAACTATTTCTATCCCGACGTGGCCAAGAATTACCAGGTCACGCAGCTCACGTATCCTTCTACGACCACCGGCACGGTTGATTTCGAGTTCGAAGGCGGCATCAAACAAGTGCGCATCACGCGCGCGCACCTCGAAGAAGACGTCGGCAAGAACACCCACTTCGAACGCCACAGCGGCGTCGATTTCAACCGCGCGGGCGTGCCGTTGCTCGAAATAGTCTCCGAGCCGGACCTCACCACCGCGGACATGGCGTACGAGTATCTGAATGCGCTGAAGGATATCCTGACCTATGGCGGCGTAAGCGACGCGGACATGGAAAAGGGCATGGTGCGTTGCGACGTGAACGTCAGCGTGCGGCCCAAGGGCCAGGCACAGCTCGGCGCGAAGATCGAGATCAAGAACATGAACTCGTTCAGCGGCGTACGGCGGGCTCTGCAATACGAGATCCCGCGCCAGATCGCCGCCGTGACCAAGGGCGAGAAGCTCCCGCAAGAAACCCGGCGCTGGGATGATGTCGCCGGCATGACCGAGGTGATGCGCTCGAAGGAACACGCGCATGATTACCGCTATTTCCCGGAGCCGGACTTGATGCCGTTCGAGCCGACGGACGCCTGGCTGGCGGAAGTGAAAACCCGCGTCGTCGAACTCCCGCTCGCGCGGAAGCAACGGTTCATCACGGCCTACGGAATTCCGGCGGGCGACGCCGAGGTGTTCAAGAATGACGTGGCCCTGGGAAACTACTTTGAAGGGATCGCGAAGGGGGCGAAGAACCCCAAGGCCATCGCCAACTTGGTGATCAACAACTTGCGCGCGAAGTTGGCGGAGGCGAATGAAGCGGCCAAAGCCGAACAAGCTGCTCCAGTCATTGACCCAGCCGAGGTGGCGCTCCTGACGGTGGACAAGTTGTATTTCAAGGCTGGGGCGATCGCCGAACTCGTCGATCTCGTGGACACCGGTAAGATCAACACCAAGACCGCGCAGGACGTGTTCACGGAGATGTTCGCCTCCGGAGAATCGCCCACGAAGATCGTTGAACAGAAAGGCCTCGCCCAGCTGAGCGACACCGGCGCGATCGAACAGCTCTGCGACGAAGTCATCTTGGCGAATCCGGGACCAGCGGCCGACTTCCGTGCGGGCAAAGTGGCCGCGCTGAACTTCCTCAAGGGTCAGGTGATGAAGCTCTCCAAGGGCAAGGCAAACCCGGGATTGGTTGGGGAAATTCTGGAGAAGAAGCTGAACAACTAGCCAGGAGGTAGCGACTTTCAAGCATTCGAGACGGGGTCGCTTCATTAACCAAATGCCTCCGAAATTTAGGAAAGCGGCGATCTGCCTCACGATTCTTGGCGCGCTTTGTCTCATTGCGATCCGGCCCGTTAGCCGGCTGTTGTTGATCCATAAGGTTACGGGCGATCAACAAAAGCTGGATCAGCTGAACAACGTTCCATAGACATTGGATCTTGCGGAGAAGCGCACCTCACAAGGACGGGAATGCCGCATCGGCTATGCGCAGTTTTCGGTCCCCAGTTCAGACCGCCCTACAATTCAAGTCTCCGATTCCGGCTTGGCCCTTCAAATCAAATGGACGAACGGATTACTGGCGTTCCTCGCTCCCACCAAGTCGCAACCGTTGGACTTGAAGACCCAAAGAATTTGCGAACACCTAGAAGCTAACCTTACCACGGAATCCAAGTTCCCGATTGGCCAACCACAACGAACGATTCTCGACCTTTGCGTCGCCATTGAGTGGGCGAAACCTTTGCCGACACTGGGCGCACTCATGATGCGCAAAGACGTCTTCAATTCTCGCTACTTCGCCCTGGCAATTAAGGCAAACGCGTTCAAGTCAGGTACAACTCATTTGTTCCAGAATGATCAACTCCGCGGGCTGGCCCGAGTTTGGGAGGACGACAGGCTCGGCTTGAGCGCACATGCGTCGATCGAATCGCTGAACCAGGAATGGTCGGTCGGTTTTTACCTGAGGAACGCAGGCACGAGTCGCGAGGAAGTGTTGAATGCATTGGCTGCGGTCCTCGTAGATTTTCGCTTCGAAGACCGCGCCTTCCCGGACAAACCGGACTTGATCCGCTTGATCGCCGAGGTGGTTGAGAGCCAGCAACCGGTTGGGGAAGAGGTCGCGCCGTGAAGCGCAATCTGATGGAGGCGAAACATGCGACGGCGGCCGTGATTGCCAGCAAGCATAAGCGGGTTTGCAGGCAATTGGGAACCGAGCACACCTCCTTAAATTCTTTAAAAATTGAATCCAAATTACCGCTTGCTATGCACTTGGCCGCTACCTAAAGTGCGCGCTCTTTTTCGAGAAACGAATTGAATCTATGCGTCGTCCACGTGGCAGTAAAACTAAGAAGTCGGTGGCCAAACGGTTTAGGATAACCGGCACCGGCAAGGTAATGTGTTCCCATGCCGGCAAACGCCATTTGCTCGCGGGCAAAAACTCCAAACGGCGGCGCCGCCTCGGCGGCTCCATCATGGTGAGCCAGACCGATGTGTATCGCATCAAGCAGAGCCTGCCTTTCTCGCACTGACTTTAACCTGAACCTTTAAGCAAGCCATGCGCATCACCAACGCTCCCGCCTCCCGTAAACGCCGCAAACGGATGATCAAGCTCGCCAAGGGCTACCGGATGCGCCGCAGCAAACTTTATCGCTATGCCAAGGACGCCGTCGTCCACGGCTTGCAGTATTCCTATCGCGACCGGCGCACCAAGAAGCGCAATTTCCGCGCGCTCTGGCAGATCCGTATCAACGCCGCCGCCCGCGCGGCCGGCATCACCTACAGCCGCTTCATCGAGGGCTTGAAAGCCGCCAGCGTCGCGCTCGACCGCAAGGTGATCGCTGACCTCGCCGCCACCGACAACACGGCGTTCGCGGAACTGGTCAAGATCGCTCAGCAGGCGCTGCAGTCCAAGACCGCCAAGGCGTAAGCGCGCTCACTTCCTTTTACGACGGGCGCCTGTTTTCAGGCGCCCGTTTTTTTATTTCGCCCGGCACCGTTGCTCCCTACTCTCGCCGAGCTCAAACTTATGTCGGACTTGCTATCGCAACTCGAACCGCTGAAACAGGAAGCGCTCACGGCCATGACCGGCGCCGGCGACCTTGCCTCCCTTGACCAAATCAAAGGACGATTCGTCGGGCCACAGGGACAGTTCACCGCCTTGATGAAGCAGTTGGGAACGCTGCCCAAGGAAGAACGCCCTGTCGCGGGTAAGTTAATCAACGCGGTGAAGTCCGAACTGGAAGCCACGCTGGCCACCCGACGTGAGGAACTCGAACTCAAAGCAGCCCTGCCGAAGGAACCGATCGATTTCACCGCACCCGGGCGTCGCCGGGCCTTGGGACGGTTGCATCCGCTCACGCAGGTGACGGACGAAATCGTACGCGCGTTTCGCAAGCTGGGCTTTGCGGTCGCCGATGGCCCCGAAGTGGAAGACGAATACCATGTGTTCGACGCACTCAACACACCGGCAGATCATCCGGCGCGCGATTCGCAGGACACGTTTTACCTGGCCACGGAAGATCGGCCGCTGCTGCGCACGCACACTTCGTCCGTGCAGATTCGCGTGATGAAATCGCAGCCGCCGCCCATCCGCATCGTGGTGCCGGGCCGCGTGTTTCGCCGCGACAACGCCGACGCTACGCACAACCCGACCTTCCACCAGATCGAGGGGCTCTACGTGGACAAGAATGTCACGATCGGCGACCTGAAGGGTACGGTGGAGTTTGTGTTCCGCGAGCTGATGGGCAAGGACACGAAGATTCGGTTTCGACCACACTACTTCAGTTACACGGAGCCGAGTCTCGAGATCGATTTCACCAACTCGCTCGTCAAGAAACTGGGCAAGGACTGGCTTGAGATCGCCGGCTGCGGGATGGTCCATCCGCAAGTGTTCGAGAACGTCGGCTACGATCCGGAAGTCTGGACCGGTTGGGCCTTTGGTTTCGGCGTCGAACGCATCGCCATGCTGCGGCACGGCATCAATGACATCCGGCTGTTTTACGAAAGCGACGCGCGCTTCCTCCGGCAGTTTTGATCGAATGCCGCAGCCATTGGCAGCCGGGAGATTCGCCGTCCAATTACCTGATACCGCGACGGCCTGAACAGTCCCCCATCAACTCAGGACGGCCCGCATGTCTGAACCAAATCCAACCTCCCCGCCCATTCATATCTTCCACCATTCGTTTACCCAGGGTGGCGGGGTGGAGCGATACAGCCGCGAATTCGCCGGCGAGTTGATTCACCGAGGCCGCCGCGTGGAATTTCACGCCCGGCGCATCGACCCGCGGATCGCCGCCCCGGCGGGCTTAGCGGTGAGTCCGGTCAAGTGCGCGTCCTTTCCGCGGAAACTTCGCGACTTCTATTACCATCGGGCCATTCGCCGCCTCGGTCCTTCGCTGGAGGGAATTCAATTCGCGATGACGCGAGTTCCAGCCCGCAGCGGCGAGATCTGCGGCGGCACTCACCGGGGCTACCTCGCGCGCGCCAGAAAATTCACCGGGCTGTTCGATCGCCTGCAAATCTGGATGGAGATGCAGAGTTATCATTTTACCCGGCGGATGATTTCGCACTCGCACCTATGCGCCAAAGAGCTGCGCGAACTCTATGGGCTGGCCGCGGAGAAGGTGATCACCATTCATCCACCCGCGGACGTCAAACGGTTCCGCGTGCCCTCGCCGGAAGAGCGGTCGGAAACTCGCAAGCGACTCGGACTGCCTTCGGATCGCACCGTGTTTGCCTTCCCCTCCAGCGGGCACAAGCGCAAGGGGCTTTATCCGCTGATCGAGGCAATGAAGCCATTCGCCAACCGCGTGATGCTCGCGGTCACGGGCAAACATCCCGGCCGGGTTCCGAACTTCGTCCAGCATCTCGGTTACGTTGACGACATCGCCGACGTGTATAAAGCGGCTGACTTCACGACGATGGCCTCGTACTACGAACCGTTCGGTCAAGTGGGCGTGGAATCAATTCTCTGCGGCACCCGCCTGGTCTTCGAAGAAAACATGGGCTGCCTCGAAGTCATCCGGGGCGATGCCGCCGTCCGCTTCAATGTCTGGAAACCCGAAACCACTGGTCAGGCGATTGCCGAAGCACTGGCCATGGCCGCCGCGAACAGCCATCGGATTGATCAGCCGTTGGAATGTTTGACCTACGATCCTTCGGTAGAGCACCACGTGACGCGGGTGATGGAGGTTCTGGAATCGGCCCAGCGCTGATTTTTTCGCCGCCCAATTGTTTCGAAGCGACGCTTGCAATCCCCCCAGCCCGTCGCCATCCTCACACTGGTTCTTGTTCGCGACGTGAAGTACGCCGTCGCGCCATCATCTAACAGGCACGGCCCAAAAAACCGGAACGCCCCGCAGATCTAACAACCCGATCTGCCCACAACACACAGCCAACGCTGCATGAGCACCGAAGCAAACGAATCCGAACTGAATCTGGACCTCGCCTTTCTGCCGGCCTGGGCCAAGCAGTCACCCGAAATCAACCGCTACGCCAACTTTGAGGGCGAACGCGAAGGCCGCCGTGACGATTGGGGCCGTGGCCCGCGTCGCGACCGCCCTTCCTTCGGTGGACCACGACCCAATCGCGATCGCCCGCCTGGCGACCGACCCGGCGGCCCACGTCCACCCGGCAGTGGCCAGCGGGATGATCGGGGACCGCGCAGTCGCGACGGACAATTTGGTCGGGGCGGCCCACGGGACAGCCGCCCGCCCTTCGAGCGCCCGCCAGAATTGCCGCCCCTCGGCGTCGAGATCAACCTCGTGCCCGAGGCGCACGGCGTGGATTCGTTGACCAAGCAGATTCGCATGACAGGCCGGGCTTATCCGCTGTTCGACATCGCCCGGCTGGTGTTGCAGAAGGACGAGCGCTTCGGCGTCGAGATCCGCGTCAAGAAAGCGGCGGAAGGCAGCACCCCGCAGGCACTCTTCACGTGCGTGCTCGACGACACGCTCTGGCTGAGCGAAGAGGAGGCGATCAACTACGTCCTCGAAAAACATTTCGGCACGTTCTACCAGATCGAGAAGACCGCCACCGAAGCACCCAAGGGCACCTACACCTTCGTGGCGCAATGCGGCTTCAGCGGCGTCTTGCTGGGCCCGCCGAATTACCACGACTACCAAAACAAGCTACACAAGCTGCACCAAGAACGCTTCGGCACCATGCCGTTCGACCGCTTCAAGGCGCGCGTAAAAATTGTGCGCGATGAGGAAGTCGTGAAGAAGTGGATCGACGAACAGAGCTTCAAGACCGAATACGTCGTGCTCAATGTTCCGGAGCCGATGCGGCTCGATAAGTGGGACGATGTTCGCGAGCACTTCCGCGCGATTCACCTGCCGAACATCATCAAGCCCGTCGAGCGCCAGGTCGGGCCGGCCACCCAGTTCCGCCGGGCGGGCTCGCGCGAACTCCAACGCCACGTCGCGCAGGAAATTGATCAGCAGCGCCGTTTTCCGTTGAAGATGGTGACGACTCTGAGCCAGCAATTTGCCACCCGCAGCCTCCAGTTCTTCAAGGTGAACAAGAACATTGTGCATGTGGCCGTGGCTCGCCCGCATTTCCTGGACATCGACGCCGAGCCGATTTCCGAGGGCGTGAAGAAGATTGTTCAATACGTCAATCAACACCCTCGTTGCACGGTGAAGGCGATGGTGGAATCGCTGGCGCCCGTGCCGGCCCAACCCGCTCCCGCACCGGCTGTCCAACCCGCGACCACCGCCGAAGGCCAGCCCGCGACCGAAGCCAAGCCAGCCCATCACGAGCCAACCGCAGCGCAGAAAACTGTGCTCGGCGATTTGCACTGGCTCGTCCACTCGGGCCACGTGATCGAGTTTGCCAGTGGCCAGCTCGAGACGGCCAAGAAACCGCTCCCGAAGCCTCAACCCGCGCCAAAAAAGAAGGAAGCTCCTAGGGCGCCGGCCGCCGCTGCTTCAGCCGCCGCACCGACTGCCAACCCGCCGGTTGCCGAAGCGCCAACGTCGGCCGAAGACATCGCACCGGCCCTGGCTTCCGAAGCGGTTAGCGTTATCAGCGAACACGACCCCTTGGCGGTCAGTGAAGAGCCTGCTCCCGTGGAAGGCGTTTCAGCACCCGAGGAATTGAAAGATCCCGGTCAAGCAAGCTGACCGGTTTCGCAAGGTATCAATTGCTGAAGGGCGACTCGCAAGAGTCGCCCTTCTTGTTTGGCCTGCGAGACATGGCCGCCTTCGCCGGAGCAATCGACGGAAACACAATCCGATCTTGAACAATCGGGGCCACTACCGCGACGTTGTTCCATGAACTCCGGCGAATGGCTGACGCGAGGCACCGCGTGGCTCGCGTTCGCGGCGTGGATTGCAGCGCTGGCGCTGACCCGTCACCGAGCGACACCAAACCGCCGCCGGGCCGATCTCATGTGGCTGGCGGGCGCGGTGTTGATGTTGGTCCACACCGCACTGGCCTTTCACATCTATCACGATTGGAACCACGCCGCCGCCGTGGTCGAGACCGCCCGGCAAACCCGGGAGCTGACCGGCCTAAACTGGGGCGGCGGCGTGTGGCTGAACTACATGTTTGCAGCTGTGTGGCTTGGCGACGCCCTATGGCGGTTTGCCGTACCCGCAAGCCACACGCGGCGACCGCGCTGGCTCGCGGTCGCCACACACGGCTTCCTCGCGTTCATCTGGTTCAACGCAACGGTCGTCTTCGGCTCGTGGCCGATGAGAATAGCGGGCGCGATCCCATTTGGCCTGCTGGCTATTGAATTTTGGCTGCAAGAAAATCGAGATCATCCAGTTCCAGAACGCTAGTCACGCCTCGATCTTTATTGTCGGATCCACTGCGTCGAACCAACTCCCACCGTCCGAGAGTGCGCAGACAGTAAACTTGTACTCCAGTCCTTCGCCATCGCTTCGTATCTTTGCGGTACCTGCCGGAATAGATATGGACCCGGCGGGTGGCCTGACGCCCCCGTTGAGATTTCCGGGGTCATCCGATTTGGCTGGATCCGGCAGAAAGACAACCCACTCTTTGTGATCGGTTCGATCAAAAGGATTATCTTTGCGGCGTCCACTTGCCCGAGAAGTGTCTGGGCAGTCTTGTGGAATTATTATCAGGTCGGCGGTTTCAATATTCGGTCCGTGATGACCCGCGTTGTGATTGCGAATGAATCGCAGGCCAATTTTACCGCTCTTCCTGATTGAGATCGGCGAATCATTGGTCAGTCGATTGGCTCCCGTTTCATCGGTGAACAGCTCCAGTTCGTGATCGGTTGTGATTCGAACGTAGATGTTGGCCTGAACGGCTTTGTCGTCGGTACTGGTGGACATGGAGTTGCAGTTGTTATTGGTTGATACTGGTCCGCATTTTTTGTTTCCCCAGGAACGCAGACCACTAGCCCCGGGGAGATTGTTTTCTGTGCGCTTACTTGGACGGTCCGGCAGCCCAAGACCGCAACGATACGACTTCCTGATTGAGCGCTTCGGATCGAGGAATCTGGTTCATGTTCGCGTAAAGTCGCACCGACCACTCCCCCGCCTCGATGACCCGTCTCCGGTCGATCGCTGGGATGCGGTCGCGCACTTGTTTCAAACCTTCGTAGCCTTGGGTGAGCAGCGGCTCCGCGTCGGTCACCCGATTGAGCCCGAGCAAGCAGCCACCCAGTTGGCTGAGCGCAACCGCCCGGCGCCAGTCGTCGGCCGGTCCAAGCTCACGCACACGCCGGCACTCGCGCGCCAGCGGTTCGGCCTCTGCAAACTTGTCCTGCGCGAGCAGCGTCAGCACCAGTTGCGACAACGCATCGCCAACGCGGTAATCGTCCGGGCCGAGTCGGGCCAGATCGCGCCGGCCACGCAAACATTCACGGGCGAGTCCCTCCGCCTCGGCGAAGCGACCCTGCAGGTAGTATTGCACCGAGAGGCTGTTCAGCGTTTCAAAGCGATTCAAGTGATCCGCCGCGAGCGCACGATCCTGGGCGGCCCTGACTTCCCGGAACAGTTTCTCCGCGTCCGCATACTTGCCTTGGTTGCGGAGATACTCGGCCAGGTTGCTGCGGTAAACCAGGGCTCGCTCCGTATCCAAACCTTCGATCGTGGCGATGGCCTTCACGGCTTCGGCACAGAGGGTCTCCGCTTTCGCATACTGACCGAGGAAGCCGTAGACAAGCGCGAGATAATCCATCGTTGTTAACAGGTGTGCGTGGGTGGCTGGCAGTATGCGGCGACGCACCCGCAACAGCTCGTCGAAGTGAGTTTCCGCCTCCGCATAACGCCCCTGTTGCATGCGTAGCAATCCGAGCAGCTCCAGAGCTTTCAAAGTGTCCGGGTGCTCGGGGCCGCTGATCCGCCGGCGCGCTTCCAGCACGCTGAGAATCATTGGTTCCATTTCGCCGAAACGCTGCTGACCAAAGTAAATCACGGTCAGATCACGCCCGGTGTGGAGCGTCGCCGGATCATCCAAGCCAAGCAACCGGCGCTGGGTGGCCAGCGCGTTGGTCAGGTAGCTTTCCGCGCCAGCCATGTCACCGATGAAGCTCAGAATGCTCCCCAGGCGGTGCTGCGCCCGGGCCGTGAGCGCATTTTCAAATCCCAACTTCGTCTCGCAGATGCCAAGTGCTTCGCCGACGAAGTTCGAGGCGTCGCCGTAGTTTCCACGCCACTGCAAGGTGAGTCCCAAGTCAATCAGTTGGGAGACAACGTTGGTGCTGCTGTTACCAAACTGCTCCCGCGCGATCGTCAGAGCCCGGCGTTGCAGCGGCTCGGCGTTGGTGAAGACACCCAATGCCTCATACGTCCGGCCCATCGTCGCGAGGAGCCGGAAAGCGACCTTGGGTTGAGTCTTCAACTGTTCGTCCACCCGCGCGGCGGTCTTGTCGAGAATTCCCCGGAGCATGGCGGTGTCCTTCCCGAGGGCATTGGCCGGGCGCACTTCTTCGAGCATCTCGTTCAGGAACCGGATCACTTCCTCGGCCTCCCGCGTTGCCTGGCGGGCGACGTCTCGTGCGCGAGTCGCTTCGATCGCCTGCCAGGTGGTGGTGATCACGCCCAGGATCGAAGCGACGAACACGGCGGCGATGGCGGTCACCGCCTTGCTATGTCGTCGAACAAACTTGCCCACCCGATGGCTCGCGCTCGGCGGCACAGCCAAAATGGTGTCGCCGTCGAGGAACCGGCTCACGTCATCCGCAAAGCTCGTGGCCGAAGCATAGCGGTGCGCGCGATCCTTCTCGATCGCCTTCATCACGATCAGGTCGAGGTCGCCCCGCAAATATCGCCCCAGCCGGTTGACGTCAATCCGGCGGCGTTGCGCGAAGGCGGTCAGCTCGTCACCCGAAAAGGTGCTGAGCCGGGTGGAAGGCCGGGGCGGTTCCACTTCGCGAATGATGCGGCGGATCTCGTCGTAGCCCTTTTCGCGCAGCGTCTTCTCGTCGAAGGGGGTCTTGCCCACCATCAGTTCATAGAGCAGCACGCCCAGGCTGTAGATGTCGGACCGCGCATCGATGTCGATGCCATCCGAGCTGGCCTGCTCGGGGCTCATGTACGTCGGAGTCCCGATCATCTGGCCGTACTCGGTGAAGAGCGTCTTCTCGGTCAGGCGCTGGTTGAGCGCCTTGGCGACGCCGAAGTCGATCACCACCGGCGTTGGTTTGCCGTCCACCAGCGACACCAGGATGTTCGAGGGTTTGACATCGCGATGGACGATACCCTTGTTATGGGCGTGTTGGATGGCCTGGCACACCACCTTGAAGAGCTCCAGCCGTTCCTTGGAGGATAGGTGCTCGCGATCGCAATACTGGGTGATGGAAACGCCCTTCACGTATTGCATCACGAAGTAGGGGCGTCCGGTCTCCGTCGCACCACCATCGAGCACGCGGGCGATATTGGGATGATCCATCAACGCCAGCGCCTGGCGCTCAGCCTCGAAGCGCGCGATGACCTGCCGCGTGTCCATGCCGGGCTTGATGATCTTGAGCGCGACTCGTTGGTAGTAATCACCACCATGCTCCGCCAGGTAGACCACTCCCATGCCGCCTTCGCCGAGTTTGTGGAGGAGCTTGTACTTGCCGATGATTGAGCCCGGCCGTTCCGCGAGGTTGCACTGGGTTTGATCCGCCGCCGTCACCGTGGCGTCGGGCAGCCGGCCATCCCCTTTCAAGTACGACGCGGCAATCCGGTCCGCCGCCAGCAAGCTCTCCACCCGGGCGCGCAACCCTGGCTTGTCAGCGCAAACCTTCTTGAGAAACGCCGCCTGCTCGGCCGGCTCAGTCAGCTCCGTGGCCTGGTGGAAGATGAATTCCACTTCCGAATCCGAGAATGACTCGGGCGGGGTAGGTTGCTCAGGCATGGCGGTATACGGGCGGCTTCATCCTATAATAACGTTTTTTCTCCGGAAAAAGGGCCAACTATTTTTCAAGGACGCCCAGTTTCCTGGACGCGCGCCGAGTACGGGTGGCGGGGCAGCGGAGTCCAACCGTATGAAAGACTCGCACGTTGCCCCGCCACACCGCGGTGTTTCCCTCACATTTCGGTGAAGAATTCGTAGTCGCCGGCGTAGCCCGGCACAGTGAGCGGACCGGTCGGCCGGACGTCCGGCAGATTGAAGGAACTGGCGACTGCGTCCGAGCTGATCAACAGCGACAGATCGTGTTCGGCGGCCACCTTTTCCATGCGGAAGACAAAGTTCACCTCGCGCCCGAGCAGGCCTTCCTCGCAGGGCGATCCCCAGCCGCCCACCATCACCTCGCCAAAATGCAGCGCCAGCCGGAAACGAAAGGGCACGAAGTCGCGCATCGCCCGGAATCGTTCGAGCGCCCGCACCACCTGCGTGGATGAATCGCTGGCCCACGGCCACGAGGCCAGGAAACCGTCACCCGTAAAGTTGTTGATATGCCCGCCGTGACGGGCCACCGCCGAACGACTGGCGCGCATCCACGTTTCGATCTGGAGCCGGTATTGACCGGCGTCGCAACGCGTGCCCAGCCCCACTGCGTCCCGGATGTCGCCGACGAGCAGCCAGCGCTCCTGCACGGAACAATCCGAGACGGTCTGGTCCGGCGCTCCCGGAACTTCCGCGGCCGGCTCGCTCTGGGTCGCGCACGTAAATCGCAAAGTGTGGTTGAGAATCCGGATGACGTCGCCATTGCGCAGGCGGCTCGCCGGGTTGACGCGCTGTTCATTCACGTAAACGCCGTTGAGCCCGCCCAGATCCGAGATCCAGTATTCCGAGCCGCTCTCGCAATGGATGGCGGCGTGCCGGCGGGAGACCCGGCGGTCGTCGAGCACCACGTCGCAATCGGCCGCGCGACCGAGGCACAGGGTTTGATTCAGCGCGTGAAAGTCGCCGTCTTCCAGCAACACGCCAGCAATCGAGTTTTCCATGTCAGTTGTCATATCGTTTCGGGCCGGGCAAGGCATTGCAGGCATCCCATCCAGGGTGACCGGCTCAGGCAGGACGGTTGATGTCTGTGTTTCATCTATAATAAGCGTCGTTCCGGGGGAAAAAGGGCCAACGAATTTGAAAAAACTTTCCGAAAGGGAAGCGCACCGCGATCTCCCCACGTCGCAACCCCTCAATCTACCGCCTCAAGAATCAACGCTGACGCAGGCGTTCCACCCGTTCGAACAGCCAGGCGCGCGCATAAGCCCAATGCCGTTTGATGGTCCGCTCGCCGAGGGCCAGCTCGCCGGCGATCTCCAGGTCGGTCAGGCCGACGTAAAATTTGAGCTTCACGATGCGGGCCTTCTCCGGATCCACCCGCTCGAACTCGGTGAGCGCTTCGTCCAGGTCCAGCAACAGCCCGTTGTCATACGCAATTGGCGCGGGCAGATCGATCTCGTCCAGCTCCACGCGCACGTGACCGGCGCCATGCCGGGCGCGGTTCTTGCGCCGAGCGCGATCAATAATGATCTGGCGCATCGCCTCCGCTGCCGCGAAGTAAAAATGCCGGCGGTTCTTCCACTCACGATCGTTTTGCTGGACGAGTTTGAGATACGCGTCGTTGACCAGAGCGGTCGCCTGCACGGTCTGGCCGGGCGGCATTTGGGCCATGCGCATCACCGCCAGTTGCTTGAGCTGGTCATACACCAGCGGCAAAAGCGCTTCGGCGGCGGTGGGGTCCGACCCATCGCAAGCGTTCAGCATTTGGGTGATATCTGGCATGGCCAGCTTCCTGATTCCGGTAACTCAATGCCCGTTTGCCCCTCAACCGTCAACGGATATCAGGAAACAACCGCGTGACACGCCATTCGCCGGCGGATGTGATCCGTCGCAATTGCCGACGCCGCTGAAATCCGATTTACTACGCCGCGTGGACGCGTTTTTAGCCAAACTTGCGGCGGTCATCCGCGACGAGCGATTGCTGCCCTCCCAGGCGACGATCCTCGTGGCGGTGTCCGGGGGGCTGGACTCAATGGCTTTGCTCAACGCGCTGGTGCGGTTGCGTGATCAGTTCCGATGGCGCCTCGAAGTCGCCCACTTCAATCATCACCTCCGGGGCCGGGCGGCCGACGCCGATGAGAAGTTTGTTCTACGCCAGTGCGCGGCGCTCAAAGTGCCCTGTCAGGTCGGTCACTGGCTCGCGCAGGAGCAGGCCGCCGCCATCAAGTCCGGCGGTGTGGAGCAGGCCGCCCGGCAGGCGAGGTTCGATTTCCTTGGGACGATCGCCCGCAGGATTGGGGCAAAACAGATCGCGTTCGCCCATCACGCAGATGACCAGGTTGAACTGTTTTTCGTCCGGCTGTTGCGCGGCGCGGGAAGTCTCGGCCTGGGTGGCATGCGGAAACGAGCCTTACACGGCGCGCCGCTGCGGGCCTGGCTGGTCCGACCCTTTCTGGATTTCCCGCGCATCGAGCTCGTCGCCTGGGCCACCGCCAGCGGAATCAAACACCGGGAGGACGCCAGCAACCGCGACGCACGCTTCCTGCGAAATCGCGTGCGCAACGAACTGTTGCCGTATCTCTGCCGGGACTTTTCAGGCGCAACTCGCAGCCTGGTCCTGCGCACGATGCAGGGCCTCGCCGACGAAGCAGCCTGGCTGCGCGCCGCCGCGACCGAGTACCTGACCGCCCCGGAGTCTCAGCGCCCGCCGTTCGCGAAATGTTCACCCGCTCTGCAACGTCATGTGCTGGCGCTGCAACTCGAACGCCGGCAGTTGAAGTTTGATTGGGAGCTGATTGAAAAGCTGCGGGAGCAGCCCGGCGTCACGATCAACGGTCCTGGAAACCTGCTTTTGAGTCGGGACGAGCACGGCGCGCTTCAGCTACGCGAACTCCCTGAACTCGCGTTTCAAGGCGGCGCGATCACCGCAGCCCTGAGCGGTTCACGAGGGAGCATCGAGATGGATTCCTTAACTGTGAAGTGGTCGCTCGGACCCTGTCGCCGGCCCCTCCAACTGCGCCCCGATCGGAAGCTTTTCGACGCCGCTGCAATTGGCGAAGCGATCACCCTGCGGCACTGGCAACCTGGTGATCGGTTTCAGCCGATCGGCATGAGCCAGCCCGTCAAACTTCAGAACCTGTTCACCAATGCCAGGGTGCCGATCGCCGATCGCCGGCGGCGGGTGCTCGCCACCACGGCCAGCGGCGAGGTGTTCTGGGTTGAGGGATTGCGGATCGGTGAACGTTTCAAAGTGACATCCACAACCCGGCGCTGTCTCGTTTGGCGGGTTGGCCGGCGGCTCCGCGAACGGAAGCCTTCCTGCTGATCGCACCGGCAATCACGACTTTTCTCCTATGAAACGCCCTTCAACGAATTGTTCAAACCCGCTCCAATCGCTTTGCCGGGGATGGCTGGCCACCTTCGCGGTCCTGAGTTGCCTCGGCGCGCATCAGGCGCCCGCGGGCGTCGTCCGGTTCAAGCAGGTCAGCCAGACATTTTCCGAAGGTGTCGGCATCGCGTTCATCGGTTTGGAACGCACGACTGCGGAGGGCGGCACGGCCGTCACGATCCAGACCGTGGCGCAAAGTGCCACGGCGGGCGTGGACTTCCACCCCGTGGTCACCACGTACAATTTCCAGGCGGGTGAGACCGACGTATCGCTAGTCGTGCAAATCTTCGACAACGCTCAGTTCCAGGCTGACCGGCAGTTCAAGGTCACGCTCAGCAACCCAGTCAACCTGACGATTGGCAGTCCCGCCGAGATTACGGTGACCATCGCAGACAACGACGAACTCGCCCTCGCGGGACCGGGCGCAGCCGGCACAAATACTTCCCAAGGTGTCTACGCGATCGCCACGAACAGCACGGGCGCGCTCGTGGTTGGCGGACTCTTCCGAACATTCAACGGCGTGTTGCGCAATCACCTCGTCCGCGTGCAACCGGACGGAGCCCTCGACCCCGCCTTTGCCGGCTCAGGGCCGGATGCCCGCATCTGGGCGCTGACCACGCTGGGCGACGATCGCGCGCTCATTGCCGGCGACTTCCAAAACTTCGACGGCGCCGCCCGCTCGCGGATCGCCCGGGTTCAAGTCAACGGCGCGAACGATGCCTCCTTCACACCCGGCACGGGCGCGGATGCCCGGATCAACTCGCTGCACGTGCTCGCTGATCAGCGCATCCTGATCGCCGGCACGTTTGGCAACTACAACGGCACGCCGCGCTCCGACGTCGCGATTCTTTCGAGCAATGGCGCGCTGGACCCGTCGTTCAACGCCACCACGCCGTCGTCGTTCTTTGGCTACGTCGCGCGACCATACACCGCCGGCTTCGTCGTCGGCGGCGCCGGCACCGACGCGCTCAACTCGCTGATGCGCTTCGACGCTGCGGGCACCCGCGACGCCACTTTCCAGGTTTCGGTCGGCGATGTTTTCCAGAACCTGGTTTCGGACATCGTGGTGCAACCCAACAACCAGATCGTGCTGTGCGGAAATTTTCTCGGGATCAACGGCCAGCCAACGGGCTCGGCAACGGTGGCCCGCCTGAACGCGAATGGCAGCCTCGACACGACGTTCAACGTGGGCTCCGGCGCCAACGAATGGGTGTTTCGCATCGCCCGATTGACCGACGGCAAGTTCTTGATCGCGGGCTTCTTCACTTCGTTCAACGGCGTCCCTCGGGCCGGCCTTGCCCGCCTGAATGAGAACGGGTCACTCGACCTCAACTTCGCTCCCGAGTCCGGGGCCAACGACGCGGTTTATCACGCGTTGCCGCTGGCGGATGGCCGCATTTTCATCGGCGGCGCTTTCAGCCAATTCGATGGCTATGATCGCTTTTGCCTCGCGGAGTTGAACAGCGATGGCACGCCCAAACTCGCGCCTGTGAAGATTCTGGAAAGCAGCCTCGCGCTTGGCCCTGCGTTGAAGCTCAACCTCGCGGTGGAACCCGGCCGGGACTTCCGCCTGCTATCTTCGGCCACGCTGAACGCCTGGGCGCCGGTGGTGACGAATCGCACCGCTCGACGGAGTCACGAGATGACCTTACCGGCAAGTTTCCTCAAGGAGTTTTTCCAAATTGAGCAGGGCTTCGCGAGCCCGTGACAGCTCAGGCCGGCAGCTCGAGGCTGACGGTGGTCTTGGTCAGCGCCTCGCTCTGCACCCCGAACTGCCCGCCATGCAACTCGACGAGCCGCTTGGCGATGATGAGGCCGAGCCCGGCACCCTGTTGCTCATAATACTTCCGATCAAACTGCATGTGCGCCCCGACGCGCGCAATCTGGTCCGGCGTAAAGCCCCGGCCTTCGTCGGTGATGCGCAGGATCAGATGGCCGCCTTCATTGAACACCTCCACGGAGACCGGTTGCCCGTCGCTGGAAAACTTCAGCGCGTTATCGAGGAGCTCGGTGAAGATCTTCTTGAAGCTTTCGGCGGGCACGGAACAAGTTGCGGGCATCATGTTCAGGCGGACATCAGCCGCCCGGTTCCGCGCCCCCGCCACCTCAGCGGCCCACCCGTTCAGCATCCCGTCGATGCGCACGGAGTTGCCCAGGCGCAGCTTGGGTTCCTGACTCGGGTCGAGCAGCATCAGCTCGATCTGCGAGTAAACCAGGAAGTTCTCAATCAGCCGGTGCAGCCGGTTGGCGGACTGATGAATGAACTGCAAATTCTCCCGGATCTCATGCGGCGTCATCGAGTCGCTGTCTTCCAGCAGCATCGAGGACAGGCCCAGGATGCCGTTGAGCGGCGTGCGCAGTTCATGCGGCAGCGCCATCGTTATGTTGCCCCGCAGCTCCTCGAGCCGGCGATCGGCCTGGCGCTGAATGGTCGCCTGCTTCTCAAACTGGGCCGTCACCGAGGCGATCAATTCCTGGATCGTGAAGGGCTTGGTGAGATAATCGTCGGCCCCGAGTTCCATCCCGCGGCGGATGTTGACCCGCTCGGCCGCGCCGCTCAGGAAGATGAAGGGCATGGTGGACATCGAGGCCTCGCTGCGGATCGCTTCCAGCACGCCATAGCCATCCATGCGCGGCATGTGGATGTCACAGATCACCAGGTCCGGATGATGGCGCCGGGCGGCCTCCACTCCCGCCAACCCATCTTCGGCGGACACACACTCGAACTCATGCGTGGACAGCGTGTCGGCGATCAATTCACGCATCGCCGGCGTGTCTTCGATGACGAGGATTTTTTTCATGCCCGGGGGCTGGTTTGGCAGTTCATCGAACGACCGGTGAAACCGCAAGACCCGGAGCGACTCCGTCCAGCCCGCCGTGAACGGGCGGATTGTTAGCGGACGTGGCCGGCGTTGGCAACGGGATTGGCACTTATTGATCGCGGATGGTCGCGCCCAACGTTTCGCGCAACGCGTGCACGATCCGCGCGTGGCTCGCGTTGGCCTCGTCGTCCTTCAACGTCCGTTCGGCATGCCGGTAGGTGAAGGCATAGGCGAGGCTCTTGGAACCTTCGGCGATGTTGCGGCCGCGAAACACGTCGAACAGCTCGACCCCTTCGAGAAACTCCGCGCGCGTCTTCTTCACCGCCTGCAACACCTGCTCGTGCGTCACGGCCTCGGGCACCACCATCGCCACATCGCGGGCGATGGTGGGGAACGCCGGCAACGGTTTGAAGCCGCCGGCGGCACCCCGGCGGGCCAGCAGCTCATCGAGATTGATCTCAGCCAGGAACACCGGATCGCGCAAGTCCAGCTTACGGGCGATCAGCGGCGAAAGCTGGCCCAACTCGCCGAGCAGCAGCTTGCCACCGAGCTTCGCCTCCGCGCTTTCCATGAACAGTGCGGTGGGCGACTCCCGCCGGAGATAAGCCACTCCCCGCAGACCGATCCGCTCGATCAGTTCTTCAACCACGCCTTTAAGATCGCTCACATCGACTTTTTCCCGATCACCGGTCCAGAAGGCCGGGCGGCGGGCGCCGGTCATCGCAATGGCGACGCGCCGTTCCTCCGTCGGCTTCCCCTGCCGGAGGCGAAACACACGCCCGATCTCGAACAACGCGACATCGTGCTCCTTGCGATGCGCGTTATGGCGGAGCATCTCGAGCAAGCCCGGCAGCAAACTCGGCCGTAACGTGTTCATGTCGCCGCTTAGCGGATTGGCGAGCGAGACGATCACCTCGCGGGGCGCCGCCTGCGCGGCGGAGGTATCCCCGACCAGCGTTTGGCCTTGCGCTTCGTCCAGGCCGAGGCCGGTCAGCACTCGACGGACTTCCGCATGCTGATCATAAACGGCATCGAAGGCATTGAAACCCAGTGCGCCGCGCGGCGGGGTGGCGGGCAATTGATCGACGCCGTGCAGCCGTGCGATCTCCTCGATCAGATCAATCTCCGCCTTCAAATCCACGCGCCAAGTGGGCACTCGGAAGGACGTCACGGCACCGTCGCCCAGCGGCAGGGTTTTCTTTTGAAGCAAGGACGTGGTGTTGATGTCGGCATCCACAAACGGCACGTGCCCGCGCGCCGCCACCTCCGCATCCAACGGCTCCAGGCCCAGGTTGGTGAGATACTTGTCCTGCAACGCCGGGGCGATGAACACGCCGAGCAAGTCCGCCGCGCGTTGGTGGCGCAAGGAAAGCACGACGAACTCCGGCGGTTGCGGAAAAGCATCGACCACGCCCCCGCTCACCGTGCCGCCGGCGGTCTGCAGAATCAAATCTACCGCGCGCCGGCTGGCCCAATCACAGCAACCAATGTCCGCGCCGCGCTCGAACCGATACGAGGCATCCGTGCGCAAGCCGAGCGCCTTGGACGTGCGGCGGATGTTCGTTGTTTTGAAGTACGCGCTTTCGAGCAACACGTCCGTGGTCCGCTCATTGATCCCAGTGTTCAACCCGCCCATCACCCCGGCCAGCGCGATTCCTTTCTGCTCGTCGCCAATCAACAAAGCTTCCGGCGTCAACGGATGCTCGGTGTTGTCCAACGTGGTGAATTTCTCACCCGCCACCGCCGGCCGGATCACCAGCGTGGGCTGGCCGTCGGCCCCCGGTGCGATCAAATGATAATCAAACGCGTGCAAGGGCTGGCCGCATTCGAGCATCACGTAGTTGGTCACATCGACGACGTTGTTGATGCTGCGGACCCCGACCTTTTCCAAGGCGTTGCGCAACCAGTCCGGGCTCGGGCCGACCTTGACGCCCCGCACAACGCGGGCCGTGTAGCGCGGACAAAGTGAAGGCGACTCGATCCGCACCACCACCGCGCTGGTGCCGCTCGGGGCCGGCGGTTGTCCGCCCGCGACTTCCGGAATGCGGAGCGCGTTGCCGGTGACGGCGGCGATCTCGCGGGCGATGCCGATGACGCTGTTCAAGTCCGGCCGGTTGGGCGTCACTTCCAGATCGTAAATCACGTCGCTGCCGGTTCGGCCGAGATACTCGGCGAACGGCTGGCCAACCTTCGCGTCGGCGCGCAGGAGCAACAGACCATCGACCTGATCGGGCAAACCCAGTTCCTGCGGTGAGCACATCATGCCGTGCGATTCGACGCCGCGGATCTTGCCGACCTTGATGGTGAACGGCTCCTTGTCGCCCGGTTTCGGGGGCAGCGCCGCGCCGGGAAGAATCAACGGCACCTTGTCGCCCGCCTGGAAATTCTGCGCGCCACAAACGATCTGGCGCTCACCGTTGCCATCGTTCACGCGACAGAGCGAAAGCTTGTCCGCATTGGGATGCTTGTCCCGGGTGATCACCTCGGCGACCACGATGCCTTCGAAGTCGCCGCCAAGCTTCTGCACGCCCTCGACCTCGAGGCCGAGCATGGTTAGGCGCTCGGTCAAGTCCTCGGGTGACCAGTTGAAATCAACGTATTGTTTGAGCCAGTTCAGGGTGACTTTCATGAGAAACTATTCGGTGTAGCCGGGCAGAGGGTGCCTTGTCAGTCGAGCCGCATGACTTTCGGCTCCGTTTCCGTAATCGAGAGCTTGCCCAACCGCTCGCTCATCCCGCGCAACTCTTCGGCCGTGTAGCGGTTGCCGGGCAGCTCCTTCCAGCGCTGCTTCCGTTCGTTCGCGCCGGCGCGGACCGCTTCGGCGGCTTCGTCCTTCGGTGAAACGGGCAATTTGATATGACCGGGGCGCATGGCGGGGAAAGCTTGAACCACCGCTGACTAAATTGCACGCGGGTATTGCGCGGGCGAACCAATGGACCAAACGGGCAATGAATCGCCCCGCGTATGGCCTGGCAGCCCCGACCAGTTGAAGGAATTGTTCCGGCGCGATGAGCTGTTGCCGGACGGCCGGACGAAGAAACAGGACGAGAAGGTAGTCGGTAAAGACAAGTCGCTGGCGGGGAAGCAGCGTGCGCCCGTTGTCAATAGTCAGACCCCTAGCCGATGGGCTACCGGATGTAATCCAGCAGCGATTGATTCAAGATCGTGCCACCGCTCTGGAGCGCGGCTTGATACGCGTTCTGCGTTTCACTCAGCCGCACCAGGGTCTGCGCGAGATCGGCGTCCGCCTCTTTGGAAACCAGGACCTCGACGGACTGGCTGCGCGTGCGCGAGATGCTTTCCGCGGCTTCGAGCCGGGCCTGCACGGCGCCGACGTTGCCGAAATGCACGAGGAAGTTGTCCTCGTCCTGGCCCAACTCCTGGAGGTTGGTCGTGCGGATCGCGGTCTTGTTGCCAGCAAGGAGATTGTCCCGCAACGAGACAAGGTGATTGAAAAAGTCCGCGCCCGCCCGGCTGTCGGAGATCAACCCCCGCGGGCCGCTGCCCGTGGTGTTTTCACCGAGCGTCATGGTGCTGACGGTGACGTTCTCCGCGATCTCCGCTGAAGCCAGCTCGTTATTTCCCTGATAGGTGACGGAGACGACCCGACCATTGGAATCACGCACGGCCACGTAGGGAGGCACATCGCTACGGGTCCCTGAAAACAAGTAATCGCCGCGATGCTGGGCGTTCACATTTTGCAGTGCTTGTTCGATCAACCCCGTCACGTCGGTGGCGTAGGCTTGCCGGGCATCCGGTGACTCGAGGTCATCGACGTTGGTCGCGATCTCGCCCGCTTTGTCGACAAGCCCCTTGAGTGCGCGGATGGATCCGTAGCTGACCTGGGAGTACTCCTGCAAGCGCTGGATGTTCTCGCGATACTGGCTGATGCCCACGGCTTCGGTCTGCAAATCGAGAATGCGCCTCATGGCCGTCGGATCGTCCTCGGGGAGCTGGATGCGCTGGCCGGTGGCCGCCTGGTTTTGCAGGCGGTTCTGGCGCTGGGAAAGCTGCTCGAGCTGGCCGGCGAGCAGATTCGGAAAGGTGTTGGAGGTGACGCGCATGGTTTCGAATCCTTGAGGTTATGCTTTAGCGTTTGAGGCTCATGACGATCTCGAGCATCTCGTCCACGGTGCTGATCAGTTTGGCCGACGCCTGGTAGGCGCGCTGGAAGCGCAGCAGGTCCGTCATCTCTTCATCGAGCGAGACGCCGCTGATCGAGTCGCGCTGCCGGCGGATCATCGTCTCCACGATCTTCTGGTTGGAAAGCGAGTCGTTGACCACATTCAAGTTCTGTCCGAGGCCGGCCACGATCTGGCCATAGGTCTGCCCAAAGGTCTGCCCGGATAGGGTCGCGTGCCGCTTGCTCGCCAACTGCGCGATCTGCAAGGCCACCGTGTTGTTGCCGACGGCCGTCGCATCGCCGCTCGCCTGCACGAGGCTGGGATCATTCAGCAACACGTTGTTCACCCGGATGTCGGCGGCCGTGGTGCCGGTGAAAAAAGTTTCACCGGTCGAGCCGGTTTGGGAGAAACCTCCCTGGTGCAGACTGTTGACCTCGCTGATGACCAGGGCCGCGAGTTCATTTAAGCCGTCCTGCAAGCTCTGTACGCCACCATCGCGAGCCGTGATCGCTCCGGCGATGGTGCCGCCAGCGAGGCTGAGATTCGTCCCGCTCGTCTGCAAGCGGGTGAACTGCCGGCCCGTGCCGTCGTCATACGATTCCACCGTGTCGAGCACGTTCTGGTCATCCACCACCAGGTTGCCGTCGAGGGTGATGTTCACCGAGCCGTTGTTCAGTTCGATGGTCTGGATGTCGACGAGTTTGGCGAGGGACTCGATCCGTTCGATGCGGGTGTCGCGCAGGTCATTGGCAAAGCCTGGCGAGCCGTTCTCGGTGTTGATGATCTTTTCGTTCAGCTCGGCGATCTCGGTGAGGAGGTTGTTGACCTTGATGGTGTCATTCTGCACCGCGTTGTTGAGCGCACCGCGCAGATTCGTCAACCGTTGATCCACCTGGTTGAACTGGGTCGTAAGACTCTGCGCCTTGAGCAAGAGAACCTGCCGTTCAGCGCTGGAAGTCGGGTTGGTGGACAGGCTCTGCCACGAGGCGAACATGCCGTTCAAATACTCGGCGATGCCGTTCTGCCCACCGACACCTTCCGCCGCGGCGGCGCCTTCCGCGCCGCTGGCCGAGCGATCGATCCGCTGGCCGAGGTTTGCCTGCGCGTATTGATAGGCCTGCTGCTCGGACTCGAGCAATCCCGTCACGCTGATCTCACCAAAAAGCTGACGGTCCACGAGCGCATTGCGCACCTGCTGGATGGCGACGTTTTCCGCGCCGGTGCCCTGCGGGCCGACCGCGTCCGGCACCGTCTGAGACGATTGAATTTGGATGCGTTGCCGGGCGTAGGCCGGGTTGTTGACGTTGGCCAGGTTGTGACCCGCCACTTCAACGCCCTGCTGCTGCGTTTGCAGCGAGCGGGCGCCCATATTCAATGTGCCAAACAGGCCAAGCATGGTGGTTCTCGGTTAAGCGACGTCAGCCGACCGCTTCGTAAATGGCGCGCTGCGGGAGCGCACTGCCGTGGAGTTGGCCGTCGCCGGAATAGGTGGCGGTGCGACCCGAGGGAAACAACGTGCCGATCAGCCGCTGCATCAATTCCAGCGACCGGTTCAAGAGCAGGTGATTCTGACGCGCCCGCTGGCGCACCCGGATCAACAGCTCGTTGTTCTCATCCACGAGCGCCCCGACGAGGATCGCGTGATTTTCGGGCAGCCGGGTTTTCAATTCCTCGATCGTGGCCGCCGCCGGGAGATCGGCGAGCGCGGCGACTTTACGCTGGAGCTCCTCGCGATCCTGCCGCGCGCGGCGGATCACTTCACCCTGGTGGTGGATGGCGTCCACCGTTTGCAAGAGCTCGGCGGAACCGCGGGCGACGACCAGTTCCTGCTCGCGATCGAGCAGGGCCAGCATTTCGCCGTATTGCGCGAGCTCCTCGCGCAGCGCGGCGATCAACAAATTCAGTTCTTCATTCATGGCGGGATTCATTGTGCGGCTCGTCCATTTCCGGAAGGGCCGGGGCGGATTGCCGCAGCAGCTGGGCTTGCAACGAATTCGCCAGGCCCAGACCCCCGGCCTTGCTGATCGTGTCCGCCAGGTGAAAGTTCATCATGTCAAAGTAAACATCCTTCGAGGCGGACCCTTCGTCCGTCATGCCTTCGAGGCCGGTCTTGTGCGCCGACTGGAGAATCTGCCGGAGCAGCACCGCCTCGAACTGGCGCGCCACTTCCATCGTCTTGTGCGCCTCGGTGACGTGCTCGTTCTTGGCGAGCATTTCCAGGGGTAGCTCGCTGGCTTGCACCCGCGAATCAACACTGTGGATCGGAAGGTTCATCGAATGATCAAATCGGCGTGCAACGAGCCGGCCTGCTTCATGGCTTGAAAGATCGCCATGATGTCGCGCGGCGTGACGCCCAGGGAGTTCAGACTGGCGGCGACGGTTTCCACGGTCGGCATTTCGGGTAAAGCCACCATGCGGGTGTTGTTCTCGGCGACGGCGGTCTCCGTACTGGGCAGGACCACCGTTTCGCCCCGCTCAGCGAACGGTGCCGGCTGCGAGGCCGTCAGGGTGTTCGCCACGTTGATCGTGAGATTGCCGTGCGAGACCGCGCACGCGGAGATCCGGATCCGCGAGTTGGCCACGATGGTGCCGGTGCGCTCGTTGATGATAATCCGGGCCGGGGTTTCCGGCGTGACCGCGATATTGCCAATCAGCGCTACGAAATCGATCGGTGAACTGCGCATCGTCTCGGGCACGCCCACCCGGATGGTGGTAGAATCGAGGGCCTGCGAACTGCCCGGGAATTTCTCATTGAGCGCGGCCGCCATTTTCGCCGCCGTCGTGAAGTCAGGCTCACGCAACAACAGGTCGATGGCGTTTTCCCGCACGATCGTCGCTTCGATCTCACGTTCGACAATCGCGCCGCCGCTGATCTGCCCCACCGTCGGATGATTTTTCTGCACCGTCGCGCCGCCGGGACCGCCCACGCCGCCGATAAAGCCACCGACCGCGATCGGCCCTTGGGCCGCCGCGTACAGTTCCTTGTCCGCGCCGTAAAGGAACGTCTGCAACAGGGTCCCACCCTGCAAGGTCTTGGCATCGCCCATCGCCGAAACCGTCACGTCGATCCGCGAGCCGTTCTTGGCAAAGGCCGGGATGTCCGCCGTGACGAACACCACGGCCACGTTCTTCGCGGAGATCGTCGCCGGCGGCAGCGACAGGCCAAAGTCTTCGAGCAAATGGGCCAACGTGGCCTTGGCGTAAACCGGGTCCTTGTCGCCGTCCCCCGCCAGGCCAGTCACCAGGCCGTAGCCGCGCAACTGGTTGTCCCGGGCGCCGGCGATCGTCGTGATGTCCCGCACAAGCACGGATGAACCGCGGGCGTCAAAGCCGGCGGTCAACAATCCGGCTGCGAGCAGTGCAAAAAATCGAA
Organism: bacterium; assembly: GCA_031362805.1. Taxonomy (GTDB): domain Bacteria; phylum Verrucomicrobiota; class Verrucomicrobiia; order Limisphaerales; family RI-55; genus RI-55. The sequence continues at coordinate 133,558 of JANLTG010000053.1, forward strand.
CTGGCTTGTTCATGACACTTAGATTGGCGTGAGAATATCCCAGAGCCGCTTGAACCAGCCGGGGCGCTGGTTCTCGCGCAACAGCCCCTTGTCAACAATTTGGATCTCGGGATTCAGGAGGTTGTAGCTGAAGGCGCTGTTTCCAGCCGTCACGTCTTCCGCGCGCAACATGCCGCGCAAAACCACGTCGGAGGATTCGCCGTTGATCTTCGTTTGCTTGCGGCCTTCGACGAGCATCACCCGGTTGGGCAGCACATCGGTCACCTGCACGGCCACGCGCGCCGTGATCTTCTCGTTGTTGTTCATCGAGCCACCGCCGTCAAAGCCGCTCTTGGAATTGAACTTTAAGGCCGGGAGCTGCCCGCCCTTGGTCAGCAGCCCGCTGGCGCCGGGCGAGTAAAAGAATGACTCGAGCTGCGCATCGACGGCGGACTTCTTTGACGTGGACGTCGAGTTGTCCTTCGAGGTCGAGGTGCTTTCCTGGACGATGATGGTGATGATGTCGCCGACGGCGGCGCCTTTCTTGTCCGAGAACAGCGACTTCGCGTTTGGCTTCACCAGCGAATCGGCCGGTGCGGCGAGCACGCAGGCACCCAGGCAGGCGACGGCCGACCAGCGTTTAAAGTTGAATGGAGATGGTTTGATCATGGTTAACTTTTCCTTGGAGTTCACGTTTCGTGTTGGGATTGCGGACGCGCACGGGCTGGCCGGGAATGGCATCCTCCAGGACCTGCACTTTGAGCGAGATGGTCAGCGAGCCGCTATGCACCAGGGCATCCGCTAATTGACCGCGATAGACCAAGGGCTTCCGGCGCACGGACCAGCGATTCAGAGGCAGGCCGCTGTTGAGGTTCTCGACGATTTCCCATTGGTCAGCTGCCACGTCGAGCGTGTCGGCTTCGATGTGATTGCGTGAAACCAAAGCGTCGCGCCGTTCGCGACCAAGATCGCCCGCCTGCAAAACATCGCCGCGTTTCAGGCCGCGCTGGGAGATCCAAACTTCCTTCCACAGGCTGGCCCGGAGCGGAATCTGCCACGAGCCGAACTTCTCGCGGTCATTGGCCAACTCGAAGCGGAGGGAAAAACTTTGCATCACGCCCTGGGCCGGCAGTTGCGACAGCTTTACGGAAAAAGGTTCATCCGGGATCTGCACGTCGTTCCAAGCGCGTCCCAGACGCAGCTCGAGTTCGCCACCCTGAGTCAGGTAGTCAGCAGTCAACTTTTCCGTCAGCAACTCCTGCACGTCCGACGCCGTCAACGTCCGGGTGCTGCGGCTGATCACGATGCGCGGCGCGCCGAGCCAGTTGGTGCCGGCATCGAGCTGCGCCGCCTGGGCGATGAGCGGGGTCAATTGCGCTGGCTGCCAGGTGATTGAACTGCCAAACGCCGGCGCCTCGGCGATCCGCACGTGCGGCATCACAACGCCCGTGGGCGGAATCACCACGTCGGCAAGGAAGATGCCGCGGCTGGTCACGGCGGTGTTGGTTTTAAGGAGCCAGGCAGAGCCGTCCTGTGCCGGCAAACCGTTTACGAACGCCCCGGCCGAGAGCGCGCCGAGGAGGAAACCGCGAAGGAAGCGGACCAGAACTGAATATTGAAAACGGGTGGTCATCGCTTAGCGGCGCAGATTATTACTGAGCTGCATCATTTCATCGGCTGCCTGCACGGCCTTCGAATTCACCTCGTAGGCGCGCTGGGCGACGATGAGGTTCACCATCTCCTCGACGACCTTGACGTTCGACATTTCGAGGAAGTTTTGCTGCATCGTGCCGAAGCCATCGGTGCCGGGAAGTCCGAGCTCCGCCGTCCCGGAGGATTCGGTCTCCGCGTAAACATTCCCGCCCAGACTTTTGAGGCCGGCGGGGTTGGCGAACCGGGCGACACTCACTTGGAAGGTACCGGTTTCCGTAGACCCCGAACTCATAGTGACCAAACCGCTCGGCGCGATGCCGATCTCAGTCGTGTTGGCCGGCACGGGTTGAAAACCCCCTTGCAGCGGCAAACCGTCACTCGTCACGAGGCTGCCATCCTCACGCCGTTTGAAGGCGCCATCGCGCGTGTAACCCAAAGTGCCGTCGGCCAACTGGACCTGAAAAAAGCCATCGCCCTGGATCGCCACGTCATACTGCTCCCCGGTGCGCGTCACATCGCCCTGCGAAAAAATCTTCGCCGTGGAGACCGCGCGCGAGCCGTGGCCAATCTGCACGCCGGTGGGCAGCTTGTTGCCCCCGCCTTGGTCGGCACCCGCCGAGCGGGAGGTTTGATAGAGCAGATCTTGGAACTCGATCTTGCTCTTCTTGAAGCCGGTGGTGTTGACGTTCGCGAGGTTGTTCGCGATGACGTCGAGGTTCATTTGCTGCGAGTTCATGCCGGCAGCGGACGAGTAGAGCGAGCGGATCATGTCAGTGGGTTTTCTGGGTTAACGCGTCCTGCTACGAGTTGGGGGAAAGATCACGCACGGTCTTTTCCATGTGCTGATCCTGCATCTGCATCAGGCGGCTGTTCGTCTCGAACATCCGCATCGAAGTGAGCAACGCCGTCATTTCTGTCATCGGCGACGTATTCGCCGCCTCAATGGATTCCGGCCGGATGGCGACCGCGCTGACCGGTTGGACTTCCAAGCCAGGCGCTCCTGCAAAGAAGTAGCCACCGCCCCGTTCCAGCAGTTGCGGGTTGTTAAAATCGACCACCTTCAACTTGCCTTTGGTGACCGCGCCCTGGCTCACCTCGCCCGTCTTGGAAAACTGCAACGGCTCGGGGTTGCTCAGATCCACCTGGATCGGTCCGCCCTCACTCATCACCAGGTGGCCGTCTTTGCTGACGAGTTGACCCGTGGAATTGAGTCCGAACTGGCCATCGCGCGTATAGGCGGACTGGCCGTCGGGCATTTGCACCTCGAAGAAACCAGGACCATCGATGGCGACATCCGTATTGTTGCCAGTATGGCGATACTCGCCGGGCTCGAAATTTACGCCGTTGGTCGCCTTCGGCATCTGGAAAGGAATCTTGCCGTTTGGTCCGTCGACGGACATCAGGCCCGCCTCGACCGCCGAAAAGCTGATCTCGTCCTTTTTGAAGCCCGGCACGGAACTCGCCGCGAGGTTGCTGGAGATGACCTCCTGCCACCGCGCATTGGCGTTCATGGCTGCAGCTGCCTGGTAAAGACTGACGTTCATCAGTGGCCACCAAGCAATGCCGCTGCCATCAGCAAAAAGCCCAACAAAAGCAGGGTTTCCAGCGGGCCTTCACCCGATTCAACCCGCTGGACCGGCAGAATTGAACCGCCCGTCCGGAAAAAGTTATCCGGCCCAACGGAAGCCTATTGGGCGCCCGGTCCCGGCAATTTTCCGCCGGGTCAAACGACTTTTCAGCAATCGGATCGAGCCCGGTGGCAGCTCCCCGGTTGGCGGGCACCCCAGGCGACCAACGAAAACTTTTCACGTGAGCTTTGCCGCCGCTTCCCCTACAACTTCCCGCCAGTAATCCAACCAACCGAAACCCTAACTCACTCCGCACTCACCATGGAATGGTTCTACGCCGTCGGCGACAAACAGATGGGCCCGGTCAACGACGAGGAGTTCAAGAAGCTCGCCGCCGAAGGCACGATCCGCCCGGACACGCTCGTCTGGCGCGCCGGCATGGACAATTGGAAACCTTACCGCGAGGTAACCGCCGCCGCCGCGACGGCCGCGGCCCAACCGCCATTGGCAATGGCGTCCGCCCCCGGAGTTGCCTCAGGCGCCACCGGTGCCGGCTCGGTGGTGTGCCGCGAATGCGGAAGAATCTTTCCGCCCGAGGAAGTGGTGAAGTTCGGCGACGCCTTCGTGTGCGGCGCGTGCAAACCAACCTACGTGCAGCGCATGCGAGAAGGCGTCTCGGGCGGCGGCGCTGCGGGCACCGTCTCCGAAACTGAGCTGCTGGCGCGGGACTACGACGTCGATATCGGGGAGGCCATCTCGCAGAGCTGGGAGGCGTTCAAGCGCAACGCCGGCCTGTTGATTGGGGCCAGCGTCGTTGCCTACCTCGTGCTGATTGCCTTCAACATCATTCCGTTTGTCAGCCTCATCCTGCCGTGGCTCCTGACGGGCCCGTTGATGGGCGGTCTCTGGCAGCTCTACATCAACAGCGCCCGGGGCGACGAGCTGCGCTTTGGCGACGCCTTCAGCGGGTTCGGCCCGCGCTTCGGCAGCTTGTTCGGTACGTACATGGTTTCCTCGCTCCTCACCGGCGTGTGCATGATTCCGGCCATAATTGTGGGCGTGATTTTTCTGGCGCTTCCAATTCAGGCGGCTTCGCAAACTGGGTCGCCGCCCGACATCAGCATGGGCGCCATCATCGCCCTGATCGTCACCGGCCTGCCCGCTTTCCTAGCCATCCTGTACCTCAGCGTGGCCTGGATGTTTGCGCTGCCCCTGGTCAGCGACAAAGGTATGGGTTTCTGGGCCGCCATGAATCTCTCCCGGAAGATGGTGAACAAACACTGGTGGCTGACGTTCGCCTTGATGTTCGTTTGTGGGCTGCTCTCCGTTGTTGGTTTGCTGGCCTGTGGGGTGGGCATGCTGGTGACCGCCCCAGTCGCGTTCGGAGCCTTTGGCTGGCACTACCAAAAGCTCTTCGGCGAGCTCGCTCCGGACAACGCGTGATCCCATGGCTGGCGTCGCCCTGGAATGCCCGAGTTGCCGCACGGCCCTCCCGGACGGGTTGGACGTCGCGCCGACCGTGGAGCGCTGCGCGTCGTGCTCGACCCGGCTCCGGATCGCGACGTTTCCCGCCCTGTTTCTCGCCGCGCCCGAAGCCAAGTCCAACGCCACCGCCATTGAATCCGGCGAAGCCACCTGCTTTCACCACGAACAGAAACGAGCGGCGACCTCTTGCGATGCCTGCGGCAAGTTCCTCTGTCAGCTCTGCGACGTCGAAGTACCCCACGGCCACTTCTGCACCCAGTGCTTCGAAGCTGGCGCGCGCCAGGGCAACATCCCGGAGTTCGAGCGCGCCCGCACCCGCTACGACAGCATCGTCGTGGCGATGGTCATCATCAGCCTGTTGTTTTGGTTCCTATCTCCGTTGCTGCCGTTGGCGGCCATCATCCTGGGCTTGGCCAAACGAAAAGCCCCGCCCAGCCTCGTTGGCCGGAGCCGACTGCGGTTGAACATCGCCCTGACGTTTGCCGTGCTCGAGTTCATCGGTGGCTGTGCGTTCTGGATCGCCATCTGGGTTTCCGCCTGACGCACTTCATCGCCATGCTTTCCCAGGATCCACAATTCCGGAAGATCAAGATCAAGGCGCGCGGCGTGGGTGGCTCCGCGACTTACTGGCTCGGACCGGACCATCTCCTGATCGTCACGCAGGACGGTTACAATGAACGCTATCGTCGCATTTACTATCGCGACATCCAGGCGGTGGTGATTCGCCGCACGAGCACCTGGATCTGGATCACCGTGGTCCTGATCGGCATTTTGATTGTGATGGGGCTCCTGCCGTTAACCTCCGGCGACGTGTTTGGCCTGTGGTTTGGCGGCATCAATCTCGGCATCTGGACAACCTTCTTGATCCTTCACCTCGTCGGCGGACCGTCGTGCAGCTGCCGCCTGGTGACCGCCGTGCAGAACCGCGATCTGCCGCACATCAATCACTGGAAACAAGCGAGCCGCCTCGTCGACGAATTGCAGGCGGAAGTCAACCGCGTCCAACGAAAGCCCGCAGCCGCGACAACACCATCGGCACCTGAAACCGCCGCACCCGCGGCCACTCCCGCCACGTCATGAGCGCCCTGCACCAGGCCCGTTGCTTCAATCACGCCCTGCGCGAAGCCGTCGCGCGTTGCCCGAGTTGCCGGCGCTTCTACTGTCGCGAATGCGTCATCGAACACGACGACCGCTTGATGTGCGCTGCGTGCATCGCCGCCGCCGCCCCGGAGGTTGCCAAGCCAAAGCAATCGTGGCGGCTCGCCGCCTCCCTCGCGCAAGCCACGCTGGGTCTGGTGTTCATCTGGCTCGGTTTTTTCCTGATCGGCCAGACGCTGCTGGAAGCGCCGTCGCAGTTTCATGAAGGAACCGTCTGGCAGGAGAACTGGCTGGAATCGCCATGAGCCGCAAACCCCGCCGCCAAGCCCGACCTGCGCTCGATCTGATCGAGGACGCCGTTCATCTCTTGCGCACGGCGCCCGTGAGCACGCTGGCGATCTACTACGTGGGCGCCCTGCCCTTCGTCCTTGCCTTCCTATTCTTTTGGTCGGACATGAGCCGGAGCCCGTTCGCCCGCGAACGTCTTGAACCGCTGGCCAGCGTGCTCGCGTTGCTTTTCTGCTGGATGAAATTTTGCCAGGGCGCCTTCGCCCGACGGCTGTGGGCACAAGTTTCCGGCATCGCCAGCGAACGCATTTCCTTTCGCGAACGGCTCGCGGCCGAGGCCAGCAACCTTTTCTGGCAGGCCACCGGGTTTGTCATTCTGCCCATCGCGATCCTCATCGCGATTCCCTTCGCCTGGTGTTTCGCCTTCTATCAGTGCCTCACCACGCTGACCGGCCTCCCTATCAATGCCGACCGCCCGGTCGTCAATCGCGCCCTGCGGCACGCCCGTTTGTGGGCCGGCCAGAACCATGGGCTCGTCGCGATACTCTCGGGCGCAGGATTCGTCGTGTTCCTCAACGTCTCCATTTTGTTATTCGCGCTTCCGCACCTGCTGAAGATGCTGCTCGGCGTCGAGACAAGTTTTACGCAAAGCTACTGGGCGATGTTGAACTCCACGTTCCTGGCCACCGCCGGCGGCATCACCTGGCTCTGCCTGGATCCGTTGGTCAAGGCGAGCTACGTCCTGCGCTGTTTCCAAGGCGAAGCCATCACCACTGGTGAAGATATTCGCGCGGAGCTGAAGGCGTTGCCCAAACGTTCACTGGGAAGCGCGGTTGCCCTGCTCGCCACCGCCCTGCTCTCGATCGCCGTCGCCCGCGGTGCCGAGGATTCCACCTCAACTGAACCGGCACCGGCGCCGGCACCGCTCAACAGCCCGCAGGCGCCGCCGTCCGCCGCCAGTTCCACCGAGCTTAATCAAGCCATCGATGACGTCTTGCAGCGCCGCGAATACACCTGGCGCATGCCGCGGGAGCAAGTCGCGGAGACGGCCGCGAAGGATACCTGGCTCAAACGCGCGCTGGAGCGAATCTTCAATTGGCTCGCCGAGTCGGTGAAATCGATCGGCCGCAGCGTCTTCGAAATGTTGCGCTGGATCATCGACAAGCTTTTCGGCGACGCGCGGGCGCCCAGCGTCAGCGGCAAGGGCTGGGCCGACGCCACGCGCGGCCTGTTCATCCTGCTGCTCGTGGTGCTGGCGGCGGCGATCGGTTTCCTGCTTTACCGGCTTTGGAAAAACTATCACCACCTCATTCCTGAAGGTGTCGCACAACCGGCCCCCGCCACGCCCGATCTCACCGATGACAACGTCACCGCCGCGCAACTGCCCGAGGACGAATGGCTGCGCCTCGCCCGCGAGCTGATGACCAAGGGCGAACTTCGCCTCGCGCTCCGGGCATTGTATCTCGCCGGGCTCGCGCACCTCGCCGGCCGCGGGCTGCTCACCATCGCCCGCTACAAGTCGAACCTCGAATATGCCCGCGAACTCGGTCGTCGCAGTCACGCCCTGCCCGTGGTGCTGACCGCCTTCACCCACAACGTCGCGGTCTTCGATCGCGTCTGGTACGGGCGCCACGAAGCCACGCACGATTTGCTCGCGGCTTTCGAAACCAACGTGCAGCGAATACGCAGCCTTTGATTCAGCGCGATGAACGTGGAACAAACAACCTTCAACGCCTGCCTCCCAGCGGCCGGCTCGAGCCGCTCCTTGAACGTTCGGCGTTGGACGTTGAATGTTGAACGTTCCCATCTTTCACCATGAACCGCTCCGCCCATCCCGTCATCGCGCTCGCCATCCTGGCGTTGCTCGGCTTTGGCTGGGGGCTTTGGCAGTTGTTCACGATCCGCTTCGAGTCCGGCGACGTGTATCCGCCTTATTCGTCGTTGCGCGCCGATCCACTCGGCACCAAAGCGCTGCACGACAGCTTGAACTCACTCAGCGCCCTGCGCGTCGGCCGCAACTTTCGGCCGCTGGGGCGATTCGATGACCCGCGCAACACGACAGCGTTCTGGTTCGGCGACGAACACAGCGCGTTGCCCGAAACCGATTGGCGCAACTTCATCCGCGGCGGCGGCCGGCTCGTCGTCGCGTGGACACCGTCGCAATTCGTGGAGCGCGTCAGCACGAATGCCGGCGGCCCTCTCCCCTGGCAGCAGGCTCGTTTTCGGAAGGGACCGTTGGTTCCTCGCGATCCGCTTTCGCTGCAGCCGGAGGACGTCGCCTTTCGCGAGGAATGGAAACTCGACTTGAACTTCGTCCCGCTGCCGGGCATGGGGTCCGAGTTCAAATCCGAGCCCGCAACCTTGGTCGCCAACCTCCCGTTGCCCCCCGAAATTCCATGGCACTCGACCGTTTGCTTCACCAACTTGCACGCCGACTGGCGGGTCATTTACGAGCGGCAGGGGCGACCGGTCGTCATCGAGCGGCGGATCGCCGCGGGGTCGGTCGTGGTCAGCACGGACGCGTGGCTGGTGAGCAACGAGGCGCTGCGTCGCGAGCGTAAGACGGATTTCCTGGCTTGGTTGATCAGCGGCAGTTCGCGCGTGGTTTTTGACGAGCATCACCTCGGCGTCGAGGCGAACCCGGGCCTGGCGAGCATGCTGCGCCGCTATCGCATGCACGGGATCATTGGTGCCTTCCTCGTGCTCGCCCTGCTCTTTGTCTGGCGCAGTGCGGCAAGTTTTCTGCCCCGGCAACCGACCGCCAGCGCGGCGCTCGCCGGAGCGGACATCGCCGGCCGCGATACCGCTGCGGGACTCGTGAACCTCCTGCGCCGTGGCATCCGCCCCACCGAACTTCTGAAGGCCTGCTTTGCGGAGTGGAAGCACAGCCTCGTCGCCAGCGGCGGTTGTTCGAAGGAACGCCTCGACCGCATGGAAAAAGTGATGATGTCCCACGACGACTCGCCCGCGGGCGAGGTCACCGTGATCAACACCTATCGCGAACTCAACCGCGCCTGGAAGGAGAAGCGATGAAGGTTGCCCAGTCCAAACAACCAACGCTCAAGGTTACAGAGGTCGCCTCGCTTGGTGCCTGGGCGTTGAAAGTTGAACGTTCGGCGTTCGCTTCTCCCCTGTCTGATTTTCAGTTCTGCCCTTTATGAACGAAACCACTGACCAACTTAAGGAAGTCCTCGGCCGCGCGCGGCAGGAGGTCGCGAAGGTGATCATCGGCCAGCAAACGGTCGTCGATCACGCGCTCATCGCCATCTTCACCAACCACCACGCGCTCATCGAAGGCGTGCCCGGCATCGCCAAGACGCTGCTCGTCCGCACGCTCGGCCGGGTGCTCGGTTGCGAGTTCAATCGCATCCAGTTCACGCCCGACCTGATGCCGGCTGACATCACCGGCATCAACGTCTTCAACCTGCAGAAGAACGAGTTCACGCTCGTGCGCGGCCCGATCTTCACCACGTTTCTGCTCGCCGACGAAATCAACCGCGCGCCGGCCAAGACGCAGTCGGCGTTGCTTCAGGCCATGCAGGAGCGCCAGGTCACGATCGATCGCGAGTCGCACACGCTGTCGCCGAACTTCACCGTGTTCGCGACGCAGAACCCGCTCGAGTACGAGGGCACTTACCCGCTGCCCGAGGCGCAGAAAGACCGCTTCATGCTCAAGGTCACTATGGGCTACCCGGAGCGCGCCGATGAATTGCAGCTCGCCCAACGCTCGCTCGGCCCGGCAGCGCCCGAGGCCACACTCGCCGGCGGCGGGGTGCAACCGGTCGTCAGCGGCAACGAGCTGGGCCTGCTCCGCGCGCAGCTCGAGAAGCTCACTATCCGCGATGAACTCGTGGCGTACCTGGTGGATCTGATTCGCGCCACGCGCCAGCACGAGAGCGTGTTGGTGGGTGCGGGACCGCGAGCGACCCAGGCATTGTTGCTCGCCAGCCGGGCCCACGCGGCGATGGCCGCCCGCGATTTCGTGACGCCCGACGACATCAAGGCCATGGCGATTCCTGTGCTGGAACATCGCCTGATCCTGCGGCCCGAGTTCGAGATCGAGGGCCTCAGCATCCGCGAAGTGATCGAAAAGATCCTGCAAATCGTCGCCGTGCCCAGGTAGGACGGGCATCGCGCCTGCCTTTCAGCGAATCCAAAGCCAATGACAAACACTCATCGCTCAACCCATGGCGGCCAATACCGCAGTGTTCGCAGGGGGTGCCCCATGGACATTGAGCGTTGGAAGTTGGTTGTTGAATGTTTTGCCCCGCTTCGGCGACTAGTTGCAAAACTGCCCCACCTTGCATGATCGTCCCCTCACCCAGATTGCTTTTCTGGTTCACCGCGCTGGTGATTCCCGCGGTGTTGATCGGCACGGCTGTCCCCGAGGCGCTGCCGATCGTCGCCCTGGCGCTCTTGCTGGCGCTATTGATCGTGATCGTCGATGCCGCGGCCGGTTTTGGGGTGCTCCAAGGCATCGCGATTGAACTTCCGGCGACCGTGCGCCTCTCGAAAGATCGGGCAGCCCGGTTTCACATGGATATTCGTAACCCCCGGGAACGCGCTCGCCGGCTACGCATCGGTGTCAATTTCCCTGAGTGCGTGTCGACCGAATCGGCCGAACAGATCGTAACGCTTCCGGCTGGCCAGGCCGCCTCGCGCATCGAATGGGCCTGCACGCCACGCCAGCGCGGGCGCTTCAAGCTCGATCGTGTTTTCGTCGAAGGCACGTCGCCGGCCGGCTTGTGGGCGCTGCGCGTTTCGTTGCCCGTTCAATGCGAGCTGCGGGTTTATCCCAACCTCCTGTCGGAACGTCGCGGCATGGCGGCGATGTTTTTGCACCGCGGCTCGCTTGGCATTCACGCACAACGGCAGGTCGGCAAGGGACGTGACTTCGAGCAGCTTCGCGACTACGTCCCCGGCGACGGCCTGGACGAAATCAGTTGGAAAGCCACGGCGCGTCGCGGTCAGCCGGTGACGAAGGTTTTCCAAATCGAACGCACGCAGGAGATATACGTGATCGTCGACGCCTCGCGTCTGAGCGCCCGCGAACAACCCCGACCCGCTGAAGAACTCTCCCCGTCGGCACGTTCGAAAAATGTCACCTCCCTCACCCCTTCCGAAGGGGAGCGGGGTCAACCGGGGAACGCGGGTTTCTCAGGCCGATCGGAATCCATCACCACGCTTGAGCGCTACGTCACCGCCGCGCTGATGCTCGGGCTCGCCGCCGAGCAACAGGGCGATCTCTTTGGCCTGATCACCTTCACTGACCAGGTGAAAACGTTCCTCCGCGCCCGCAATGGCCGCGCGCATTTCGACGCCTGCCGTGACGAGCTTTATACGCTCCAGCCACAATCGGTGACGCCTGACTTCGAAGAGCTCGCGTCGTTCATCCGCCTGCGTCTGCGCCGCCGCGCGTTGCTCGTGTTTCTCACCGCACTCGATGATCCGGTCTTGTCCGAGGCCTTTGTGAAAAGCATGGATGTGCTGTGCCGCCAGCATTTGATCCTCGTGAACATGCTGCCGCCGCCCGGCGTGGAACCCGTCTTCAGCCACGCGAATGTCAGCTCAACCGACGAGATCTATGATCGGCTGGGCGCGCACTTCCGCTGGCAGAAGCTGCGTGAACTGGAAAAGGTGCTACACCGGCGCGGCGTCGCGTTCGCGCAGTTGAACAACGAGAAACTCTGCCCGCAACTGGTGACGCAGTATCTCAGCGTGAAACGCCGGCAGTTGATCTAAACTGGAATAATTCGTTTGGACTAGGGAGCGCGCGCGTCTCGCGTGCTGCGGAGCCGTCCCGGCGACGCCTTCTGGCGGCCGCGGTTTGGCAAACCAAACGGTGCGGGAGTCATAAATTGTTCGGCGCGACGCCGAACACGGCACGCGAGACGCGCGCGCTCCCCTGAATGGAATCGTTCCGGATAAACGGGCACAGTTGCCCGCCTGGCCGCTCAGAGCATCCTTGCCGCACCCGACTCCAGCCGCAGCGCCGCGGCTCTGCCTTTGGGCAATCGGTCCAGGTGATAAATCAAGTAGCCGTGGAGAAAATGAGTTAACTCCTTCACCTGTCCGATGTCGGGTTGGAGCGCAAATGCGGCGGGCCAGTCGGCGATCCAGACTTCTTCCATCAACCGGCGCGTCCGGGGACTGACGCGCGCAGCTTCCGGCTCGGGCTGCAGGCCGAGTTCCGCCAGCAGTTTCAATTCAAACCACAGGACAGCCTCAGTCCGCCATTCGTGCCGGGCAAGTTCATCGAGAAAGCCGAGCGTCAGGGCATACACTTCGGGCAGTGGTGTGTCGCGCTCGGTCGTCTGTTCAATCAGCGCTACGGCATACGCTGCCTGCTGCACGAGCTCGATGTCCCGGCGCAAGGCCGCATAGGTTTGTCGCAGGCTGACCTCCTTGAGCGTGTGCAAGTCGGAGCGGCGCGCGCGCACGAAGCTGAACTCGGCAACGAAAAACAAATCGAGCTTGCCGCGCAAAGCGGACTTGGGCCGGCGCGCGCCCCGGGCGACGGTCGCGATGCGGCCGGCATCGGCGGTGAGCCAATTGACGATCACGCTCGTCTCGGTCAATGGCCGCGTACGCAGGATGATGCCGGTGGTGCGCTCTTCCATGCGGCGTTACCTGACGGGGTTCGCCGCGCCGCCCGGCAGGGTCGGGGACTGGGATGCGAGGCTGGCCATTGCTTGCGCGCGATAGTCCGGCGCAACGGTTCCGAGGCTGACGATGAACTTGAGGCCGTCCGCCACCGACATCTCCAGCTTGACCAGGTCCGCCTGCGGCACTAGCACGATGAAGCCGGACGTGGGATTGGGCGTGGTCGGCACGAAGACGCTGACGATCGGCTGGGGCGTGCGGAGCTGCACCTCCTGATGATCCTCGTTGGTGATGAAGCCGAGCGAGTACATGCCCTTGCCAGGAAATTCCAGCAACACCACCTGCTTGAACGACGAGCCCTTGCTCATGGTGAGCGCCTCGTTCACCTGTTTGATGGCGCCATAGATTTTGTTCAACAGCGGCACCTTCAACATCAGGAGATCCAGCAGCCGGATCGCCTGCTTGCCGAGGTAGTGTCGCGCGTACCGGCCGATCAACGTGATCAGCGTTACCGCCAGCGCCAGCGCCACGAGCTTCCAGTGCAGCAGCATCGGGCCGGACACTCCATCGACATAGATCCAGCGCTGGTCGAGCGGCAGCCAGTGGAGAAAAAACAGCAGGAAGTCCGTGACGTTGGAAATCGTGCCGAAGAGCCACTTCACGATCGCCAGCGAAATGATCGCCGGCAGCACGATCGCCAGGCCGGTGTAAAAATTCGCCCGCCAGCGGTTGATGGGATTGGATTCGCTCATTTCACGCGCCTTTTCCCTGGTCCGATGTGCTCGACGGCCGAGCGCTTTCGCAGCGAGCGCAGCACCTGGTTCTCGACCCGTTTCATGCGCCGCCGCGCCGTCGGTTCCTGATCATCGTGGCCTTGCAAGTGGAGGAAACCGTGAACCGCGTAACGCACAATCTCCGACTGCCAGGTGCCACGAAACCGTGGCGCCAGCTCGATCGCTTCGTCCACGCAGACAAAAAGCTCGCCATGCAACTCCGTCGTGCTCGGTGGTTCGCGATGGCTGAAGGTGATCACGTCGGTGGAGCCGGCGTGTTGGAGAAAGGTTTCATTGACGCTCGTCATCTCGCGGGCGCCGACCAGGTGCACGCAGATTTCGCAGTGAGTGACGCCGAGGTCATTGCTCAGCACATCGCGCAGCAACTTCTTGAGCAGCCGCGTATCAACGCTCCGCGTGCGTTGCCGGTTCTGGATCTGAAGCAACTGGCGGGTGGGGCGCAACGCGACACCCGCGCGTTCGGAGGCCGGCCGGGCCCGGCTGCTGGCCGCTCGTTTCATTTCGATCGCACGCGGTGTTCCTCGTAGGCCTCGATGATCCGTTGCACGAGCGGATGCCGCACGACGTCGCGCTTGTGAAACTCAATGATGCTGACGCCCTCGATTTTTTGGAGCGCCACGACCGCCTCGTGCAGCCCGGATTTCTTGTGCCCCGGCAGGTCCACTTGGGTCGGGTCGCCGGTGATCACGGCCTTCGAACCGTAGCCGAGGCGCGTGAGGAACATGAACATCTGCTCCGGCGTCGTGTTCTGCGCCTCGTCGAGAATCACGAAGGCGTTGTTCAACGTGCGCCCGCGCATATAGGCCAGCGGCGCGATTTCGATGGTGGCGCGCTCACGGTGCTTGATGAGCTCGTCGGCGGGCAGCATGTCGTGCAGCGCGTCTTGCAAGGGCCGCAGGTACGGCTCCAATTTTTCATCGAGATCACCCGGCAGGAAACCAAGCGCCTCGCCGGCTTCGACCGCGGGCCGCGTTAGAATAATGCGCGAAACTTTTTCCTCGCGGAGCGCCGCCACCGCCATCGCCATCGCGAGGTAGGTCTTGCCCGTGCCGGCGGGCCCGATGCCGAGGGTGACATCGTACGCCTTGATCGCCTCGACGTACCGCTTCTGGCCCGCCGTCTTCGGCGTGACCGGCGCCTTTTTGGCGGACGTCTGAATGCGAGCTGAGAACAAACTGCGCAACGCCTCGATGCCGTCGTTCTTGATCACGGCGAGCGCCTGGCCGAAATCACGCGCGCCGACGGGCGAGCCTGATTTCACGGCGGTCTCGATCTGCTCGAAGAGCTGCCGCGCGGTCTCGACAGCGTCCTTGGCGCCTTCGAGTTTGATCCAGCCATCGCGGGCGGTGGCCTTCACGCCGAGCTGGCGTTCGAGCACGTCGAGGTTGCGCGACGAATTGCCGACCAGCAACTGCACCGTGCGTGCGTTCTCAAAATGAAGTGTCTCAGTTGTCATGGGCTTGTCTTACCAAATGCTCGACCACTAATGAACACGAATTCACACCAATCCAGGCACAACGAAAGCAATGCCCGGTGGGTTCGTCTGGATTCGTGTCTCTTGGTGTTCATTGGTGGTTAAGAAGCCTTGCCCAGTTCCGCCCGCAGCTTGGCCGCCGTCTCGAGCAGCGCCTCGGGCACCACCGACGTGCCGGCGGTCACCGGCATGAAATTCGTGTCACCGTTCCAACGCGGGACGATGTGCAGGTGCAAATGCTCGACGATGCCCGCGCCAGCGACCTTCCCGAGGTTGATGCCCAGGTTGAAGCCGTCCGGGTTCATCACCGCCTTGATCGCGTTCTGCACCCGCCGCGTGAGCAGCATCAAGTCGGTGATCTCTTCGGGCGTCAGCCCGTTGAAATCGTGAACCTGTTTGTACGGCACCGTCATCACGTGACCGCCGTTGTATGGAAAGCGGTTCATCACCGCAAAGCACGACCGCTCGCGCGCGATCACCAGGTTGGGCACGTCATCGCTCGATTGCGCGAGGCGCGTGAACAACGACTCGCCGCCCGCAGGCAACGGCTCCTTCGGCGCGAGGATGTATTCAATGCGCCACGGCGCGTGCAACGATTCCATGCCGGCACGCTAGACAGGCGGTGCGGGAAAGTCAAAGCGCGGACTTACGCGAGCCGCGGAAAGAACTCCTTCGCCGTCGCGCAGGTCGCTGCCCCAAGTTCCACCAGCGAACAGTCCTTCACCTGCGCGGCGACGAGAGCGGTGTCGGCGACGTACGCCGGCTCACAGCGTTTGCCGCGATACGGGATTGGCGCGAGGTAGGGGCTGTCGGTTTCGAGCATGAACTTCCCCAGGGGCGTGGCGGCGAGCGCGTCGCGGATGTTCTGGCCGTTCTTGAAGGTCAGGATACCCGTGTAGCTGACGATCGACCCCAGCGCGAGAATCCGGTTCAATGACTCCACCGGTTCGGCGAAGCAATGAAACACGCCGCGCACGCGGTCGGCGAAGGGCGTGAGTTGCGCGAGCGTGTCAGCAAAGGAAGCGCGCTGGTGGATGACGATGTTGAGCCCCGTCTCGGCGGCGACTTCGAGATGTTGTTGAAACAGCTCCGCCTGGCGACGCTTGTAAACCTCGTCATCCGCCGGACTACCAGACTCCTTGCTCGGCAGCCGGTAGTAGTCGAGGCCGGTTTCGCCGAGCGCGACCACCTTGGGATGCTTCGCCAGTTCGCGCAGTTCACCGCGGATGTCCGCCGGCGCGTCCATCGCCTCGCACGGGTGCCAGCCCGCGACGGCATAGATATTCGGATGCCGCTCGGCCAGCGCGATCGCTTGGCGGCTGCTCGCCAGATTGGTGCCGATCGAGATGATCTTCGTGATGCCGGCCGCCCGGGCGCGGTCCAGCAGCGCGTCGAAGTCCGGCGCGAACTCGGGATAATCCAGGTGGGCATGCGTGTCGTAGAACATCCGCCGCAGGCTAGTGCGTCGGCGCGATTTTGGAAAGTGCGCGGTGCAAGCGGCGCTGTGTGGCAATCATCCTCGTCGTCGTAATCGAACGGCGGAGTGTTGGAGTGATTGTGCCCTACGGTTCCGTCCCACCGTTCCGTCGCCCTAACTCGAGGACGAGGACGAGCACGATTGCGATCGGTGGCCCGTCAAAGAATTGCCTTCCGCCCTCCGGGCATTCGCGGCATCCTGCGCGTATGGGTGTACGTCGCGAGGCGCGGGAACGCGCGATTCAATTTTTGTATCAGCACGATCTCAATGCGCTGGCCGATCTGGATGCGGCTCTGGATCATTTCTGGCGCTCACAACAGGCGGCGGCGCAGGACTCCGTACAGCCGATGGGGCCGGTCGAGCCGGTCGAGTTGCCCCCGCCAACCGCGCACGAAGCAGCGATACGGTTGTTCGCCGACCCCTTGATTCGAGGGGCGATCGAGCACCGGGACGCGGCCGATGCGCTCATTCAAAAGTACGCCCAGAACTGGAGCCTGCACCGCATCGCGGCGGTGGACCGGAACATTCTGCGGCTCGCCATTTACGAAATGTTTCACCGCGATGACATCCCGCCGGTGGTCAGCATCAACGAGGCGGTGGACATCGCCAAAAAGTTCTCCACGGAAGACAGCGGCAAGTTCGTCAACGGCCTGCTGGACCGCGTAAAATCCGAGGTGTTGCGCCCGGCGCGCACGGTCAGTGCGCCGAAGTGAGCGCCCGTTTGCCACGCCTGAAGTAAACCCGATGTACGCCGACCTTCATCTGCACACCCACTTCTCGGACGGCACGTATTCGCCGGAGGAACTGGCGGGCCATGGCCGGCGTTGCGAGCTGACGGTCATGTCCCTGACGGACCACGACACGGTGGAGGGCTGCGCGCGCATGGCGGTGGCCTGCGCGGGACACGGCATCGACTTCATTCCCGGCACGGAGCTGACCTGCGACTGTGAAGGCTATGAGCTGCACCTGTTGGGCTACTTCATCGATCCGTTGCACCCCCGGCTGCTGGTGTCGATGCAGCGCTTTCAGGAAGTGCGGCAGAATCGCATCCGCGACATGGTCGAACGGTTGAACAAGCTGTCGGTGAAAATCACGGCGGAAGAAGTCTTCGCGCTGGCGAATTGCAATGCCCCCGGCCGGCCGCACATCGCGCGCGTGCTGGTGAAGAACGGCCGGTGCGCCTCGCTGGATGACGCCTTCGAACGCTTCCTGAAGAAGGGCCGGCCGGCGTGGGTGCCCAAGTTCAAGATGACCGCCGCCGAGGCGATCCAGTTGATCCATGAGGTCGGCGGACTCGCCGTGCTCGCGCATCCCGGCCTGTATCGAGCCGACGAAGTGATTCCCGGCCTGGCCGAGGCCGGCATGGACGGCATCGAATGTTTTCATTCCCGCCACAGCCCGCATACGACCGAGCATTATCTGCGGGTGGCGGCACGGTTTCGATTGCTGCCGACGGGCGGCTCGGACTGCCACGGCATGAACAAGGGCGAGCCGCTGATCGGCTCCGTCCGGCTGGCGATTGATTTTGTCGAACGCCTCAAGGAAGCCGTGGCCGCGCGCCGCGGCGCGGGTCCGGCCACCAACAACTGACCGCAACCTCACGCACGATGGGACTCTTCGACCGCTTCAAGGCCGGGCTCAAGAAAACGCAGGACAAGCTCGTCCACGAAATCAAACGCATCGTCACGCTGTCGCCCCGGCTGACGGCGGACTCGATTGAGGAACTGGAGCACGCGCTGCTGGGCGCGGACCTCGGCACCGCCATGACCGCGCAAATCATCGGGGCCGCGCGCAAGGCTTTCGAGTCTCAGGGCCGCAGCGGACTGGACTTCATTGCTGTCGCGGAGCGCGAAGTGGAGAAGAGCCTGGCCGGCAATAAGCCCGAACTACACCGCGCGGCCGCAGGGTTGACGGTCATCTCGATCGTGGGCGTGAACGGCACGGGCAAGACCACCACGTCCGCGAAGCTTGCCCATTGGCTGAAAGGCCAGAACAAGACCGTGCTGATGGGCGCGTGCGATACGTTTCGCGCCGCCGCGATCGAGCAGTTGAAACTCTGGGGCGAGCGGCTCGAGGTCGAAGTGGTGGCCGGGGCGAACAACGCCGATCCCGCTGCTGTGGCCCATGACGCGATCGTCGCCGCGCAGGCGCGCAACGCGGAGTATCTCCTCATCGACACTGCGGGCCGGTTGCACACCAAGCACAACCTGATGCAGGAGTTGCAGAAGGTGCATCGCGTGATCGACAAGAAACTGCCCGGTGCGCCGCACGAAGTGTTGCTCGTGCTCGACGGCTCGACCGGCATGAACGCGCTGAACCAGGCGCGCGAGTTTCACAAGATGGTGCCGCTCACCGGCCTCGTGATCACCAAGCTCGACGGCACGAGCAAGGGCGGCATGGTCGTCGCCATCCAGAAAGAACTAGGGTTGCCGATCAAGTTTGTCGGGCTCGGCGAGAAGCCGGACGACCTCCAGCCGTTCGATGCGAAGCAGTTCGCCGAGGCGCTTTTTGCGGCCGATTGACGGCACTATTTAGCAGTTGCCCGGCGATTCCGCGTCGGCCCATGCTCGCCGCATGGCGCGCTGGCCGAACCGATCCTTCCTGTGGGCGCTGGCGCTTTGCCTGTTCGGAACCGCCTCCCTTCGCGCCCAACCCAACTGGCGTTCCTTCAATCGCGATGCCGATGGGCTCGCGGCCCGCTCGGCAACTTACTTGAGCATCGGTGCCGGGGGCAGCCTCTGGATCCGCCATGACGAGGAGCCGTTCATCACCCGGTTTGACGGCTACTCCGCAAAATGGATTCCCGCACCGGCCTCCGACGCCGTCACCAGTTTCGGCAAGTACCGGATTTACGAAGGTGAGTCCGGCCAGCTCTGGACGCTCAACACCAACGGCGTGCAGTGGTATGACGGCCGTCTCTGGCGCGCCAGCGTGGTGCCGGAGATCGAGGCGGAATGGACGTCCCAAATTCTGCGCAAGGTCCGACCAATTCCCTTGCTGCCGGCCGGGCGCTACAACGTGCTGGTCTTGGCCAGCGATCGGTTGCTCCAGTTTGACGCGCTCGCCAGCCGCTCCACCGTGCTCAAGGAAGCCGCCGCGCTGGGGCTGGGCCGGTTGGGGGAAATGCTTCCCGCCAACGCTGGCGGCTTGTGGGTCACCGCCGAGGACGGCATCGCCCGGGCACAAGACACCACGAACCAGACGGGGGCGGCGAACTCAGTTATCTCGCCGGAAGCGGCCTGGACGACCTATCGGATTCCCGACGCGATCAATGCCCACAAACCGCAGCGACCGGTCGAAAAAGAAGCTGGCTCGCTCTTGATGCTGGCCGAGGCTCGCACGGGCGACGGCCGGGTCTGGTTGCGTTTCACCGACGGCACCTGGACCATCGAACCGCTGCCCGTTGAGCGCACGCGATCCGTGCGCCAGGCCTGGCATACGCGGGATGGCCGGGCGTGGGCGCTGGAAGTGAATGCCTTGCGGCAATGGCAGCCCCCCGCAGTCGAGACGCGCGAAATGTCCGACGTCGGAATCCGCCCGTCGACACTTTCCGACACCGTCGCGGAAGCCAGCGGCGCCTACTGGCTCAGCACCCCGGATGGCGTGTGGCGCTACGCGCCCTACAGTTGGCGGGCTCCGGAAAATGCTCCGGCCATCACAGAAGCGATTTCGGACATCTTCGAGGCGACCGACCGCAGCCTGTGGTTTCTCGGCGCGGAGAATCTGTTCCGGTTGCAGGGCACCAATTGGGTTGCCTTTCCCCGGCCGGGATTGACCGCCACCGCCACCGGCGACCCCAGCCCGCTGGGTGAGTTTGCTGATGGCCGAATCTTCTTCACCGACCGCCGCCTGCTCATTGCCTACGACCCGGTCAAGGGCCGCTTTGAACCGCTGCTCCATCCAGCCGGAGCTGGGGTGCATTATCTGGGAACGGGTGCCAACAATCACTACTTCGCTGAACTCAGCGACCCGCCTGCCGACCCGCGGTTGGCAGTGTTCAACGGACAAGATTGGAAACAGCCGGAGCTCCCGCAGCCGCCCGCAGGCATCGGTACCTGGAGCTGTGTCCTCGTGAGCAGCGTCGGCGAACATTGGCTGGGAGGCTCCGCCGGAGTGTCCCGGCATTCCGGCGGCGGTTGGAACCAGTTCCCAACAGCCAACAAGCCAAGCCCGGCCGGCGTTGAACGACTCCATGAACAGGGCCGCAACGCGATCTGGGCTGGCTCGCGCTCCGGCGTCAGCAAGTTCGACGGCCAGTCCTGGGAAAACATGTCGGCGACGCTGGGTCGCGTGAACGGACTCTTTACAACCGCCGATGGCATGTTGTGGGCCGCCACCGAAAGCGGTCTGCATCGCCACTATCAGGGGCAATGGATCGCCTACGGCGCGGAGGAGGGCATTGCCGGCGATGCGAAGGCACTGCGGCAATCGAGCGACGGACGCCTCTGGCTTGGGCATTCCCGGGGACTCAGTTTGTTTCATCCCGAAACCGACACCGAACCTCCGCAGACGATCCTTGGCGATACCCCACAAAACGACCAGGTCTCCGGCCGCGAAGTCCTGTCGTTCGCATTCAGCGGCCGTGACCGCTGGAAGGCGACCTCAACGGAGCGCCTGCTCTACCAATATCGATTGGACAAAGGCGAATGGAGCCCGCCGATGACCGACAAGACACTGCGCCTGTCGGCGAACGAGCTACGGGTGGGCGAGCACGAGTTCCAGGTGCGGGCCATGGATCGGCAGTTCAATCATGATCCAAGCCCGGATTTCTGGAATTTTGTACTGGTGGTGCCGTGGTACCTGCAGCCGCAACTGGCGGGCATTGTCGTCCTCGCCGCGCTGGCGGTGTTCGCTTTTGGCGCGCTGGCCGTCAACCGCCATCTGCGCCTGGTCCGCAGCTATGCCGAAGTCGAGCGGATCGTGGCCGAGCGCACCCAGCAACTGGAAGTCGCCAATCAGGAACTCGCGCACTCCGAGAAAATGCGTTCGCTCGGCACGCTCGCGGCCGGCGTCGCCCATGACTTCAACAGCATTCTCTCCATCATCCGCGGGTCGATCCAGATCATCGAAGCCAATCCGGAAAATGCGGACAAGATCCGCACGCGTATCAGCCGCATCAAGAGCATGGTGGAACAAGGGAGCACGCTGGTGAAAGCGATGCTCGGCTTCAGCCGGGCGGACGACGTAAAGCTCTCGCTGGAAAACGTCGGTGGCGTGGTGGAGGACACCGTGCGCCTGTTGGGCGATCGCCTGCCGCCCGAAGTGGAGGTGACGGTGGATGTGACTCCCGGGTTGCCGCCCGTGCATGGCACGCGCGAGCTGTTGCAGCAGATTCTGCTGAATCTCATGTTGAACGCCCTCGACGCGATGGAGGGCCGGGGACGACTGGGGCTGAGCTGCCAGCGCATCCACCACATTCCCGAGCATTGGGTGATCGCGCCCGCCCATTCGTCGGAGTACGTCATCGTGGCGGTCGAGGATTCGGGCAGCGGCATCTCGCCCGAGAATCTCACGCGGATCTTCGAACCGTTCTTCACCACGAAAGCCTTCTCGACCCGGCACGGCACCGGGCTGGGACTTTCGATGGTCTACGAATTCTGCAAGGAACTCGGCTACGGGCTCAACGTCCGATCCGAACTGACGAAGGGCACCGCGTTCAACGTCGTCATCCCGGTGTTTGAAGACGCCCCGGCCGCGCCCCGCGCCCCGGCAATTTCCGCAGATTGACTCGGGGCCCGAAGGTTTCTAGCGTTGCCCCATGCTTACCCGTTTGCTGGTCATTGCGTTCGCTGCCCTTCAGTTTTCCGCCTTCGCCGCCGAGCAGCCGATCCGGGCGCTGCTGATCACCGGTGGCTGCTGTCACAACTACAAGTTTCAGGCGCAGGCGCTCACCGAGGGCATTTCCAAATCGCTCAAGGTTGAGTGGACGGTGATCAACGAGGGCGGCACGGGCACGCGGGCGGAGATCGAGCTCTACAGCAAACCCGATTGGGCCAAGGGTTTTGACCTCGTGATCCACAACGAATGTTTCGCGGACACCACCAACGCGGACTACATCCAGAAGATCCTGGCCGCGCACAAGACCGGCGTCCCCGCGCTGGTCATCCATTGCGCAATGCACACTTATCGCGGCGCAACGTTCGATGACTGGCGGGAATTTCTCGGGGTCACCAGCCGCCGCCATGATCATCAAAGCAAGTATCCGGTAAAGATCGTCGCGCCTGGGCATCCAATCATGCAGGGCTTCAAGACCGACTGGGTGACTCCGATGGACGAGCTTTATGTGATCGAGAAGCTCTGGCCCAACGCGACGGCGCTGGCGACCAGCAAGAGCGAACTGGATGGCAAAGACTATCCGGTGGCCTGGGTGAACAACTTCAACGGCAAGGTGCGCGTTTTCGGAACGACTTACGGACATTCGGACGATACGTTTCGCGATCCGGTGTTCATCGACCTGCTGACCCGTGGGTTCAAGTGGGCCCTTGGGAAGTAGGCGTCGGCGCGTCCCATTGCCGGTCACCAGCCAAATTGGGTGGGGCATGCGGTCGGTTGCACCGTGGCTCCACCACGTTGAAGAATTTCCTTTCCACATGTTTCCTCTGCCTCATTATCCGCCTCCAATGAAAGTGCTCATGGAAGCGATGCTCCAGATTCAGGAACTGCAGATGGTCGGGGAAAAGGATCCCGACACAAATCCGCAACTCATCAAGCTCCGGAAGGAAGTGCCACCTCCGATCTTGGCCCATTTTGACCGGATGCTCGCCCGCGGCAAGAAAGCCGTGTCCGTGGTGCGCAACCGGCACTGCACCAGTTGCCGGATGAGTGTGCCGGTCGGCACGATCGCCACCCTGATGCGCGATGAGGACATCCAGGTCTGCGGCTCTTGCGGTCGTTACCTCTATCTGGAGCCGATCCCGGTGGCGGTGGCTGAGCCCGCGCCCGCTCCTGCGGCCAAAAAGAAGCGCGGCCGGCCGGCCAAGAAGAAGACCGAAGAAGGCGCTGAATAGCGCCTTCCAAGCTCGTCAGTGACACCCCGTCCTTGCGGCGGGGTTTTTCCTTTGTGCCGAACGAAGCGACCCACCTCTCCTTCGCGTTCCGCCCCCGGTTGCTCGACACGTTGAAGGGCTACCGGCGAGCGGACTTCACGGCTGATCTTGTTGCCGGGCTGACGGTGGGGGTGATTGCGCTGCCGCTGGCGATGGCGTTGGCGATCGCCACCGGACTGAAGCCGCAAGCCGGCATCGTCACCGCCGTCGTCGCGGGTTTCCTGACGTCGGCACTGGGTGGTTCGCGCGTTCAGATTGGAGGTCCGGCCGGTGCCTTCATCGCGATCCTCGCCCCCATCGTCGCCCTGCACGGAGTGGATGGCCTAATTGCCTGCACCTTTCTTGCAGGGCTGATGCTAATCCTCATGGGCTTCGCAGGCTTCGGTTCCCTGATCAGGTTTGTGCCGTTCCCGCTCGTGTCCGGTTTCACCAGCGGCATCGCGATCATCATCCTGAGCACCCAGGTGAAAGATTTCCTTGGCTTGGACGCAACTCTCCCGGTGGAGTTCGTAGGTAAGCTCGAAGCGCTTGCCACCCGCTTCGCACCGAACTGGCCCACCGTCGCACTCTCCGTGGCGTGTACCGCCTGCGTCCTGCTGTGGCCCGCGTCGTGGGGGCGCCGCGTCCCCGCTGCGATCGTCACCCTCCTGCTGGCGGCCGCCGCAACCGCTTTCCTGCACCTCGATACGCGCTTCGGCATCCAGACCATCGGCACGCAATTTGGCGGCATCCCCGCCGGCTTGCCGCTGCCGCACTTTCCTTCGCTCCCATTTGCCACGTGGTCCAACCTGCTCCACGACGCTTTCACGATCGCGATCTTGTGCGCGATAGAATCCCTGCTGTGTGCCGTGGTCGCGGACGGCATGATCGACGACCGGCACGACTCGCGCCAGGAATTGATCGCCCAAGGGCTCGCCAACATCGGCTCCGCGCTGTTTGGCGGCATGGCCGCCTCGGGCGTCATCGCCCGCACCGCCGCCAATGTCCGCTGCGGGGCACGCACGCCGGTCGCGGGCATGATCCACGCGCTGACCCTGCTCGCCATCCTGCTGCTGGCGGCGCCCCTGGCCCGGCACATCCCGATGGCGGCACTGAGCGCGGTGCTGGTGTTGGTGGCGCTGCGCATGGGCGAGTGGCATCAGTTCGCGTCGCTCCGCCGCTGGCCGAAGAGCGACGCCGCGGTGTTTGTCGTGACGTTCGTGTTGACCGTGCTCGCGGACCTGACCTTCGCGGTCGGCGTGGGGTTGTTGCTGGCGGCGGCCACCTTGATCAAGCGCATCTCTGACACCACCCAGGTGACGGCGGACGAGGAAGTAACCCACGCGAACAGTCCGGAACAATCCGCCGCCGGCCGCACGGTGCCTCCGGGGGTCATAGTCTTCCGGGTGTTCGGCGCATTCTTTTTCGGCGCGGTGGACAAACTCGAAACCGCCCTCCGCCGCTATGGCCAGGATGAAACGCGCGTGCTCATCCTCCGCATGCGGGACGTGCTCGCGCTCGACGCCACCGCGCTCGAAGCGCTCGACGATCTGCGGGAGAAAATGGCGGCCAAGCATCGCCATCTGATTTTGTGCGGCCCCCATACCCAGCCGCTCTTTGCGCTGCAGAAAGCCGGGTTCATCGACCGCCTCGGCCTCGACAACTTGTGTGGCGATATGGATTCCGCGCTCGCCCGCGCGCGGGAATTGATTGCCGACCAGACTCAAGGCCGCTGACCGCTCACCCGATCACTGCTGGATGAAATAGCTGAGATTCTCGAGTTCGATGGCGAGGTTGACGTTGTTCACCATCACTTCCTCGGGCACGGAGAGCACAATCGGCGAAAAGTTGAGAATGCCCACAATGCCGGCCTCGATGAGTTGGTTGGCAACTTCCTGAGCCGCGGCTGCGGGCACGGAAAGGATCGCCATGCGGACACTTTGCAGACGCACCACTTCCGGGAGATGATCCATGGGCTGCACGCCCACGCGCAAGCGGCGCAGGCGGGCCGCCTCCGGCTTCAGATCAAACGCGGCCACAATCTGAAAACCTTCCTCGGCAAAACCGCGATAGCTGAGCAGGGCCGAACCGAGGTTCCCCACGCCGACGAGGATCACCGGCTGCAGGCTGTTCGTGCCCAGCGTATCCGTGATCAACTCCGCTAACTGTTCGACATCATAGCCGCGCCCGCGCGTGCCGATCTGCCCGAGGTACGTCAGATCCTTCCGCAGCTGCGTGGACTTCACCCCCGCCGCCTGCGCGAGCGCCTCGCTGGAGACGGTTTGCAGCGCGTTGCCCTTGAGCCGGTTCAGGCAACGGAGGTAAACGGAGAGCCGGTAAACGGTCTTGCGCGGGATGTCCTGGTGCGGTCTTTTCACGGCGCGGAGCATCGGCTTCGACGTTCAGCGGAACAAGTCAAATGACGGCGTGCGGCGGCTTCGCATTGGTGGCCTTGATGCGGTCCATTTCCATCCCCTCGACGCTGGACGAGACGCGCTGCATTTGCATACGCAACCGGCTCAGCTCCCTGGCCTGCTGAACGACGACCTCGTTCAATTCGTCGTATTGTCGTTCGAGATGAGCGAGGTGTGTTTCCAGCGAATCCAGCCGGGATGTTGTCGGTTCGTCCATGTGCTGCGGGTGACCATGAGCCAATTTTAAAGCGGGAGGCGAGCGCGTTTTTGCACGGCCGGGCGGCCACGCCCGCTTTGAACTTTCCTTTGACACCCCCCGCGCCGCTTCCTAGCTTCTGCCAGTAAATAGCGAGCGCACCCCCCGAAATTTACCGTTCGGGGCTTTTTGTTGCCGCAGACAAAGCAGTTTCAATATGGCAAATACAATTCTGGTCGGCGCCCAGTGGGGTGACGAAGGCAAAGGCAAGATCATCGACGTGTTGACGGAGAACGCCGAGATCGTGGTCCGCACGCAAGGCGGCAACAACGCCGGACACACGGTCTACGTGGCGGGCACGAAGTACGTCCTGCACTTGATCCCGTCCGGCATCCTGCGCCCGCGCAAAACCTGCGTCATCGGCAACGGCACGGTGATCGACCCGATCGGGCTCATGAAAGAGATCGTCGGCCTGCGCGCCTCGGGCATCAAGGTCGGCAGGAACCTGTTGATCAGCGAGACGGCGCATGTGGTGTTCCCGTATCACCGCGAGCTCGACGCGCTACGCGAAGTCCGCAAAGGCAAGGGCAAGATCGGCACCACCAAGCGCGGCATCGGCCCGTGCTACGGTGACAAGGCCGCGCGCACCGGCATCCGCGTCGTGGACTTGATCCGCCCCGACCGGCTGGAGGAATTGCTCAAGGCGAAGATCAAGGAGAACAACGAAGTGCTCCGCGCGTTCGGCGCGCAGCCGCTCTCGTTCGCCAAGGTGTTCAAGGAATACCGCGCCGCCGGCGAGTTCCTCGCGCCTTTCGTCACCGACACCGTGGTCTATCTGCATCACGCCACCCAGCGGAAGGCCGCCGTGCTCTTCGAAGGCGCGCAGGGGACGTTCCTCGACATCGACCACGGCACCTATCCGTATGTGACCTCGTCGAACACGACGTCCGGCGGCGCCTGCACCGGGTCGGGCGTGCCTCCGCACCGCATGGAACGCGTCGTCGGCGTCATGAAGGCCTACACCACCCGCGTGGGTGAAGGGCCGTTGCCGACCGAGGACCAGATGATCTCCGACTTGTTGCACGGCTTGGGCCGAGAGTTTGGCGCAACGACTGGCCGGGCCCGGCGTTGCGGCTGGTTCGACGCCGTGGCCACGCGCTACGCGACCATGGTGAACGGCATCGACGAACTGGCCGTCACCAACCTCGACGGACTCGACACGGTGGCAACGATCAAAGTGTGCGTTGACTATCGCATCGGCAAGAAGCGGGTGGAGCACGTGCCGAATGACATCAAGGAACTGGAGCGTTGCACGCCGGTGTATCGCGAGTTTCCCGGCTGGAAGAGCGACACCTCGGGTGCCCGCAAGTGGAGTGACCTGCCGCTCAAGGCGCGTAGTTACCTCAAGGCAATCGCCGAGCTGACCGGCGCGAAGCTGGCGATCGCGTCCGTCGGACCGGGGCGCGAAGAGACAATATTCTTGTGATGTGACCCGCCTTGGTTATGCGAGGCAGATACTCACGGACATGAGCGAGGAAACATGCAAGACGCAACTTCTCGAGGAACTGGTCAGAGCCGTTGCGCGCGACGTTCCCGGAAGCAAGATTGACCAGCTTTGCGCTGGCACGATCAGATTCAATCGCTTTGGAGGAGAGCTACGGCTGCGCCCAGAAGGACCGCTACATATATTCGCGAAAGCCCACATTGCTGGATTTCCCAGTGAAGGCGGGTTTTCCATAAATTGCATTCCGACTTGGGGCCAACACCGCGAGCCGGATCCCGATTACTCAACGACACCTTTGGACACCAAGGCTGGAACGGTTTACCACTCATTTAAGAAGATTTCTGAGCGAGCCATCATGAAATTCGTAAACGAGAATTGTGATTTGCTTTCCAAACTGAACTTGCAAGGCAAGGAACACTTGCACTTCGCAGATGGAAGCTACTTGTTCCTACACGGCCAAGTCGCTGATACCTCAACCTTGATAGAGCGATCCAAAGTTGTGTTGGAGCTTTTGGATCGGAATGCGAAGAAGGAACAACCGGTTCGGGCTTTTTCAACCACCATGTGCGGCTTGAACATGGGGAAAAAGTTGGGCACGGGCGATCTGTCAACCATTCGAAGTCGCATTGGCGGGCCGGCGCCTGATACCGCAAAGTGCTGCACCTGTACTGATCTCGCTCACTTGATGGCTTCAATCGACCTCAATGACGCTGGCTTTTCAAAAGCTGATTTGGCGCGGTTGGGAATACAGCGCATTGAAGTTTATTGGTGCCTGAAATGCATGAGTGACGGCCCGGTCTTTTTCGCCTACTCAAGCGACGAGTTCAAACTGCTGAAAGATGCTAGCGATTTAGGCCCAGTAGGAGGCCCGGATGATGCGAGACCAAAAGATCGCGATCCCGCCCAACTTATTCTCAGTCCACGAGCCAAAGGTAGCCGTCCAAACCGAGGCAGCCGCGTTGGCGGGCCACCCTCTTGGATCCAGGATCCTGAAGTACCCGAATGTTCTAGTTGTGGCGGGGGTATGGAGTTTCTGCTACAGCTTTTCAGTGACAGGAACTTCTCCTACGGTGCAGACATGGGAACAATCTACACCTTCGTTTGCCCCAAGTGTCGAGTTGGTTG
This sequence comes from bacterium, assembly GCA_031362805.1. Classification (GTDB taxonomy): domain Bacteria; phylum Verrucomicrobiota; class Verrucomicrobiia; order Limisphaerales; family RI-55; genus RI-55. The sequence goes on from JANLTG010000053.1 coordinate 162,241, forward strand.
CTATGTCATCCAGTGCCACTAAGCGAATTGCGGTCACTTTCAGCATTAAATGACTGCCGCCCCCCAACTCAGCGCCGAGGCCAAGGCCAGCCTGCCGACGCATATCGCCGTCATCATGGATGGCAATGGTCGCTGGGCGAAGGAACGCGGCCTCCCACGTGTTGAAGGGCATCGTCAGGGCGCCGAGTCGGTGAAGACCATTGTCCGCGCCGCCGGCGAGCTGGGCATCAAGTTCATCACCCTCTACGCGTTCTCCGTCGAGAATTGGAACCGGCCCAAGGACGAGGTCGATACGTTGATGAAGTATCTCCTCCGCTTCCTGAAGCGCGAGCTGGGCGAGATGAGCAAGAACAGCATCCGCCTCCAGGCGATCGGCCAGATCTGGCGCCTGCCGGAAAACGTCCAGGAACAACTGGCCAAATCCATCGAGGCGACCGCCAAGAACAACGGGATCACGTTGACCCTCGCCCTCAGCTACGGCGGCCGCACGGAGATCGTGGACGCCGTCCGCCAAATCGCCCGTGAGGTGAAAGCGGGCAAGCTCGACGCCGGCGAGATCAACGAGCAGGTCATTGCCCATCACCTCTACACGCACGGCATGCCCGACCCGGACCTGTTGATCCGCACGAGCGGCGAGATGCGCGTGAGCAACTTCCTGCTCTGGCAGATTTCCTACGCCGAGTTCGTGATCACCAAGACGCTCTGGCCGGATTTCGGAAAGCGCGAACTCTACGCGGCGCTGGAGGAATACACGCAGCGGCACCGGCGCTACGGCGCGGTGTGAAAGGGGCGAGCAGGGAATTGTCGTCCGTCTCGTGAGGGAATTGGAGTTGGAGTAACACGTGAAGACCGGACGCCGAGCATCTCGAAGCCAATGAACCTCTCTCCGCCAGGTCTTGGACTGCGGCGGTGCTCCGCCGCTTTTTCAGGCGAGGGGCCAGGCAGCTCCAGACACTTGATTGCGCCCCGACCAGTCGCAGCCACCACCAAGCGGTGCAGCAGCACGCGCAGTCCAGGACGCTGGCGCGCATTCGGGGGCCGTGCGAATACCGGGCCGTTGGATAGCTAATCCGCATTCATCTCGCAAGGGTTCGAGGACGACGACGAGCACGAGAACGAGGACGAGCCAGCGACGAAGTTCCCCGGATTGACACCTCCCCTGCCCTTTGCGAACACTCGCCGCCCTATGGCCGAGCCGAAAGAGAATGTGTTGATGGAAAAGATCGTGTCGCTGTGCAAACGGCGGGGGTTCATTTATCAGTCGTCGGAGATTTACGGGGGCCTCAACGGGTTCTGGGATTACGGTCCGCTGGGCACGGAACTAAAGCGCAACGTGAAGGAAACCTGGTGGAACAGCATGACCCGGCAGCGCGACGACGTGGTAGGCCTCGACGCCACGATCATCATGAACCCGGCCATCTGGCGGGCGTCGGGCCATGTGGATACGTTCAGCGACCCGATGTGCGATTGCCTCCTTACGAAGAAGCGTTTCCGGGCGGATCAGATCGAGTCGCAGACTGGCACGGTGTATCAATTCCTCGGTGCGATCGCTTCCGAAAACTACTCGAACTTCAGGCGTGATCTTCTTTCACAAAAGGGTGTCTCGAGTCCGCCCGTATGGTTTCCGCTCGTAGAAGACCTAGCATCTGCTCTTGAACGCCAATTGCAGGAAGAAAAAACCGCATGGTTGCAAATGGCAGCCGCAGCCAGCGAAGGCCGTGTAAAGGAACTCTGCACAAACCTCAATTCGCAAACGCCTTTCGCCTTCTACTTGGAGCCCTTTTCGGTGCTTGTCCCAAAAGGAAAACCGGTCGACTCCGCCATAAAGGTTGCGAAGCAGTTCTATTCAGGGCGAAATGTTTCCGAGCCAATCGTTATCCTAACAAGCCTTCGGGCCGTGTCGAACGACACATCTCACAACCCTGAGAATGGAGCCCTACTGACTGACCCCAAGCCATTTAACCTGATGTTTCACACTTTTGTGGGCGCTTCGGAACCGGCAGAGAAGGCCTATCTCCGCCCCGAGACGGCGCAGGCGATCTTCGCGCAGTTCAAAAACGTGGTCGAAACGTCGCGCCAGAAGGTGCCGTTCGGCATCGCGCAGATCGGCAAGGCGTTTCGCAACGAGGTCACGCCGCGCAACTTCACCTTCCGCTCGCGCGAGTTCGAGCAGATGGAGCTCGAGTTCTTCATCAAGCCCGACGAAGTCATCGAAGCGATCCACGGCAGTGTGGCCGTGCCGACAGCGCCCGGTCATCCCGGCGAGCCGCAACCTAACTGGGGCTGGCAATTGTGGCACCAATATTGGGTCGAGGAACGCCTTCGCTACTACGAAAACATCGGCCTGCCGCGCAAGCATCTCAAGGAATACTGGCAGACGCCGGAGGAGCTGGCGCACTACGCCCGCGCCTGTGTGGACATTCTCTACACGTTCCCTTTCAGCAAGCGGGACGAGCACGGCGAGTTGAAAGGCGAGGAACTGGAAGGCGTCGCCGCGCGCAGTGACTTCGATCTCTCGCAGCACCAGCGCTTCTCCGGCAAGACGATGGGTGTCTTTGACGATGAGCTCAGGATCGCCTGGGCCAAGCTCGATCCGGCGAAGCAAACCGCGTTGAGCGAGCGCTATTACCAGAGCCGGTTCAAGTATCTGACCAAGACCGGTGAAGCACCGGAGAAGGCCGTGCAGCTTGCCCGCGCCGACGCCGACGGGCTGGCCAAGGGTCAGTACATCCCGCACGTCATCGAGCCTTCCGCCGGCGCGGATCGCTTGATCCTCGCGCTGGTCGCGGACGCCTTCTTCGAGGAAGAGACAGTGGACGAGAAGGGCAAGAAGGAGACGATAACCGTGCTCCGCTTCCATCCGCGCGTCGCGCCGATCAAGGTCGGTGTCTATCCGCTGCTCAAGAACAAGCCGGAGCTCGTGGCGAAAGCCAAGGCCGTGCGCGACCTGCTGCGACCGCACATGAATGTCTACTACGATGAGTCCGCCTCGATTGGCCGGCGTTACGCCCGGGCCGACGAAGTCGGCACACCGTTCGGCGTGACCATCGACTTCGACACGTTGGGCGAGAAGGGCCCGGAGTTGATGGACACCGTGACGTTGCGCCACCGCGATGATGGCCGCCAGGAACGGCTGCCGATCAACGGACTGTTGAACTGGCTGCTCGAAAGAATTCGTTGAATCGCGGTTGCTCCGCCGCGCGGGTTTCACGACCCTCGCGCGAGAGCCAGCATGAACCCGTCACCCAACATCGCCTTCAAGCCGGAGCGCATCTCGTATGCGTTCATCGCGCTCGCGCTCGTGCTGGTGGGTTGGCTGAACCTGACGGTGCTCATCCTGACGGGGTTGTTCGGCTACTTCGCGCTGGAGAAGCTGGCGATCCGGGATCGCAAATGGATCGCCGTGACGCTGTTCGTGCTCCTGCTGGTCACGGCGGGCTTCGGCTTCTACTCGTTCTTTCACACCGCAGTGAAAGCGGTTCCGGCCATCGCGCAGGATTCGATTCCCAAGATTCTCAGCTACGCGCAGAGCAAGGGCGTGCAACTGCCGTTGACGGACTACGCCAGCCTGCAAGCGGACGCGCTCAATTTCGTGGGGGACATCAAGAACGTCGGCAAGTACGGCGGGTACGCAGGTGCCCTGCTGCGGCACCTGGTGGCGTTCATGATTGGGGTCGTCGTGGCGATCAGCCTGTTCCTCAACACCCGCGTCGAGCCGGACGCCGACCCGGAGACCGGCCGCGACAATCTTTACTCGCAGACGTTTCTGGAAGTGGTCGCGCGTTTTCGCACCTTCTACCAGAGCTTCAAGTCCGTCATGGGTGCGCAGATCATCATCTCGTTGATCAATTCGATGCTCACCGCAATTTTTCTCATCTGGAACGCCTTCCCCTACTCACCGGTCCTGGCGGGCCTGACCTTCCTGCTCGGGCTGCTCCCGATCGTGGGCAATCTGATGAGCAACACGTTGATCGTCAGCGTGGGGTTTACGATCTCACCCGAGATGGCGTTCTTCGCGTTGATGTTCCTGGTGGTGATTCACAAGGGGGAATATTTCCTCAACAGCAAGATCATCGGCGACCGCATCAAGAACCCGATGTGGCTGACGTTGCTTGGCTTGTTGATCGGCGAAAAACTGATGGGCATCCCAGGCATGATCCTCGCGCCCGTGGTGCTGCACTACATCAAGGTGGAAGCGTCGCGGAGCCGGCTGTCAGCCAGTCACGCGAACACGCATACGCCGGGACCGGTCGCAGCGTAAGCGTCTTGGCTGGTCACTCCTTCATAATCCCGCCGGTGTGACATTCCGTGCAGGAAAAGTCTGAATACTCGGCGTCCACGTGCAGGAACGGGTGACCGTCGGGGTTCAGTTCCCGGATCTGCGTGCGGTCGCCTTGGGCCAGAATCGTGTGGCAAGAGTTGCAGTCGCTGCCACCCAGCTTCCGGGTTCCATCCGTGGACTTGTGCTTGTCGTCGTGACAGCGGAAGCACCCGGGCCAGTCTTTGTGACCGATATTATTCGGGTGCGTGCTCCAATTGACCTTCATCTCCGGGAAAAAATTCTGCCGATAGATTCGTTGCAGCTCGTCAACGGCCTGCTTGACGACCTCCTTGGGCTGATCGGGATACGACTTCGCCATCAAACTTGCGATGTTCGCCACCCCTTCGTCCTGAGTGGCCGCTTCAGCCGTCAAAGCCTGCATCGCCGCCAGCTTGATCGTCGGCAAGTTGGTGCTGAGCAGGCCCTGGTCGATCGCGAGATCAACCGAATCGGCCGGCGCCTTGAATTGGTGCGCGGGCCGGTTGTGGCAATCCGTGCAATCCATCGTATGCAGGGTGTGCGCGGAGGGCTCGTCCTTGAAGTCTGGGCTGCGAAACTCCGTGACCTTCCCCGCCGCGTCGGTGATGCGCACCCAGGGAATCTCCTGCCGATACTTGTCAGTGGCGATGTACTCCACGCGGTTGTTGATATTCATGTGCCAGTGGATCCCGCTTCCGTGCCCAAGCGCGCCCTCGGCCCCGCCGACCTTGAGCAGCAACTGCACGGAGAACGGGGTGTTCGCCTCGTCGGCCAAGTAATGGTTGTAGGTCCGCTCGAGGTTGCCGGCATTGCGCTCCGGCCAATGGCACTGCTCGCACGTCCGCTGGTTGATGTCGATTTTGCCGCTGAGATGGATCGGCCGCTCGAAATCGTCAAACGCCGTCGCATAGAGCTGATGGACGCCGTTGAACTTGGCCTTCAGAAAATTCCCGGTGCCCGGTCCAATGTGACAGTCGGTGCAGGCGACGCGGGCGTGCGGCGAATGCTGGTAAGCCACGAATTGCGGTTCCATCGGGGCATGACACGCCTGACCGCAAAACAAGACCGAATCGGTCACGTGATAAGTCTGGTAGCTGCCAATGGCACTGATCAGGAGGAATCCCAGCCCGCCCACGACAAAGCCTGCCAGCGTCCGGCGATGACTTTTTTGCGACAGATCGATGACCAGCCTGGTGCGGACGGGAACCCCTTTGGCTCCGGCTTCCTGCCGGCGTTGAAGCACCCGACCAACGACATAAAGGCACGCACCCAAAAAGAAGAACCCCGGCGCAATGACGAACGTCAGAATGCCGACATAGGGATTCTGCTGTCCGGCAAACAGGTCAAACATGAGTAGCAGCACAAACGCAAAGATGCTGCCCATCACCACGATCAACCCCGTCAGGCTCAGCCAATTCCTCGCAAAAGGTAGGCGGACCGGCCCGCCAGATTCAGAATCCGTTTTCATAGCTGTAACTTGGTTGAACCATCACCGATCAAGACCGTCGTCCGAACTGCGATCGACGCCTTCCCGCCGGCGAAACCGCCCGGCCGGCAAGCCCAACCCGCAGCGCGCAGCGGAGCCGGCTCAAACCACCAAAACCGGGTGGCGACGAAACCGTTTCACTTCTTCTCGAACTTCTTGATGTACGTGATCAGTTCCTTGATCTCGTCATCGGAAAGCTTGTCGGCGAACGGCTTCATCTTCTCTTTGCCGTCCTCTTTCATGCCCGCTTTGACATTCTTGAGCGCTTCGTCGGGTTTGATCTCGGCCTGAATTTTGGGATCACGATAGTCTTTGGCCCCCGACTTCTTGCCCATCTTGGTGTCCCCGCTGCCGTCCTTGCCGTGACAGGAGGCGCAATGCTTGTTCCAGTTGGCTTCAACGTCGGCGGCGGAAGCCGCTAAGGCGGCACCTACCATGAGGGCGAGTCCTGCAATGATGCTTTTCATGTGTTCGGTTATTGGAATGTGAATTCTTAAGTTATGGGTTCGAGCGCAGATGAAGTGGCCCCTGTCAGCCGGGCAACGGCGGAATTTTCCCCAGCACCGACGCCGTTCGTCACCGTTTCCGCAGCTACTGTCGCCTGTCTGCCTTGCCGTTTCATCTGGCCGTAATGCTGCAACTTCTGTCGGCTTAGGCAATCAAATCGACCACACCGGAATTGGCATTTAATGCCCATTCCCCAACATCTCCTGTGCTTCGCCTGACAAATAATGTCTGGTGCCATGCGCTTCCCCGCCTTCCGACACGTCGCATTGGCTCGCGCTTTTCACCCTGAAAGCCGGCAGTTGCGGCCAGGTTGGAAACCGGGAACCAGCACAGCCGCAGCGAGAGCTTGCTTGCCAGCGCTCCGGTCATTGCCTATCACAACAGCGTTCTCCCACGGCACACGCAGAGGCGGCCGCAAGGAACGGCTGATGCATGTGACTCAAAAGGGCAGGCTCGCGTGGAGCAAAGGCAGGATTCCCAAAGTCCCGCAGGCGTTTTCGTTGATCGAACTGCTGGTCGTGCTGGCAATCATGCTCATCGTGCTCTTCATGTCGCGGGACGGATACATGCGCGACCGCGCGCGCAAGCGGATGAAGGCATGCGCCCAAAATCTCGCAGGGCAATACGTCGCTTTGCAAACCTATGCGAACGATCACGATGACTGGTTCCCCCGCCTCACCAATGCCGTCTCGCCTGCCGAGCCGTTGTCGCTGCTCATTCCCAGATACACCACGCAGACCGAGTTCTGGATTTGCCCCGCATCCGGCGACAAGGCCCTGAAGCCCGCCCAGCCATTTGGTGATCGGCGGATCAGCTATGCGTATTACATGGGCTGGCGACGGGATGCCTCACCCACCGCCGTGCTCGCGTCGGATGCGCAAGTGGACACGCAAGCGAAGCTCGCTCAGCAACTTCTCTTCTCGCCGGACGGCAAGCGTCCCGCCAATAACCATGGCGCTGGTGGGGGAAATTTCCTGCGCACGGATGGATCGCTGGGCTTCAGCCCGAGCCACGCCACCAACGACTTTCCCCTGCCTGCCCACATCAAATTGCTGAACCCTCCAGCCAAATGATCACCGTCAAGATACTGTGCGACTGCGGCACCAAATTCGCCTTCGATGCGGACGAGACCCTCACACTCGCGACGGGCGTGATCAACTGCCCGAACTGTGGGGCTGATGCTGCCGCCCAAACCAACGCACAATTGGTCGCGGCGAGGCCTACCGTCGAAATCCATCCGCCGGTTGCGGAACCTGCGCGGGCCATCCGTGTTTCCATCCGAAAGCCCGTCGAAACAGCAACGGCCGAAGCAGTTGAAATCGAAGGCGGCGAGCCCGCGGCACCTACCGAACCGCCAATTCGCAGCCCTTTTTCTCAACGTCCCAAGCTGACCAAGTCCGAGCAACAGATCCGCCGCAATCGCGACCTCGACCGCCGTCGTCGCCCGTACATCGCCGCCGTGATGGTGCTCCTGTTCGGCCTGGTATGCTTCTGGGGCTGGTATCGCTTTGTCGGCAGCAAGCCGAAGGTGACCATGGATGTGCAATACGAACGACCGGAGCGACCAATCGTTCCGCGCCTGCTGGGTGGCGACGAGTTGCTGCTGGTTCGCAATCGCGAGATCGCCCTGATCAATCTGTTATCGGGCGAAAAGCTTTGGGAGAAATCGTTCGGCAGCGTCACCAACTTCGATGACAACATGCCGATCTTTTCCGAGGTGAGCGCCCGCGTCGAACGGCCCACGCCCGAGGTACGGGTTACTTCCAACAGTTTCTGGGTCATCTGGCCCGATCATGTCCTGAACCTCACCAAGGCCGAGGGCGTTCCCCTGGTCTCCATCAAACTTCACGACGACAACCCATCGATCCGGATCGGGGAACAGTTGCTCCTGCTGGAAAAATCACCCCGCGCCACCAACAAGCTGGCGTTCGATGTGTTCCCGCTGGCCGGCGGCCAGCCGCAACCTTTTGAAGTTCCGCTACCCGCCAGGGACGTCACTATCGAGCTGGTGCCCGACGGCGGGTCCGTGGTGGCGGTGCAATGGCGCATGATCGAGAACAGGATCATAACCAACAAGCTTGCCACAGGCCCCAAGGTGATGACCGCGTCCGGCATCGAGAAAGAGGTCGACCAGAATTTCGACAAAGTTCTAAACGATAACCTGACTGCCGGCAATTCGCTGAACGCCACGGTGAAACTGGTCGAGCAATTGAACCGTCGGGATGCCGCCGACGAGCCCACCGAGACTTATGAAGACCGCAGTGTCTACGAAGTGGAACTTCGCCGGGTGCAGGGCGGCCCTTCCACGTGGCAGGGGCAGATCAACGGGCACCCCAGTTATTTTCCATTGCCGACCGTTGATGTCGTCGCTGGTGGCAGCTCTTTCAAGGTCATCGACAAGAGCGGCAAATTGAAATGGGAGTCACCACTCAGCTACCCGCTCAGCAGAGAAAGGATAGATTCCTCGCAGTTTTACCACGCCACGTTCCATCCCTTCGGCAACGGGCGCAATTTCGATGAGCAAGATGGATTGCGTTACCACTTTCCCTTCGTGGAACGCGGCGACCGGCTATTTGCGTATGACCGTGGCGTGCTCGCGGCGTTTGATCTGAACACGGGTGAAGTAAAATGGCGGGTCACCAGCGTCGGCATTCGCAAGATCATCTTTGATCAGCAGGGTGCGCTCTACGCCTGCAGCACACTGGATGGACCCCAAACCATCATGAAGCCCGATCCAAACCGCCAGGACGATCCGGTGCAGGCAATCGTCAAAATCGAGACCGCGACGGGCCGGGTGTTATGGCAGGCGCCACACCTGGGCACCGACCTGTTTGTTTCCGGGAAGTTCCTCTATTCGCAATGGGTCGGCGTAAACCTCATGGACAAGGCCGCGGCGATGGGCGGCAACTCGACCGTCATCGCCAGTTGCGCCATCGCGCGCATTGATCCTGGTTCCGGTGAAATCTTCTGGCAGCGGGACTACAAAGGAGACCCCGACACGATCAACATTCGCGGCAACCAGCTGCTGATCCAGTATCCGCGTTGGATCGAGATGGTGAAGTTCTTCTCGCTTTGACGTCCCCGAAAACTTGATCAAGCGGCGGAGCCTTCGACCGGCTGCCCGGTGGCAACCAGGTGCTCGTCGATTTGCTCAACCAATGCGGGCGGAATCTCCACCGCGCTCCATGGACAACTGGCATCCGGGGCGCGCGTAATCCAGCGGGCCTTGCAAGTGCCATCATCCAGGACTTCGCCCGGCACCTCGCACCAGACGATCATCTCACATCCGGCCGCCGAATTGGTGCGCGAGTATATCATCGGCAGCACTTCCAAGATGGCGCGCTGCCCGTTATCGAGGAACAACTCCACCGCAATCGTCTGATTTTCGGTGGGGCGAAACTGCCAGTCATCGACCTGCGTTTTCATAACTGCTCGTGTTGAGTGGTTGGCTAAGTGTTTCGACGCTAGGCTTCCAAAAATGGGAATGCAACGCTGGATTACCGCCCTTCAGCCGATCAGAGGCAAAGACCCAAATCGCCAAACGGTCGCCGGTCTATAACCCCAGATCGGCGCCTTGCGACGGCTTGTCGTCAAACAACGTCGGCCAATGGTCGGGCGGCAGTTGCCGCGTTGGTCCTTCGGATGGCGTGATCAAGAACTCGCTGTCAAAAGTCGCCGGTTGGAGATGAAAGCGCTCGGTAAAGCGCTCCCGCCGGGTGTCCCAAACCTGAACGACAAGGTAAGGCTTTTCCCGCTGCAACTGCTCGATTAATTCCGCGACGGTCATCGTTCCAAATCAAACTAATGTGAGCTCACTCGACGACGGGTCAAAGTTTGCGGCAACACTCCACAGCCGGACACGACCTGTCTTTCCGATAACAATGCTGACGTGAAGGATTTCAACCGCAGGGAAGCCAAAGTCAAGGCTTCCCCCGGTGGTGCCAGGAGATTTTCCGCGCTTACTCCAGCTGCGCGGGGAGACGGTCGCCACTTTGCGGTGTCCGTTGATCCTTGCCGGCTCAACAATCTTCCAACTCACGACTCCTTCGCCGGCGGCGCCTTCACTTCCAGCCGCAAATCCTTGAGCTGCCTTGCCGACACCTGGCTCGGCGATTCGGTCAGCGCTGGTGGTCTTCTGGAAGGCGTGGCCTACCTCAAGAATCTGCCGGAGTTGCCGGCAGTTGATCATGGGTGAGGCGGCGGTTCCTCTCGCAAGGCTGCCATGACGGAATGCCTGGTCACGCGCACATTCATTGAACGACGCGCATACAGCGGCAGTTCCTTCGCGCCCACCAGCATTCCCTCCACTCCGATGTCGCAATCAAGTGTGGGCCAATGCACGGACGTGGGATACAACTCGAAGTTCTCTCGCTCGACAATCGTGGCCCTTAGCAGGGTAGGATAAAACGACAGCGGAACGCTGATCGTCCGGCCGTCTTTCAGTTCAAAGGCCAGCCGGTCTTGCGTGAACAGAACCCGTTCAATTTCCGCTTCGTTCATTCCAAGCAGTCTCTATCATAGTTCTGTGGCTTTCAACAAGCGCCAGAATCTCCCGCAGCTCGTGATCGCGAAACCGCTGGCTCCAGGCCACCGACAAAGGCGACATCCAGATTTTAGCCTCGCAACCTTCCTTCGTCACATGCACGTGCATTGGCTCCCCAAGATCGTAGCTGTAAAAGCTGAAACGATAGCCGTGCTCGCGAAATATGGTCGGCATGCGCGACGAGACGGGTTCACTCCTTCGCCGGTGCCGCCTTCACTTCCAACCGCAGATCCTTGAGCTGCCTTGCCGATACCTGGCTCGGGGAGTCGGTCATCAGGCAGGTGCCTTTGGCGGTTTTCGGGAAGGCGATCACGTCGCGGATGCTCGACGTGCCGCACAGGATGGCGATGAGCCGGTCGAAGCCGAGCGCGATGCCGCCGTGCGGCGGGGCGCCATACTTGAACGCCTCCAGCATGTAACCGAAACGCAGTTGCGTCTCGTCCGGCGAAATCTGGAGCACTTCCTCGAACACCGTCTTCTGCACCTCGGGCTGATGGATGCGGATGCTGCCGCCGCCCAGCTCGACGCCGTTCACGACGATGTCGTAATGCTGGCCGCGAACTTTCTTCGGGTCGGTCTTGAGCAGCGGAATATCGTCCGTCACGGGCGCGGTGAACGGATGATGGCTGGAATACCAGCGGTTCTGTTCGCGGTCGAAACCGAGCAGCGGGAATTCAATCACCCACAGGAAATTGAACTGCTTCGGATCAATGACGAGCTTGCCCTGCGTCTTGAGCACATCGGCGCAGTAGAGGCGGATCTTGCCAAGGATTTCGCACGCGTTCAGCCACTGGTCGGCGGCGAACAAAATCAAATCGCCTTCCTGGATTTGCAGCTTGGTCGTGAGCGCGGCCTTCTCGGCGTCCGTGAAAAATTTCACGATGGGCGATTTCCATTCGCCGTTTTCCACCTTGATGTAAGCGAGACCTTTCGCGCCGAAACCCTTGGCGGTTTCGGTCATCGTTTCGAGCTGGCCCTGCGTCGCGCCGGCGAGACCGCGCGCGTTCAGCGCTTTCACCACGCCACCGGCGGCGATTGCGCCGGCGAACACCTTGAACGAGCTGGCGCGGAATTCCTCGGTGAAGTCCACGAGTTCCATGCCGAAGCGCGTGTCGGGCTTGTCGATGCCGTAGCGGTTGAGGGCTTCCTCGAAGCTGATGCGCTTGAACGGCGTGGGAATCTCGAGGCCCAGCGCGGTCTTCCACACGCGCTTCAGCAGGCCCTCGATCAGCGCGTAAATGTCCTCGCGCTCGATGAAGCTCATTTCGATATCGACCTGCGTGAACTCGGGCTGGCGGTCGGCGCGCAAGTCCTCGTCGCGATAACAGCGCGCAAGCTGGAAGTAGCGTTCGACGCCGGCGACCATGAGGATTTGCTTGAACTGCTGGGGCGACTGCGGGCGCGCGCGAATTCCTCGTCCCCAACCGCCGCGACCCCGGCACCTTCTACGCGCTCCCG
>JANLTG010000057.1:0-35317 GCA_031362805.1 bacterium
AAAGAAAACATGAGGGCAGACACGGGGCGCACGAGCGTTCCACAATGTCTGCCCCTATGAATACCAACCCTGATGGTTCTACTCCGGCGGTTGCTGCGACGCAACCGGCAACTCACCTCAACTCACAACCTCAACCCGACACCGGGCGCGTACTCAAGCTCGCGCTGGACGTGCATCTCCAGGAGTACGTCGTGGCGATGCAATACGACGGCAGCAGTCCCAAGCCGCCGCAGCGCTTCAAGCCGAAGGCGTTTCTGGCCTGGGTGGAAAAACAAATCGCCCAGGGTTGGCAGATCGTTTCCTGTTACGAGGCCGGGCCCTTTGGTTACGGCTTGCACCGGGAGCTCGCCAAACTGGGCGTGACCAACCACGTCATCCGTCCGCGCAACTGGGATGACCAGCACAAGCGCGTCAAGACCGACCGCACCGATGCGCTGGCCATGCTCACCGCGCTGGATCGGTTTGTGGCCGGGAACAAACACGCGCTGGCGTTGGTGCGCGTGCCCACGGAGGCACAGGAACGTTCCCGCACCGAGAGCCGTTTGCGCCAGAGCCTGCGAAAGGACTTGAAACGCATCGCCCAGCGTGGCCGCGGACTGGCGCTCCAATACGGCTACCGACTCAAGGGCTGCTGGTATGGCCCGCGCACCTGGCCGCAGCTGGAGATACCCGACTGGCTCGCCAAACTGTTGGCTCCGTTGCAAACCGCCGCCCTCGCCTTGAACCAACTGGTCAAGGAACAGACCGCGCAGATTGAAAACCAAAGCACCCAGCCCCGACCCAAAGGTCTGGGCAAACTGACCGAGCAGATCATCACCCGCGAAGTGTGCGATCCCAAACGCTTCCAGAACCGGCGGCAGGTCTCCAGCTATCTGGGGTTGTGTCCGGGGGAACACAGTTCGGGCGCACGCCAGCAACGCGGTCACATCACCAAGACCGGCAATCCCCGGTTGCGCTGGGCCCTGTGTGAAGCGGCGTGGCGGCTCGTGCGCTTCCAACCCGACTATCGCCTCTGCAAGAAATGGCGGGAACAAATCCTCAATCCCAAGCTCGGTGCGGGCCGGCGCAAGCAGTTGATCGTGGCGCTGGCGCGCGGCTTTGGCGTGGACTGGTGGCGGCTGTGCACCGGCCAGACCACGGCGGAGAAACTGGGCTTGGTGCTGGCCGGCTGAAAACCATGAGTGACTTCCGAAACGGGAACTGAATTTGCGGAGCGGCGTCGCGCTCGCACGACCCCTTGGGAACAGGCGACTGCTCCCGGTGTAAAGAATGAGCCGACTCGCTTCGTCCGCCTCAAATGATCGCAAAGGTTTTGTTGCACTAAGTCTTGCACTGACGTGCGGATAGGAGGCCGAGCTTGGCGCCAGACGCCAACGCCACTGCGGATGAAGACGCCAACCGAACAAAGACCAAAACCGCTTTTAAGAAAAAGAAATGAAACCCTTCACTTAACTCTTGCCAAGAGTACCCTCATAGGAGGGGTATGCGCCGCTGTCTATGCACACGGGCACCGACGCTTGCAAGTTGGTGGCGCAAGCAGCGACCGCCAGCGAGGCCAGTAAACAAACCACCCCGATGCGTTTCATGGTGTTCATCCGTTCCGGTTCCCTTCATTGTCCACCCGGTTTGCGTCGGTGCCCGGCTTCCTGGTTCCCATCCCAAAACGCCAGGTTGCGTTCCCGTTCGATCCGGTTAGGCTGGCGGCATGACAGTCACTCTGGAAGAAGCTCAGGCAAACCTGCCCGGGTTTGTGGCGAAAGCGGCGGCAGGCGAAGAGGTCGTCATCGCCGCCCGCAGCGGACAGTCCGCCGTCAAACTCGTTTCGGTGGCGGGCACCGGTTCGCGGCTGGCCCAGCGTCCGGAAATGAAAGGCGCCCTGACCATTCTCGATCACGAGGCGCTGCTCAAACCATTGCCGCCCGGGGAGTGGGGCGAACTGGCGGCGCAGTGAGGACCGGACAGTCACCCGAATTCCCAACCACGCCGCCTCGTGCTCTACGTTCTGGACACCTGCACCTTCCTTTGGCTGGCCGCCGACCAGAGCAAGCTCTCGACGAAGGCGAAGCTGGCGATCACTGACCCCAGCCATACGCTCCTCATCTCGGCCATCACGGTCAGCGAGACCCATCGACTGGTTCGAAAAGGCAAGATTGCGCTGCGGACAAACGTGTCGCTGGACGCCTGGTTCCGGGCCGCGCTGGAGCAACATCAAGTTCGGTGCGAACCCATCACGCTGGAAATCGCGCACGCGGCTGAAGTCCTGCCGGCGATTCATCACGACCCGGCGGACCGTTTCATCCTCGCGACGGCCCAGGTCTGCGGTGGCCGAATCCTGTCGCCGGATTCGATCCTGCCCCGGTACCCCGGATTGGCAGTCGAGTGGTGACGTCGCGACGGAGATTACCCCAGCCGCGATGGCACGCGCGCCGGCCAATGAGAGGGCGAAGGCCGGGCTCTTGATCGTTGCGCAGACTTTCATCTTACAATTCCCTTGTAGAACTTCATGCCGCTGGTTGCGGTGGTTGAATCGCGAAAGGTGAACACGCCGGAGTTGGTGTGGACCGGCAGCCAGGTTTGCAGGTTGGTCGAGGCGTAGATCACCAACTCGACGCCGGGCGGGCCGGCGAACTGCAAGTCAAAGTTCCCACCGGCCAAGACCGCATTGGGCGCAAACCGCATCACGGTCCCGTCATCAATGAGCAACGTCACCCAAGGCGACGCCACCTCCCCCAGCGCATTGTAGGCGCGCGCCCGGTACTGGCCCGCGACGGCGGCGGTCACGTTCGCCAACGTCAAGGCGGGGCCGGTCCACTGCGGCAGGAAGGTTCCGTTGCGATACCATTCCAAGGTGGGCACGGGCACGCCGCCCACGGTCAGATTTAATTGGAACGTGCCGCCCGCCGGCACCAGCACGACCTGCGCGGGTTGCTGAAGCGCCAGGGTGGGTCCCAGCCCCAACACCCAGTTCAACTGCGCGGTGCCCTGCTGCCCGTCCCGGCCGTCCACCTTTACCAGATACTTGCCGGCGGCCACGCTCACCACCGCCCGGCTCCGCAGACCGTCTCCCGCGCCGTTGTCATCCTCGACGATCAGCTGCAAATCCAACAGGTCCGACCCGCGATACAGCGCCAGTGTCGTGTCAAAGTCGCTGCCCAGGGTGTCGAGCGCCAGCGTGGCCGCTTCGGTCACGATCACTTCGAACCAGCGCGAGCTGCCGCCAATCACCCGGGCGCTGTCCCGTTCCCCTTCCTGCGCCGTCGCCCCGAACGTCGAGAAAATCTGCGAACCGGGAATGCCCAGGGCCACCGTGAACTCGCCGTTCAGACGCGGCCGGCGATCCCCCAAGCCGCTCAGCACCGGCCCGCCGGGACCGGCGTACGTCAGGTTGGCCAGCTTATCCTCCGAGCGAGCGTTGGGATCGGGCCCCAGTTCCAACGACGCCGTCCGGCTGTTCAACGCCTTGCCGTTTACATCCTGAATCCTCACAAAGTACCAACCCACGGCGGTGGGCTGCAGATCGCTCAAGCTCAACGTGTCCGCAGTCTGGCCAACCAAGGACTGATCGTTGCGAAACCACTGATAGCTGAGCGGCGTGGCCCCGGTCGCCGTCACTGTGAAGTTGACCGTGCCACCCAGCGGCCGGGTCTGGCTCTGCGGTTGCGAAGTTATTTCCGGCAATGGGTCGGTCGTCGGCTCGCGGCTCCATTGCAACACGATCCTACCCTGCGCACCCGCGAAGCCCGCCACGGCAATGTGATACTCCGTGCCGGCCGTGACGTTGAACCGGTTGCTGCTGGTGAGGGACGCGCCCGAATCATCGTCGGCCGCCACTTCCACGAGGTTGTTCAACGCCGTGCCGGTGTAGATGGCCTGCACCGTGTCAAAGTCGCTGCCCGCCGTGGTGACCGTGGCAATGCCGCTGGCCGACGGCTGCCAGGTGATCCACATCGAAGCATCGTTGGTCAGCCCGGCGTGCTGCGGTTCGCCCGGCTCCCGAGTCGCGTTGGTGGAGAAGGCAAACCCCTGGCCGCTGTCCTCGGGCAACACTTGGCGGTCACCGAAATCGTTCCGCAAATCCACGGTTGAAAGAAACACCTCCAGCGTCGCCGTGACACTGCTCACCAGACCGTAGGCGTTCTGGATCACCACCGTGTAGGTACCGCCGTCGCCGGCCTCGGCCGAAGGAATGGTCAGGGTGGCGTTGTTCGCACCCGGAATGTTCACGCCGTTGCGCCGCCACTGATAGGTGAAGGGACCGGTGCCCGTGGGGGTGACTACCAATGTTACGCTGGCACCGCTGCTGACAGACTGGGACAGCGGTTGCACCCCGATACCCGGCAACTGTTCATCCAAATCAAGGCCAGTGGGTTTGTAAACTGCCACCCAGCGCACTTCGGGAGTTGGGAAGAGACCTTGAATCTCCGAGAAGCTGCCGGAGACACTTCCGTAGTTGACCAAGCGATAGACCACTCCGGTCGCTGGGATGTAATCGTTGATCAACCTCACCCTGAGCAGGCCGGCCAGCGTGGCAGTGCCGCTCACGGCGAATTGATCATAGGTGGTCCCGGGCGACAGGCCGCCAACTTCAATGTCCAATGTGCCGGTAGCTGATTGGGTATAGTTCCCGGTGATGCTCAACAGTCCGGGCGAGGCACCTGGACTAACGGTGCCGCTATTATTGACACTGGCGCTGATCGTCCCCACGCCACCAAGCACACCCCCTTGGATTTGGAGTGCCGAGCTGGCGGCAATGGCGCCACCGGTCAAGATGGTTTGCCCACTCGTCTGAATGAATCCGGAATTGAATGTGAGCGTGCCGCCCAACACAGCCACGGTGCCGCTGTTGTTGAACGACACGCCGGTGCTGCTGACATTGAACAACGTCAGCCCCGCGCCCTGCTGGGTAAACGTGCCGGCGTTGTTAAACGCGCTGATCCCGCCGCTGCCATAGCATCGGAGCTGCGCCGCGCTGCTGGCCGTAAAGCTCCCGTTGTTGTTGAACGTCCCGCCAATCATCGGCAGGGCGCCCGCCGTCCAGGTCGCCGTGCCCTCGTTCTGCAACACCCGGTTCAGTTGACGACCCGTGTCGGCGCCCAGACTCAACGTGCCCGTGCTGCCAATGATCGTCCGCCCGCTCCCGCTCATCGTCCCACCCGTCCAGTTCAGCGCACCGGTCACCGTCACGTCCCCACTGCCCGCGAGCGCCCCGCCGGAGAAGGTCAAGCCGCCAACCGTCGCGCTGCTCGGCGTGCTAAAGTACACCGTTCCGCTGAGGGTCAGCGCGGCGACCGAGAATGAACCGCTGAAGGTTGCCGTGCCGTTGGCGAAGGTGGCACCCTCGACATCGACCGTGCCCGCGTTCGTGAGCGTCCCGCCGGCCACGTTCAAGTTGCCCGCGCCGGTGATGTCCGAACCCACACCGAAGCTGTGTGTGCCGTTCAACCGCAGCGTCGCCCCGCTGGCAACCGCGAAGTCACTGCTGTGCGTGCCACCCGCGTCCAGCCCCAGCGTCCCGCCCGGCACGGCCACCGTGCCGCTGTTGTTGAACGGCACGCTGGTGTTGTTGACATCAAACAACGTCAGCCCCGCGCCCTGCTGGGTGAACGTGCCGGCGTTGTTGAACGCGTTGACCCCGCTGGCGCCGTAGCATCGGAGCTGCGCCGCGCTGCTGGCGGTGAAGCTCCCGTTGTTGTTGAACGTCCCGCCAAACATCGGCAGGTCGCCCCCCGTCCAGGTGGCCGTGCCCTCGTTTTGCAACACCCGCCTCAGTTGACGACCAATGCCGCCGCTCAGACTCAACGTGCCCGTGCTGCCGATGATCGTCCGCCCGCTCCCGCTCATCGTCCCACCCGTCCAGTTCAGCGCACCGGTCACCGTCACGTCCCCACTGCCCGCGAGCGCCCCGTCGGAGAAGGTCACTGACGCGTTTACTTGTGAGGCATTGGCAACCGTGAGAGTGCCGCCGGATAGCACCAATGCCTCTTGACTCACCAAGCTGCGGATTGCCTGAGTACCCGTCACCAGTTGAATTGTAGGATTGCCGGGGACATCGATGACCACGTCATCTCCCGCCTGTGGCAGGGCATCGCCAACCCAGTTCAATGGATCGGTCCACGATGTGCCATTGCCACCCCCGTCCCACAGCACCGTGGCATTGGGTGGTTCCGTGGGGCCGGCCAATGTGAACTGCTGGGTCCAGGTACGACCGCTGGCCGTCAACAACCAAAAGCTTTCACCCAAATTGATGAACGGCGCCGAGGGATCCCAGGATCCAAAATCAAATTGACTCGTCTCAAAGGCCTGAGCACCCGAATTCCAAGTCTGAATCAAATCACCGTCCTGGGGGACAAATCCGAGCAGGCCCGCCACGGGCGCGATGGAACTCTTCAGGGAGTACCCGGCCGCGAAATTGTTGACCAAGGTTCCCTGGGGAACTTCGCCTACAAAGATCACGGCAAATGGGGCGCCGGGGTTGTTGAAGATCATTCCGGTACCAGGTGGCAGGCTCATTTGGGGGCTGTCCCAGCCGCCACCGAGTCCGGAGTAGCTGGAAACATTGAAGCCCGCGCCGTTCCAAAAATAAGCGGTGCTGCCGTCCGGAGGATTCGGGAAAAGTGCGCCTAAAGACACATTCGCCGCATACAGTGGATTGGCCACCAGATTGGTGCCAGTAGCCAGCAGGCGTTGCACGAACCCAACGGAGTTGACGGAGTAATAGGCGCCGCCCACGGATACCCGGTAGAAGCCGCTCCCACGTACCCCGATCGGATCCGATACAAGAATGGGTGACCCGGTTCCCGACACATTGGAAACGACGGACCAGTTCGGGTTGCTGAGCGCGGCCGCCACTTGCACCTGATAAGCTGTGCCGGGTTGACTGTTAAAACTGAACTGAAAATTGTTTACCACCACGGAAGAACCGCCCAGCACGATTTGGGATTGGCCGTCGGTAGTGACTCCGAAGATGCCCGCCAGCCCGAGCAAGAATGCCCAGTTCGGTCTGCATTTGTTGGTTGTCCTCATGGGGTATCTGGATGTTTAAGTGTTCTCATCAACCGGGGATCGCCTGGCGAAAGAAGTCCCACTCGCACGACAACCACCGTAAGCCGCCATGTCCGACTTGGAAGCGGCCACCATCCAACCAAGACGGGACCTCTGAAGCCATGCTGGGAGAATGGCGGGCAACCTTCAGAACAGCGAGGCCCAACCTGAACTGAGTCGCAAACCCGTCGGCGACAAGCTGCCCGGCGCGCGACATTGCATGGATGATCGGCTGGAGCATGATTAGAACTGGAGTTTGAGGCCGGCGACGAAGGTGCGCGTCCGGCGCAGTTCGGAGTGGAGGTTCAGCGGGTTCAACCGGTAATCCTGATCGGTCAGATTCAACACCCCGACGCGGATCTCCGCCCGCCGGTTGAGGAAGCGGTAGCCGGCAAACACGTTGAAGTGCCAGAAGTCATCGCCCGGCAGATCCGGCGTGTAGCCGCGATTGGATTGCTGATACCAGACGGCTTCGCCGCTGCCAAAAAAGCCCGACGGGTGATTGAACACCGCGCCGAGTCCAAGCTCGTGCAGCGTCGCTTCCTGCCGGGTGTTCGCCGCCGGTGTGACGGCAACCGGGATCGCGGGGAACTGGCTGTCCAACCGGGCATCGCTGAGCTGGTAGCGCGCGTTGAATACCCAGTCGCGACCAATCAACTGGTTGAGGGTGACGTGGAGATCGCGTTCCTCAAAATCCAGGCTTTGCGGCGTCGCCGAGGGTAGGACGGCCAGCGGAAAAAAAGTCTGTTGATCAAATACCCCGAGCATCCGCTCCGCATTGGACCGCAGCAGTTCGGCACGGACGCCGAGGTACGTGCCGGTCGTGCGAAAGTGCTGGTCCCATGCGAGTCCGCACGTCTCAAACTCCGGAGCAGAAATGGCCCCCGCAATGGCATCGGGGATCAGGCTGCGATAGGCCTGGTTGAAGCCGGCGACCTGCACGGGTTCGAGCCGGATGCTTTGATCCAAACTCACGCCGCCCAGGAAGCGGGAGTAGGCGCCCCGCAGCACCGTGCCGGGCAATGGTTCGTAATTGAAGCCGGCCTTCGGCGAAAGTTGATCTCTGGAATCCTCGCCCGCGGACAGCGGTGAGTTGCGATGGTTGATCGGGAATTCGATGTGATCGTAGGCGACGCCGGCGATCAGTTGGAACGGTTCCCAGATTTTCCACTTCTCGTCCGCGTAACCGGAGACACGGTTCATGGTGGAGGTCTCGTCCTGTTGCAGCGCCGGCGTGCTGTAAAATCCCGGGACCGGATTCGTGCGGCTGGCGGCACTCAACTGGGTCACCGTCGACGCGCCGAGCTGGCAGCTCGAATCGAAGGTGCCGGATTGCAGGCGGCCCCCGACGATCAGGTTGTGCCGGGCCGTTTCCCAGATGTGCTGCACCTCGCCGGAGAACAGGCGGAACCGGCTCTCGTAGTCGAGCGCCGCTGTGGGGGGGGTCGGCGACGCAATGAGCGTCACCTGCTGGGCAGCGTTCTTGCCGAGGAGCAGGACCGACTGGGCCGGGTCGGTGACGTTCAAGGTGTCGTCCGCGTGGTTGAACAGCGCGAGGGTTACGTGCTCCTGGTTCCAGCGGTGCAGCCACCCGGCGGTGAGCAGCGGTTCCTGGACCTCGCGCACGCGCAAACCCATTTGCGCGTCCGCCGGGTCATAGCGCGGCGACACGTCACCTGATTCGTAGTCGTACCATGAGGCAAGCAGGAGCAGTTGATCCTTGGCTGAAACTTCAAACTTGGTGGCGAGCGAGATCGAGACTTGTTCCAGATCGTTGTTGGGCCGTTGGCCGTTCTCCGATTGATAGAAAACATCCAGCGCGTAGCCGAAGGAACCGTAGTGGCCAAACTGCGACGCGTTCTGCCGCCAGTCGCCGCCACTCAAGTACTGCGTCTCCGAACTGACACCCGCGCCGTCCTGCTCGAAGAGTTTCGCATACTCATTCTGCGAGATGTTCTGCGAAAGCGTGCCCGCGCCGGGCGGCGACAGCAGGTTGGCGAGCAAATACTCGGTGAATGCCGGTGTCTCGTAGCGGAGGTTGATCTGCCGGGGATCGCGCAAAGCGTTGAACGACTGGGCGAGGAATTGGTGGGCAGAGTAGTTCGAGTAGTCGTAGTCCACCGCCCGCGACGCCTCGCGCACGCTGGCCTCCTGCATTTCGAGATCGAGATAGACGCCCGCAAGATGCCCGCTGCGCACCGCCTGATCCTGATCCAGCAACAAGCGGGAGCGATAGAGCCGGCGGTTTTTGTTCAGTGCGATGGATTCCTCGAGATCGCGCAACGCGGTGTTTACCTCGTTCTGCTGGCGACGAAGCAGCCCCTCGTAAAGCCACGGAGTCGGATCGCTCTTGTCACGTTTGCGGGCGAGTTCCAGTTCATGCAGTGCCAACTCCAACTCGCCGGCATGACCGAAAGCTTTTCCCAGATAACTGCGCAGAAGCGGGCGGTTGGGTTCCATTACGGCCGCCATCTGCAAGTCCGCCAAGCCGGCAGCTCGTTCGCCGCGGCGGATGCGGACGAGACCCCGTCCCAGCCAGGCATTGGCCAACCGGCCGTCGGTGGCGATCGCCTGGTCGAACACGGACTCGGCTTCCGCAAGGTCACCTCTGGCGGATTGGATGAAACCGAGCAGCGCCAGGGCTTGCGCGTGGCGCGGCGCCAGGGCCAGCGCCCGGTCCAGCGCTGACTTGGCATCGCCGGACCTGCCGAAGGAAAATTCAAGCTCTGCAACTCGCGCCCACGCGAAACCGAAGTTGGGCTGAAGGTCCGTGGCTCGCTGGGCCGATGCCAGCGCGAGTTCTAGTTTAAACTCGCGTTGTTGCCGGATCGAAAACGCGAGCCATTCGGAGGCGGAGAGTGGAGCCCTTGAGAACTTGGAATCCACTCCTTGCACGACCGCCATCAATTCCTGGACGGCGCGCACCGATGGTGAATCATTTCCCGCGGCCTCGAGAACTTCTCCCGCCCGATCCGTCGAGCCGATGCTCAAATAGAGCATTGCCAGGTAAGCGCGCTCGGCATCGTTGTGCGGATCGCGATTCACAGGATAGAGTTGCAACGCCGACGCAAGATCCCCGGAAGTGTAGGCGACCAGTGATTGCGCCAGCGTATTGATTTGTTCCGGAGTGAGGTCCAATTCATCCAGACTCAAAACTGCGGGGTAGTAGAGCAGCCATTGAATATCAGCCGGGATATTGATCATGAGCGCGGGCGGGCCGTCGATTGGCGCCACACCATGCTGACCGCTGGTCAGGCGGCGGCTTCCGAGCGGGTTCGATAGATCAACCACGCCGTCGATCAGTTGAACGACCAGGCGACCGTCCTCCTCAGCCATGACCACGAATTCCGTTCCCCGCACCGCAGCCACGGCGGTGCGTGTCCGAATCTCAACCTTGTCCGGGCGGTCGCGGCCGAAAAAATAGGCCACACCGCGCAGTAAATTAACGATGATCGATCCGTCCGACTGTTCCGGGGCCTGGATCGTGAACTGGCTGCGTTCCTGGACACGCAGGTGGGTGCGGTCATGCATCAGCAGCAGGAGCTGACTGCGCTCGCCCGTGCGGTAGCGATCACCGGCGCGCAGCACTTGATTGGTGTAGGCCAGATCCCAATCGCCCGAACCAGCGCGGGCAACCTCGACCTTGCCCTGAACTTCCAAGATGTGGGCCAGACCCGCGCTGTTCGCCGCCGCCGCGCTCGGTACGGTTTGAAGCAAACCGGTGAGCAGCAACAGCAAACATGTGAATTGGACGCAGCGGTGGGCTGGAGCCGGCACCGGGTTACCGCTGATCTTGGTTTTCCACATGGTTGCGTTCGAGTTGGGGTTGTTTCAACAATGCATCTTCCATCTGATAGAACGGAACCTTTCCAAGGAACTTACAAAGAATCTACAGGACAACTCAATGGGATTTCCTCAATCCGCTCAAACACAACCGATTCACATGGGCAACTAGCCGAAGAAGCAGTTCGGTGAGCCAGGTCCGCGTTCCGGGAATTCTCTTGGTGCCCCAGCGCCACCTCCCTACAGTCGTGGCCATGGTTCATGTTGGCATTGGCTACGATGTTCACGCGCTGGTCGAGGGACGGAAATGCGTCCTGGGCGGCGTCGAGATTCCTCACGACAAGGGCCTCGACGGCCATTCGGATGCCGATGTGTTGATGCACGCGATCTGTGATGCCGTGCTCGGTGCGCTCGGCCAGCCGGATATCGGGCGCTACTTTCCGAATACCGATCCGCGCTGGAAAGGCGTCCCCAGCAGGGTGTTCCTCGAGGAAGCGGCCCGGCAGGTCCAGGCGCAGGCCGGGCGGCTCGTAAATGTCGATGCCTCGTTGATCGCGCAGGCGCCCAAGGTCACCCCGCACGTCGAGGAAATGAAGCGCAACATCGGCACCGCGCTGGGTGTCGATCCCAGGCGGATAGGCATCAAGGCGACCACCAATGAATTGCTGGGCTTCATCGGCCGGGGTGAAGGCATCGCGGCCATGGCCGTGGCCTCGGTGGATTTGCCGGAACCGACCTGAGCATGAGCACCAAATCTGAAATATCCTGGAAACGCCCCACCGCCGAAGGCGGCCGGGTGGAGATCAACGTGCGGTTCGTCGGCGCCAACTGGCGTTTCTTCCAGCGGGCCGCGCGTTTCGACCAATGGTCGCCGCTCGGCAAGCCGCCGTTGGACGATTGGCTGATGCTTTTGGACGGGGTGGAGCGGCGGATTCAGCGGCGTCTGGCGAAGCCGGAAGAGGGCCCCCGGCTGCGCAAGCGCATTAAAGAAATGTTCCCGGAAGCCGATCTCTAGGGTGATTACGTGGGCCGCCGAATTACCCGGTGCGGATGCGGCGTTGACGCCTGCGGACCTTCCCGCCACTATCCCGCCAGTCAGTCGATGTGCTTACCGCCCCGTTAACGGGCCCATCCGGAATAGAACATTTCATTCGTGAGGGCCGGCCGGACTGCGATGCCAGTAACTATGAAATCCAAATTGCTCACGGTGGATGACGCCCCCGAGATTCGGGAGATCGTCAGTGAAATTCTCCAGATGCATGGTTTCGACGTCACCGAGGCCGGATCGGCCGCCGAGCTCAAGGTGAAGCTGGAAGGTGAACAACAGGACGTCGTCCTCCTTGATCTCAAGCTGCCCGATGGCGATGGCCTGGATTTGCTGCCGCTGATCAAACAGAAGTGGCCGGACACCGAGGTCATCGTCCTCACCGGCAACGCGAGCATCGACGCAGCCGTGGCCGCCACCAAGCACGGCGCCTATCAGTTCATCCAGAAACCGTTTGATCCGAAGTCGCTGATTCTCCAGGTCGAACGAGCGCTCGAACACAAGGCGCTTTCCACCGAGGCGGCCTCCTTGCGCAACGCCCTCTCGGGCATGAGCGGTGGCGGCGGCGCGCCAATTTTCCAGAGCGCCTCCATGAAGTCCGTGGTGCGCACCATTGAACGTATCGCCCCGGCCGACGTCTCGGTGCTCATCACCGGCGAGAGCGGCACCGGCAAGGAAGTCATCACCGACCTGATCCACGGCCTCAGCCCGCGCGCCAAGGGCCCGTGCATCAAGATCAACTGCGCCGCGCTGCCGCGGGAATTGATCGAGAGCGAGCTGTTTGGCCACGTGAAAGGTTCCTTCACGGGAGCCCACGCCGACAAGGAAGGTCTGTTCGAGCAGTCCGAAGGCGGCACCCTGATGCTGGATGAGCTGTCCGAAATGCCCATCGACACGCAGAGCAAGCTGCTGCGCGTGTTGCAGGAGCGGGAAGCCCGGCGCATCGGCGGCAAGAACAACTACAAGATCGACTGCCGCATCATCGCCGCGACGAATCGCAAGCCCGATGAAGCCATCAAAGGCGGCAAGCTCCGCGAAGACCTTTTCTACCGCATCAGCGCGATCACGGTTCATCTGCCGCCGTTGCGCGAGCGCCGCGACGACATCCTGCCGCTGGCTCGGGCGTTCCTGCACCGTTTCGCCAGCCAGGCCGGCCGCGCCATCACGGCCTTTGATCCAAAGGCTGAAGAGCTCCTGCAAAAGTACGACTGGCCAGGCAACATCCGCCAGCTCCAGAACGAGATCCAGCGCGCGGCGTTGATGTGCGAAAGCAGCAAAGTCGAGGCGTCCGATCTTTCAATCACCGCGGCCGTCAGTTGCCCGGATGACGAGAGTCTCACCCTCATGGAAGCGATGGAGCGCAACACCATCGTGCAGATGCTCAAGGAAACCGGTGGCAACAAGCTCGAGACCGCCAAGCGCCTCGGCATCGGCCGCCAGACCCTCTACAACAAGATCAAGGCCTACGGCATCGAGACCTAGGGAACGGGTCGGATTCAAAGGGGCCGGTGTCGAACCAGGCCTGGCAAGGACGCTGGCCCGATGTATGGATGTGATACTTTGGAAGCTATTTGGCGGGGTTGAACCCTGTGATCGGGACCGGATAGATAGAATCGAGGCAGGCTCTTGATCGATAGCAATCGCCCAACGAGATGCGCCTTTTGCAAATTGCAGTCCTTCCTTCGACACACGCGACGCACCTCGCCCTGCCCGCCTGGCCATGATCATCGACCTCGAACGATTCGTCGTACAGGAGCGGCCACACTGGCAGCGGCTTGAGCGCATACTCGCGCAATTCGAGGACGGCCGACGCCACCCGTCCACGCTCGCTGAGCTGAAGGAGTTTCACTACCTCTACGAACGCACCGCCGCCGGACTGGCGCGGATCAACACATTTTCCTCCGAGCGCGAACTGCGCGCCTACCTCGAGCACCTCGTCGCCCGCGCTTATACGGAGATTCACTCGACGCGCGAGAAGCCGCATCGCCTCGCGCCGCTTGATTGGTTCTTCCACACCTTGCCGCAGACCTTTCGCCGGCACGTCCGGCCCTTCTGGCTGGCTACCGCCTTGTTGCTGGCCGGCGCCCTCTTCGGCGGTGTGCTGGTGGTTGTCGATCCCGAGGCGAAGGAAGTCGTGCTGCCCTTTTCTCACTTGCTCGGCGACCCGAAGGAACGCGTGGCGATGGAGGAGGCCGGCGGCAACCTGGACCAGCTCGCGGGCGGCAAATCTTCGTTCGCAGCCGAGCTCATGCAAAATAACATCCGCGTCTCCATCCTGGCGATGGCGCTCGGCATGACCTTCGGCGTCGGCACGTTGATCGCGCTGTTCTACAACGGCGTGATCCTCGGCGCGGTCGTGGTGGACTACGTTGCTGCGGGGCAAACGGTTTTCCTGCTCGGCTGGCTCTTGCCGCATGGCGCGGTGGAGATTCCGGCGATCTTGGTCGGCGCGCAGGCCGGCCTGGTGCTGGCGCGGGCCTTGATCGGCCAAGGCGACCGCGACCCGTTGCGCGTCCGCCTGCGCAAGATCAGCAACGATCTGATGACCCTGATGTTCGGCGTGGCCTTGATGCTGATCTGGGCCGGCGTGATTGAGGCGTTCTTCTCGCAATACCACGCGCCGGTTTTGCCCTACAGTGTGAAGATCACGTTCGGCGTAGTTGAACTCGTGCTGTTGACCTTCTTCTTCAGCCGCTGCGGCCGAAAGGATCAAGCGGTCGGGTTGACACCGCGCTGAAGCCGTTCCAGCCAGGGCTTCGTCACACTCGAATAGGAGGCCGACGAAGACCCGTGGCAGGCGATGCCGAAATACTTGAGGGAATTACGGAATGCCCTGCAGCTTTAGGAAATCGACGAAAGACTTGCTGCTTCGAGCTGCCCACGAGGCCTTTAGATCGGCGTTGGCACTAGTCGTCCTACCCTATTGACTCATCTTCGTGATCGTCTGATTCCAAAACGGTTGGCGTTTCCGCGATCCAGTATCGAATAGCTTGAACTACGAGAAGCAGCTCCAAGGAGATTACCAACGTCGGTATCCAAGCTCCGAGTTTGCTTTCGATGCTTCCTTCAAAAAAGCGTGGCGGATTCTGGTGCCAACCATCGATGGCGATTCTGATGAAGACATACCCGAGGATTCCGAAGCAGATGGCGGACAGCGTATAGAAGTGAGCCCATTTCTTGATTCGCGGTCCTTTTGGCTCGTTCGTCCCTTCTCGTTGCTTTTTTCTTCGCTTCCACCAGTCAACGACATAGTCATTGACGGCGGCAACAAGGACCAAAACGAATGCACTGCCTAGAATTTTGAAACCAGTGGCATTGTTAAGGCGGCCAAAATAGCCACCCACGATCAGGCAATAGCCCCAAGCCGTTATCGCCACTGCCACCGTAAATGAACCGACTCTGGTAGCAGGAGCGCGGCGTCCTCGCCCTTTTCGTCCCCATCGTGACCCTTCAGGCTTAAATCCCGGCATCAATACAACCACAAGCCTCCAAAGCCCAAGTGCCAGCAGGCAACATCCCAGGATCAGCGCCAACCACGGTGGCATTGGAATCTTGCCGCCTCCAATTGCCAGTGGGAACATGTCAACAATGGAGCGGGTGAACTCTAAAGATGGCTCGCGGAAGTTGTTCATGCGCTCAATCCGAATATTGCTCTGTCTAGTTGGCAGAACCTCGGCGATACAAAAGTCACTCCGAATTGCGGGTTCAACCACCCCTTGCCAGCTCTTGGACCCTGTGAAACAGTCGCGCTCCATTTTTTATGGCACACTTGAAATTGCACATTCCGGGACCGGTCGAGATCAGCCAAAAGTCGTTTCAGGCGTTCTGCACGCCGATGATTGGCCACCGCAGCCAGGGCTTCAAAGATCTCTACGCAAAAGTTCAGCCACAGCTCCAGCAGGTGTTCGGCACCAAGCAACTCGTCTATCTCTCCACGTCGTCGGCGTGGGGCGTGATGGAGGGCGCGCTCCGCAATCTCGTCGTGAAGAAGGTTCTGTGCTGCATGAACGGCGCGTTCTCAGACAAGTGGCTGGACGTCTCGAAACGTTGCGGCAAGGAAGCCGACGGCCTGCAGGTTGAGTGGGGCCAGCCGATCCGCCCCGCGCAGATCGACGCCCGGCTCGCCACCGGCCAGTTCGACGCGCTCACGCTCATCCACAACGAAACCTCGACCGGGACGATGAGCCCGCTCACCGAGATCGCGGCGCTCAAGCGGAAGTATCCGGACGTTATGTTCATCGTGGACACCGTCAGCTCGTGCTCGGCGATGCCGATCCCCTTCGACGAGCTCGGCCTCGATGTGTTGCTCACGGGTTCGCAGAAAGCGTTCGCGCTGCCGCCGGGTCTCGCGATTTTTGCCTGTTCGCCCGCCGCGCTGAAGAAGGCCGCCACGGCGAAGGATCGCGGTTACTACTTTGACTTCGTGGAATTCGAGAAGAACGCGAAGGACCACATGACGCCGAGCACGCCGAGCGTGAGCCACATCTACGCGCTGGCCTCGAAGCTCGATGATTTCTTCGCCGAGGGCCTGGAGAATCGTCATGCCCGCCATCTCAAGCTCGCGCAGATGACGCGCGACTGGGCCGCGAAGAATGGCTTCACGCTGTTTCCCGAAGCGGGCTGCGAATCGGTCACCCTCACGTGCATCAACAGCGGCGCCAAGCCCGGCGGTCGTGTCGTGGACACCGCGCAGTTGCAGAAGCTCGTGAAGGAAAGCGGCATCTTGATCGACGCCGGCTACGGCAAGCTCAAGGGCAAGACGTTTCGGCTCTCGAACATGGGCGACGAAACCGAAGCCTCGATGCAGACGCTCTACGCCGCGCTCGACAAGGCCTTGGCGAAGATGTGACGAAAGCCTTGGCCGGCAAGGTGTGGAATCAACTCAAGATGTCGAGCATCGCTCGGCACTCCCGATGCGTCTCGTCCCCAGCTGGATCGATTCCGTTCAGGGGAGCGCGCGCGTCTCGCGTGCCGTGTTCGGCGTCGCGCCGAACACCGTTGGACTCCCGCACCATCCCACACAGTTTGGATTTCCAACACGCGGCCGCCAGCAGGCGTCGCCGGGACGGCTTCGCGGCACGCGAGACGCGTGCGCTCCCCAATCCAACTGCATGGGTCCGGCTCAGTTCGTTCGCTCGTAGAGCTTTCGCAATTCGCTCGGCGGCGCGCCGCGACGATATTTCCACAGGACGACATTCATCAGCCAGAGCGTCTTGAGCGTGCCGAACTTTGCGAAGCGGCGGGCGGAGGTGGACACCTTTTCGCCAGCCAGAGCGAGCCGGCCGTGCTTTCGCAACAGTTCACACAGGCGCACTTCTTCCATCAATTCCAAGTCGGGCACGCCACCGACCTGTTCGAGCACGTCGCGCCGCACGAACAGCGCCTGGTCACCGGCGATCCATTTGCCAAAGACGAGCCGGAAGCCACAGCGCCCGCGCGAGCCGTAGAGGATCGGGTGCGGATACTCGCGGAAGTATTTCCAAAGGCCACCCGCGACCACGAGCGGATCGCGCAGGCAATTCAATGCCGCTGTCCCCGCGTGCGGGGGCAGCCATGTGTCCGCATGCACCATCATCACCACGTCGCCGGTGGCGTGTTGTGCGCCGAGCCGCAACTGCCGGCCGCGACCCGGAGGGGAATCGAGCACGATGCAGCCATGTTCGTGCGCGATTGCTTTCGTGGCGTCGGTGCTGCCGCCATCCACGACGATGATCTCGTGGACCTGGGCAAGCTGTCGCAAGCGGCGCAAGGTCTCGGGCAACTCCGTTGCTTCATTCACGGCGGGTATCACGATTGAAATGCGGTGAGCCAGCGGGCGAGGCGCGCAACGCTTCAATCGAGCCGTCTCGCGGGCCAGCACCAGGCCGCCCACGCCGGCCCAGGCAACGGCCACGACAAAACTGAGGAGCGCAGCGGCGGCGGCTTCTTCCTTGGGCACGCCGTAGAGTCCGAGCAGCGTCATCGCAGCCGCGTCGCGCAGACCCAGTCCTCCAATGGTGAGAGGCAGCGCGCTCAGTGCATGGATCACGGGGAACAGCCAGACGAGGCGCGCCCACGGGAGTTCCGTGCTGGTGACGGCGGCGAGATTCAGGGCGAGCAGAAAGCTCAAGCTGCCTTGCACGAGGAAGCCAAACGTCACGCCGCCCGCCAGGACGCGCGGCCAGCGCCACAGGCGCAGCAGCCCTTCACGCAACGCCGCCCAGAAGTGCAGCAGGCCAAGCCGAAAGTGGCGATTGCCCATCAGCCCAGCCATCAACCCGACGAGGCCGAGCGCGATCAGCGCCAGCTTCCAGAGCGCCGGCAGTTCGACCTTCAGTTCCGGCCGCTGCGCCCACGCTCCGCCCTGCAGGGCCAGGACCAGGCTGACGCCCCAAGCGGCGAGCAGCCCAAGAAAACCCATGAGGCGATCGAGGTTGGCGCCGGCGAAGATGACCGGGAACGGAAAGCGATACCACCGCGCATAGAGCAGACCCTTAGCGACGTCCCCGAT
The DNA here is from genome assembly GCA_031362805.1 of bacterium. Lineage (GTDB taxonomy): Bacteria > Verrucomicrobiota > Verrucomicrobiia > Limisphaerales > RI-55 > RI-55. The sequence continues at coordinate 18,360 of JANLTG010000057.1, forward strand.
GCCCACGTTGAAGAGCGCGATGGAAAAGAAATGCCCGATGATCGTCGCGCGAATCGACGCCGTGAAATGAACCACCGAGTCGGTCAGCCGCATCGCCAGGTGCCAGCGGCCCACGGCACCGAGGATCAAGAGGCCGTAAAGACCGAACGCGCCCGCGAGCCAACCGGGGCGCACCCGCCGGAGCGTCGCCAGGAAGATGGTGAGATCAAGCTGCCGATAGAACGAGGCCACCGCCGCGACGGTCACCGCGAGTATGAGCAGGCGTTTCCACCAGGCGAATTGAGTTGTGGGAGGCGCGTCCACGCGCGGCGATGAAAGCAGGCGCGCGCGGCGGGTTCAAACCGCAATCGCCCGGAGCTGCTTCGGTGTGAGCAGCCATTCCAGCTGGGCGATGGGCTTGGGCTTGAACTGGGTGACGCTCAATTTGCACAACCCGCCTTTCTTCATCACGAGCGCCGAACCGCCGGGCAGGCCCAGCAGCGTGGAGGCAAGGGCGCTGAGAAATGGCTCATGCCCCACGGCCAGGACGTTTTCCTGGTCGGCGAATTTAGCCGCCAGCTGGGCGAGGAACTCCTGCGGCGAGCGATCGGCCTGCAGGTTGGGCTCCTGCTGCAACCGTTTCGTCTGACTCAGCGTGGCGGCGGTGATCTCCGCGGTCTGGCGGGCGCGCACGAAGGGGCTGGTAAGAATCACGTCGAACTTCAGGCCGAGCACGCGCATGGCCGTGGCAATCTGCTCCATCTTTGCGCGGCCGTCTTCGGTGAGCGGCCGGAGGCGGTCAATCTCAAACCCAAGTGTGCCGCGTTCGACGGCGATGCCGTGGCGGAGGAGGTAGAGGTTCATAGGCAGTTTGCTCTCCGTTAGCGTAAGTTCGATGCTTGGCAGGCCGAAACAACGTTCACATCGGCAAGTCCAGCAGTTACAGGCGCGTGATCACTCAGGTTAAAATCTCTCGTAATTGTATTCTCCGTCGTATGTCCCGTCGGTCTGCCAGTGAATGTTTACAAAACCAAATACCAGAGGACGCCGATATGTCCACTGGCCGTGCTCGTAAGCCTTTGTTGGCTCGCCAAGGGCGCGCCGGACTTCGTCCTTGGTCATACCTTTGCGCAACTGTTGGAGCCGATCCTTGGGAACAGGTGCCGTGAAAGCTCGCATGGCGAGAGCGGCAATCAACAGGCTGGCGATGCCAACAGGCAGGAAACGCCTCATGCGAAGATTGTCTTCCCTGGGCAGATTATCGGTCATTCGACAGTCAGGCTGCTGCTTTTCTCGAAGTCCAACAGCACTTGGGGAAAGGCGTAAGTTTCACCATCCTTCAGCGACTGAACAAACTGCACCATCCCCGGTTTCGATCTCTCGCCCCCAATGGCACTCCGTCGGCCATCTTCGGTCTTGAGCCAGACCACCGCCAGCATGCCTTCGCCCAGCTTGCTGATATCCTGCACGGTCGTACTTTCCACCTTGGCATTGAAAGGCGTCATCTGCCGAAGTTGGGCAACGGGGATTCCCGTGTAATGCTTTTTGCAGGATGCACCCGAGAGCGCCAAAGAGATGGCGACCAGAAGCAACGCGACAAGTTGGGGTATCCGTTTCATTGGACGAAACAACTGTGGGCAGCGTATTCACTACCGGCGGAGGAGCAAGACGAGTCTTTGCGTAATCAGCACCCGAAAATTGACCCGTTGTTACTGCCGCACCCCAGTTCTACAGCTCGGGCAAGAGACTCGCGCCAAGCATGACCCTGTTTCCGCGATTCACAGCAGAATAATTTCTAGTCGCCCATCGTCAGACTGGTTAGCTTGATCCAACACAACATGTCCTCCATCGAACGCACAATCACGGTTACCTGGCGGCATCAGGTGCATTTCACCGAAGGCGTGTTCGCGCCGACGAACAACAGTTTACGGGACGTGCTGTGCGATTGCCCGGACACCAAGCCGCATAAGGTGCTCGTCGTGGTCGACGAATCGCTGGCGCGCGCTGATCAATCCTTGGTGCCGTCGATCGAAGCCTGGTTTGCCCGGCGCGCGGCCGACCTGACCCTCGTGTGTCATCCCGTGATCATGGAGGGCGGCGAGCGCGTGAAAAATTCCTATTTCCACGTCTCGGAAATTCAGTCGCCGATGGACCGCTACCACATCGACCGGCACTCCTTCGTGATTGCCATCGGCGGCGGCGCGCTGCTGGACATGGTCGGCCTGGCCGCCTCGACGGCCCACCGCGGCGTGCGCCACATCCGCATCCCGACGACGACACTCTCGCAGGCCGACTCGGGCGTCGGGGTGAAAAACGGGATCAACGCCTTCGGCAAGAAGAACTTCATCGGCACGTTCACGCCGCCGTTCGCGGTGATCAATGACTTCCAACTGCTGCGGAGCCTGCCGGTCCGCGACAAACGCATCGGCTATGTCGAGGCGGTGAAGGTCGCGTGCATCCGGGATCGCGCGTTCTTCGACGAGATCGAGGCGAACGCCGATGCCCTGCGCGATTTCGTGCCCGAGCCGGTGAAGCGTTTGATTTATCGCAGCGCCGAGCTGCACTTGAATCACATCGCGACCTCGGGCGATCCGTTCGAGTTCGGCTCCGCCCGGCCGTTGGATTTCGGGCACTGGGCGGCGCACAAGCTGGAGCAACTTTCCGAATACAAGATCCGCCACGGCGAAGCGGTCGCCATCGGCATCGCGCTGGATGTCTGCTACGGCCGGCGCATCGGAATGCTCGATGAGGCGGCGGCGGAGCGCATCCTCGGATTGCTGGAGCGGCTCGGCTTCGAGCTGTTCGCCAACGAACTCCTCTACGAAGGTGCGGACGGCGAACTCGTGGTGCTGGCCGGCTTGGAGGAATTCCGCGAGCACCTCGGCGGCGAGTTGACCATCACGTTGCTCGAAGCGATCGGCCGCGGCGTCGAGGTTCACGAGATCAACCTGCCGAAGATGTTGCAAGCGATGTACGAGCTGAAAGAACGCCACGAGAAGCGCGAGAAGAAGATCCTCAAGGCGCAGGTTTAGAAGGCCGCGGTTTCCATCCGCCCCTTGGCCGGGCCGCAAATTCCTCGGAATGAATCGCTGCTGACTGCCGACCATTTGGCGGCCCTCTTTTTTGCTGACCACCCGGCCATTGCTCGCGCTCCCCACCTCTGCCACACTCGGGTCCATGCGTTACCGGCGATTTGGCAAAACGGAACTTCACATGCCCGTCATTTCCTGCGGCGGCATGCGCTACCAGCACAAGTGGGAAGACGTGGCGCCGGGTGACGTGCCGCAGGATGGCCAGGCGAATCTCGAGGCCACCATCCAGCGGGCGCTGGAGCTGGGCATCAACCACATCGAGACGGCGCGCGGTTACGGTTCATCCGAGATGCAGCTCGGCTGGGTGTTGCCGAAGATTCCGCGGGAGAAGCTGATCGTGCAGACGAAGATCGCGCCCTTCGCCACGGCACGCGAGTTTCTCGACACATTCAACAAGTCGCTGGCTTACCTGAAGCTGGATCACGTGGACCTGCTGTCGTTGCACGGGATCAACAACCGGCAGTTGCTCGACTGGTCATTGCGCAAAGGCGGCTGCCTGGAAGCGGCGCGGCAGCTCCAGCGCGAGGGCCGGGCACGGCATATCGGTTTTTCCACGCACGCGACGACCGACCTCATCCTGGAGGCCGTGAACACGGGTGAGTTCGATTACTTCAACGTCCACTGGTACTTCGTAAACGATCTGAACTGGTCCACAATCAAGGCGGCCAACCGGCTGGACATGGGCGTGTTCATCATCAGCCCGAACGACAAAGGGGGGAAACTCTACGCGCCCCCGAAGAAAATGGTCGAGCTGTGCCGGCCACTCACCCCGATGCAGTTCAACGACCTCTACTGCCTGGCACAGCCGGGCGTCCACACGTTGAGCTGCGGCGCGGCGCGGCCGACGGATTTTGATGAGCACGTGGCCGCCCTGGAGTTCTACGATCGAATTCCCGAGACGATCCGTGAGATTGAACTACGCCTGCGCGAGGAGCTGAGAACGGTTCTGGGGCGTGACTGGTGCGAGCGCTGGTTTGAAGGTGTGCCGGAGTACGTGGACGTGCCCGGCGAGGTAAACGTCCGCGAAATTCTCCGATTGTGGACTTACGCCAAGGCGCTCGATCTGGTGGACTGGGGTCGGATGCGTTACAACCTGCTGGGCCAGGCGGATCACTGGTTTCCGGGTCAGCGCGCGGACAAGGCGACCGCCGAGCAACTGGGCCGCAGCCTGGGCGCGAGTCCCTTCGCCAGCCGGATTCCGGGCATTCTTGCCGAAGCGCACCAACTGCTGGTGGACAAACCGGTGCAACGGTTGAGCAAGAGCTGACGGCCAACTGGCAGTCTGCAGGGAACTGCACACAGGGAGTTTTTTGCCCAGAAAACGGGAAGGGTGCGTGGTTCCGCACTTTTGGTCGGGGCGGAAAAACTTTTCTTCTAAACCCGGGGAGAATCCTGCCGATAGCAAGTCATGCACGGTGGCGTTCAGGCTGCGGTCCGGGGATGTAGTTCCGGGAGCGCGCAACGGCGCCAGCGGTGCAAGGGCCTCCCATACATCACCCTTAAGAATGCAAACTGCCACCACGGAAATCGCTGACACAATCGGCAAGTTCATCAGCGAGGTCACGCCCGCGGTCATTTCGACCATGCTGAGCTGGGAAGCGCCGGCGGAGATCCCGTTCCTGCCCAATGATTCAGTTCATTCGTTTACGATAGGAAACATCAACGGATCGATCGGTTTCGGGGGCATGGTGTGCGGCACGCTATTTTTCTCGGTGAGCCTGACGCAGGCGGCGGAGATGGCCAGTGCCCTGTTGGGCGAACCCGCCGATCCGGAGAGCCGGGACTGCCTCGATGTCGTGGGCGAACTGACCAACATGATGGCCGGCGGGATCAAGACCCGGCTCAACGAGCTTGGCTATCCGATGGTGATGTCGATTCCAAATATTATTCGCGGGCCGTCGATTCGCGTGGCCGGCAAGGACGTGCAATTCAAAGTTGAGCGAGAGTTTGCTCTCGGCTCGGGTGGGGAGGCGGCGCGGGTTATCATGATCGGCCGCATCAGCAACGACTAACGCATTTATGCAATTCATCAATGACGCAGTTCGGGAAGCGGTCATCGGCGTGTTTGACACGATGTTGAGCCTGCGCCTCGAAGCGCTCGAAGTGGCCGAGGGCATCCTGCCCGCATCTACCGCGGCCGGGATCGTTGGCTCCGTGGGCATGGCGGGCAAGATCAACGGCACCGTTTACATGAGCTACCCCGATCGACTCGCCTGCGCCATTGTCGAGAAAATGATCGGCGAAGCACCGGCTGGCGTGGATCAACCCGAGGTCACGGACGTAATTGGCGAACTGGCGAACATGGTCGCGGGCGATCTGAAACGCCGCACGGCCGAGAAGGGTTACAACGGCCTGCTCGTGCCCCCGATCGTCATGCTCGGCAACGGCATCAACATCGATTCCAACGGCGCGCCGATCTCGATCTTCCGTTCCTTCCGCGTCCCCAATTCACCCGAACCGCTGTCCGTCCGGTTCTTTGCCAAACTCGAAGGCTAAACATTTATGAGCATAAAGATCCTCAGCATCGACGACTCGAAAATGGTTCACATGGTCGTCAACAAGACTCTCAAGCCGCTCGGCATTGAAGTCATCACCGCCTCCAATGGCGAAGAAGGCGTCGCCCGCGCCCAGGCGGACAAACCGGACCTCATCCTACTCGACGCCACGATGCCGGTCATGGACGGCATCACCGCCCTCGGCAAGCTCAAGGAAGGCGCGGACACGAAGCATATTCCCGTGATCATGCTCAGCGCCGACTCCTGCCAGGAGAACCGCGACAAGGCCACCGCGCTGGGTGCGCTGAAATTTATCAGCAAACCCTTCACCGCCGAGGCCTTGCTGGGCGGACTGAAGGATGTGCTCAATTTGTCGATCCCCGCCTGAGCGGGCGATCGAACTGAAATCTTCCACCGCGCTGGGTTCCTCCCCGCGCGATGGGGGTTGTTGATTGGGTGATGCACCCCGTGACTTTTGTCACGGGGTGTTCCCATTTTCAGCGGCCGCGTTGCCGCTACGGAATAGGCGGGCGGGGGCGATACGGGAGAGAACGGCCCCGCCTCATGATAAAGCGGGGCCGTGTGGCTAACAATTACCGGCACAAGCAGGTAACTCGACACTTAACTTACCGCAGGAACAAGCGGCGCACTGCGGCGTTCGGGTTACGATTGCGTCAACTCAGTGGATGGCGCGCTGGGAAATCACCTTTCGCTGGCTCACCAATTTGGCATTCTCGCTCCGTGGCCATCTCTCACAACACCCGGCTCATCGCCGTGCGCGATGAGGCTCAGGCGCGCGACTGGGCGCTGGCCTTGTTGAGTCAAGGCATCGAATCGACCATCGTGGCGGAGAATTCCTCGGGTCCGGTTGCGCTGGAGGTCGAGGCCGCCCAGTGTGGAGCAGCCTTGCGCGTGTTGAAACAGTATCACGTGGAGAATCGCGGCTGGGGCTTGCGTCGCGAACTGCCAGTGGTTCACCTCGCCTTCAACTGGGCCTGCGTTGGCTGGGCAATGGCGATCGTCATTTTCCACTATCTCGCCACGCTGCCGCAGTCCCGCATGGTAAGTGCCGGCATCCTGAAACCCTCCGTGCTGTCCGCCGACGAATGGTGGCGGCTGCTGACGGCGATGACGCTGCACCAGGACCTTGCCCACCTCGCCTCCAATTTGGTCACGGGCACCCTGCTGATCGGGCTCTGCATGGCACGGCACGGGACCGGACTGGGATTGCTCGCGCCCTGGCTCGCCGGCGCCCTGGCTAATCTGTCGGCGCTGTTCGTTTACGGTCCCGAGTATCGCAGCCTCGGCGCATCGGGCATGGTGCTGGCGGCGCTCGGTGTCCTGACGATCTCCGGTGCTCGCGAGGCGTTTCTCCGGCAACCCGGCTGGAAACCCCTGTTTGCCACGCTGAGCGCCGGCCTGATGCTGTTCGTGCTCACGGGCTCGAATCCGGCCAGCGACCTGGTGGTTCACCTCGGCGGTTTTCTTTTTGGATTGGTTGTCGGCGGCTTGCTGGAATTGGTCCCAGGTCCAAATCGTCAACTAGGCCGGCTCCAGTCTCTGGCACTCGTCGCCGTCCTCACCAGCGCGGCGGGTGCCTGGCTGTGGGCGTTGGCCCGTTAAGCTGCTTTCCCGCCTCAAGCCAGCAGTGACAAAAGCCAATGACAGAACGGTTACCCATCACTAGGGTCCGGACGAAGCACCATGCACGAAGTTGACATCCAGACAGCCGAAAACGATTTGCTGATCGTCACCATCCGCGGCGAGATCACCGCCGCCCAGGTGTTCGGAATTGCCGAGATGTGCAACGTCAAGCAGTCCCACCGGCTCGAGCTATGGGATTTCACCGACGCCCGGATGGCAATAATGACCGATGAAGCCCTACTGGCCGTTCAGAGGTTCAAAGCGTACGATGCCAAGCGAACGGATGGCCGCACCGCCCTGGTCTGCCCCGGTGAAGAGGCAATCTGGATGGGGCGCACCTACGCCGAAATTGCAAACCTCGAGAACGCCACCGTCACGACGGCCGCGTTCAATTCACGCGCCGAGGCCATGACCTGGTTGCTGGCAAAGTGAGCGCGGGCAACGGCACCGCCCGGCCTACGCCGCCAAGTCTTCCGCCGTGAACGAATTCAAGCCTGCGGTCCCCTCGCGACAAAGACTGACAAACGATTCCTCCGGCAGGCTCAAGCGCCGTCCCCGCCAGTGCAGCACGCCCCACGTGCGACGCAGCTTGCGCCGCCCCAGCGGCAGCGAAACCAATGAACCTTCGCGCAATTCTTTTTGAGCGACCCACGGCGCCAGCACGCAGATGCCGAGCTCCAGCTTCACCATCTCCTTGATCGCCTCCATGCTGCCCAGCTCGATGCAGGTGTTGAGCACCATGTCTTCTTCCAGGAAGTAGTCTTCGACTTGTCGGAACGTGTAGCTCTGCTTGTTGTAGAGGATATAGCTCTGGCGCGGGATCTCGGCGCGGGTCACCTGCCCCGCACGTGCCCAGGGATGCTGCGCGCCCACGAGAAACCGGAGCTCGTCGCTAAACAATTCCTTGAAATCAAACTGTTCCTCGCGGTGCGGCCGCATGCCAATCGCCAGGTCGATCCGGTTGTTCGCCAGCAACTCCAGCAGCTCCGGCGTGTCCCCCGGCTCGATGGCAATCATGCATTGCGGAAAGCTCTCGCGAAATTCCCGCAACACGGAAGGCAGCAGGTAGGTGCAGCCCGTGGTACTCGCACCGATGCGCAGTCGTGACCGTCCCCACTTGCCCATCTGCTTGATGGATTCGCGGGCGTCGGACATTTCGCCGAGAATCTTATCGGCGTGTTGCAGCAACTGCTCGCCGCCGTGGGTGAGCAAAACCTTTTTGCCCAGCCTGTCAAAAAGACGGCACCCAACATCCGACTCCAGCGCCTTCATCGAGTGGCTCACAGCGGACTGCGAGAGGAACAATTCCTTGGCCGCCAGCGTGAAGCTGCCGGTGCGAGCCAACGCCGCGAAGGCGCGCAGTTGCCTGCTGTCGATGGGTTCGTTCAAAGATGAGCCTCCTTCATTCGCGTGCTGAAAATGTGCAACTTCATTCAGGTTTGAGGTTCCCATGGATTTCAGGCTGGCCTGAGCCAGAAATCCGTCGGAACGAATCTCTTCCTAGCAAAGGGACGGCCAACTTAAGATGCAGGTCGGCCAACGTCGCCAACCGGATTGCCACGACGTGGATCGACCGACAATCTCAGCCGTGAATTCTCAGGAAATGACTTACTATCTGAAGCAATCCTCGCTGGATGAGCTTCGCCACGCACACGCACCGGAACGACCACCAACGCTCCACCAGTGTGTGCCACCTGATCCCGCCCTTAATGCCCGGCTCTACGCCGCCGTCGGACGTGCCTGGCGCTGGGTTGACCGGCTGAATTGGAATACTGATCAGTGGCTGGCCAGCCTCACCCGTGCAGGGCATGAAACGTGGCTGGCGAAGCGTGATCAGTCGTTCGTGGGTTACTTTGAGTTACAGCCCGACCACGAAGGCGGCATCGAGATCGAATACCTCGGCCTGCTGCCAGAGTTCATCGGTCAAGGATTGGGTGGTTGGCTACTAACCAAAGCAACGGCGCGTGCCTGGGCCGTGGGCCCCACGAGCGTCTGGCTCCACACCAGCAGCTTTGATCATCCCGCGGCGCTTGAGAACTATCAGGCCCGTGGCTTTCAGCTCTTCAAAACAGAAACGAGCGTGCAAGAATTCAGCGGTTAACTCGCGATGCGACGAGACGCCGGGCAACCAAGGCAACTCGTCCGTTGCAAGTCGCGGGGGCGCACTCCACCTCAATTGGCGGGCCGCAATCGGCAGCGGCCAGGGATGTCGAGATTCGCGCAGGCGAAGTTACCGCTTGTTCAAAAAGGACCAACGTCCGCAGCTCAATTGTTCGTTTCATTCAAACACAGCAGCAATCGGATTCATCCGACCGCCTGGCCTGGAAGCCAATTCAGCTGGTTAAAGCTTCTTCGCCTCCGACCAGCCCGTGGCCCTGCGCCACGGCGGCGCATCCATGAGCGCCTTTCATCTCGGAGATGCAAATGTTGATTCCTGTGATTTACCGCGATGGCACCCGCGCGGCTAATGGTCATTCCGTCCGACATCGTGCGTCGAACTGCAAATCGTATGAACAAAGGCCGCCAACTCAAGCCCCTCCGCGTCGGCTTCGTGCCGTTGATCGACGCGGCTCCGTTGATCATGGCGCGCGAGCTGGGTCTCTTCAAAACCTACGGACTGCAGGTTCAACTGACCCGGGAGATTGGTTGGGCGACGATTCGCGACAAGATCATCTTCCGGCAACTCGAGGCGGCTCACGCGCTCGCGGTGATGCCCTTCGCAACCACTTTCGGCCAGGGCTGCGTGGCGTGCGATTGCGTCACCGGCCTGGTGCTCAACCTCAACGGCAACGGGATCACCCTCTCCAACGAACTTTGGAACCTGGGCGTGCGCGATGCCGCCTCGCTGCGCAAGGTGATCGAACTGCATCGGGCCAGTCGGAGGTTCACCCTGGGTATGGTCTTTTCCGGATCCACCCACCACTACCTGCTCCGCGAATGGCTGCTGGCCGGCGGCATCAATCCCGACACCGATATACAACTGGTCGTCGTTCCAGCGCCGTCGATGCTTGCCAACTTGCGCCACGGCAATCTCGACGGCTATTGCGTCGGCGAGCCGTGGAACACCGCCGCCGTGAGAGCCGGTCTCGGCTGGACCGCGGCGACCAGTCTTCAACTGGCACCCCGGCATCCGGAAAAAGTTCTCATGGTGCGGCGGGATTTCGCGGAACAGCAGTCCGCGGAACATCTCGCTCTGATTGCCGCTTTGCTCGAAGCCTGTGCCTGGTGCGAGCAGCCTGACAACCGTGAGGAACTCGCCCACGTGCTCGCCCGCCGCCATTACGTGGGGGCGACTTTCGAAGTCCTGCGCGACAGCCTGCACCCTAACTTCGATCTGGGGCAGGACCGCACCGCGACTTATCCCGATTTTCACATTTTCAATCAGGGCCAGTCCAACGTGCCCACACCGCAGAAAGCTGCCTGGGTCATGAACCATTTGCTACCGCTCGGCGTCCGGCAGCCCGCAATTGCGCCTTCGCCGTCAGCCATCCCACGCATCTTCCGCGAAGACCTCCACCACGCCGCGCTCAATCTGGTCGGCCGGCAACCCGCCGTAAATCTGCCCTCGCCCCACCCCACAAAAATCGAAACTGAACTCCTCTGTTGTTGAACTCATGAAACCGATAACCCGTTCCGAGACCCCTTCATCCAATCTCTCTCGTCGCCGTTTCCTTTCGCAGTCAACGAAGACCCTCGGTGCGGCGAGTCTGCTGAGCGGCGTGCCCACGGGCTGGGTGGGACGCGTATTCGCTGACGATGCACCGGAGAGCGCGAAGCTCCGCTGCGGCATCATCGCGCTCACCGATTGCTCGCCGTTTGTCGTCGGCGCGGAAAAGGGATTCTTCAAGAAGTACGGGGTTGAAGTCACGATCGCCAAGGGCGCGAACTGGGCGGCCATCCGGGATGCTTTGTCCTCCGGCGACAATCAGATGACGCACATGCTCATCGGCATGCCCATCGCCTCGACGATGGGGCTGCTCGGTTCGCCCAAAAAACCGATGGTGATTCCCTGGCTGGTCAACCGCAACGGTCAGGCGATCTCTCTGAAAGCCGAATGGAACGGCAAGGTCGGTGCCGACCCGAAGGCGCTGAAGCCGTTCATTGAGAAAGCCAAGGGCTTGGGCGAGCCGCTAACGTTTGCCATGACTTTCCCGCCCGGCACGCACGCGATGTGGATGCGCTATTACCTCGGCGCCGGCGGCATCAACCCGGACAAGGACGTCTCCCTCATCACCATTCCGCCGGCACAGATGGTGGCGAACATGAAGATCGGCAAGATGGACGGCTTCTGCGTCGGTGAACCGTGGAACGCCCGCGCGATTGCCGACAAGATCGGTTTCACCAGCGTCACCACGCAGGACATATGGAAAGACCATCCCGAAAAGGTCTGCGCCTTTACCGCCGAGTTTGCGGAGAAAAACCCAAAGACGGTGAAAGCCGCGCTCAAGGGGCTCCATGAATCGAGTGTCTGGCTCGACGACCTGGCCAATCGCCCGGAGCAATGCGAGATCGTGAGCAAGCCCAATTACATAAACTGCCAGAAGGAAATCATTCTCGGCCGCCTGCTCGGCGATCTGGATTACGGCGATGGCCGCAAAGTGAAGGACGAGTTCCCAATGCATTTCAGCAAACGGAACTGCAATTTCCCTCAGCCCGCCTACGCGAAGTGGTGGCTCTCGCAGTTCCGGCGCTGGGGCATGGTCACTGGCAAGCCGGACTACGAAGGCGTGGCGACCAAAGTCATGCGGGGTGATCTCTACGCCGAGGCCATGAAGGAAATCGGCGTGACGGATCGCGCCCAGGACGATGCCGGCTGGGAGCTGTTCGACGGCGTGAAATTCGATCCCAAGGGCGATCTCGAGGCGTATGCCAAGGGCTTCGCCGTGAACAACGCCAAGGGTTGATCGCGAATGAGTTCACAAGACGAATCCCGAAAACGTCGCGCATCAACGGAAGCATAAATTGAACAGTATCACCCATGTCGCGCCCACGTCGCAGGAGATTGCCCGGGCGCAGCGGCGGGAACTTTGGTCAGGCGCCTTCCGCCAGCGTTCCGTCTGGATGCGGGCGGTCAAGCTGGGGCTGACCGTCGGATTATTGCAGGCGATCATCAATCAGGGCGACCACTGGCTGAGTGGGCAGATCGATCAACGGGTGGTGATTAAATCCATCGTGTCGCCGCTAATCGGATTCTCGCTGGTGCTGATTTCAGCTGCTCAAACCTGGGTGCATCGTACCCGCGAACAAAATACTCCATGAACGAATCACTATTCAAAAAACTGGATTGGCTGCTCCTGCCCATGATCGGCGCCGCGGCAGTGTTGCTTGCCTGGCACTTGTTGGCTGGCGAGAAGGTTAGTATCAAAGACGCCGACGGCAACGTCACCTCCGAGGAGCGGGTGGGCGCGATCGCCGCGCTGCCGAACGTGGTCGAGACCTGGGAGTCGAGCAAGCCCTACATCGTCGAGCCGCTCGCCAAACGCGGGGAACTTGATCAGGGGATACTTCGCTTCACCTGGCTGTCGCTCGTGCTCGTGGCGAAAGGCTACCTGATTGCGCTCGTGCTCGGCACGCCGCTGGGCTTTTGCCTGGGGCTTTCCAAGTTCTTCACCAAGATGGCCGATCCAATCATCCAGGTGCTGCGCCCGGTCTCCCCGCTCGCCTGGCTGCCGCTGGGCATGGTGCTGTTCCTCGGAGCCGGACGGAATGCGAGCGAACTGGCGGCATTGTTCACCATCGCCATCTGTGCGATGTGGCCCACCGTGCTGAACACGGCGGTCGGCGTGCGCGCCATTCCGCAGGACTACCTAAACGTGGCCAAGGTGTTGAAGCTGTCGCGGTGGAAAACACTGACCAAGGTGATGATTCCCGCGACAATGCCCTACATGTTCACCGGGTTCCGATTGAGCCTGGGCATCGCGTGGCTGGTGATCGTCGCCGCCGAGATGCTGACCGGCCGGCCGGGGATCGGCGGTTTCCTCTGGCAGCAATACAATGCGCTCATCTACGAGCAGATCATTCTCTGCATCCTGACCATCGGCATCGTGGGTTTCATCCTCGACCGCTTGATGAGCGTGGTGGAACGACGGTTCAAAACGGCCTAAGTCGCCAGCGTATGAGCTTTCTCGAACTAACGAACGTCAGCAAGAGCTTCGGCGGCACCTGCGTGCTGAAGGATGTGAACCTCAGCATCGCCAAGGGCGACTTCGCGGCCATCGTCGGCTTCTCCGGCGCCGGCAAGACGACGCTCATGAATTTGATCTCGGGCTTGCTCAAGCCGGACACGGGCACCGTGATGTTGGATGGCAAGCCGGTGACCGGACCCGGCCCGGATCGGGGCATCGTCTTCCAAAACTACTCGCTGCTGCCCTGGTTGACCGTGTTCGAGAACATCGCGCTCGCGGTGGATCAGGTCTTTCCCGCGTGGGACAAGGAGAAGCGCCGCGAACATATCGAGCGGCACATCGCGATGGTGAATTTAACTCCAGCCCGTGAAAAATTGCCGGCGGCACTTTCGGGTGGCATGCGGCAGCGGGTCAGCGTCGCTCGCGCCTTGGCGATGGATCCGCAAATTCTTCTGCTCGACGAACCGCTCTCCGCACTCGATGCGCTGACGCGCGCGACCTTGCAAGATGAGATCGCCCGCATCCGCGAGGAAACCCACAAGACCGTCGTGCTCATCACCAATGATCCGGACGAGGGCATCTATCTGGCGAATCGCATCATCCCGCTCACGGCCGGTCCCGGCGCGACGCTTGGCCCTTCCTTTACGGTGGACATCCCGCGACCGCGCGACCGCAAGGCGATCAACCACGACAATCACTTCAAACAATTGCGCCGTGACGTGACGGAGTTCCTGTTGAGCTCGAAGCATGACCGCCATGCGACGATCACGAAAAAGCTCCTGCTACCCGACATCGAACCCGAGGACCTGACCCACCCAGTCTTGCCGGGTGCGGGTCGCAAGCGCCCGATCCGGCTGTCCGACGTGAAAGAGGAAACGGTCCAAATCGAATGAAACGCCGAGGGCTATTCCACCCCAAGATTTCATGAGTGATTATTGCGAACTCTCGAACCTGACGAAGAGCTACCCGTCGTCGAAAGGTGCGGCGGTGATCGTCAAGGATTTCAACCTCCGGATCCGCAAGGGCGAATTCGTGACGTTGATCGGCCATTCCGGCTGCGGCAAATCGACCGTGCTGTCGATGCTGGCTGGCCTAAGTGACATCACCGGCGGCGGCATCATCCTCGCCGGCAAGGAACTCGCCGGCCCCGGTCCCGACCGCGGCGTGGTCTTCCAATCGCCGTGCCTGCTGCCGTGGTTGACGGCGTATGAGAACGTGATGCTGGGGATCGATCAGGTTTTCTATACGGCGGACAAGGACGAGCGCAGCCAGATTGCCGAATACTATCTCACCGTCGTCGGGCTCGGCGATGCGCTGCACAAGAAGCCGGCGGAACTCTCACAAGGCATGCGCCAACGGGTCGGCATCGCGCGCGCCTTCGCACTCAAGCCAAAGATGCTGCTGCTCGACGAGCCCTTCGGCATGCTGGATTCGCTCACGCGTTACGAATTGCAGGAAGTGCTCATCCAGCTCTGGCGCAAAAACAAGATCACTGCGCTGATGGTTACCCACGACGTGGACGAGGCGCTGTTCCTCTCCGATCGCATTGTCTGCATGACGGACGGGCCCGAGGCCGAGGTCGGCGAGATCATCGACGTCAGTTTTCCGCGGCCGCGCGAGCGCAAGGCCGTGATGGAGCACCCGGACTACTACGTCCTGCGCGAGCGCTTGATCGAATTTCTGGAAATCCACGCTCATAAGAAACGGACGCACCCTGCACCGCCCCCGAACCCGGTCCCCCCCACCGGCTCCATGCCGAAATCACCAACCATTGACCTGAATCAAGTTCACGCATTGCCAAAGAACGAAACTGTCACCGTATGAAAACGAAGTTCCGCTCACTGACCACCACCGCCCTCGCCCTCGGTTCCGCCCTGCCTGCGCTGGCGCAATACGCGCCCCCGCCGCCGCTCCAGCCATTCCCCGGTTTCCTGAACGAATACCTGCGCAAGTCTGATCCGTACTACGCAAACTGGGATCTCAGCGGCTCCGCCCGCTTGCGCTACGAAGTGCGGGAAAACGCGCTCGGCCTGCCGCCGGCCAACGACTTCCGGGCATTCGGCGTGGACAACGACAACAACTATCTCGGCACCAAGATCCTCGCGCGCGTCGGCTACACCGAGAAGTGGTGGAGCGCGCTTGTGGAAGGTCGCAGCACCATCATCTCGGGCGACAGCCGCGAGCCGAGCCCGGAACAGGACGCGCCCATCGACCTGCATCAGGCGTACGTGACGCTGGGCAATCACAAGGAATTCCCGGTATCACTTAAGGTCGGTCGCCAGGAGTTGAGCTACGGCGACGAACGGCTCGTGGGCGCCTTTGCGTGGAACAACATTGGGCGGGTGTTCGACGCCGCGAAATTGCGCTGGCAGAACGCGTGGTTTGCCGCGGACGCCTTCTCCAGCAAGCTGGTGCTGCCGGACGACAACAGCTTCAACAGTTGGAACGACTACAATATTTTCAGCGGGCTGCATCTCTCGACGAAGAAGATCCCGAAGAACTTGAGCGAGCTCTATTTCTTCGCCCGCAACGACGGCCTCGGCAGCACAACCGCCAACCCCGGCACGTTCCCGCCCTTCCAGGTCAGCGCCCCCGCGGCCCGCGACATTTACACGCTCGGCGCGCGGTTCCGCTCGGGAACAAATGAGTTTGGCAATCTCGACTACACCGTCGAAGGCGCCTATCAGTTCGGCAACTGGAAGCAAACCGCCGCGGGCATTCGCCAGGAGCACGAGGCTTATGCTTTCTCCGCCAACGTGGGCTACAGCTTTCCGGACGCCTGGGGCACGCCCCGCGTCGCGCTGGAATACGCCTACGGCTCTGGCGATTCAAGCACCTCGGATACGACGCATGAGACCTTCGACAACTTGTATCCCACGAACCACAAGTTTTACGGCTACATGGATTTTGCGTCGTGGCAGAACCTCTCGAACGTGCGCGGCATCGTGCAGTTGCGCCCGCACCCGCGCGTTTCGCTCGCGCTGGAGGGACACTTGTTCATGCTCGCCGACACGGCGGACAATTTTTACAACGCGGGGGGCGTTGCCCGCGGCGGACAAGGCCCGACCGCCGGCAATGGCTACGGTCGCAATCCCGGCTATGATCCATACGTCGGCAGCGAAATCGATTTCATTGCCGGCTTCACCCTGACAAAATTCGCCAGCCTGGAGGCCGGCTACGGCCACTTCTTCGTGGGCGACTACGTCGAGCAATCGTGGTCCAACCCGGCCTTTGGCGCGGCCGATGCCGACTGGTTCTACGCGTCCCTCAACCTGCGCTTTTGACCGGTTCCTCCCCGTCAATAGAAGCGGCACCGAATTGCGGAACTCAACCCAGCCGCCAGCACTGGCGGCTGGGCTTTTAGCAAGGCAGCAGCCGATCCCAATCGAGCGACGGCAACGACTACGGGCGAATTGTTCACACTCGTTTCTATGAGCCTGTCTGAAAATTCCGGAACCATGCAGTTGGATTGGGGAGCGCGCGCGTCTCGCGTGCCGCGGAGCCGTCCCGGCGACGCCTCCCGTCGGCCGTGGTTTGGCAAACAAAGCAGTGCGGCAAGATTCAGAGCCCAAACGGTGGTCAGCGCGACGCCGAACACGGCACGCGAGACGCGCGCGCTCCCC
>JANLTG010000056.1:0-3075 GCA_031362805.1 bacterium
GTGGTCTTCCAGGTTCAAGATGTTTTCGGGCAGACCGAGCGCTTCAACACTCCTGGCTCGGTGGCGGCAACGAACTGGACGCATCGCCTCACGCCAACGGTCAAACAACTGGATACCGATCCCCATTTATTGGCAAAGGCAAAAATGTTTACCCGCGCCGCACGGGAAAGTGGGCGGACAAGCTGAACTGAGAATTCGCCGTTGCCGACCATTGCCTCTTTGCTTCGGGTCACCGAAATCCGATACCGCCCAGGCGCATCTGCCAAAGAAAACTGCCAAAGAAAAAGTAAGCGTCACGCGGAGCACCACTATTCAATGAGGTCATAAACGTCGTAGGCTTGGTGCTACGATGAATACGATACAGACCGATGCAGTGATTTTGAAGATGGACACGTTGGGGCGCGTGAAGACTCCGGCGGCACGCCGGGAACAGTTACTGGATGAGTTTGAACGCAGCGGGATGAGCGGGGTGGCGTTCGCGGAGTTTGTCGGGATCAAATACCAGACGTTTGCGACGTGGGCACAGCATCGGCGGCGAAGCCGCAAAGCCGCTGCGATTACCAAACCTCCGGTCAAAGCCAGCGAACCCAAGCAACTGCGCTGGATGGAGGCGGTGCTGGATCAGGCACAACCCTCCATGATGGATCAAAATCAATCTCCCCTCGTGTTGCACCTGCCGTGCGGCGCGCGAGTGGAGATCGCGGATGCGAAACAGGTGACGCTGGCGGCGGCGTTGGTGCGGGCGTTGGGTCAACCCGCTTTGCCATGTTGAGTTTTTCCGGGAGCTTGAAGGTGTTCGTGGCACTCGAACCGTGCGATATGCGGAAAGGTTTCAACGGTCTGCACGCGCTGGTGACGGAGCGGCTCGGCGAGGACCCGCGTGCGGGCGCGTTGTTTGTGTTCAGCAATCGGCGGCATACGCGGTTGAAGATTTTGTGTTGGGATGGGACGGGATTGTGGGTGCTGACGAAACGATTGGAGCAGGGAACGTTTTCGTGGCCGAAGAACCTCGAGCCGTCGGTGACGTCGTTGAAGCTGACGCCGCAGGCGTTGGCGATGTTGACCGATGGCGTGGATTTGCGCGGGGCAAAACTGCGTCCGTGGTATGAGCGCGAGTGAGTGAAGATCATCTGCGGAAAACTTTTTCAAAAAGTCGCCGCGATGTTTGAACACATTGTTTGGAGAGGCGTCAGAGTTCGCAACCGATGACGCAACGCGAAGCAGAACTCACCGAGCAACTGGCGAAATGCCAGGCGGCGCTCGTCGAGTCGCAGCGGGAGAACGTGTTGTTGCGGCAGAAGATTGATCTGCTGGTGCGTCGCGTGTTCGGCGCGCGCAGCGAGGCTCTCGATCCCGCGCAACTCGAACTGCTCATGGCCTTGCCCGCTGCGACCACCGTGGTTGAAACTCCCGTCGCTCCCTCCGTTCCTGAACTTCCGGTCGCGCGTTCGCGCAAGGAACGCATGCCGCGCTTGCCCGACAACTTGCCCGTGGTGGAAGAAGTGATCGAGCCTGAGCCCGTGAAAGCGCAGCCCGAAGCGTGGCGTTGCATCGGACAGGAAGTCAGCGAACAACTCGATTACGAACCCGCGCGCTTCCTGCGCCGCCGCACCATCCGCAAAAAATATGTGCATCGCACCGATGCGGACGCCATGCCGGTGATCGCGCTGTTGCCGGAACGGTTGTTGGATCGCAGTCTGCCCGCGCCCGGATTGATTGCCGCGATACTGGTCGGCAAGTATTGCGATCATCTTCCGCTGTATCGGCAGGAACAAATTTTCAACAGCCGTCATCAAGTGCATCTGCCGCGACAGACGCTGGCCAGATGGGTCGCGCTGGCGGCGGACTGGTTGAAACCGATTTACGAAACCATCCGCACCGGAGTCATGGGAGGTGGCTACGTACAGGTGGACGAGACGCCGGTGAATTATTTGGAACCCGGCAACGGAAAAACCAAGCAAGGCTATTTGTGGACGGGGCATCGTCCGGGCGGCGACGTGTTTTACCGCTGGGAAACCAGCCGCGCCGCCGCGTGCCTGGACAAGGTTGTGCCCGTGGACTTTACCGGCACATTGCAATGCGACGGCTACGCGGCGTATCCGAGCTTTGCCAACGGACGCACAGACAAGAACAAGATTGAACTGGCCGGATGCTGGGCGCACGTGCGGCGGAAGTTTTTTGAGGCGAAGGAACAAACCCCGCGCACGGCGGGCTGGATCCTGCGCCAGATCCAACACCTCTACCGGGTGGAAGCGGAGTTGCGCGAACAGAAGGCCGGACCGCAACTGCGCGCCGCGGTGCGCGCGTGGCAAAGCCGCCCCATCGTGACGCGATTAAAACGCACGTTGATAAAACTCAAAACCAGCGGACGACATCTGCCGCAAAGTTTGTTGGGCAGCGCGATGGATTACGCGCTCAACCAATGGCTCACGCTGGAAGTATTTTTGAATGATGGCCGGGTGGAGATTGATAATAATCTTGTAGAAAACGCCATTCGCCCCACAGCCATCGGGAAAAAGAACTGGCTCTTCATCGGCCAAGCCGAAGCGGGCGAACGCAGCGCGATCATTTACACCGTCATCGAAAGCTGTCGGCGACGCGGACTCAACCCCTACGACTATCTCAAGGACGTATTGACGCGCCTGCCGAACATGACCAACAAACAAATCCCGGAAGTCACTCCCGAAGCGTGGGGCAAAGCACAGCGCACACTTCAACGACGGGCAGCATCATAAATGTCGTAGCCCTTACCCTACGACACCTACGAACCGCTACAGTTGCTCTGTCAAGAAGGTGACAGGCGTGACGCTTACTGAAGATTTCCTTGCTGGCGCTTCCATAGTGGAGTAGAAATAGGCCCATCACCTTGATGCCATATGTGGAGAACGCCGCACCGGAATCCGCCCAACGCGGGCGGCTCAGAAGTCCCCGGGTTGAACTCCACCGGCCAGCAGTTGCCTACTTTTGAAAACCACCTACCTGGCCTTCGTCTCTGCTCCTAGCCTCGCCCTCGCCTTGCTGGTGGGCCTTGCCGGCGGGCGAGCCGGAGCGGCCGTGTTGGACGACTTCGAATCC
>JANLTG010000058.1:0-2830 GCA_031362805.1 bacterium
CTCCTTGATGAGTGTGAGCGGCATGATGCATCACGCAAATCGGTAGGCCGCCAGTGCATGAACCTCGATCGGGAACGCCGCCCGGTTCCAGTATAGATCGACCGAGTCCAGTGCCCCGGCCGTTTCGTCAAACGCCAGCGCGATGCTCGTGCCCGCACCGAACGTCTCGCCGTTCACCGCAATGCTGCCTGACTGTTCGAGTCCATCCAGCAGATGCGCCGGTGTGAAATCCTTTGAGAGACCGGTCGCGGGCGCCGACCAGTAGATCACCGTGTAGTTGGGCGAGCCCTTGGTGATCTCGACGAAGTGTAGGCTCCGCCGTTGAAGCGCCCCGGTGTTCGTCGCGAACCGATGCGACTCGACTGCGTTGGCGGTCCCCAGCGTCGTCGTCGCGCCGACCCGTTTCACGGCCGCGCGACCCGACCAGTAGTAAGGGTTCCCGGTGTTGGCGACGTACGTGAGCGTGTTGCCCGCCGCGCTGCTGCCAAAGAGTGTGCCGAGGAAGTTGGTCGTGCTCGCTGCGCCGAAGGGATTGGTCTTGCCGGAGCACAGA
The DNA here is from genome assembly GCA_031362805.1 of bacterium. GTDB lineage: Bacteria > Verrucomicrobiota > Verrucomicrobiia > Limisphaerales > RI-55 > RI-55. Next base: position 554 of record JANLTG010000058.1, read on the forward strand.
CCCAGGGTGGCGAGCACGCCGCTCAAGTTGTTCGGTTCATCCGGCGTGAGGGCCATGAGCATGCCCAGGCGCAGCCGCGTCCAACTGCTGCCGATGCTGAGCGTGCGAACAAACTCCTCGTTCGCGAGCGACAGATACTTGTCGCTCACCAGATTGAAAACCCGACTGCCAATGTTCGACATAATCGTTCCTCAGTAAGCAAATAGTGCGGTGTCTCCATTCCATCCTGTGCCGCCGGTCATCGTCGCGCCGTTGGCCGCACCGATGCCGTAGCTCTCAAAAGTCTCGACCGCCAAAAGATGCGCATCCGGCTGCGGCAGCGCCGCGCCGCCATTCCAGCCCGAGCCACCGGTCAACGCGGCCTCAACAATCGGACCCGCTGCGTAGCTCTCGAAACTATCACTCGACACTTGTCGCACGAACGGGCTCGGCAACGCCGTGGGTCCATTCCAGCCGAACCCACCGGCCATCCCACTGGCAACGCCGGGCGCGTAGTCAAATGCCTCGAAAGCATAAGTGGCCGGGATTACCGGCGTCTGGGCGGCACCCTTCACGACCGCGACCTCCAGCATCGGCTTGCCGCCCGAGACCGCCGCGGCGAAGAACACGAAGTCCCCGCCTGAGCCGGCGCTCGAAGCGCCGCCACCCCGGCGCGACACGATCACCGTCCGCGCGCCGATTCTAGGAAACCTGGTTCGCTTTGCGGCCATGCCGTTCCTTCCTCGGTTCACTGGTGGGGCGGTTCACTCCGTGACCGCCTTCGGCTGGCCGCGCTTCAGTCTCAACGTCGATGTTCGATGTTGAATGTTCGGTGTTCGATGTTGCCGCCGCTTCGACTTGTTCGCCGCGCCGCAAGGCGCTTTGCCCCGTGGCGGAAGCCACCACCGCAGTTGCGCTCTCAGTCATCGGTGCTTCCTCTCGCACCATGGGTGCGGCGGGCCGCTGACTATCCACTTGCAGCAGCGGCCGCCGCACTCGACGAATGATTGGATAAAGTCGGTCCATGTTCACCTTCGCGTTAATTCGCGCAATTCGCGTAAACCTCTGCGCTTCGGTTTTGATTAGTGTCGATCAGCGCCGATTAGCGGTTCGCTCAATTATGGTCAATCGCCACGATGCGGACGTTCTTGTTCTCGTAAACCCGCGTCCAGTTCGCGCCATTCTCCAGCTCGGCGTTCGTCGGTGAGTCGCCGGCCACCGCCGCCGACGTGAACTTCACGCCGCGCGGGTGCAGGATGTAGCGGCGCCGGTTGATCAGCACTGAATCGCTGTCGAGGGGCAGCCGCGCCAGCTCGACGCCCTCCGTGCCGAACCCGCCTTGCAACGGCTTCGAGTCCAGCCGCGCCGAGCCCTTGCCGAACGCGCCGGGACCGAACAGGTAGCTCGTGTAAACGAATCCATCGGTCGTGCCGGCGCGCACCGGAAGGCTGTCATCCACGATCACGCGGCGGCCCTGGAAGATGCGAATCTGGGTTTTGCCCTCGCTGTCCGGGATGAAATCGATCAGGTCCAGCTTGCGCAGCGCCGACTCCGTGGACGAGTGCATCGCGATGGAAGTCAGGCGATCCGCCCGATCCCCGAGCTTGTGCGTCGCGTCGATGAACGTGATGCCGTTCAACTTCGTGGCGTCCGATTGACCAGCGATGGTTTCGCTCGCGATACCGAGGCGATTGCCCGCCATGGAGCCGGCGGCAAAGACGCCTTTCAGGCACGAGATGATCAGGGCCTCATCGGTGCGCGCCCAATAGCCCGCCACTAGATCAACGATTGCCTGCATCGGGTCGCCGCCCGAGATCACGCTGGCCAGATGGTTCACCGACCACGCGTTGCCGTCGTTGTGGATGCGCGCCAGGTCCTGGTCGGACCCGATCTTGTTCACAGCCAGCGGCGCGCTGTCGCTGAGGATCTGCCGCGCCCCGGAAATGTCCTTCCAGAAGGGCATGTGGACTTCGCGCCCGCCCATGCCGGCGAGTTCGTCGAACTCCGGCGCCGCCTCGACGATGCCGGATTGGGCGAAGGTGGAGAGTTCGGCCGTGCGCTCGATGGCGTTCTTCTCGTACTCTGTGGGTATGATGATGTCTGCTACGGCTGTCTTGGGCATAAGAAAGAATCTGGTTGTGATCCGTCAGGCAGCGGCCTTCAGGCGCGCCGCCAATTGCGGATCGGTCTTCTGCAATTGCATTTGTTCCGTGAGATTCCAGGTCTCCTTCCGGAACGGGTTTCGTTGGCCAACTCCCCGCATTCCAGCGCCACCGGCGCTGTGGGACAGACCGCCGG
>JANLTG010000112.1:0-13723 GCA_031362805.1 bacterium
AGGTCGCTCCGACGGAGCTTGGACGGCACGGGAATGGATCGGTCTATAAACAGGTGGCTCCTAACGGAGCCGGTGAACACAAATTCAGTTGCTCAGGCAGGCTCTGCTGATGAATCCCCTGCCGGCGCATCAAGCTTTTGCCCGCGCCAGAATGAGATTGCGGGCGATGGGCGGAATGCGACTCTCGGCCGCACCCGCGATCCCACTCGTCACCACGATTTGAAAATGAGCCTCACCCCCACCACCAACGCGCGCATCATCCGCTACCCGGCATTCCTGCTCGCGGGCTGCCTGATCCTCCTGTCCCACGCGGCGCGTGGCCAGGGCCCGACGCCCGGCAAGGTGCTTTCCTACGGCGAACTCGCGGCCCAAAAGCTGTGCGGTCCGCTGGACGAGATTCACCGTGGGCTGACCAACTTCACGGCCAACACCCTGCCCCATGAAGCCAAGGATCTCCGCAAGCAACTGGGCAAGTTCCGCAACAGGCTCGATCTCTTTGCGTTTGCCTATCCGACCGGTCCGGGCAAGGACCCGTTCGTGAAGCTGCGTGACGACCTCGACAAGGGCTATGAGCGCATGGGCGAGTTCAAGGATCTCTTCGATGCGCAACGACTCGAACTGGCGGTGTTCGATGCGAAGAAGCAGGAATGGTCGAAGGGCATTCGGCCCGCAGCGGTTACTTACGCCGACGCCGCAAAAGTACAAAGCCGCCGTGACAAGGTGCTGAAGTGGCAGGCGAAATTTCTCGAACTAGAACGGCTGGCGGCGTATCGCGCGTACATTTGCGCGCCCGACTTGCAGGCGTTTCATCCCCGCCCGGCGAAGGATCTGTCGCGCTTCTTCTGGGGCAGCGAGGCGGGACTCGTGCCCCGCCCGGAGTTGAGCGGGGTGGACAATTTCCGCTGGCTCGCGGCGGAGATGTTGACGCGCGCGCTCAAAGATTATCCAGCCATCCAGGAATTGCGCGATCTCGAGGGCGAGACGGCGGAGAAGTTTCACGACTTCCGCAAACGCGTCCGGGCCGTGGTGAAAATCACGGAAGACATCGAACTGTTGCCCAAGGAAAACTCGCGGGCGGAGAAGCTTCATAAGTTGATGGATGATCTCGACGACAGCTACGGCAAGGTCAACAACCAGATCGTTGAGCTCGGGCTGGCGGTCGAGGAAGGCAACTCCGCGAAGGCGGCCAAGCTGCGGGCTGAAATCGCGTCGGACTGGACCCGGCTGCGTCAGTGGCAGAACGACTATCAGGTCACGACCGGCATGACGGAGTTCGCCGGGCTGCTGCGCTCCCTGCTGCCGGCCGGGCAGCCAGCTCGATGACGCGGCGAGGCCCGCATTGCGGCTCGACTTTGTCGACGCGTTTTTGAATCTTCGACCACCAACTCATGGCGCAAGTTTCCATCCAGCAGGTCGTCAAATCCTTCCCCGGACCAAAGAAGCAGGTCGTCCAAGCAGTGAACCAGGTCTCGCTGGAAATCGCGGATCGCGAATTCCTCGTGCTGGTCGGTCCCTCCGGTTGCGGGAAGACGACCTTGCTGCGGATGATCGCCGGCCTGGAAGACATCGATGCCGGCACCATTTCCATCGGCGGGCGGGTGGTGAACGAGGTCGAGCCCAAGGATCGCGACATCGCGATGGTGTTTCAGAACTACGCGCTCTATCCGCACATGACGGCCTACGACAACATGGCGTTTGGCCTCAAGCTGCGGAAGGTGCCGAAGCCGGAGATCGCCCAGCGCGTGCGCGATGCCGCCTTGCTGCTGGGCATCTCGACCCTGTTGGAGCGCTATCCAAAAGAGCTTTCCGGCGGCCAACGCCAGCGCGTCGCTGTCGGCCGCGCGATCGTGCGCGATCCCAAAGTGTTTCTCTTCGACGAACCGCTCTCGAATCTCGACGCGCAAGTGCGGCTGCAAGTGCGCGCCGAGCTCGCCCGCCTGCACCAGCGGCTGCAAGCCACGATGATTTATGTCACGCACGATCAGGCCGAGGCGATGACGCTGGGCGATCGCATCGCGGTGATGAAGGACGGCGTCGTGCAACAGATCGACCAGCCGATGAAGATTTACGAACACCCGGCGAACAAGTTTGTCGGCAGCTTCATCGGCGAGCCGCAGATGAACTTCATCCGGGGCACGATTGTGCAGAAGGACGGCAACTTGCGCTTCCTGGAGAACGATCCCCAGGACCAGCCGGTGCTTGGCGGGCTGGTGCTGCCGCTGACGGGACCGCTGGCCGACCCGCTCCGCGCCAACGTGAATCACCCGGTCTGGCTGGGCATCCGACCGGAGCATTTGAGAATCGCCACCAACGGCGGAGCGAGCCTGGGCCAGGTCAAGGTGGAGTTCGTCGAACACCTGGGCGCCGAGAGCTGGGTGCATTTGAAATCGAAGGCGCATCAACACACGCTACGCTGCGATCCGGGCGCGGTGGCGACGGGCTCCGGCGAATTCCCATTGAGCGCCGAACCGGCCGGCTTGCGCTTCTTTGACGGCAAGACCGAACAAGCGATCGTGCTCCCCGCGTAATGCACCAAGGTTACGGCCATGACATCCTCGACCACGGTCCCGCACCCCGCACTCGATGAAGCTGACTGAACTGGGCTGGACGGATTTCTTCGCGGAGGCTTTTGCGCCCCACGCCAAGTCGGGGTTCGAGCCGGCGCGGGTCACGGTCGTCAACCGCGGCGCGTGCGTGGTTTATCTTCCCGACGGCGAGGTGCCCGCCGAAGTCTCCGGCCGGCTGCGTCACGAGTCAGCCGGGCCCGAGGATTTCCCGGCGGTGGGCGATTGGGTGGCGGTGCGCCGCACGACCAGCGATTCACGGGTGATGGTTCACCACGTCTTGCCGCGGCGTACGAAATTCTCACGGACCGGCGCCGGTCGCAGCGGCGAAGAACAAATCCTGGCGGCCAACATCGACACGGTGTTCCTCCTCAGCTCGCTCAATCACGGCTTCAACCCCCGGCGCATCGAGCGGTTCCTCACGCTGGCGTGGGACAGCGGCGCGCAGCCCGTGATCGTGTTGACCAAGTCCGATCTCTGCCCTGACTACGCGCTGCTGCTTCGCGAAGCCGAGACCGCGGCCGCCGGCGCTCCGGTGCTGGCGATCAGTTGCATCACCGGCAAGGGCTTGAAAGCGTTGCGCCCACATTTGCGCGCGGGCCAGACCGCCGTGCTGCTCGGCGCTTCGGGCGTCGGCAAGTCCACGTTGATCAATCAACTTACCGGCGAAGACTGGCAGGCCGTGCTGCCCGTGCGCGAGTCGGACGCCAAAGGTCGGCACACCACGACCCGGCGGGAGTTGTTCATTCTGCCGACCGGCGGTTTGCTCATCGACACGCCGGGCCTGCGCGAATTGCAGCTCTGGGATGGTGCCGAAGGACTGGAAGAAACGTTCGCGGACATTGAAGCCATCGCCGTCGGCTGTCGCTTCACCAATTGCCGGCACGCAAGCGAGCCGGACTGCGCGGTGCGAACGGCGGTTGCTTCGGGCCAGCTTGATCCGGCGCGACTGGCCAGCTTTCAAAAGTTGCAGCGCGAAGTAACGCAGTTCAGCCGACGGCACTTCTCCCGCGCCACGACCGAGACGCGCAGCCGCACCAAGTCCATCAAGAAGCACGCCCCGGCCCCGCCCAAGCCGCGACGGTGAATTCGGGTGGGCGAACTGTTCAAACCGCCCGCAAGCTGGTAACTCATCGCCCGTGCAACCGCTCCCCGCTCGCGAATCTCATCACGCCCTCGACGCCCAGTTCACGGAACTCAACGGCGCGGAGGTCGTTGCTCACTACGGCGAAGTTGCCCGTGAGTTCGCACACTTGAAGTCGTCCGTTGCCGTGCTCGATCTCAGCTTCCGCACCCGGCTGGTGCTGGTCGGCGCCGATCGCAGCCGTTTCCTGCACAGCCAGGGTACGAACGACATCAACCGACTCAAGCCGGGCGAAGGTTGTTACACCGCGTTCACCACGAACAAGGGACGTGTGCTCGGCGATGCCAACGTCTTCGTGCTGGCGGATGAAATCCTCCTCGACGCCGAACCTGGCCAGACGACGCCGATGACCGAGCGGTTGAAGAAGTTCATCGTGTCCGAAGACGCCGAGATCGTGGACGCCGCGCCGCACTACGGATTGCTGTCCGTCCAAGGGCCGAAGGCGGCCGAGGTAATCGCGCAACTTGAACTCGATGTCCCCTTCCCTAGCGACAGCTTTGCCAGCGTGAAGTTCGAGCATGCGGTCCTCGGCGAACTGTATCTCGCGAATCATCCGCGGCTGCGAACCGCCGGTGCCGATCTCTTTGTGCCCGTGGCGTCGCTGGGTGCGGTGCTCGACAAGTTGATCACGGCGGCCAAGTCGGTGGGCGGCGGTTTGGCCGGCTGGGAAGCCTTCGACCGCGCGCGCGTGGAAGCCGGCATTCCGCGGTTCGGCGTGGACATGGGCGAAACCAATCTCGCGCCCGAGGCGTGCCTTGAAGCCCGGGCGATCAGCTACACCAAGGGCTGCTATGTCGGGCAGGAAGTTTTGAACCGCCTGCGCACCTTTGCCGAAGTGAACAAGCGGTTGTGCCGGCTCAAGCTGCCCGCCGACATGTCGTCCTTGCCTGAACGTGGCACCAAGCTGCTGAAGGACGGCAAGGAAATCGGCTTCATCACGAGCGCGGCGAAAATCCCAGGCGGCGAAGTTTGTGCGCTCGGCTATGTGCGGAAGGAATGGCTGAGTCCGGGGGAGCTGCTGACAACCGCGCAAGGTTTCGTCGCCGAATCGCGCGGGCCGGTGAACTGAATGGGAGGGGCCTCCTACGGGAGGGACCGCGTGTCGCGGTCCCCATTTAATCAGGGACGGCGACACGCCGTCCCTCTCTTCCGTGATGCTTGCCCTCTGGGGTGAATTCTTTACAGTCGCCGCCTTTCGCATGAGCACCATCAAGACGTTCACCGCTGGCGCGTTGCCGGTTCGCGTTTACCCGTCCCAGGCCGAGCTTTCCACCGACGTCGCCCAGATCGTCCGCGATCATTTCGCGGCGACCATTGCGCGTCAGGGATCGGCGGCCGCCATTATGGCCACGGGCAATTCCCAGATTCAATTCCTCGACAAGCTCGTCGCGCTCGGCGGCGTCGATTGGTCGAAGGTGACGTTGTTCCATATGGACGAATACCTCGGCCTCAAGGGCGATCACAAGGCGAGCTTCCGCCGCTACATGCGCGAGCGCGTCGCCAGCCGCGTGCAGCCCGGCCATTTTCATTTCCTCGACGGCGACGTGGATCTGCCGCTCGACGAATGCGCCCGCTACACCGCGTTGCTCAAGGCGCAGCCGATCGATCTCTGCTGCCTGGGCGTGGGTGAGAACGGGCACCTTGCGTTCAATGATCCGCCGGTCGCGCGCTTCGACGACGCGCACTTCGTCAAGCTGGTGAAGCTCGATGACGCGTGCAAATGGCAGCAGGTGAACGAAGGGCATTTCCCATCGCTCGACGCCGTGCCGCCGTATGCCTTCACGCTGACCATCCCCGCCCTGCTCTCGGCGAAGAAGGTGATCTGCATCGCACCGGAAAAGCGCAAAGCGAAACCGGTGAAGGCGCTGCTCGAAGGGCCGATCGGTACCGATTGCCCGGCGTCGATCCTGCGCCAGCAAGCGCACGCGACGCTGTTCCTCGACACGGATTCGACGTCGCTGCTGAAGGTTTGAGCCGGAACCACGTTGTTGGAATGGATAGCGCACGCGTCTCGCGTGCCGCGGAGCCGTCCCGGCGACGCCTTTTGGTGGCTGCGGTTGGGCAAACCAAACAGTGCAGGAAAATTCAGAGCCCAAACCGTGTTCGGCGCGACGCCGAACACGGCACGCGAGACGCGCGCGCTCCCCTGAATGAAATCGATCCGGCTGAGGGAAATATTGGACCGCTGAATTGCGCCGACAATCGTCGAGGGGAGGCAAGGGCGAGGCAGCCAAATGGTCTGCTTGGTTGAAGCGATCGTTGCCACAAGACCGCCAACATCGCTGCGCTCGTTGGCGGGAGAATGGGGCGGACCAGCAGGTCCGCCCTACCAGGGTGGGGCGCGTCGCTCCGCGCGCACCATCGACACAATCGCCCACCATTCGCGTCGATTTGCGCGGAAGCGGTTCGTTCAAACTTCCGCCAATTGCCGCATTGGATCAGGCAGCCGGCGGTTATCCGAGGGCAGCGATCAGTTGAATGGTGGCGGTCGGCCGTGCATCCATCATTGATATGAATCGCCGCCAGTTCCTTCAAACCAGCGCCACCGCGTCACTCGTCGTCGCCGCCGGTGCGTTGACATCGCCCGCCGCGTTGCCGATGCCGAACGCGACGAAGCTTCCGCGCTGGCGCGGCTTCAACCTGCTGGAGAAGTTCACGCACTGGCAGAACAAACCCTTCGTCGAGTCGGACTTCGCGCTGATGGCCGAATGGGGTTTCGACTTCGCGCGCCTGCCGCTCTCCTACTGGTGCTGGGCCAAGCCCGAAGCCTGGCTGAAGCTCGACGAGAAGGTGCTCAAGGAGATCGATCAAGCCGTCGAGTTCGGCAAGCAGCACGGCATTCACGTGAATCTCAACCTGCACCGGGCACCGGGCTATTGCGTGAATCCACCGGGCGAACCGAAGGATCTCTGGACGGACGAGAGCGCGCTCGAGGCGGCGGCGTTTCATTGGGCACACTTCGCCGAACGCTATCGCGGCATTCCGAACGATCGCGTGAGCTTCGATCTGTTGAACGAGCCGGCCAAGACAACCACTGAGCGCTATGTGAAAGTCGTGCGCCGGTTCGTCGCGGCGATTCGCGAGCAAGATCCCAACCGATTGATCATCGCCGATGGTTTGAACTACGGCCGCGATCCCGTGCCCGAACTTGCCGACCTGAAGATTGGTCAGAGCACGCGTGGCTACGATCCCTTCACGCTCACGCACTTCAAAGCGAACTGGGTGAGCGGCTCGGACAAGTGGCCCGAACCAACCTGGCCGTTGAACGCGGGCGGCAAGGACGAGTGGACTCGCGACCGCCTGCGCCGCGAACGGATCGAGCCGTGGAAACAGCTCGCAGCAAAGGGCGTCGGCATCCATGTCGGCGAATGGGGCTTCTTCCGCGAGACGCCCCACGCCGTCGGCCTCGCGTGGATGAAGGACGTGCTGGGCCTGTGGAAGGAAGCCGGCTGGGGTTGGTCGCTGTGGAACTTGCGCGGCGATTTCGGCGTGCTCGACAGCAAAAGGAAAGACGTCGCCTATGAGGATTTCAAGGGGCACAGACTCGACCGGCGGATGCTGGAGCTGCTGCGGGAGCATTGACCGGCGTCAAGGTTGAGAGCTCAATCCAGCGTCATCTTGCGCATGAAATGTATCGGCCCAGCCACCATCCCAAATCTAGTTTTGCCGAGCGCATGATTGTAGCCTGGCAACGAGCTCGCCTGTCCGCCGCCCTGGCGGTGGCGGGGATGTTTGCCTTTTCAGTGGCCGGCTACGACGCGATGTATGAACAGGAGCCGATCAACTACTCGGCCGCCAACCCCGCTGGCCCCGTGGCGAAGCTGCAACGACGGCTCGACTTGGGCGCCGTTCAACTCGATCGCCGAGACGAACAGTCGTTTCTGCGCGAGCTGATGGCCCAACTGCAAGTTCCCGTCGAATCCCAGGTGCTCGTGTTCTCGAAGACCAGCCACCAGAATCCGCACATTACCCCGACGACGCCGCGCGCGGTTTATTTCGGCGACGACGTTTACTTGGGTTGGGTGCAGGGCGGCGTGGTGGAAGTCGCGGACATGAGTCCGACGCTGGGGATGAGCTTCTACGTGCTTGATCATCGCGATGCCGCGCAGCCGCTGAAGTTCGAGCGCACGGCGAGCTGTCTCGATTGCCATGCCGGTTCGCGCGTCAACAACCTGCCCGGCATGATGGTGCGCTCCGTCTATCCTGATCGCAACGGCCAGCCGATTCTTTCCCAGGGGAGCTTTGTGACCGGCCACGCCAGTCCGCTCAACGAACGCTGGGGCGGCTGGTACGTGACGGGCCGGCACGGCGACAGCCAGCACATGGGCAACACGATTGCCGTGGAGACGCCGAACGGCATGGAGTTCGATCCGACCGGCAACGGCAATTGCGCCGACCTTTCCCGCTTCTTCGACACGAAGCCGTATCTGCGCGCCACGAGCGACCTCGTTGCCCTGATGGTGCTCGAGCATCAGGTCGAGATGCAGAACATCCTCTCGCAAGCCGCGCTGTTTGTGCGCCTGGCGGAACACCGGCAGGAGTTGTTGCGCAAGGAACTCGGCGAGTCGGCCACGCATGAACTGGTCGGCAGCACCCTGACCGTGGCGAAGAGCCAGACAGAGAAGATCCTTCGCCATCTGCTGTTTTGCGATGAGCTCAAGCTGCCCGACGGCGGCGTGGCGGGCAGTCCCGATTATCAGACCGCGTTTCAACACAATGCCCGGCGCGATCACGCAGGCCGGTCGCTCAAGGATTTTCAATTGAAGCAACGGCTCTTCCGTTACCGGTGCAGCTACATGATCCACTCGCCTGCGTTCGACGACCTGCCCGCCAAGTTGAAGTCGATGGTCTACGCCCGCCTGCTCGAAGTGCTCGACGGCGAGGACACCTCCGCCGAGTTCGCGCACTTGAGCAAGTTCGAGCGCGAGACGATCAAGGCGATCCTGCTCGAGACCAAGACCGACCTGCCCGCGAACTGGCGGTCATAGCCGTAATAATTTAATGAGGAACAGGAGGGAGCAGAGGTAGCGGAGACTGGGTTCGAGCTTTTCGGGGATCGGGAAGGACGCCATACACCCAAGGTTCAGTGAACGTCCGGCCGGACCGTGAACAGCGATTCTGAGTCGATCCGAAAGCTCCGCTCTCTCCGTTGCCTCCTGTTCAATTGCATGGTTCCGGCTCAGTAAGGGAGCGCTACGTCGCTGGCCGCGACCAGCGCACGGTCCTACTTGGGCAGCGCGAAGCAGTAGAACATATCGCCCGCCTTGGTGCCGGGCTTGCCGCCACCACCGGCCGCGATCACGATGTACTGCCGGCCATCCACTTCGTAAGTGGCCGGCGTCGCGTAGCCGCCGAACTGCATCTGCTGCTCCCAAAGCAACGCGCCCGTGTCCTTGTCGTAGGCGTGGAAGCGTTCATCCATCGCCGCGCCGATGAAGACGAGCCCGCCTTTCGTCACGACCGGGCCGCCGATGTTGAACGTGCCAGTCGGCGGTTCGCCGCGGGCTTCGAGCTTGGGATAAGTTCCGAGCGGCACCCGCCACTTCACCTTGCCAGTGTTGAGATCGACGGCGTTCAGCGTGCCCCAAGGCCGCTTGTTCACCGGGAACCCCTCGGGATCACGCCAGTCATTGTGGCCGGTCATCACTACCGGGATGTCGTCGGCGAAACTCAGCTTCAAGTCCTTCACGGCGATCTGTTCGTCGCGGCCATCATCGAACAGGAACGCGACGATGGCGCGCTGCTCGAGTTCACTGAAGCTGGCGAACGACGGCATCTGGCCGCGGCCGGTCTTCATCAGCTCGCGAATCTGTTCCTTGGTGAGGCGGCTCTTCACGTCCTTGAGCGAGGGCGAGGCGGGATTCACCGGCGAGCTGGTGCCGTGACAGAACGAGCACACGCCACGATACAGATGACTGCCCAGCTGGTTGAGCGACATCGCCTCCGACGGTTTCGCCGGCACCATCGACGTCCACTCGGCCTCGTTGCTGACGTTGACGATGACCGTGTTGCTCGCCGGATCAAACGCAGCGCCGCCCCATTCGCAGCCGCCGTTGAACTGCGGCAGCACCGCGTGCGGCGAAAATCCGGACGCAGTGAACAGTGGCGCCGGGCGAATTCGCTTCAGTTCGTTCAACGCAAACTCCCGCGCCTTGGGATTCAAGTCGGTGACGTCGTCCGCGGTGAAGCCTTGTTGGGCGAGGCGAAATTCCTTCGGCGGAAATGGCTGCGTCGGCCAGCTATGCTCGCCCGGCATGTCCGATTGCGGCACGGGCAGTTCTTCAATGGGAAACAACGGCTCACCAGTCACGCGATCGAGCACGAAGAGGTGGCCCATCTTGGTCGGCTGCACCACGCAATCGATGATCCTGCCGTCGCGCTCGAACGTCGCGAGCACGGGCGGCGTGGGCAGGTCATAGTCCCAGAGATCGTGATGGACGGCCTGAAAATGCCAGAGCCGCCGGCCGGTGTTGGCATCAAGCGCAAGCGTGCAATTGCCGAAAAGCCCCTGGCCGATGCGATTGCCGCCCCAACTGTCGTACGCCGGCGAGCCGGTGCCGCAGAAGAGAATCCCGCGCTCGGCGTCGAGCGTGAACCCGGCCCACACGTTGGCGCTGCCGACCTTCTTCCAACTGTCCGGCGACCACGTGTCGTAGCCGAACTCGCCTGGATGCGGGATCGTGTGGAAGATCCATTTGCGCTCGCCGGTGCGCACGTCAAACGCGCGGATGTGACCGGGTGCCGTGGGCTGCGGCCCCTCGCCGGTCGTCGAGCCGAGGATGAGCAGATCCTTCCAGACCATGCCGGGCGTGTTGTTGCCGACGCTGAGAAAAAAGACATCGGTGTCGAAGCCGTCGCGATGGCTGATGCGACCTTGGTCGCCGAACGAAGGCACGGGTTTACCGGTCTTGGCGTCGAGCGCGTAGAGGAAATTGCCCGCCGAGTGGAAGATGCGTTGATCGCCCGCGCCGTCGGTCCAGTAGGCGACGCCGCGATTCACGCCGCCGCCACGCCCGCCCTGCCAGGGATCGAAGCGCCAGATCAGAGCACCCGTCGTGGCATTGAGCGCGGCGACGTGCAGTCCGGGCGTGGTGACGAACATCACGCCGTCCACGATGATCGGATTGCACTCGATGGTGCTGCCGGTGTCGCCAGACTTCCACGTCCACGCGACCGCGAGTTGTTTCACGTTCGCGCGGTTGATCTGGTCGAGTTCGGAGTAATGCGAGCCGCCGTAGTCGCCGTGATACGTCTGCCATTCGCGATGGCCGGCCTTGGGATCGGCGGCGAGCACCGTCAACGAGGGAACAATCGTTAGCAGGGCGACGTGGAAAATGGCGGTGTTCATCGAGGGAATGCCCGTGGTTCTAGGAAGCGGGTGAAGCAAAGTCAAACCTGCGGTCTCCCCTAAAGCGCCGGTCTCCGACCCGGCGTGGGAGCGGACCGCGGGCTTGCAGCCCGCAGCGCATCCGCAGGTTCGGGCGGTTTGGGAAGTTCCGCGTCGCCCTTTGCGGGCGGAGCTGCTGCGGCCAACATGGCAGCGGTCCGAGACGTTGCCGCGATTTCGAGGGTGCTTCGCGACTCCGGCACCGACATCAATCAAGGGCCAGCATCCAGCAATTTTAGTAGGTTACTGCGGGGTTGCATCGTCCGTTTCAGATTATTAAGGTGCGCGCCGTGAACCCCATTTCAATCCGTTCAAGCTTGGTGTTGCTCGCCATCCTCATCGCCTCCGCAGCCCAGTTGCCGGCCGCCACGGCCCATCACATGGATGCCTCGCCAACCGCCGAGCAGACGCTCGCCTACCGCTGGCTGGACATCGCCCAGGAGGCGACCGCGCGCGACGTGGATCGCAGCGCGCCGCGGCCGACCATCATCTCCCGCACCCTCGCCATCTGGGCGACGGCGATGTACGACGCCTGGGCCGCCTATGATGAGAAGGCGGTCGGCTCGCGGTTGGGCGACCAGTTGCGCCGGCCGAAGCGCGAACGCACGCAAGCCAACAAGGAGCGCGCCATCAGCTACGCCTCCTACCACGCGCTCCTCTACGTTTATCCCGACGACAAGGCGTACCTCGACGAGCAGCTTCGGCAAGTCGGCTTTGACCCCGCCGTCATCTCGAAAGATCCGCGCAAACCGGAAGGAGTCGGCTATCTCGCCGCTCAGGCGGTGATCGAATACCGCCGGCAGGATGGCGCGAACCAGGACGGCGACGAAGCGGGCGGCGACGGGACGCCTTACGGCGATTACACCTACTACCAGCCGATCAATCCGCCGGACAAGATCATCGACCCGGATCGCTGGCAGCCGATCACCTTCACCCTGGCGGACGGCAAAAAAGTGACGCCCGGCTTCCTCACGCCGCACTGGTATCGCGTGAAACCATTCCTGCTGGAGTCCAGCGCCCAGTTCCGTCCGGAGCCGCCGCCGAAAACGACAACGGATAACGCGGCGTTGCGCAAGGAAACCGACCAGGTCCTGGCCTACAACCAGAACCTGACGAAATTACAGAAGGCGATGGTGGAGTTCATGCGCGACGGCCCGCGGTCAACCGGTCAGAGCGGCCACTGGCTGCGCTTCGCCCAGGATGTCTCGCGCCGCGACAAACACACGCTGGACCAGGACGTGAAGATTTTCTTCGCCGTCGCCAACGTCGCGATGGATGCCTTCATCTCATGCTGGGAAACCAAGCGGTTCTACGACTCCTCGCGGCCGTGGACCCTGGTGCGTCACTATTATCAAGGGCAGCGGATCAAAGGCTGGGCTGGTCCCGCCGGCGGTGTGGTTGAAATGGCCGCCGAGGACTGGCACCCGTATTCGCCGATGTCCTTCATCACTCCGCCGTTCCCCGGCTACACGAGCGGCCACGCCACGGTGAGCGGCGCGTGCTCGAAGGTGCTCGAACTGTTCACGGGCAACGATCACTACGGTTTCTTCGAACAACGGCGGCACTGCGAGCTGACCGAGACCGATCCGGGCGACGAGATCAACCTCGACCTGCCAACCTTTTCGGCGACGGCGGAATTGGCGGCTGCCTCGCGTGCGCTCGGTGGCTATCACATCCCGATCGACAATGACGTGGGCTTGCGAGTGGGTCGCGAGATCGCCGTGTGGAGCTGGCCGAAGTACCAGGCGTACTTCGATGGCACCGCGAAACCCCGGCCGTAGGGCGGCTCCGAAAACAATCACCAGACCGCGGGCGACGTTCGCTCGCGGTCTTTTGCTTTACGGCGGTTGTCATCCGGCGCAACGGCCCGGCAGCACCGTCGGCGGCTGGATTTTCTACCCCGGCGCACAGGCGACTGGCCACAAGCCTGGAGCGCTTCACCCAATGCCAACCGCATTGTGCCCCATTTCTTGCGCAAGACTCCACCAATCGAGGTAGAACAAGCGCGTTCCACGAATGCCGCCGCCGGTCCCGGCCGGGGCGAAACAAAAACCAGTGCGAACTATGCGTACAACCAACCCGATCAAACAAATGGCCTGGCGGCTCGCAGGGATGACCTGCTTGCTGGCTGGGATGCTCGCTCCCACCGACGCTTTTTCCCAAGGCTGTGTCATCGCCCGCGGCGGCGGCGGCGGCGCCATGGTGATGCAAGGCGACGGCTTTCCCGAACCGGGCGATTGGCAAATGAGTCTCGCCTACCGTTACTTCCACTCGGACCGCCATTTCATTGGCGACGAGGAACAGCCCCAACGCCAGGAGCAGGGCACGCAGGTGGATAACTGGAGCAACTTCATCGACCTCACGGCGACCTATAACTTCAGCAAGCGGTTTTCGGTGAACCTCACCCTGCCGTTTGTCAGCCATGAGCGGTCCTCGCGTTACGAGCACGCCGGCACCCGCCACTCGACCTACGCCAGCGGGCTGGCGGACCTCCGGTTCGGAGCCCAATACTGGCTCGTCAATCCCGAGACCCACCACAGATGGAACATCTCGCTGCTGGGCGGCGTCAAGGCCCCGACCGGTGATTACCTGGCCACGGATGTCTTCTATCGCCCCGCCGGTCCCACG
>JANLTG010000122.1:0-25964 GCA_031362805.1 bacterium
AACCTCGGACCTTACCTCCGCCACAAGGATGCCCAGGTGGTCGCGGTGTGTGATGTGGACGACGCCCATTTGTTCCGCGCCCGGGAGACAGTGACCGATCGCTATCAGAACGAGGATTGTTTCGGCACGAAGGATTTCCGCGAAGTGCTCGCCCGCAAAGACATTGATGCGGTCATGATTTCCACGCCCGACCATTGGCACACGATCATCAGCCTGCTGGCCATTCAGGCGGGCAAGGACGTGCAATGTGAGAAACCGACGCTGACCATCCACGAGGGCCGCGTACTCGCGGAAGCGGTCCGCAAACACAAGAAGGTGTTTCAGACGAGCACCGAGGACCGGTCCATCGTGGAGTATCACCGCCTGGCGGAATTGGTTCGCAACGGGCGCATCGGCAAGCTTCAGCGCATCGAAGTGATCCTGCCCAAGCAGCCGACCGTGCCAGGCGATGCCACGCCCCGGCCGGTGCCGGCGAGACTTGATTATGAAATGTGGCTCGGCCCGGCGCCGTTTGCGCCTTACACCCCGGACCGGGTGCATTTCAACTTCCGCTGGATTGAAGATTACTCCGGCGGAATCATCTGCGACTGGGGCACGCACTTGTTCGACACCGCGCAATGGGCCAACGACACCGAGCACACCGGCCCCGTCGAAGTCGAGGGCACCGGCACGCCGTGGACCGGTGGCCTCTACAACACTGTCAAGGAATACGACGTCACCTACCGCTACGCGAACGGCGTGGTGATGACCTGCAAACCGGGCAATCCCAGCATCAAGTTCATCGGCACCGCCGGTTGGGTCGGCAGCACCGGCTGGCGCGGTCCGGTCGAAGCCAGCTCCAAGGAAATCCTTGAATCAAAGATTGGCCCAAACGAACTGCACCTCTACACGAATCCGAACGGCGAGCACGACGAATTCCTCCAATGCGTCCGGAGCCGCAAAGACCCTTACTTCCCGGTGGAGATCGGCCACCGCGTCGCCACGGTCTGTCACCTGGCGAACATCGCCATCAAGGTTGGGCGCAAACTGAAATGGGATCCCGCCGCGGAGCGCTTCATCGGTGACGACACGGCGAACGCGATGCTCGACCGCAAGCGCCGTGATCCCTGGCAATTGCCGCAAGTGTGAGGCTGCGGATGGCGGAGCCGGGCGTTGACCCCGACGATTCCCAGACCTGCTGCTGGCCGTGATCGCTTGTCGCCTCTGGCTTGCAAGTGGTCGGGGGCTCCGGTTAGCTCCCGGCCGCAATGCCTTCACCCACTTCGCTCCCGCTGCTCTTTGCCACTTTGGTTTTCAGCGCTGCCAATACCGTCACAATCCACGGCGCTGAGAAGCCGGTTCCCCAGTGGCCGCAATTCCGCGGCCCTGGTGGCAACGCCATCGCCACCGCGCAAACCATTCCGCTCGCCTTCGGTCCCGCGAAGAACGTGCGCTGGAAAACCGCACTCTCCGCCGGCCATTCGTCGCCGTGCATCTGGGGCGACCGTATCTTTCTCACCGGGCACGTCGGCACGACCTTGAAGATGATCTGCGTGCAGCGTTCCGACGGGAAAGTGTTGTGGGAACGCGAGCGGACGATCGCGAAGCTGCTCACCTACGAGCACGTGGCGGGCAGCCCGGCAAACTCGACCCCGGCAACCGACGGCCAGCGCGTGGTTTTCCAGTTCGATGATTACGGCGTGGTGGTCACGGATTTCGCGGGTGAGTTGCTCTGGGAGCAGAAGTTTCCGCCAACCGCGAACGAATACAGCTACGGCGCCTCGCCGATTCTCGACGACGGCAACCTCTACCTCAACCGCGACGGCAGCGTTGATTCGAGCCTGCTCTGCCTCGACGCCGCGACGGGCAAGGAACGCTGGAAGGCTCCGCGACCGGACGCGATTGGCAGCTTCTGCTCGCCATATGTTTTGAAGGACGGCGGCGCAAAACAGATCCTCGCGGGCGGCTCCGGCCGGCTGGAAGCCTATGACGCGCGGACGGGAAAGTCCGTCTGGCACGTGACCGGGTTGCCGGCATTTGTCTGTCCTTCGCCCAGCGCTGCGGACGGCATGATTGTGTTTGGGGGCTGGACCACGGCCCATGTGGCCGGACGCACGCGCATCGAATCCGCGTTTGATGTAGATTCGGGCGTGTCAGCCGAGGCGATGAAAGATCCGGCAGCTTTCATGGTGCAATTCGATGCAAACAAGGATGGCAAGCTGGTGGTTGGCGAACTCCCGAGGAGCCGCGCCCGCGATGCTTTCAACTTTCTCGACAAGGATAAGAACGGGTTCTTGGAGCTGGAAGAATGGGCGCCGTCTTACACGGAGCAAGGAACCGCCCCTGGTCGCAATGTGCTGCTCGGCATCGCGCCCGGCGGCAAAGGCGACGTCACCGCGACGCATGTGAAGTGGGAGGTGACGAAAGGGTTGCCGTACGTTTCCTCACCGCTGATCCATCACGGGCGGGTTTACTTCGTCAAGACCGGCGGCTTTATTTCCTGCCTCGATCCCAAGACCGGCGCGGCCCATTACGAGTCCGAGCGGCTCGGCGTGGCCGGCGAGTATTACGCCACCCCGGTGGCGGTCGGCGAACACATCGTCGTCTGCGCCCAACGCGGCGCGGTGTTCGTGCTGAAGGATGGAGTGAAGCTGGAGGTGGTCTCGCGCAATGAGCTCGGCGAAGGCCTGTCCGCCACGCCGGCGGTTGTGGAAAACACCCTTTATCTGCGGACCGATAAACACCTCTGGGCATTTGGAGAGTGAAGGGTTTTGAGCCCTCGCCACTGGTCGATGGTCCCGTGAGATGAACTCAAAAAATAAGTTTAGGTTCGCCGCGTGAGCTGCCGGAACACATTGTTCCGACCCACCACTGTCATGAAAGTTCTCATCCCTCTTTTTCGAAACCTGTTGATGTGCGGGCTCGCTCACCTGTGCCTGCAACCATCGGCCCACGCCGGCGTCGTAATCAACGAAATCTTCTACCACGCGCCTGATGACTACGATGACCTCGAGTGGATCGAGCTCCACAACCAGGACGGCCAGGCGGCGGATCTCGCGGGCTGGCGGATTGCTGGTGGTGTGGCGTTTCTTTTCCCCGATAAGAGCGTGCTGCCGCCGCACGGCTATCTGGTGCTTTGCAAGGACGCCAAGCTCTTCGCTGAATTCTATGAAATCGCGGTCGCTGGCGAGTACCAGCAATCAATCGGGAACGGCGGCGACACACTCGAACTCTTGAACGCGGGCGGAACGACGGAGGACCGGGTGACGTTCAAGGATCGCGACCCCTGGCCGATGGCAGCCGACGGATACTCAGCGTCGCTCGAGCGAATCACCCCCGGCATCGCCGGAGACCGACCGGACAACTGGTCTGCCTCGCTCTTGTCGGAAGATGAAGTGCGCCCGGCCGGAACACCGGGCCGGGCCAATGCCAGCTACTCCGCGAATTTTCCACCGGTTATTCAGAGCATCGTGCTTTCCCCGCAGCAACCGGTCCCGGGCGAGCCCATCAACGTGCGCGCGACGGTTGATGACGCCGACGGGGTGGAAATCGTGGAACTACGTTATCGCATCGCCCGGCCCGGCTCGGTTAGCGAGGAGCAGATCATCGCGATGAAGTCCGCTGGGGGAAATTCCTTCAGCGCCGAAATCCCCGGACAACTTGCTTCGTCACTGATCCGAGTGCGCGTGCATGCGGTGGACCGCCAGAAGGCCGAGCGTTTTCAGCCATCGCCAAACGATCTGCGGCCCGCGATCTCGATCTATGTTCAAAGCCGACCGGACATGGCCAACATTCCCCTGGCACAGATCATTCACACCGATCCCCGGGAGTTCGCGGAGATGGAGCGCCTGCGCCAGCGAGCCCTGCAACCGAGCGCCGGTCCGCTTAATGATAGTGGGCCGCGGGAGCTTCAGGATATGCTCGACCAGCAGCTCAACCTGCGCGATGCGTGGTTCGAGTGGAGCGTCAACCAGCCGCGTGACGCAGCCGCCTACCGGGCGCTCCGCACGGTGTTTGCGACCCGGAATTCCGAACGCAACGCGATCATGGAAGAGGCTATGGCATCAAAAGACCCCACGACGTTCAAGGCCGCCGCCCCCGCCCGAATCAAAGCGTTTCAGGATTCGCTCATTGCGGACGTGAAGGCCGCGCTGGCCGCGGAGAAGGGCGAAGCGTTTGCAAGTTGGTATCGCGATCAACTGAAACCGGGCGAACCCGACCCGGCGGGCTTTCTGAAGGGGCTGCTCAACCTTGAGGCTGCCTGGCTTGCGCTGAACACGCAGTTTGAATTGAGCGATTCCCAATTGCGCGAGCTGCGTCCGTTGTTCCAGACCGCTGTTCGCGGTCGGGCGGAGCAAAAGTCAGCCCTCCAGAAATTGATGACTGGCGAGGGCGACTTTTCAGCTCTGTTGGCGAACTTGGGAAAGGTGGAAGCGCAACTGGCCGGGCAATTGAAGCAATCGCTGACACTTCGTCAGCGACGGTTTCTCCAGGAATGGAAAGGCAGTCAGGGTTCGTTTATCCGCCCGCGCATGATCGAAGCCCGTCCGCGCCCTCCGCGGGGCAGTGCGGCGTTCATCCACACCGATTCAGCGACGGGCGAGACCGAGGTGTTTGATTTTGTTCACATCACGGAACGCAGCGCGGGCTACAAAGTGCATTTCCACAAGGATCGCCCTCTGCGGGGCATGACCGCGGCGAACATCATTTTTGAATACAATGACCGTTTCGTTATGGCGGAGCCGCTCGCCCTTGACCTTTACCGCCGGGTGGGCAATGCCGCCTCGCAGGCGGATTTCGTGCGGCTGACCCTGAACGGCCAGCCTATGGGTTATCATCTGCTTTTCGAACAGGTGAACGGCTCCTTTCTCCGGCGCAACCAGCTCAACCCGGATGGCGAACTCTACAAGATTCTTTGGTACGGCCTGGGCATCGAGGGTCAGCACGAGAAACAGGATCATCCCGACCGTGATCAGGCCGACCTGGTCAAACTAGTGGCCGGCCTCGAAGCCACGTCCGGAGCGGCTCAGTGGGAGTTGATCCAAAAGCACTTTAACGTGGAGCAGGTCGCGAACTACTTCGCCGTGAACATGGTGTTGTCGCACTGGGACGGGTTCTTCAACAACTACTTCACGTATCATGATCGCAAAGGCACCGGCAAATGGGAGCTGTATCCGTGGGATCAGGACAAGACCTGGGGCTTCCATGATCAAAGCGGCGATCAGGTGTTCTTCGACATGCCGGTGACCTTCGGCATGGCCGGCGACCTGCCACCCGGTGGCGGCCCTGCGGTGATGAATCCCAACAGCTGGTGGCGGCCTGGTGGCTTCTTTTCAAAACCTTTACTCGCCAACCCTGAGTTCCGGAAGCGGTTCCTGAAGCGCACCCGGCAAATCCTCGAAGAGACCTACACCGAGCAGGTGTTTTTTCCGGTGATCGATGCAATGGCCACCCGCCTGAAGCCGGAGATCCCCATTCGCGCGCAGGCCATTGGCGAAGAGCCGGCGGTGGCGCTGGCGCGATTGGACCGCAATGTGGCGTCACTCAAGGAACACCTGGTGAAGCGGCGCAAGTTCCTGCTGGAACAGGATGAGATCGCAAAATTGACGAAGTAAGTTAACTCGCCGGGTCATCTGAATCCGCGACTGGGACAGCACTCGGCGCACGTAGGCTTGCGCGAGGCTGCCTGACCTACCCTCACTCCGGCGCGAGGCTGAGGCGCTGTTCACCCGTTGCCACGTCCCAGATGCGGAGGACACCGTCATCGCCCGCACCGGCCACCAGATTGCCGCTGCGCGTCGCGGACATCGCTTGCAGGAAGGCTGGCGCCGCAGCGAGATCGCGAACTTTTTCGCCATCGGCGCGAAACACCCGCCCCTGACCACTGCCGGATATCGCCACGAACTGGTTTGTGATCCCCACCGCTCGCAGTCCGGTCACTTCCTTGCCGAAGCCTTCGATGTTTTTCCGTCGCTCGCCGGTCTTCGGATTCCAAAGTTTCACCACGCCGTCCGCGCCGGCAGTGGCGACGGTGCTGCCATCGGCCTGCCACGCCACGCCGAGCACATGATGCGTGTGACCCTCGAGGTTGACACGCGGCCCGTCTCCGACAACGGGCGTGATGCGCGCAAAGCGATCGGCGCCTCCGGTGGCCAGCCATTCGCCGCGCGGCGAGAAGGCAACCGACATCACGCAATCGCTGTGAATGCCGCCCAGATCGCGAACCAATTCTCCAGTGGCGACTCCCCAAATTTTCAGCTCGCCCGCGCGCGAAGGTTCCCCGCCACCCGTGGCCAGCAGTTGACCATCCGGACTGAAGGCGAGGGCGTTCACGCGATCGACGAACAGGCCGGACACAGCAGTCGCCTCCGCACTGCCGATCGTGCGCTGGAGCGTCCAGGCGCGGGTGGTGTCCACGCGGACAACAGCGTTTGAAAGAACCGCGATGAACTCGTGATCGCTGATTCCCGCAAGGGCCAGCGGCGCTTGGCCGGCCAGCGCAAACGAGGTTGAGGCGACGCCGGACGCGAGCTCCCAGCGGCTTGCGAGACCGGAAGCACTGACCGTCAACACCGCCATTCCCGCCGGCGTCGCAGCGACCACGGCCGGGGGCACCGCAGCAACGCGCGCCTGCTCGGGCTGGATTTCCTTCACGCGTGCCTCCGCGACGGCGATGCGTTTCTTGGCCGCTTCATCAGCCGCCTTTGCCTCGGCCAGCGCGGCCGTCGCGCGGGTCACCGATTTCTCTGCCAGGGCGAAATCCTGCGTGCTCCCGTCGAGGGTGATGCGCGCCTTCTCCAACTGGGTGTTCAAACCGGGAATGGCTTTCTGCGCGGCGGCGAGGCGTTCCTCCGCCAGTTTCTTTCGGGGCGGCAAATCGGCCTGCGCCCGATCCGCCTCGGCCTTGCGTTGGCCGGCCGCGAATGCGCGGGTGGCAAGTTCTTCACGAGACCGCTCGGCGGCGGCGCGGGCTTCGGTTCCCTGCGCGGTGCGCGCGACTGATTCGTTGGCCGCGGCGGCAAAAGCGTCGCGAGTCTTGGCGGCGGCCTCGGTGGCATCGGACTCCGGCAACCCGCCGCGCAGTCGTTCGAGTTCGGACTTGAGACGATCGGCCAGGCCGGCGGCAACGAGGGCCGCGCCTTCCTGCTCAGCGGCTGACTTCGCAGTAGCGCGCGCTTCTTCCAATGTTTTGTCCGCCGCCTGGGTTGCGTCGGCAATTCGCTTTAGTTCGGCGCCCAGTTCGTCGCGCTCCTTCGTGGCGGCGGCTTCCACTTCGCGTTGTTGGGCGAGTTCTTTTTCTTTTTCGACGAGCGCCTTGGCATGGCCGTCGCGTTTCTCACGCGCCTTCGCGAGGGCTTCATCGCCGGACTTCGTTGCGGCTTCGGCTTCCGCGGTCAGCGTGCCAGCCCGGGCAAGTTCTAAACGGCTCAAGGCGAGTTCGTGTTCCACCACGGCAAGCGTGTCGACCAGGCGCGGATCGCCGCCAAAATTTCCTGAGGCTTTGGCAGTCTCGCCGAACTCGATGAGCGTCACGCCACCACCTGCGAGCGTGGCCATGAACCGCGCGCTCGATCCCACCGGATCGAGGTGGATCACCGGACCCTCCACGCGAATCTCCTGCGGTGGGGTGGCAGGATCGGCGAACCAGCGGCGAACCACTCCATCGGTGCCCGCCGATACGAACGAACCGCCGGCGCCGGCTTCGGAGGCGAGCGCGGTGACCGCCGCCGCGTGACCAGTTCGTTCACCGCTGGGTTCCAGGCCAGTCGCTGCCAGCGTCGTTTCCGGACGCCGCCACGTTTGAATCGTGTTGGTTCCGGCAACCACCGTCGCGAGTTGCCGGCCTTGATCGAACCACGCGAGCGCGGTCACGTTGGCAGCCAGAGACTGAGTCAGCGGCTCCCCTTTTCCTTCGATTGAAACCACGGAGACTGTCAGGTTGGTTCCGGCGGTCGCGATCCAATGGCCGTCCGGTGTCCAAACAAGTTGCGCTTGCGGCGCAGCCTGGATCGGCCACGAATTGACAATCCTGCCGTCTTTGATTTCACGAATCTCCAACCGCCCGTCAGCGCTCAGCGTAGCGAGCTGGCTCCGATCCGGGGAGAACGCGGCGGCCAACCAATTGATCCCCGCCCCGGCCGGCCAGGCCGGTTCGACGATGACCGGTTGGCGCTGCCAGAGGCGAACCTCACGAAAGCCAGCGGCCGCCAGGACTTCACCATCGGGACTAAACGCCAGCGCGCAGACCAGATCGTGCTGCGCACTGTCACCAAGCTTCGGATCAATCAAACGACCCGCTGGCCGGCCGCTCTTCACATCATACAAATAGACGCGATTCGCCCGCGCCACCGCGACCGACTTTCCGTCCTCGGTCAGCGCCACTGCGAAGCTCGACACCCAGTTGGTCGGGATGGCTTGCCAATTGAGTGCCGTAACCTCGGCCGCTTCGGACTGCGCGCCTTGCTCAATCCATAGCGAAAGCAGCCCCAACTCTTCCGCCGTGAGATCGCGTGCGTTCACCTTGTTGTCCGCGGGCGGCATCGCCCCATCTTCAACTTGATGCGCGGCCGCTCGCAGGAGCGGGCTGTCCGCCGGCTTGCCCGGAACGAGCGCCGGCCCGGAGTCGCCGCCATTGAACATGGTCTCCGGGGTCTCGAGAATCAGCCCGGCCTTGGCGCGCGTCTGGTTGTGGCAAGGCAGGCAATTCGCTTGCAACACCGGCAGAACCTCGCGGTGGAAACTAACCAAGTCGGTGCGCGCGGGGCGTGCAATCGTCAGCGGCGTGCGTAGCGCATCTGCGGCGATCAGCGGAAACGACGTGAGAAATACAAGCACCGCCCACCTGTGCCCGGGCAATGATCGATGACCCGAAGTACCGTGCTCGCGTGCGGTCACTTCTTTTCCTCCGGCTTTGGTGCGGGCATCACGGTCACGACGAAGGGTTGCGAGTAAACCGGCACGGTCACATCGCGCGGTTTGGCTTTTTCCTCGGCGGCTTTCTTTGCCGCTTCGGCCGCCTTCTTCCGCTCTTCTGCTTTCGGCTTGTCCGCCTCGGACACGCCGGCCAACGCCTTGTCCGCCGCCTGTAGTTCGACGTCCGCGACCGTCACCGCTTCCGGGTTGTTGCGATACTTGCCCGCGACACTCCCTTGAAACCAAAGCGTGTGGGTGCCGACTGGGAGCTTGGACTCGGCAAGATTGATCTCCGCCGTGACATTCGTCGCCTTCTCGGGAATCACGACTTCCTTGGCCTTGTCGAGCGTGGGATGGCCGGCCGGCTTGAGGTTGAAGGCTCCAAGAAAATCTCCGCGGCGAACAACCAACAGCGAGATCGAGACTTTGCCGTCGGTTGCGACTTCGAACGGCTTTGCTTCTGTCGCGACGATCGAGATTGGCGCCTGCTCGACGGCAACCACCGAAACGATCGCGTCGCGGTTGAGACGGGCGGTGGCGTTTTCATTGTTAAAGTCGGCGATGGGCCAGGCGACTGAAGCCAGCGAACTCGCGTGCGCGACCCGATTGGTTCCAACAGCCGCGCTCCCAAGGATGACGACGTCGCTCGCGGCGTCCGTTCCCGCCGAGGCGGTCAGCAAAAGCGTGCCCGTGTTTTGTCCGGCGACAATTCGCGCGGCGGCGACGCTCACACCAGCCGGCAAATTTGTGGCCGTGAGTTCGATGTCGCCATTGAAGCCGTCGCGGCGGAAGGCGAGCACCTTGAGCGCGATCGTCTGCTCGCGACGCAGCGCCACGGGCAATACCTGAACCTTGCGGTCTTCACCAACGCGCGGCGGCGGCATGGGCAAGGCCACGAGTCGGAAGTCCGGCGTTTCGTGCCGCAGGCTCAGGCGATACGGATAGCGCGGGCGGCCTTCGCCGAGGTTGAACAGGTCACGCACGAGCACGCGATAGTTGCCCGTCTCCGGCACCTCGAAGCGCGCGGCCGCATCGCGATGAGCGGTGTTGAATTCGCGGTCGCCCAGGTTGGCGTCGGTGTCGCCCAGTTCAACCACGTCAGCGTAAAGCGTCTCGCCCGACTCGCCCTTAGTAGCGCGTTCCCGCTGCACCGCGCCGTGCGGATCGCTTGGAAAACCCAGTCGATCGGCAAACAACTCGAGCCAGAACACGTCGCCCTTGGTGCCTTGAAAAGTCACGCCGCTCAACTGCCCGCGTTGGGGAAAGAAACCAGAGTATTCGCACGGCGGTGTGACTAGTGACAAACCATCCCCCGGCGCGGCGATCACCGTGTTGGTCGTCAGCGTGAAGCGCAAAGGGTTGGATGACCCGTTCGCGGTGGCCAGCCGCCAACTGAAACTTTCATCAAGCAACGTAGCCGCCACGGGCTTGTACAATAGCTCGACGATCTCCGCCAGTGTCGTGGCCGTCGCGGGTGCCGAAATCTCAACCGCGAGTTGTTCGAGCGGTTGACCATCGCTTCCTCGTCGCTCGCCTGGCCGGCGGCCGGGCAAATTGCGACCGAAGAGCGTCACGCGATTGGTTTCGCCTGCGCGCAAGATATTGGGTACGGCGAAGTCGAGTTGCGGGCCGATGGTCAGGGTCAGGCGAAAATGAAATTCGTCGCCGCCACGAAAAGTCTGGTCGTTCAGCTTCAAAAGGTAACTGCCGTCCGCAGGCGCGGAGAAGTCGAGCCACTCGCGGCGCCGCGCAATTCCGAGCTCGCGCCCGCTCGCATCGGTCACGGCCAGGTCGGGCACCAACCGCGAGTCGAGCTGGCGCGCCTCAACTCGCACGACGATGCGTTGACCGGCGGTGAGGTTGAAACGGAACCACGCAGTTGAGTTGCCAGTCACCCGCCCGTTGGCGGTGGTCTCTAACGGCAACTCGATCGCGCTCGCCGGCGACGTGTTGGTGGCCGAAGCGATGAGCTCCGGTCGTAGGCCCACGGCGAAGGCACGTGGATTCGAAACGCCGAAGCGACCAACAAACCGCACGTCCAGCGCGCCCTCGGCAACTTCCGGCGGCACGACGATGAAAAACTGGTTGGCCGTGCCCGGCTTGGCGGTCGCGGTCAGGCGCGGATCGGAGAAGTGGAGACCGGTTGGTTCGTCGAGGTCCGTGCCGGCGACGGTGATCTCGTTGGTCGAGCCCGCCTGAGCCCCGGACGGATAGATCCAGTTGAGCGTTGCCTGCGGAAGTTGAGCGCGCGATTCAACGCAGCCCAGCCACGAAGTCACGATGATCAAGCCGAGGCAGAGAACGCGCATGCGTCAGTGATTGAACAGAAACTCCTTGGTGTTCGCGAGGGCCCAGACGGTGTCCTCCCAGACTTCGCGACGAGCCTTGGCAAGCGCGGCTTCGGTTTCTTTGGCGTCCTTGCCTTCGCCGACGGCCGTGACTTTTCTGGCGAGGTAGTCCTGGGAAAACTTCACTTCGTCCGGTCGCGGATCCCGGCCAAAAGCGATTCGGTAAAGTTCGGACAACCTGGCGGCTGCATCACGAGGGTCGGCGCTCAGTCGGGCGGCGCGGCTGGTGTCGGCGCCGAGCTTGGTCTGAATGTCCTTCGAGTTGAGCAGGTGCAGGCTCTGGCTCAGCGAGGCTTCCAGGCTGCGTTCACATTCGCAGGCGCTACTGCTTTCCGGCCGGCCAAAAACGGTGAGGAAATAACTGCTCGCGTTGAAGCTGTTGTCCGGCAGACAGACCGCGCGCGTGCCGGCCGGGAGCCCCTCGAACTGGCTTTGACTCCCCACCAGCAAGTTCACGGAATCGAAGAGCACCTCCGCGGGAAGCCGGCGGGGATAAAAGCGCGAGAACTGGTGGCGGTCGCGGGCGTTGTATTCGTTCGGCTCGGCGCTCAACTGATACGTCGTGGTGCGCGCGAGCGTGCGGACAAGTTCCTTGAGATCGAAACCGCTGGCCACGAAATGAGTCGCCAGCGCGTCGAGCAGCTCCGGGTTGGTCGGCGGGTTGGTGTCGCGCATGTCGTCCTCGGGATCGACGAGGCCGCGCCCGAAGAAGTGTTTCCAATAGCGATTCACGACTGCCTTCGCGAACCAAGGATTCTTTGGCCCCGTCAGCCACTCGGCGAGGAACTGCCGGGGATCGTCGTCTGCTGTCAGGTTGAAGGCCGGCTCGGCGAGCCCGGCGGCTTTCACCGTTTGACCATTCTTCTTGTTGGTCGCCTGGGCCAGGCCGCGCCGGGGCACGATGATGTCCTCGCCGGGTTGCGCACCCGGTTTGTAGGCGACCTGCGAGAACGCCGCGCCGAAGCTCCAGTAATCTGCCTGGCTCCACTTTTCGTAGGGATGATGGTGGCATTGGGCGCACTGCATGCGCTGACCCAGGAAGAGCTGCGAAACATCCTCCAACTGGGTCTGCATGTTCCGCACCTGGCGATACCACGCGACGGGCGGATTCTCGCTGACGTCGCCGGAGGCCGTGAGGATTTCGCGCACGAACTGATCGTAGGGTTTGTTGGCGGCGAGGCTGTCGCGAATCCAGCCGTGGAACGCGAAGGTGCCACGAGCTTGTTTGGGCTCGTTACGCTTGTTCCTCAACAGCGCGGCCCATTTGTTCGCGAAGTAATCCGCGTAGTCGCCACCAGCCAGCAATCGTTCGATCACCGCATCGCGCGCTTCCAGGCGACCAGGAGTCAGTTCGACTGAAGGCGAACGCGGGTGAGCAGGTGGGCCGGTGAGCTGGGGCGAGGGATCGCTATTCTCACCCGCTTCCTTTCCCGCCTGCCTGCCTGCCGCCCTTAGGAACGCCTCAACCTCCTCGGTCGTCGGCAGTCGGCCCGCGATGTCCAGCGTCACGCGCCGCAGAAACGTGGCGTCGTCCGCCACCGCGCTGGGCGGCATGCCGACTTTCTTGAGCTGCTTGAAGACGAGTTCGTCCACGAAGTTGCGCGCGAGCGGCAGGTGCTCGACCGGTGCCCCGAGCGGGATCGTGGCGCGAAAGGTCGTCACCTGGCTCTGGTAACGAATCATCACTGCGAATTCGCCCGGCTGATTGAAGACCTTCACCCGGCCCAACGTGTCGGTGACCGCCATGTCCTTGTCATTGGGCTCAAACAAAGCGCTGCGCGTGACGTCCTCGGTTGAGCCGTCGGAGTAATGCGCGGTGACGACGAGTTGTTGCTCACTGTTGATGGCCAGCGTGCGCGCGTTCGGAAACACTTCGACGCTACTGACCGTCGGCGCATCGGCCTTGCCGGCGGGCATGCCCTGGGCAATCCAGCGGACGAGCAGATTGTAATCGTCGGAACCGGGTTCAAGACGTTTGCCACCACCATGCGGCAGTTGCGCCGTGCCCTTCGTGAGCAACAAACTGCGCTCGGGCGCGGCGGGGAACAAACGTCGGGCGCGGGCTTCTTTCACCAGATGTTCGTAGTCCTCGGCGGGCTCGAACCCGAGCAGCGACAGCCGGAAGCCGTTTTGTCCGGCCGCCTTGCCATGACAGCCACCGCCGTTGCAGCCGTTCTTAGTGAAGATGGGCACGATCTGGTTCGCGAAGTGGATCGGGGCCGAGTAGCCCGAGTTTTCGACCCGGACCGGCAGGCTCGCAGTTGCGCCGTCCTGCGCCTTGGCGGAGATGATCGCGTTCCCGTCGGACAGCGGAGCGACGCGCCCCGACGAGTCGAGGGCGACAATTCCCGGCGGCTCGGCTGACCACGCGACCGCGCGCGTCACATCCACTTCGCCGACCGTGGTTGCGGTTATCAACAATTGCTGCCGGGCGTCCTTCGAACCGAGCACAAGGTTCGTCACGCCGCCACGGAAGTGGATGTTCAATGCGTCGGCGCGCGTGGTAACTGGGGAGAAGAGAAATAGCAGAGCGAGCTGAAGCGAACTGGAACTAGAACGGAAGGGGAGCGGGTTCATACTGTACTCCAGGCAGCACCGCTATTCGCTCTGCCCCTCATCCCACCAACTCCTTCATCGGCTGCACACCCGCTTCCACGAGGAACTGCGGCCGACCCGTCAAGTCCGGCACCGTCACCTTGTTCACGTCGACACCGAGTGCCTGATAGATCGTGGCGTGGACTTCGCCGAACGTCGTCGGACGCGAAGCCGCTTCGCCGCCGAGGCGATCGGTCGAGCCAATGACCTGGCCGTGTTTCATGCCGCCGCCGGCCAGCAACGCGCAGCTCACGCGCGGCCAATGATCGCGGCCGCCGTCCTTGTTAATGGTCGGTGTGCGACCGAACTCACCCGCGACGAGCACCGTGACGTCCTTGTCGAGGCCGCGCTCGTGCAGGTCGGTGATGAGCGCGCTGAGGCCCTGATCGAGCAGCGGAAGATCCTGGCGCAGCGCGCCGAAATTATCGCCGTGATGATCCCACCGGCTGAAGGCGAGCGTGACGCAGCGCGCACCCGCTTCGACGAGCCGGCGGGCGACGAGGAAATGTTCCATCAACTTCGGGCCGCCGTCGTCGCGGTTCTTCGGGTCACCCTTGCCGTAGCGGTCCACGAGCTTCGGATCTTCGTTCTTCAGATCGAGCGCCGCGACGAGCTTGCTGGACGTCAGGATGCCGAAGGCCTGTTGCGTGTAGGCGTCGAGTCCCGCCATCTGCCCACTGGAATCGACCTCGCGCCGGAAATTATCGAGCGAGGCCAGCAGCGTGCGCCGGTCGGCCAACCGGTCGAGGGTGATGCCGTTGAGCACCATGTCGTCCTTGCCGCCGCCCTTGTTGATCTCGAAGGGCGAGTAGGCGGTGCCGAGGTAGCCCGAGGTGCCGCTGTCGGCCCATTCAATATGCCCCATCTTGGGCGCCAGGCCGATGACCGCAGGAATCGACGGATCAGCCGGGCCCTTGAGCTTGGCGAGCAAGGAACCCATCGAAGGCCAACCGCCCGGCGGCTGATTGCGATTGGGACGGCCCGTGTAAGTTTGGAAGGCTTCGTGGCGGTCCTCCATGCCGACCACCGAGCGGATGATCGTGCATTTGTCCATCAACTGCGCAAGTTGCGGCAGGTGTTCGCAAATCTGGATTCCCGAAACGTTGGTCGGGATCGGCTTGAACTCACCGCGCACCTCGGCGGGCGCATCCAGCTTGAGGTCGAACATGTCCTGATGCGACGGACCGCCCGGCAGGAAGATCATGATGACCGCTTTGTGCTGGTTGCCGGCAGACCGAACACCGCTCGCCGCTTCGGCACGAAGCAACTCGGGCAGGGCCAGGCCGCCCAGACCGAGGGTGCCGATCTTGAGGAAGTTGCGGCGCGACACTCCGTCGCAAAAACCGCAGTCGTTAGGTCTGGGCCCAAGTATATTCAGCATACGGCTTCAGTGGCTAAGCTGGGAAACTAGCAGGCGGCTGCTTTTCCGGCAAAGGGTAATTAAGGCCATTCTCAAGCCCAAATCAGGTTCCACTACGGCTCAGCAGGCGCGATTATGATTACAACTGCGAGTCCGGGTGCTTCTTATCCAGTTGCTTCGGCCGGGCATCCACGGTGTCGTGGGGTAGACTGCTGGTGAACTGATCGGTATCTCCCAGCTCCTGCTTGAGCCGGGCCAGCCGGGCCTTGAGGTCAGTGACGATCGTTTGGGCGGCCGGCACAGCATAAAGATTCTTCAGCTCGTCGGGATCACTGGCCAGATCGTAGAGCTCCCATTGATCGGCCTTCCAATAGTGAATCAGCTTGTGCGTGTCGGTGCGCACGCCGCAGTGCGCACGCGTGTCGTGATGCCCAGGATCATGATAATAGCGGTAGTAGATTTCCTGCCGCCAACCGGTCGGTTTGCCGCCCACGAACAAAGGCGCCAGCGAACGGCCTTGCATGTCGGCCGGAATCGTCACGCCCGCGAGGTCGAGAAAAGTCGGCGCGAAGTCGGGGTTGATGGCCAGTCCATCGCTCACTGTGCCCGGCTTGATCTGCGCCGGCCAACGCGCAAGAAACGGCATCCGCAGCGATGGCTCGTACATGAACCGCTTGTCGTACATCCCGTGATCGCCGAGGAAAAAGCCCTGGTCGCTGGTGTAGATGACGAGCGTGTTCTCCCGCAGCCCGTTGGCATCCAGCCAGTCGAGCAGCTTGCCTACGCTGTCGTCCACGCTTTGCACGCACGCGAGGTAATCCTGCAGGTAGCGCTGGTATTTCCAACGGTTGAGTTCCTCGCCGCGCAGCACCTTCTTCACGCCCGCCACTTCGATCTCGACCTCCGTGGGTTCCACGTCCAGCCATTGCTGGCGTGCCGGGCCCTTGAGTTCCACGGGGGGCACCAGCTTCAGATCGTTCCGCGTCAGGTCGCGAAACACCGACTGCTTATGTTCACGCAGCGCATCTGTTCTTCCGGCGTAATCATCGAACAACGTTGCCGGCTCGGGGATCTGCCTGCCCGCAAACTCACGGCGATACTTCTCGCTCGGCGTCCAATTGCGATGCGGCGCCTTGTGATGGCACATGAGAAAGAACGGCTTGTCCTTCGGCCGGTTCTTCAAAATATCGATCGCCAGGTCGGTGATGACCTCCGTGACGTAACCCTTATAGATGCGATGGCCGTCGCGGTCGTAGAGGATCGGGTCGTTGTAACGCCCCTGGCCGGGGAGGATGTTCCAATGATCAAAACCCTGCGGGTCGGAGCCGAGGTGCCACTTGCCGAGCATCGCGGTGTAATAACCGGCGTCGTGCAGGCGGTGCGCCACCGTGATGGTCGCGGGATCGAGATTGTTGAACACCGGCACGCCGTTGCGATGGCTGTATTGCCCGGTGAGAATTGTCGCGCGGCTCGGCGTGCAGATCGAGTTCGCCGCGAAACAGTTGTTCAACCGCAAGCCCTGCGCACCGAGCCGGTCCAAGTTTGGCGTCTGGTTGATCTTGCTGCCGTAAGCACCGATCGCGTGCGCGGCGTGATCATCCGTCATGATGAACAGGATGTTCGGGCGCGGCGCGGCGGCTGGCGCGGTGAACGTGAGACAGCCCAAAGTGAAGGCGAACAGAGCTACATGTTTCATAACGTGATTGGTTACCAATACTGAACTAAACTTCTTCCAGCGCCTTCGTCGCGTCGCCGAATTTCGGCAGGCGCACGTTCATCTTGTCCATCATCGAGAGATAAAGCCGGCACATCTGGCGTTCGGACTTCTCCTTGTAGTCGAGGATGCGCCCGCCCTTGAGGCGTCCACCGGCGCCGCCGAGCAGCACGACGGGGAGCTGATCGTTGTTGTGATTGCCCGTCATCATGCTGGAGCAATACATGAGCATGGTGTTGTCGAGCAGGGTGCGCGGGCCTTCCTGGATGGCGTCCAGTTTGCGCGCGATGTAGGCGACCTGTTCGAGGAAGAACTGGTTCACCTTCAGCCAGTCCGCCGTGTCGGAGTGCGAGAGCAGATGGTGAATCATGTAATCCACGCCGAGGTTCGGGAACCGCAGCGAGCTGTGATCGTTGTTCAGCTTGAGGGTGGTGATGCGCGTGGTGTCGGTCTGGAAGCCGAGCACGAGGATGTCGCACATCAACCGCATGTGTTCGGCGATGTCCTGCGGGATGCCGTCGGCGGGACGCGGGATGTTCGGCGCGCTCAGGGTCGGACGCCAGCCTTGGAGCTCACCTTTCTTGCCGGCGTTCTCAATGCGTTGCTCCACGTCGCGCACGGAGTCGAGATACTCGTCGAGCTTGCGCTGGTCGTTCGCGCTGATGTGGCGGCGCAGGTCAGTCGCGTCGGAAAGCACGGCGTCGAGCACGCTCTTGTCGCCCTTGCTCACCTCGTCCTTGAACAGCCGATCGAAGGCGAGCGCGGGATAAACCTCCAGCGGCGTCGGCGTGGTCGGCGACGTCCACGAGATGTGCGAGCTGTAGAGCATCGAGTAATTCTTGTGCACCGACGGATTCGACTTCTCGCAACCCAACACGAGACTCGGCACCTTGGTCGAACGTCCGTAAGTCTGCGCCATCAACTGGTCGATGCTCGTGCCGGACCGAATCTCGCCACCGGACGCCAGCGGCGCACCGGAAAGCAGATTGCCCGTTTGCGAGCTGTGGATGTTACCCTTCGTTGACTCGTCGTTATAGAGGCCACGGACGAAGAGCATCTTCTCACGGAAATCGTTCAGCGGCGCAAGCACCTTGCCGAGCTCCATCTGTTTGCCATCGCCCTTGGCCCACCATTCCTTCGAGTGAAAGCCGTTGCCGGAAAACAGCACAGCCAGCCGCACCGGCGCTTCACTGGCGGGCTTGACCCCGGCGGGCGGCGTGTCACCCCAGACGTTGAGCGATTCCATCCACGGCAGCGCCATGGTGACGCCGACGCCGCGGAGAAACGTGCGACGAGAGAATTGGTGTGTGGTCATAATCAGTTGGGGTTGGACGTTTGGAATCGATTTATTCTTCGGAAGGCATTTCCTTCCCGCGAATCTCACGGAACTGTTTGCTGCGGACAATCGTCTCGATGGCGGCGCTGACCTTGTAGTCGTGCTTCTTGAGCTGGTCGCGCATCTCAGAAATCAGCGGAGAGTCAGAAAGCAGCACGCCGCGGCCGAGTGAATAACCGAGCAGCTTGCGGCAGAATTGTTTCAGGAACGCATCGCGGCGCGTGGTCAGCAGGTAGCGGCGCAAGCCTTCGAGGCCGTCGATCTCCGAGCCGTCCATGGTCTTCGCGTGGGTCTCGATGGGACGTCCGCCGAGATCACGTTCGCGGAAGCGTCCGATGGCGTCGTAGGCTTCGAGCGAGAAACCAAACGCGTCGATGCGGCGATGGCAGCCGTAGCACTTCGGGTCGCTGCTGTGTTTCTCGGTGAGCTGGCGCATCGTGAGCTGCTCGGTGGCTTCGTCTTCGGGAAGTTGCGGCACATCCTTGGGCGGACGCGGGAGCTTGTCGCCGAGGAGCACTTCGGCCACCCAGTTGCCGCGCAGGATGGGACTGGTGCGCGACGCGCCGGATTGTTTCGCGAGCGTCGTGGCCTGGGCGAGGATGCCGCCGCGCGCGAACTTCTTCACGCCATCCACGCGCTGCCAGCCGTCGTCCTGATTCGTAGCAGCCGAGGTAACGAGGCTCTGACCATTTCGGGTTTCGGGTTTCGGGTTTCGAATTAGAGCCTCCTGACGTCGGCTGCTACGAAAAACTTCTTCCAGGCCGTAATGCTTCGCAAGGTCGGCGTTCAGGAACGTGTAATCGGCATCCAGGATGTTCAGCACCGAGCCGTCGTTCTGGAAGAGGTCGGTGAAGAAACGAATCGTCTCCTCGTACATCGCGCCGCGCAGACCGGTGAAGGTTGGGAAATGGCGGTCGCTCTTCTCGCCCAGTTCATCGAAGTCGTAAATGTGCAGCCAGGCGCAGGCGAACTCCGTCGCGAGCCGGCGCGTACGTTCGTCCTTCAACATTCGACGCGTCTGTGACGCGAGCACGTCGGGCTTCCGCAGTTTGCCGCTGGCGGCGACGACGCGCAGTTCGGCATCGGGTGCAGAGGACCACAATAAGTAGCTCAGGCGCGTGGCGAGTTCCCAATCGTTCACCGGCCCGGCTTTGTCGCCGGGTCCTGGCTTCTCGGCGCGATAGAGAAAGGCCGGCGCCACCAGCGTGCGCGCGAGCGTGAGGCGGATAGCCTGGTCGTGCGGAATCTCCTCGGCGCGCAGCTTGCGATACAACCCGCGCAGCTCTTCCTTCTCCGCGTCCGCCAAGGGACGGCGATACGCGCCATCCGCAAACTTCAGCACGGCGTCGAGATGCTTCGGCTGCGTGTCCACGAGCAGCTTCTTGAACTCGTCCGCGCGCTGCTTAATCGGCTCGCGCATCGGCGTGAACACGCTCGGGTCGGCATCTTGCGTGGCGTATTGCCAGAGCTGCTCGAAGGCATCGACGAGCTGGAGCGCGTCGTGACTGGTGTAGTGAAGCTCAGCCCAGAGCCTTTCAAGCTGCGCTGTTTCGTTCTCGTCGAGCATCAATCGGCGCAACGCGTCGTCCTCACGGTAGTAAAGCGTCAGCGTCACCACCTCATCGACGGGCACAATCTTGGTGTAGCACAGCGCGGCGGGGAACAACTGGCGGAACTCATCGAGCGCCGTCTCGATGCGTTTCCGGGCGGCGCTGCCGTCCATCACGATGATGGGCGAGTCAGAAACCACCGGACGCTCACCGTCGGACCACGTGCTCTTGCCGCCTTGTTCCGACACCACGCCGGCCGCGAGGCCCGGGCTGCTGGCCGGCTTCGTCGTGAGCACCTGCATCTGCACGCTACCTTCGGCTCCGGTTTCCTTGTGCAACGCGCCCGTCGCGACGAACTCGCAGCCTTCCACCAACTCAGCCGGAAGACGCACTTCAATCACCGACGGCGCGCGCACGCACAGACTCGAAGCACCGACCTTCGCGCCGGTGGGATGTTTACCGAAGAGCGCCACGTCGAGGCCGTAGCTGGTAGCAACCGAGGTTACGAGGCTCTGGTCTTTTCGCGTTTCAGTTGGAGCCTCCTCACGTCGGCTGCTACGGAGGATGGAATTTAGGAGCGGTCCATTCAACGACGTGAGCTGGCGGTAAAGCACGGCATCCGGCGCATCCTTCGCCAGGCCCGCTGCGCCACCAGCCAGAAACTTTTGAAGTTCATCCGCCAGCTTCTGCTTCTCCTCTGCGCTCCCGCTCGACAGCCACTTCGCCAGCAACGATCCCGTCGGCAAGACCGGCTCCACGCCGCCGCCGTTGTCCGGCTCGCTGTAGAAATGCCACACCCCGGCATTGCCGAAGCTGTCAGCGTGCGGATTGCCGGCAAGGATATTTGGCGAAACATCCTTCGCGAGATTCCAGGTGCGCGTGCCGTCACTGAGATTGAAATCCACCGCCGTCATGTCGCAGGAATGATTCCCGTCGCGCGGGCTGACCACTACAGACATTACGTCGCCCGGCTGCACGGCGAGATTTTCGAGAGGACCGAAATTCACTTCCTTCGCGCCCTGCGATACGCCGGCAGCGAGCCGTTGTCGTGAACTGCCGCGTCGCAATTCCACCGTCCACGCCACGCCATTGCCGCACTCGGGATGCGCGTGCTGCACCACCCCCTCGACCCGCAGCGTCGTCGCAACCGGACTGCGCCAACCCACGATAACCCGCTGCTTCGGTGACGGATGCACCGCGACGCTGTGCGGCTTCATGTTGCCGGGGATGCGGACATGCTGGTCGGAGGAATTCGCGAGCACGCTCAAGGCATCCGCGCCCGTCCAGCCCTTGATGAAGTCGTAGCTCTCCGCCTTCTCCATCTTGCCAGTGATGTGCGAATCGATGCGCGCTTCACCCGCGCCGATGCCGAGGCATTCCAGCCACGCCGCTAGAATAGCTGGCTCGACGCCATGCTTCTGCGCCAGTTGCGCCACGGCGTTCTCGTCCGGCGAACCAGTGACTTCCGCCGCCGCCGCGAGACACTTGGCCGCGCTGGAGAAAACTTTTTCGCGATGCAACGTCAGCGCCTCCACCGCCGCGCGCACATCGCGCAGGAGAATATCCGGCCGGCCTGGCGCCACGAGCCGGGGATTCTCCCACACGGCGAAGTCATTCGCGTTCCCGTCACCCGCATTCGAGGCAGCCAGATACAGAGTCACGTCGCTCTTCCCCGCGGCTGGTGCAGGAATCTTCATCCGAACTTCCCGCGCGCTGGCCAGCGGCGTCACCGGCACCTGCCACGCCTTCGGACCATCGCGCTTGCCGATGTGACCCACTTGGGTGAAGCGCCACAAGGTCTGCTGCCATTGCGCGATCGTCTTTGTCAGCGCGGCCGCGTCGCCGGGTTTGGCCGCGCGCCATTGCGTCCGCACTTCGTCGAGCACGAGCGAGGAGTTGGTACCGTTCAGCGCGATCCAGAGCGTGGTGAGATACCGGGCATTGAGATTGCGCTCGGCGGCGAGCTTGCGGATGCGGTCGGCCGGAGCGCCGAGCATCGCTCGGCTGGAGGTGCGTGTGGTTCCACCCTGCCGAGCAATGCTCGGCGCTCCGCGCAACTCCAGCGTGGCCTCCAGATATTTCTCCAGTGGCAAAACACCTCCGTCCTTGGTGTCGAACTTGATGCCTTGCAGGTTTACCGCCGAGCCGCCGCCGTTGTCGGTGAACCGCGCGTAGAACGCCCGGATGGCCGCCAGTTTTTCCTCCGCCCAGTCCCGTTGCGACGTGCTCGGCGAGAACGCGATTCCGTCGGGCAACAATACCGCGTGATCGGCGATGTCCTTGGCTGCGTCGAGATACTTGGTCACGAGCGACGGCGACATCACGAGCGAGTTGCCGACGTTCATGAACCCTTCACCCGAAGCCGAGTCGGTGGGAAACTCTTTCGCGGGGTCGAGCGTTTCAACTCCGGTCAGGTCACGGATCGTGTAGGTGTATTCCGCATTGTTGAGCCGCCGCAGCACGACCGGGCCGGGATCGCCCGCGCGAGCCAGCGCCACGGCGTCCAGGACCGCGTTGACACCGTCCAACAACCGGCGCCGCTCTTCGGAGGTGGGTTGCGGTTTGTCTTTGGGCGGCATCTCGCCGTTCGCAATCTGCTCCGCCACCAACTGCCACGGCTTCGGATGCTTGAACACCTCGGCCATCGAAGTGAACTGTTCGAGATCGAGTTCGCCCTTTTGCTTTTCGGTCGAGTGACAGTCCAGGCAATAGTGTTTCAACAGCGGCTGCACGTTCGTTGCGAAGGCTTTTCCGCCAGCGCCGGCATTCTGCGCGCACAAGTCCGTGATCAGCGCGCAGGTCGCCGCGATCGCGCTGACGAATCGAACTCGCTTACGCAGCGCTGGCGACAGCTCGAACCGGGTTGTTGACATGCCGCCATTTAGCCCCGCCCGCCCAGCTCAACCAAGGAGGAAGTTTGGGTTCAACGGAAGTGAAGTTCCGTCATGGCCGACGGTCATGCGGCCTGTTACGTTGCTGCCCATGCAACCATTTCGCCCCGCTGTTTCAGGCTGCGTGATGATCGCCGTCGTGTGGTCATCTGCGTTGCTCGAACCGGCCATTGCAGCCGAGCTGGTGGCCAATTCCAAGCTGCCGACCGGGCCGGGACTTGCCTCCAGCTTCCGCGCTGACCGCAAGATCGCATCGCACAAAGCGGTGATCTTCGCCGAAGACTTCGAGTCGGCCGATTACAAGAAACACTGGGATGAGGCGCGGGACGACCAGGCCGAGATCCTCTCGCTCGTTCGCCTCGGCGGCACGAATGATCCGATGGGCCAAAGCCTGAAGGTGACGGCCATCCTCGGGCGCAATACCGGCGGAGGCGCGACCAAGTGGTTTGCGTCGGCGGACACGCTGTTCATCCGCTACTACACGCGGTTTGATGCGGACTGCAACTACGTGCATCACTTCGTAACGTTGCGGGCGAACAAAGGGTTGTCGGACGGCGATCGCTGGAGCGGCTTTGGCGGTGCCGGACTCAAGCCGGAAGGCGGCGCCCGGTTCTCGACCGCGCTCGAACCGTGGGGCAATTGGGCCCGCTGGCCGGCGCCGGGTCGTTGGAACTTCTACAGTTACTGGCACGAGATGGAGGCGAGCCCGGACGGCAAATATTGGGGCAACAGCTTCAAGCCGGACGAACAGCCGGACATCCGGAAGAACGAATGGATCTGCGCCGAGTTCATGCTCAAGCACAACACGCCGGGTGCGCGCGACGGCGAGCAGGCCTTTTGGATCGACGGCAAGCTGATGGGCCACTGGCGGGGCATCAACTGGCGCACGACACCCAGCCTGATGGCGAACGCCCTGACGCTGGAAAGCTACGTCACCGATCGCTGGACCAGGAACCCGACCAACATTGTGTACTTCGACAACCTGGTGATCGCGCGGGAATATGTGGGGCCGATGAAGAACAATTAAGTTGTGCGGTAGCCTCACCGAATCCATTGGCTTCGCTCCGGCCTGGCTCGACGCGTTGCAGGCGGCCGGTTGGGCGGTAAAGAATCGGCTGGCTGGCGCAGTTGCACCGGAGTAGCTTTTACCCGTTATGAGTGTTGCCGACATCAGCAAGCTCCCTTTGCGAGAGAAGTTCCAGATCATGGAGGCGATCTGGGAGGATCTGCGTCAGCACGTGGAGAAGCTTGGTCTGCCAGCCGAACATCGACAACTCCTTGAGCAACGCCGCGAACGCGTTGCCGCTGGCGAAGCCTCCCTTCGTGAGTGGGATGACGTGAAGCATTCCATCGGACGCCGATGATCCGGGTCCGCATTTCTGAGGACGCGTTGGCGGATCTGGACGATGGGTATTGGTTTTACGAAGGTCAGGAACCCGGGTTAGGGGATTATTTCGCTTCCTGTTTGCGGGCCGATATTGACGGTCTGAAAGTCAATGGAGGCATCCATCATCAGCCCCACAAAGATTATCACCGCGCGTTAAGTCGGGTGTTTCCCTGCGCCATCTACTACACGTTTGACAGCGACTTGGCCGTTGTTTGGGCCGTGGTCGATTGTCGCCGGCATCCAGACTGGATCAAGGAACACCTGGACCCTGAATGAACGGCTGGAAAGTTTTTAAATCTGCCCGTGACTGCGGGCCTAACGCCCGATACCAAAAAATCATTCCACCATGAAAAAACTGATCCGCTTCAGCGTCGCGCTACTTGTCGCGATTTCAATTCACACCAGCCACGCCGCCACCTCACTTCCCCGCGCTACACCCGAGGCGCAGGGTGTTTCCTCGGCGGCATTGCTCGATTTCGTCAACGCGCTCGACGAGCAGATCGAGGGCATGCACAGCCTGATGATCGTGCGCCACGGCCAGGTGATCGCCGAGGGTTGGTGGGCACCGTTCGACGCAGCACATAACCATGTGCTGTATTCCTTGAGCAAGAGCTTCACTTCGACCGCGGTAGGTTTTGCGGTCGCCGAGGGCAAGGTGTCCATCGACGACGAGGTGCTGAAGTTCTTCCCTGAGGACGCGCCGGCCGAGCCCAGCGCCAATCTCAAGGCGATGCGGGTTCGCGACATCCTGTCGATGTCCACCGGCCATCAGGATGAGCCGCCCACGTCGCCCGACGCCATGTCAGCCAAGTCGTTCCTCGCGCAACCCGTGCCGCATCTGCCGGGCACGCACTTCAAATACAACACCGCCGCGACCTTCATGCAGTCGGCGATCGTCCAGAAAGTCACGGGCCAGACGGTCCTCGATTATCTCCGGCCGCGCCTGTTCGAACCGCTGGGAATTGAGCAGCCCGTGTGGGACACCAATTTCCAAGGCATCTCGCTCGGTGGCTACGGCCTGCGCGTGCGCACCGAGGACATCGCGAAGTTCGGCCAGCTCTATCTCCTGCAGGGCAAATGGAACGGCAAACAGTTGCTCCCGGCCGAGTGGGTCGAACTGGCGACGTCGAAACAGGTGTCGAACGGCAGCAATCCCAAGAGCGATTGGAACCAGGGCTACGGCTTTCAGTTCTGGCGCTGCCGGAACGACGGCTACCGCGGCGACGGCGCCTTCGGCCAGTACTGCCTCGTGCTGCCCGAGCAGGATGTAGTGATCGCGATCACCAGCGGCGTGAAGGACATGCAGGCCGCGCTGAACATTGTCTGGGACAAGCTGCTGCCCGCGTGTGAGACGAAGAAGCTCAAGGCGAACCGCGCGGGAGTCGAACAGCTCAAGAGCAAGCTTGCCGGGCTGGAACTCGCGAAGGCAAAAGGCGCGGAGTCGTCAACGCTGGCGGCGAAGCTCTTGAACCGGAAGTTCGCTTTTACCCCGAACGACCAAAAGCTGGAGAGCATCGCGCTCAATTCGACCGACGGTGGAAAGACCGTGACACTGGTCATTCGCCAGGACGGCCAGGTCATGAACCTGCCGGCGGGCTTTCAAAGCTGGACCAAAGGCCGGGCGCCACTCCCTGCGGGTCGGCTGGCTTCCTTTCCCGACGAACCGGTGGCTGGGACTTTTGCCTGGCCGGCGCAGGACACCATCGCCGTCAAGGTGTGTGGCTATGAAACGCCTTTCAACGTAACGTACAAGCTGAAATTCGACGGCGATCAGGTAACGCTGGACGCGGAAGCGAACGTGGCGTTTGGCCCGACGAAGCGGCCGCAGTTGGTGGGGAAAGCGGAGTAGAAATTCTGCATCCGGGTAGCAGCCGACGTAAGGAGGCTCTGA
>JANLTG010000159.1:0-13587 GCA_031362805.1 bacterium
TCGCGGCGGGTGATCTTCTTCTTGTCCGCAAACTCCGCTTGCGAAAAACTGGGCTGGTGGGTCATGCCCACGAGTCTAGGAAACCATGCGGCCTCCGTCTGCAATTAAAGCGCCAGACCGGCGGATTAAATCAGCGTTTCCTTAGCCTTCTGAGAACTGGAGCGCGGGTCTGCGACCCGCAGCAACCGGGAACACCGGGCAGGCACCGAAGATTTCATGGCGGCTGGAAGAGCGAGCCTGCTGCGGCTCACAGAGCCGCGCTCCGACGGTGTGTTGTTGCCTGCTTGCCACGGGCAAAGCTCGGAACTAGCTTCGCCACCATGAAGCCGCTGGAATTGCCGCTCGACCAAATGACTGTAAGCGAAAAGCTGCATGTGATCGAAACGGTTTGGGAGGATCTGGCCCGGGATGAAAAGCAGATCGGATCGCCCGACTGGCATTTTCAGGAGTTGCACGATCGCGAGCAGCGCCTGCAGGCAGGCACGGAAAAGGTTTTGGATTGGGAGACGGCCAAGGCGGAGTTGCGCAAACGCTATCCGTGAAGGTGCGCATACTTCAGTCGGCCTTCGACGATCTCGACGATGGCGCGGCCTTTTACGAGGAACAACAACCCGGCATCGGCGGCTACTTCATCGACTCGCTGCTATCGGACATTGATGCCCTGGCCCTCTACGGCGGCATCCACCGAGTCATTCACGATTATCACCGTGCGCTGTCGAAGCGGTTTCCCTACGCCCTCTATTACCGGATCAATGGTGAATGTGTTGTCGTTCACGCCGTGCTCGATTGTCGGCGCAACCCGCGATGGACGGCCCGCCAGCTTCGTCGACGGACGAAAACCTGAATCCACCGTCGCCCGCATCGATACCGTCTTCGGCGACCGCAACCTCGTCTGCACGTGCGTGGGGATGGAAGCGTACAAGGAGTGAGTGAACGGAAAGAAGAAACGTTCAACGTTCAACTTCCGACGCTCAAAGTCGAAGGCTGACAGGAGCACCTTGGAAGTTGAAAGTTGAGCGTTGAAAGTTGGGCGTTAGCTTTCTGAGAACTGGAGCGCGGGTCTGCGACCCGCAGCAACCGGGAACACCGGGCAGGCACCGAAGATTTCATGGCGGCTGGAAGAGCGAGCCTGCTGCGGCTCACAGAGCCGCGCTCCCGCCGAAGGGCTGATCCGTCCGCCAGGGCTTGGACTGCGGTCACGGAGCGTCCGCGGAGTTACCGCTTTCGAGAGGTGCCAAACGTGGTGAGCCTCTCGATACTTCGGGCACATCACAAAGCGGCAGATCGCTGCGCTCTCGGCCGCAGTCCAAGACGCTGGCGCGGTGATCAAGGGCGCACGGATTGTCCCCCACGTGGGATGATGTGCTCATTCTCCCAAGCCGTCAGCTCCTGAAGACTGGACGCAGCATGAATTTCGGAATGGCCGTCGGCAAAACCGTAAGCTCGCATGATCTTTTGTCCGTCAGTCGCGGACGTGAAGTCGGACTGCTTCAATACTATGATTCGTCGCCAGGCATCCTCAGGCAGATCCTTTAGCCTTCCTTGAAACACGATCTCAACATTGTCGGGTTGGAGTTCCTTAAGCTTCCCACTATGGTCTTGGACAAGTTCAGCG
Source organism: bacterium (assembly GCA_031362805.1). Lineage (GTDB taxonomy): Bacteria > Verrucomicrobiota > Verrucomicrobiia > Limisphaerales > RI-55 > RI-55. The sequence goes on from JANLTG010000159.1 coordinate 1,616, forward strand.
AACTGCCGCCCGTCGGGCGCCCATCCCTGATTGCTGTCGGCATGCATGATCCACGCGAGGCCCAAGGTCCGCATATCGTTCATGCGGAGAATCCCTGCCGCACGTTCTTCCGCAATCGCCCTCGCCAGCTTGCCAATTTCTTCGTCGCTCGTTTGAGCCTGAGCCTGCTTTTGGAGGTTCGCGAGTGATAGCTTCAACTGATCATTCTGTATTCGCATGCGATCCGCCTCCGCAAGGAGCCGGTTCAAACGGTCCACTTCGCCGCGCAGTCGCGGCAACTCAGATATGTTCTTTAGCAATTGCTCAATCTGTTCGTCGCGCAGCCTGATGGTGTCCCGAGCGTCATGATTGTCCTTGGTGAGCTTTGCCTGGCCCGCATTTAACGCTCGGTAGTCCGCGCGCAACCGCTCTGCTTCGCGTTCTTGCACGAAGTAAGTGGTGGTGCCAGTCACAGCGGCAACTCCGAGAATGGCGGCGGCGGTCTTGAGGTTGAACAGGTTCATGGTCGTGGCGGTGGTTTGAGTGAAAACGGCGGTGGTCGCGACGGCAACAGCCGTCCCGCTCAGGACGGCCGTGGTGATGGAAGTTCCCAGTCCGGCGGGCGCCGCGACGGTCGCGCTCGTCGGAAGGGTTGTGGCCAGCCAAGTGGCGGTCGCGGTGATGCCCAGCTTGCTGAACACGCCGCGCAGTTTTTCCAGCGCGCGGTTCACCCGCATGCGGGCGGCGTCTTCGGTCAGGCCGAGTTCATGGCCGACATCGCGCAGGTTGCGATCCTCGAAGAAGCGGAGCACAAGCGCGTCGCGATCGGCGGGCGGAAGCTGGTCCATCGCCGATTCCAGGTGTTCGGCCACCACGCTGGGGCCGGGTTCGTCGGTGTTCATGGTGGCGGCAATCTGTTCGCGTTGACGGCGGCGTTGCTCGGCGCGGACAGCCCGCAGAGCCAGATGCCGGGCCGTGTGATAGAGCCAGCCGGCGATGACATCGTCCTCGTGGAGCGAGCCCGCCCTTTGCGCGAAGGTCGCGAAGGTGGTCTGGCTGATCTCCTCGGCCAGGTGGCGGTCACCCGCAACGCGGCTCGCAACGCTGAACACCATGCCGACGTGGCGGTTCACGAGCTGGCGAAAGGCGTCCTCGCTGCGGTGCGCGTTGAACTGCCGGAGCAGGTCATGGTCGGTGGCATCCATGTTTAGCCTTTAGTCCCCGCAGCCTGCCCAAACCGAACAAGGATTGAAAGAAAGTCGCTCGCCGACGGCCCCGGCGCCGCTAGGCAATCCGCCGGCTTGAAATGTGGGCACCCCTTGCTATCCTGCGCCCTCCTTTGAACGATCAAGCAACGCAGCAACCCCAACGCGCATCCACATCATGGCACTAAGACTTGGCGACATCGCACCGAACTTCACGGCGGACACCACGGAAGGCCGCATCGACTTTCATCAATGGCTCGGCGACGGCTGGGGGGTGCTCTTCTCGCACCCGGCGGATTTCACACCCGTCTGCACCACCGAACTGGGCATGGCCGCCAAGCTCAAGGGCGAGTTCACCAAACGCGGGGCAAAGATCATCGCCATCAGCGTCGATGCATTGGAGTCGCACAAGGGCTGGATCGGTGACATCAACGAAACCCAGGCCTGCACGATGAATTTCCCCATCATTGCGGACCCCAAGAAAGAGGTCGCGTCGGCTTATGACATGATTCACCCGAACGCCGACGACAAAGCGACGGTGCGCTCGGTGTTCGTGATCGGGCCGGACAAGAAGATCAAGCTGACCATCACCTATCCCGCGAGCACCGGCCGCAACTTCGCCGAAGTGTTGCGCGTGATTGATTCCCTCCAGCTCACCGCGAAGCACAGGGTCGCCACCCCGGTGAACTGGGAGGACGGCCAGGATTGCATCGTCGTGCCCGCGCTCTCGGATGACGAGGCGACGAAGCTGTTCCCGAAAGGCTTCCGCAAAGTGAAGCCTTACCTGCGCTTCACACCGCAGCCGAACAAGTAGGTTTCTTCAGCGAATCACCTTCAAGCAAGGCCGCCGGAACTCCCGGCGGCCCTTTGCATTTCTGAAGACGACCGCGCTGACGGAAACTCGCCGGGCATTCGCTTCGTCGATGCTCGCGGCGAAGTTTATCGATTAACGGAAGGTGGGCTGGCCTGCGTATAACCACACCTTGTCCCCGCCGTGTCGTGAGTTCGCAGCCGTGGCCGGGCGCAACGCAAACCTACCGAACCCAGCCATGAATACGATCGACACCCAATCCCCCACGCCGGCCGAAGCCGCCACCAGCGCCTCACTGTTTCACGCCTTCTATCCCGAGCTGCGCGCGCTGGCTTCCGGCAAGATGGCGGGCGAAGGCCCCGGTCACACGCTCCAGGCCACTGATTTAATCAGCGAGACCTGGCTCCGACTCGAAGGGAAAGGCCGACGCGAGTGGAACGGCCGGACGCATTTCCTGGCAACGGCGGCGGGCGTCATGCGGAACATCCTGATTGATCAAGCGCGCCGCGACCGCTGCCCGCGACACGGCGGCGGTTGGGTGCGCGCCAACGAGACGGCCCTCGGCCGCGTGGCCGTGAAACCGCACGACGAACTGCTGGCCGTCGATGAAGCGCTGCAACGATTCGCCACAGTGGATCCGTTCAAGGCAGAGCTCGTGAAGCTGCGTTACTTCGGGGGCCTCACCATCACCGAGGTGGCGGCGGCGCTCGGCATTTCGGAACCGACGGCCAAGCGCCACTGGGCCTACGCCCGCGCCTGGTTGTTTCGGGAGATCACGGACGGCAATCATAACCATGTCGTGGCACGGGCCGCGTGAGTTGGTGTTTTTGGGTGATCCGATTCGGGAGAATTTATCGCTTACCAATGTATGAAGACCAAATCCATCAGCCTCACCGGGATCGCACTGGCAACGCTACTGACGGTGGGCACGGGTTGTCGCACCGCAGCACCCACTCAAATCAACAAACAGTCAAAATCATCCCAACTGCAACTCCCGGCCGGCACAGTCGTGCGCGTGCGCCTGCCCGAAGCGGGACGCTACTATCAAGCCTTGTTTCAGGCGCCCACCCCATATGAGGCGCAGGCAGCGCCGTCGGGCGACTGGACAGGAGCCTCGCTCCATGAGGAGTGGTTCTGGAAGGGTATCGAATACTCGCAGGGCTTCCTCCTTTTCCCACTTGTCGTGGGCGCGGTGGCGCATTCATTGGGAGGCGTTGCCCTCTATCACACCGTCGGCAAACCGACAGCCTATCCACAGGATGATCAAGCCCGTGACGTCGCCGCCATGGCGTCCGTGTCGCGGGCGTGGGGCTTCGAGCAGGAGCTCAAGGAAGCGGTGATGGGAGAATTGAGGCAGTGCGGACTTCTTGCCATTGCCGAACGTGATGCTCCCGGCGGTGCTGATTCAGATGCCGCTGCCGCCACGATCAAGGTCGACCTCTACATTGTTGCGGCTGGGATGATTCGCGACCAATCGTTCAGCAAAGGCGTGAACCCGCCCCAGTCCTTGCATGTGGACGTGCGTGCGGAAGTTGCCGGCAACTCCATTCCTCCCGTCACCATGCGATTCACTTTTGACTCAAAGCGCGCCCGCTTTAGCGAATGGGCCGCCGATGGCGCCAGCCGTTTCGCTGTAGTGCGCGCGGAATCCATCCAAACCGTCGCCGCGGATTTGGCGGGACGCTTGACCACTGCTCAACCCGCACTCCGGTTCCAGGCGGAAACGCACCTTGCTTCCCAACCCTGATTGAGCGACCAGGCCAATGCCGCCAAGTTTTTCGCCGACCGCCGGATTAAAATGAAGCTTCCTTTGCCACCCAAGATTGCGCTCGCGGCACTGTTGCTGGCGAGTGCCGGCTGCGTCACCACGCCGCCACCGCCCAGCAGCCGGGTGGATCTGCTGGCCTTCCTGGCGGATGGCAGCACGGCCAGATCGAAAGTGCTTTCGAAACTGGGCCCGCCCTCGGCAACATTTGAAGCGGAGAAAATCCTGACCTACCGGCTTGGGTTCGAGCCCAAAAGCAAGGGCTACTGGGTCGTCGGACGGGAAACCGATGGCTCTCCCTGGCCGGTTTGGATATCGGCGAAATTCAGTCTCGTGCTGGTTTTCAACGACCAGGGTGTTTTGCTGGAACACTCGCTCGTCAACATCAGTGGAGGCAACCCATGAGCGTAAGGACAATCGAACCAGATGCGCGGCGAGCTGGCCGGTTGGTGCTGCGCTTGGGCTTCCGCAGCGCCGGGTTGGTGGCGGTTTTTGTTTATGCCACCGGTTGTGTCGTGCTCCCCATTCCCACACCGGAGCACACGCCGCTGGGCACAGTTACCCGGCAGAACATCAGCGCCAACGACGCAGATTGGATCCAACCCGGCACGACCCTCCTCGCCGACATACTTTTGAAGTTTGGTGAGCCAGATCAGCTCTCGCCCGACGGCCAGACGCTCGGTTACCGCTGGCAAAAGATCTGGGGTTATATGGTGATCGGTGTCCCCGGCGGCGGCGATGTTGCACCTTGGTTGAAGGAGTATCACCTGGTCATCGAGTGCGACGCGGGCGGACTGGTTAAGAACAAGCGAACCACGAATCGGCTTTTCAGCAAGCCGTCGCCACAGGAACTGTTCGCTGGCGGCGATGTCACCGCTGGAACAGTTGCGGCCGACGGGATGACAATCAGCGGTCCGGCCGAGTGGTTCGCAGGCGTCGCAGGCTACGACCGGCTGCGAACCAAAGGGTGGCTGTCGAAGGCCCCTCCAAAAGGGGTTCTCGGCCGACTGATGCTCACTGACAATGAATTGTATTTCCGGGAACAGGGGCATCTCCTCAGTGGCCCGCCGGTGCTGACACTTCGGTTCGACAGGTTGAGCGAGTGCCGTCTGGACAAGTATGGTCTTGGCCGACGTTTGGTAGTCCGGTCCACGACCGGCGAGGTTCACACTTTTACCTTCTGGAGCGCACGCGAAGGCATGGAAGACGCGAAAACCACACGCGCCGCCTATGAGTTTATCCAGTTCCGAATCCTGCAATAGTCACCACCACGGCGCTCACAGCAATTGAATTGAGTTGCCGTGCTGGCCGCCGAATCAGATACATGGCGCACGATCAAGTGGCGCCCGTAAACCGACGAATGCTAAGGGTAGCTGTTTGCTCCCACATTGCCTGTGAACCCCACGCCGCAGCATCTGGACGAGCTCTACTCCGAACTCCGGCGGTTGGCCTTCGCCAAACTGGCGCACGAGCCCGCCGGTCAAACGTTGCAGGCCACGGCCCTCGTCCATGAAGCCTGGTTGTCGATGGGTGGCGGCACGGACCGCCGTTGGAATGATCGCACCCACTTCTTTGCATCGGCCGCCGAGGCCATGCGGCATATCTTGATCGACAACGCCCGGCGCAAGCGGGCGGAGAAGAATGGCGGCGGGCTGGTGCCAGCGGACATCAATGACTCGGTCCTGCAGATTGCCGCGCCGGTCCAGAACGACGACGAACTGCTGGCTGTTCACGAAGCGCTTGATCGGCTCGCCGCACACGACGCCCGCAAGGCGGATCTCGTCAAGCTGCGCTACTTCGTCGGGCTGACCATCGAACAGGCGGCCGAGGCGCTGGGCATCTCGGCACCGACGGCCAAGCGGGATTGGGCCTACGCCCGGGCCTGGCTGTTCCGGGAGATTGGCAGCCCGCCAGCGAATTCGCAGAATCGGTGATCCTTTTTGCGCGGTAATTTCGCTTACTTAAGTACCAGGCCGGAGCGGTTGACCGGCCGGCCAACTTAATCATGAGCGCCGATAATTTTTTTGCCGTTGCTGAATCGCGGAAGGCACGGGTCGGGCGACGCACGGACGAGCTTGCGGTTGGTATGCTGGTAGTCTTGTGCCTGTTTGCCACGCGCGTGCCCGCTCTGGAAGTGGATTGCCGGGCCTGCAACTATTGTGAGGGCAAGGGGGATCTCGCCAGTGCTCTGACGGCACGCATTCAGCAACACATTGCCAACGGCATGTCCGCCCGGCAGATCGCCGAATGGGAAGGCGGTGACTCCCTCGTCCGGCCCAGGATTGAGCAGTGGGCCGATCACCAACCCGAAGCCGTGCGGGCGGATCGCCGCCTTTTGAAATACCGGGGCTCCGGTTGGCCGGACAATTTCGTCATCTCGGCTTACGCGCCCTCCGTGAAAGTGAACGGCGTCTGTCTCGGCACGGAGAAGCTGGCGCACCTGTTCCAGCACGGCTGGGAGTATTACTGCATCGCCGTGCTCGACGGGCAAGGCGACGCGCGGGCGAGACGCTACGGCGAATGGCAGGAAGGGCTGGCGGCGCGCGAGGAATATGCGGCCGACGAACCTTATTTTCTCCAGCAACCGATGGGCTGGCCCGGTTACGGCGGTTATGGACGATGCATCAGCGGCGTCATTTCCCATGCGGACCTCGCGGCCAACCAGGCCGGTCTGCAACTGTACAAGGACCTCGCCGCCGGCCGCTTCAAGACGATCACCGACTACGTGACGAAGGACTTGTGCGAGGAAACCAATCCGAACGAATACACCCCCGCCATGAAACGGTTGATCGAGGCCAATTCATCCACCCACAAACCCCCGCCCCCCGCCACCCCCGATAAACGAAAGAGACTGCCATGAAACTAAAAAACATCCTGCTCACCGGATTGATGCTCGGGCTGCTGCCCGCCTGCGTCCCGTCCGTGAACCCGCTCTACACCGAGAAAGATCTCGTCTTCGATCCCGCGCTCGTGGGCGCATGGTCGCCAAACGGCACCGGGGAGACGTGGCACTTCGAGAAGCTCGGCGAGAAGCGCTACGCCTTGGAGCACACCGACGGCGACGGACGGAAAGCCGAATTCGAAGTGCATCTATTGAAACTCAAGCAGCACCGTTTCCTCGACCTGTATCTCGTCAACCCGGGCGGCGACGGAGAATGGAAGATAAACACCCTCGCCGCGTTTGTGCTGATCACTCGTCCCGGCCACATGTTCGTGAAGGTGACCCAAATCGAACCGGAACTGGGGGTATCCTTCCTGGACCCCGACTGGCTCGAAGACTTGCTGAAGCAAGACCCGAAGGCGGTTCGCCATGAACGTTTGCGTTTCGGTGCCGACGCGAATGACCAGGGCAGGCTCCTGCTGACGGCGGGCACCAGGGAGTTGCAGCGATTCGTGCTGAAGTATGCGGATGATGAGAAGGCCTTCGGATCGCCCTCGAGCATGAAGCGCCTGCCCGTGCCCACGAATCCTGAACCGCCGATTCAACCCTGAACAGCATACCAGCAACGGAGTTGCTGGGAGGGAGGTGAGGGGCGTTCGGGTCAGGCCACCGCTGCTCATGCGGAATTGGAAGCGGATGATTGAGCTGAATTCCGATCGAGGAGGCGAGTCTCGACAGCGAATGGTGGCTATTACTGAGCCCGCGCACACGCCTCGCCGCCCCCATAATGGTTCGCCCAGTCTGGCTGCCACGGCGAGGCCCGCGAAGCCAGCTCTCCGCAATTCGCGCAGCGACCGCCGTTCGAAGGGTGTTGGCTTCCTCAAACAGATGATCCGCTTTTCTCCAATATTTCGCTTACTCCATTGAAGCCCCGCCGCGAGTGCGTCGGGCTTGGAAACGAACGGCACAACGAAAAGCTACAAAGATAAAGTTATGAAGAAACAGATGCTCATCAAATGCCCGGTCAACCCCCGGGCGACTCGGGGCGGCGCGCCACCCACGAAGGCTTCCACCTCCACCTGGGTCCGGAGATTTGGTTGCTGGCTGAGCTTGGCGCTTGGGCTTGGTCTGTCGGGCTGCGGGACCACTTCAAGCCTCAAGGCCGGGGCGGGCAAATCCGTGACCGAGCTGGCTCGCTTCAACAAGATCGTCATCCAGGACTTCGCGGATGGGGCCAGCGCAAAGGTCAAAGGGGAGAAGAAGATCGAGACGCTCCACAAGCTGGGGAAGATCAAGGCGAGTTTTCCGGACCTGCTCGCCGAGGAGATCGAGCGAACGGGTGCCTTTCAGCAGGTGACGCGATCAGGGGTCGTGGATCGTGATACACTGCTCGTCGCCGGCGAGATCAGCCGTTACGACGAAGGGGATGCCGACCTGCGCCTCTGGGTGGGCATGGGAGCCGGGAGTTCCTATTTCGACGCATCCGTGGAGTTCCGGGACGGTCTCACGCGCGCGGTGCTGGGAACAATCCAGGTGGACAAGAACAGCTGGGGGCTGGGCGGCCTCGGAGCGGCCGGTCAGACTCCCGAAACATTCATGCGCGAGGCGGCGCGCAAAATCGCCAGCGAGTTACAGAAGGCGAAAAAACTTTCGCCAGCCGCTGCATCCGAGGTAGGCCGTTGATCGCGGCGGTTGCCGATCGATTCACCAACGGCGGTGTTGCCGTCCGGACCTGAAGTAGCGGAACGCTCAGCCTGGCGGATTCAACGGCCGGGTACCCGCCCGCAACGCACGGCGCAAATAGCTGAACGCGCCGGGCGTAACCGCCAGCCCGGCCAAGCCGACGGAGAAGATGAGCACCTTCGGACTGGCAAAGAGCCCAAGTTCGACCACGAGGCAGCAGTCCAATCCAAGGCCGAGCAACCGCTCGACGAAAAGTCGCCAACGTGAACTCCCCGAAGCAGCGGCAATCAGCGCCCGGCGCCGGCCAATTTTTTCTTCCAAAGAATTCTGATCCGTTTCGTCCGCGAATTTCGCTTACTCCCTTGAAGACCCGCCACCACCGTGTCGGGCCCGACATCAGAGAACAACGAATCATCAAAAATCATGAACTCAAACCCTTCCTATTCCACGGCCGAGGAACGAAAGCTTCCGCGGCAAATGGTTGTCGTCCACCTAATCATTGCGCTGATCTTCGCGCTCACGGCCACGGCGCAGGCTGGCAATACCCCGTTCAGCCGCATCATCGCGTTTGGCGACAGCCTCACCGACACCGGGAACTTCTATCAATTAACCGGCATTCCGCCGGCGCCCTATTTCGAGGGCCGGTTCTCGAACGGCCGAATCTGGGTCGAGCACCTGGCCGACCGGCTGGGCATGGAAGTCACCCCGGCTGACAACTACGCGGTCGGCGGCGCAACGACGGGCCGCGACAACGAGAACGACATCCCCGGCGTCTTCGAGTTTCCCGGATTGCAGGATGAACTCGATTTGTTCACCGCGCGGCTTCAGGGCGGCGCGGCCGATCCCGACGCGCTTTACATCATCTGGGCCGGCGCCAACGACTTCTTCGTGGCGACCGGCACGCCCGCGCAAACCATCGCCAGCGGCGTGGGCAACACCGTCGTCGCGGTGCAACGGCTCCGCAGCCTGGGCGCACGGCACATCATGGTCGTGAATCTGCCGGACCTCGGCTTGACGCCGCTGGGCATCTCATCCGGCACGGGCGCCAGCCTGTCGTACGTCTGCGCGGTGTACAACGGCTACTTGAATCAGGCCCTGGATCAACTGGCGGCCTTCGGTATTCCCACCATTCGCCTGGACTCGTTCACGTTCCTTCAGTCGCTCGTCGCGAACTCGCCGGCGAACGGATTCACGAACGTGACCAACGCGTACACTTCGACCGGCGGCAACCCGGATGACTTCCTCTTCTGGGACGTCGTGCATCCGACGACTGAAGCGCACAAACTGCTGGCCGACACCGCCGTTCAGTCGCTTGTCGATTACTATTCACCGCGCCAGGGTCACGGCCAGGGCAGGGGTTTGGTGAACTCGCTCAACGGATTGGTGCCTGCCGCAGCGCGTCCGTAAACCGGCACAACTGCCAATCGCCGTGCCGCCCGAATTCACGTGTGGCGGCACGGCGACGAAACTCAACCGCAGCGCTCGACCCACAGTTCCCATGAAACGAGATCCAAACTATCTCGACCGCGGCTCAGAAAGCTGATGGTCGCCGCGACAGCGACGCTTACTGGCCGCACGCCAAAATTCTTTCCATAAATCCCAACCCCCACCATTCTCTCCGGATTCGTGCGATGAACGTTATCATTCCAGCTTTGCTGCTCAGCGCCGTGTTGGCGTTGTCCACCGGTTGCTCGATCAAGCGCCTGGCCGTCAACAAGGTGGGCGACGCACTCGCCGACGGCGGCACGACGTTCTCGTCCGATGACGATCCGGAGCTGGTCAAGAGCGCGGTGCCGTTCAGCCTGAAGCTGATGGAGTCGCTGCTGGCGGAAAGCCCAAAACACAAGGGGCTGTTGCTCGCCACAACCAGCGGCTTCACGCAATACGGCTACGCCTTTGTGCAACAGGACGCCGACGAACTGGAAGCCACGGATTTTGCCGGCGCCGAGGCGTTGCGGGCCCGGGCGAAGCGGCTTTATCTGCGCGCCCGCAATTACGGCTTGCGCGGGCTCGAAGTCGCCCATCCGGGCTTCACCAACGCGCTCGCCGCCAATCCGGCGGCAGCGGTGCGGGTCATGAAGAAGTCCGACGTGCCGCAGCTCTACTGGACGGCCGCCGCGATGGGCGCGGCGATTTCGGTGGGCAAGGATGACCCTGGCGTCATTGCCGGCATGCCGCAGATGGAAGCCCTGATTGACCGCGCGCTGGCGTTGGATGAGGGCTGGGGCGAAGGCTCAATCCACAATTTTCTGATCAACTACGAGATGAGCCGTTCCGGCGCGAAGGGCAATCCGGCAGACCGGGCCCGCGAACATTACGCGCGGGCTCGCGAGTTGGCGGGCGGCAAGCAGGCCGGTGTCTTCGTGACTTTTGCCGAGGCCGTGTGCGTCGTAGAGCAGGATGCGAAACAATTTCAGGACGCGCTCAACGAGGCGCTGGCGGTTGATGCCGACGCCCATCCCGAATCGCGCTTGGTCAATCTGGTCATGCAACGCCGCGCCCGCTGGTTGCTCGGGCGGCAGGAGGAACTTTTCCTGACATCCGGCCAACCGGCCACCCCTTGAACCCTTTAGATTTATGAACCTCTCATCCCATTTCCATCGCTTGCTCATCGCCGGGCTGCTGGCAGTCAGCATTGGCTCGCCCGCTGCCGCAGCCACGAGAATCAAGATCGGCACCCTCGCGCCCGTCGGCACATCGTACCACAAGGCGCTCATGGCGATGGGCGAGACCTGGCGCAAGGAATCTGCGGGCACAGTAAACCTGTCTGTTTTTGCCGGCGGCACTCAGGGCGGCGAAGCGGACATGGTCGGGCTGATGAAAATCAATTCGCTTCAAGCCGCGATCCTGACGGCGACGGGGTTGTCCGAAATCGAGCCCGCCGTCGCCGGCCTGCAGCTCATCCCGATGGGCTTTCGCGATCTGGCGGAGGTGGACTATGTCGGCGAAAAGATGCAACCGATGCTCGAAGCGCGGCTCGCCGCGAAGGGATTCATTGTGCTCTGTTGGAGTGATGCCGGCTGGGTACGTTTCTTTTCCAGCCAGCCGGTATTGCGGCCGGCGGATCTCCAAAAATTGAAGTTGTTTACCACCGCAGGCTCTCCCGGGCAGGTGGAGGTCTATAAGTCGGCCGGGTTCAATGCAGTGCCGCTGGAAACGGCCGACATCGTGCCGGGCCTGCAAACCAAGTTGATCGAGGCGGCGCCCCTGCCCCCGTTCTTCGCGCTGGCCGGGCAGATCGACACGCGCGCGCCCTACATGATCGAGCTGAACTGGGCGCCGCTCGTGGGGGCGATTGTCGTTCGCAAAGAAACTTGGGAAGCGATCCCCGAGGACGTCCGGGCCAAATTAAAAGCCGCCGGCATGAAAGCGGGCGCCGAAATCAAGGCCGCCGGCCGCAAGGAAATGGTGGACTCGGTGATCGCCATGGAGAAGCGCGGGTTGAAGGTCACCAAGGTCACGCCGGCGATTGAAGTGGAATGGCGGGTGAACGCGGAGGCGGTTTATCCCAAGGTGCGGGGCACGATTGTGCCGGAAGACATCTTCGATCAGACGCTGAAATTGCTGCGCGAGTACCGCGAGAAAAAATGATCGCCGCCGCGACAGAGGGGTCGGTCAGCGCGCACGCCGCCGCCCCGGAGCCGGCGG
>JANLTG010000002.1:0-31139 GCA_031362805.1 bacterium
TGCCGAGCACGACGGCTTCGATGTCCTGGCCGGCCTTGAGGACGTCGCTGGGCTTGGCGATGCGCTTGGTCCAGGAAAGTTCGGTGACGTGGACGAGGCCTTCGACACCGGCTTCGATCTCGACAAACGCACCGTAAGGCACGAGGTTGACGACCTTGCCCTTGACCTTCATGCCGACCGGGAACTTGCTTTCGATGGCGTCCCACGGATTGGTCATCTTCTGCTTGAGGCCGAGGCTGACGCGTTCCTTCTCGCGGTTGATGTCGAGGACCACGACGTCGATGTCCTGGCCAACTTTGAGGATTTCCGACGGATGGCCAATGCGGCCCCAGCTCATGTCGGTGATGTGTAACAGGCCGTCCAGACCGTTGAGGTCGATGAACGCGCCGAAATCGGTGATGTTCTTGACCGTGCCCTTGCGGATGTCGCCCGGTGTCATGTCCGAGAGCAGCTTGGCGCGTTTCTCGTTGCGCTCCTGCTCGATCAATTCGCGGCGGGACAGGACCACGTTCTGGCGGTCCTGGTTGATCTTCACGACTTTGAACTCGTACGTGTTGCCGACGTAGGTGGTGAGGATCTTCGGCGGGGTGATGTCGATCTGCGAGGCCGGCAGGAAGGCCTCGACACCGATGTTGACGAGCAGGCCGCCCTTGACGACCGCCTTGACGCGGCCGGTGACGGTCGTGCCCTCGGCGGCGATGTTCAAAATCTTGTCCCAGTTCTGTTTGAATTCGGCCTTCTCCTTCGAGAGGACGACCATGCCTTCGCGGTCTTCGAGGCGCTCGATGAGCACCGGGAACGTGTCACCGACTTTGACTTCCTTGATGTTGTCGAATTCACCGGCGGGAATGGAGCCTTCGCTCTTGTAGCCGATGTCGACGAGGACTTCCTTGGGGCGGACTTCGATGACGGTGCCGGTGACGATTTCGCCAGGTGCAAAGCTCAGGGTGCTTTGCCGCATGGCTTCTTCCATGGTGAGCATATTGATTGCGGGAACTAACGGGGGGAGACTGGCGCGAGTTGCGCGGGAAGCCTCCATTGCCTGACTCAGTCGTTGCCGGAGCAACAGAGGGTTAAAGGGTCAGGTTATTGGTTAACTTTTGTTTCTCAGCCTTAAAGCGAGCGACCGCACACGCGGAGCTCAGGCGAGGCGCGACGATAGGAGAGAAGCCGGAGCTGGCAAGCATTTTTTCGAGATCAACACCGCCCGAACCACGCTCGCCATTAAACCCGCGCCGGCCGGGCGCAGTCGAAGTTTCACGAAATAATCGTTTGGCAAGGACCGGCCCCTTTGCTAGAACCGCCGCCCGTCTTTCGAGGACGGACCGCTTTCAACCGTAGAAATAGAACTGTTATGTCACAACATCGAAGTCTTCGCGCCGCCTCCGTGCTGGGTGGCAAACGCAGTGTCCTCAAGCGCTTTGAGCGCGTGGAAGTGCTCAAGAAGCGCGGCCAATGGAAGGACGGCGACCGCGTGACCGGCCTGCGCAAGACCAAGCCGGACGCCTGAGCGAACCGTTGCGCTGATCGATTTTGCGGTCGCGGCCGGGCTGGCAACAGTCACTCGCCGCGACCGTTTTCTTTTTATGATGCGACTCCAAAAATTCCTCGCCGACGCGGGCATTGCCTCGCGCCGTGCCGCCGAGTCGCTGATCACGGAAGGCCGCATCGCGGTGAACGGCAAGGTCGTCACCCAGCTCGGCTCCAAGGTTGATCCCGGCGCCGACACAGTTCGTTACGACGGTGATGTCGTGCGCGCCAAGCGCCAGCTTTACGTCGCCTTGAACAAACCTCCGGGCTACGTCTGCACCCGGAGCGATCCCGAGAACCGGCGCATCGTGTCCGAGTTGCTGCCCAAGGAATGGGGGCACCTGCACACCATCGGCCGGCTCGATCGCGCCAGCGAAGGCCTGCTGCTGTTGACCAACGACGGCGCGTTTTCGCTGCAAGTCGCCCACCCCCGGTATGGCATCAAGAAGATCTACTGGGTGATCGTGACGGGGTTTGTGGACAAGAAGGTGGCGGAAACGCTCACCAAAGGCATTCGGGACGATGGTGACCTCCTGAAAGCAGAGCGCGCCCGGGTTCACGAGGCGAACAACACGCACAGCACGCTGGAGATCGAACTTGCCGAGGGCAAGAACCGCGAAGTGCGTCGCCTCCTCTACGCTTGTGGCTTTGAGGTGGAGAAGCTGATCCGCGTCTCCATCGGCCGGGTAAAACTCGGCGACCTTCCGTCAGGTAAATGGCGGACATTGACAGAGCCGGAGATAAAATCTTTACTGCCCCCATGAAATTTGCGCTTTTCCGAAGCTTTCGAGCGATTCTCGCCCTGACCTTCCTGAGTGCCGCCGCCGGCATGGCCGCAGAAACCGCCACGATCTCCGCTGGCACCGTCAACGTCCGCGGCCGCGCCGGTTTCATCGGCGAAGTGGTTACACGCCTTAGCCAGGGCGATACGGTCACGGTACTGGAAACCGTCACGCTCAAGAATCCAAAAGCGGGCGAGCCGGCCGACTGGTTGAAGATCGCGCTGCCGGCGAACACGCCCGTGTGGATTAACACCTCGTTCGTTGATCCCGCCACCCAAACGATCAACGCCTCGCGCCTCAAAGTGCGCGGCGGGCCCGGCATCAACTTCAGTGTGCTTGGTTACCTGACCAAAGGCTCGACGGTGAAAGAAATCCGCCGGCAGGGCGACTGGATGGAAATCGAGCCGACCGAGGAATTGTTTGCCTTCATCGCTGCCAGCATGGTCACCAAGGGAGCCACTGCCGCCGCAGCTGATCCCGCCGCCACCAAACCGACAGCAACTCCCCCCGCACCGGCGAGCTCCATCGCCACCCCGGTCGCTTCCACGGCCCCAGCGGCGACGCCGGCCCCGGTCGAAACGCCGGCCGCTCAGATTCCGGCGGCTCCGGCGGGCGCAGACATCGGTACGCCACCAGCCACCAAACCCTCCGCGACCCCACCAACCACCACGGCCATCGTTGCGGAACCCGCACCGGCCATCGCCAGCGCCCCCAGCGAACCCGACCGCGAATTGACGGTCGAGGAACGGGCACAACAGGCTTTGGAAAAGCGCACGCGCGACAGCCAACGCTGGGAAGTGACGAGCGAGCCCGACGACAAGCTGCTCAAGGAACTGCCGGAACACCGCCGCTTGGTTGTCCGGGAAGGCAAAGTCCACCGCGCCATCAGCATCCAGGCGCCGAGCGGCTATATTCTTGAGCACGTCGAAAGCGGCTTGCGGTTGAATTACCTCTATACAACTTCCACCAATGTGCCCCTCAAGGAATTGCTCGGCATCAAGGTCCGCATCAAAGGTGAGGAAGGCATCGACTCGCGCTGGCCCGGCACGCCCGTGCTGCTGATCAAATCGCTCGAAGTCCTTCCCTGATGCCGGCGGACAACCTCATCGACGGCCGCGCCATCGCGGAGCAGATCCATGCCGACACCGCCCAACGCGTCGCGGTTCTCAAGCAGCGCGGGGTGCAACCCGGCCTGATGTTCGTGCGGGTCGGCGAAGACCCCGCCTCGAAGGTTTATGTCGGGATGAAGGAGCGCACCAGTGCGAAGCTGGGCATTCACAGCGAGACGCTGGTCCTCAACGCCGACACGGACGAGTCGCAGTTGCTGGGGGTCCTTCGCGAGTTGAACGCGGACCGTCGCTTCCACGGCATTCTGGTGCAGGCGCCATTGCCCAAGCAGATTAGCGAGCAAGTCGTTTACGCGACCGTGGTCCCGGCGAAAGATGTGGACGGTTTTCACCCCGTCAATGTCGGCAAGTTGATGCTCGGTGCGACGGATGGCTTTCGCCCCTGCACACCCGCCGGCGTGCATGAACTGCTGATCCGCTCGGGTGTTGCCACGGCGGGCGCGGAGGTCGTGATCCTCGGCCGCGGCAACATCGTCGGCAAACCAATGGCCGCGATCCTGTGCCAAAAGGACCGGCATGCCGACGCCACGATCACGATCTGCCATTCCCGATCGCAGCACACCGCCGAGCATTGCCGGCGTGCGGACATCATCATCGCCGCACTGGGTGTCCCCGAGTTTCTGAAGGCGGACATGGTGAAGCCCGGCGCGGTGGTCATCGACGTCGGCGTCAACCGCCTCAATGATCCCGCGGCGAAGAATGGTTACCGGCTGGTCGGTGATGTGGACTTCGCCGCCGTGCAACCAATCGCCGGCAAGATCACGCCGAACCCCGGCGGCGTGGGGCCGATGACGATTGCCATTCTCATGCAAAACACCGTCACCGCCGCCGAGCGCGCCTGATCCCAAACCACCCTTTCCGATCTCCCCTCTCCGAGACCCCATCGTTTAAATCCAATTTGATATGACCCCCAATCGCATTCTCCCTGATCTCCAGTGCTCGCTCGTCTGCGAGGAAGTCCGCCAGGAAGCCAATGGCAACTTCTTCATGATCGGCATCCTCAACTACGTGCGCGTGCCGCAATTGCCCGTCACTGCGCTGCGCCTCACCATCTTCACCCGGTGGACGGCCGGCCTCGGCCAATTCACGGAGGCGATCCGCCTGATCGCGCCGGACCAGACGACGCTCATGCGCAAGGCCGAGACGAAGTTCCAGCTGACCGATCCGGCGATGCACGCCACGAATGTCGCGATCTTTGGCCAGGTCGAGTTCAAGACGGCCGGCCATTACTTCATCGAAGTGCTCGTGGATGACGTGATGAAGATCCGTTACCCGCTGACGATCATCCACCAGCCGCAACCGTCGAAGCCATCCGGTCAGCCGGGCGGCAACCCGCCCGCCGAACCCGACCAACCGCAGCCGCCGGTGGTGTAAGGCCGGCTCCAGCGCCGCACCTTTTCCTTCCCTGTCCCGGCGAATCCCGCTAAAGAGCCGGCGTGTATTTGGAATACTACGGCCTGCGCGAGTTCCCGTTCGACATCACGCCGAACCCGCGCTTCCTGTTTTACAGCGCGAAGCACCGGGAGGCGTACAACCACCTGCTCTACGGGATCCGCGAGCGCAAGGGCTTCGTCCAGATCACCGGCGAAGTCGGCGCGGGCAAGACCACGCTCTGCCGCGCGTTGCTCGAGGAGATCAGCGGTTCCTTCACCACCGCCCTTATACTGAACCCGGCGTTGGATGCCGATCTGTTGATCAAGGCGATCTGCATGGAGTACGGTCTCCAGGTGAAAGGCATGGACCGGTTGGAGATGATGGTCGAGCTCAACGCCTTTCTGCTGGAGCAACTCGCCAACAACCGCGACACGGTGCTGATCATCGATGAAGCGCAGGACATGACGAACGACCTCCTCGAACAGGTCCGCCTCCTGTCCAACCTCGAGGCGGATGACCGCAAGCTGTTGCAGATCGTCCTCATGGGGCAGCCGGAGTTGCGCGATCGGTTGAACGCCCATTCGCTACGGCAACTTCGCCAGCGCATCACCGTGCGCTTCCACTTGAACTCGCTGACCAAACCCGAAGTCAGCCGTTACATACAGCATCGGCTGCAAGTCTCCGGTGCCAACGGCACGCCTTACTTCACCGGGCCCGGACTCTGGCGGCTTTACCGCTACACGAAGGGCATTCCCCGCCTGGTGAATGCCCTCAGCGACAAATGTCTGCTGGCCGCGTTTGTGCAGGCGACCGATCGCATCAACTTCCGCACGGTGGGCCGCGCGATCAACGAACTCGAAGGGAACATCAACGTATGAGCCTCATCAACGACGCCATCAAACAAGCCAACAAGGCCAACAAAGACCGCACGGCCAGCGCGCCGGCTTCCGGCACGCCGCCCACGGCCGGGATGCAGACCGCCGAGGCCCGCCCGCCCGCAGCCGCCCGTGGCTCGATGACCGGAATGTTTCTCATCGCCGGCATCGTGGTGTTTGTGTTGCTCGGCGGCGCCCTGCTTTTTCTGGCGATGCGCAACAACAACCCCGACAGCGCGACGGCGAGCACTCCGAGGAACCCCGGCCCGGCAGCGGCGAGTGCTCCGGCCGAAATCATCGCCACGCCAACGCTCGAATCAGCCATCCCGACCCAAGCCGCTCAACTGCCCCAAGGCCAGGCGGCGGCCGCAACGCCCGGCTTGGCCACGACAACCGCGCCGGCAGTTGGGCCGACGGCCCCGGTCACGGTCACGGCGCCGGTCGTCGAAGTTGCTTCCAAGCCCGCCGGTCCACGCGCGTTTCCGGAGCTCAAGCTCCAGGGCATTTATTATCGCATCAAAGATCCGTCGGTGATGATCAACGGCAAGACGCTGATGATCGGCGACCTCGTAAGCGACGTGACCGTGACAAAGATCGAGCGCAAGGACGTCACGGTCGAACTCGACGGCCAGCAAAAGGTGCTGCGCTTGCAGTAAGCTTTCGATTGCGACAAACCCTCGCCCTCGAAATGGAATTCCTCCGTCAATTCCTGCGCTCACCCGACAAGGCCCGCGCCATTCCCTACATCTTGTTCGTGCTGCCGATCTATCTCGGCGGCAAGTTCGGACTGGAATCGTTCTATTGGGTTTACCTCGGCCGCACTTTGCTCGGCGCGCTGTTCATCTGGATCATGTGGCCGCTCGTGAAGGAGATGCGTTACGCGTTTAGCTGGGAAGCGATCGTAGTCGGCGTAGCCGTATTCGTCATGTGGGTGGGCATTGATCCGTTCTACCCACACCTGATGGCTACGAACTCGAACTGGAACACGTTCGCCCACTTCGGCGACGCTGCGGCGATGGCCTGGTTCTTTGTAATCGCGCGCATCCTCGGCTCGTCGCTCGTCGTGCCCGCATTGGAGGAAGTGTTCTTCCGCTCGTTCCTCTATCGCTGGATCGTGAAGCCCGATTTCCAATCGCTGCCGCTAAATCATTTCTCGTGGAAGCCCTTCCTCATCAGCGCCGCGATCTTTGGTTTCATCCACAACGAGTGGCTCGGCGGCATTCTCTGCGCCTTTGCCTATCAATGGCTCGTGATCCGCAAGAACCGGCTCGGCGATGCCATGACCGCGCACGCGATCACCAACTGCCTGCTCGGCATCTGGGTCGTGTGGAAAGGCGCGTGGAATTTTTGGTGAGCCAATCGTCCTCGTCGCCGTGCTCGATTCGAGGACGACAACGAGGACGAGGATGAGACCATGTCAAATCCGCTCCAATCCGCCGCTCCGTTGATCCTTTTCGAGGACGCGCATCTCCTCGTTATCAACAAGCCGCCCGGCATCAACACCCACGCGGTCAACATCGACGGCAGCGCGGGGATCTACGACTGGCTGCGCCACCGCGATCCGCGCTGGGCCACGCTCGCCACTCACCAACGGCTCGACAAGGAGACCTCCGGCGTCCTGCTCTTCGCCAAGACGCGCGAGGCAAATCAATGGCTCGCCCGGCGCTTCGAACTCCGCGAAGTCAACAAGACGTATCAACTATTGACCGATCGCGATCCGGGTATACTGCCGCGCCGGATCAAGTCGCAGATCTACAAGGCGGGCGGTAACGACTTTCGAACCATCGAGGTGCACGAGGAGGGACGTGACGCGGACACTGAGTTTCAACTGGTCGGGCGCGAGGGCGAGCACTGGCGGATCGAGGCGATCCCCTTCACCGGCCGCACACACCAGATCCGCCTGCACGCGCGCGACGCTGGCTTTCCAATCCTCGGCGACGAAACCTACGGCGGCTCACCATTTACTCGACTGTGCCTCCACGCGCACATTTTGGAGTTCGTGCATCCGATCACGCGCGAGCCGGTGCGCTTCGAAGCGCCGGTTGATTTCAACACCGATCCGCATCTGCAATTGCGCCAGACGCTCTGGCCGGACCCGGAAGGGCGACATTCCTGTCGCCCCGACAAATCGGACGGCCGACTGGGCGACAAGAGTCTCGCCCTTCCGACTCAGGCCGCGCCGTCCGAAGGTAACGCCACCAACGCCTGGCGGCTCATCCACGGTGCTTCGGATGATCAGCCCGGCTGGTACGTGGACCGGCTCGGCGACTACTTGCTGTCGCAGTCAGATCTAACAATCGCCCAACCGCAGCAAGCCTTGCTTGAAGGTTGGGTGAAGCAACTCGACCTCAAGGGCGCCTATCACAAGCAGCTCGACCGACACGTGCGCAAGTCATCGCCGACGCAGGCCTCCCCTGCCCTGCTCTTCGGCGAGGCGGCGCCCGAGCGTTTCGAGATTGTCGAAAACGGCGTCCGCTATGGGCTGAGTTTCGCCGAGGGCTACTCGGTCGGCCTCTTCCTCGATCAGAAGGATAATCGCCGCCGCCTGCTGACCGGCCACGTGGGGCGGGAGTTCACGGAAGGGCGGCATTCCTGTCGCCCAGACCGAACGGACACCCAACCGGGCGACAGGAATGTCGCCCTTCCATTCAATGTCCTCAATACCTTCGCCTACACGTGTGGCTTTTCTGTTTGCGCGGCGCTGGCGGGTGCGACCGTCACCAGCCTCGATCTCTCCCGCAAGTATCTCGACTGGGGCCGCGACAACTTCCGCTTGAACCAGCTCGATCCCGAGCAACACGATTTCATCTTCGGCGATTGTTTCGATTGGCTGAAGCGCCTCGCCAAGAAAGGCCGGATCTTCGACCTCGTGCTGCTCGATCCGCCGACGTTTTCGCAGTCGAAGGAAAGCGGGGTGTTCAAGGCGGACAAAGATTACGGCGACCTGGTCGACCTCGCACTGAAGGTGCTGGCTCCGGAAGGCCTGCTGTTCTGCTCGACCAATTGCGCCACGCTGCGGCCGGAACCTTTCCTTGAAGCGATTCGCGGCGCGGCCATCCGAAGCGGCCGGGCCATCACCCAGGAATTCTTCGCCCCGCAAACGCCCGATTTCCCCACCAGCCGCGAGGAACAGGGCTACCTCAAGACCGTCTGGCTGCGGATCAAGTAGGCTCTGGTTCTGAAAGTCATCCGGCCAGTTACCGATAAATGTCCACCAGGAAAACCACAGTCTCATTGCGGCCCAGATTGACGAGCGCGTGCGGCACATCGGCGCGGTAGGTCGCAGAATCACCCACGCCCAGCTCGCTGGTGTCCTTGCCCGACTCGATCCGCAATCGCCCCTTCTCGACCGTCAGGAACTCCCGGGTGCCCTCGAAATGCGGGGCACTCCGCAATTCACCCTCCGGCTTGAGCACGACCTCGTAGAACTCAACGTCCTTCTCCAGGTTCAAAGGCGACAGCGTCCGAATCTGGCAGCGCTTGTCGGAACGAAAGATGTGCGCGGAATCGTCGGCCCGAATCACCTGGATGGTCGACGAACGCGAGGGCTCCTCAACCAGCTCGGCGAGCGTCAGCCCATAAGCCCGGGCGATGCGCACGGCGACGGCCAGCGTCGGATTGGCCCGGCCGCGCTCGATCTGGCTGAGCATCGACCGGCTGACATCGGACGCGGCCTCCAGCGCCTCCAGCGACCAGCCACGATCGGCTCGCAGCTGGCGCAGTTTCGCGCAGAGCGCGGTGGTGCCGCTGTCCTTTTTCGCGCCGGGCAAGCCCGGTTTCCGGGCGGGTCGATCCTGTTTCATATACTGGAATAACGTCTTGCATACCGCACACACACTGTCCACTATCCTGCACAGCGCGTGCACTGTATTGGATAGCCTTGGCACCCCGCCCGGCGTCTGGCAATGCATTTGTCGCCTGTTCATTCATGAAAGCACTGGTCAAAAGCAAACGCGAAGCCGGGCTCTGGCTGGCGGACGTGCCCGAACCCACCATCGGCATCAACGACGTCCTGATCCGCATCCAGAAGACTGGCATCTGCGGCACCGACCTGCATATCTGGAAATGGGACGCCTGGGCGCAGAAGACCATTCCGGTGCCCATGGCGGTCGGCCACGAGTTCGTCGGTGAGATCGTCGCGGTTGGCTCGAACGTCACGGATTTTCAGCCAGGCCAGATCGTGAGCGGCGAGGGGCATGTCGTCTGTGGACGTTGCCGCAACTGCCTCGCCGGTCGCCGGCACTTATGCGCGGACACGAAAGGCGTCGGCGTCAATCGCGCGGGCGCGTTCGCCGAGTTCATCTCCCTGCCGATGACGAACGTCTGGGTCCACCCCGACAATGTTGATCGCGACGTCGCGTCAATCTTTGATCCGTTCGGCAACGCGGTTCACACGGCGCTGTCGTTTCCGGTGCTCGGCGAGGACGTCCTGGTCACCGGCGCCGGACCGATCGGGATCATGGGTGCCGCCATCGCGAAACACGCCGGCGCGCGCTACGTCGTAATCACCGATCCGAATCCGTGGCGACTGGAACTGGCGCGCAAGATGGGCGTCACGCTCGCGGTTAACCCAAAGGAAAAGTCGTTGAAGGAAGTGCAGCGTGAACTCGGCATGCATGAGGGCTTCGACGTCGGGCTCGAGATGAGCGGCAACGCCACGGCCTTTCAGGACATGCTCGCGAGCATGGCGCACGGCGGGAAGATCGCGATGCTCGGCATCCCGCCGGAGCCGATCGCGATCGATTGGAACACCGTCATCTTCAACATGCTCACCGTGAAAGGCATTTACGGCCGCGAGATGTATGAAACGTGGTACAAGATGACCGTCATGCTGCAAGGCGGGCTCGATCTTCGGCCAGTCATCACGCATCGCTATCACTACACCGAGTTCGAACAGGCGTTCGCCGTGATGTTGAGCGGCAAGAGCGGTAAAGTCGTGCTGGACTGGAGTAAATGAGTTTGGCGGACCGGCGATTCCCGCTAACCTACATTCATGGCGAGCAACGCAACTTACCGCGAAACACACTTCAATCTGATCGCCGCGGCCCGGCGCGCCGCCTTGCCAGCGATCATCGCGCTGTTGATCGGTCACCCCCACGCAACCTCCGCGGCTGAGTCTAATACCGCCAATCTGGGTATCGAGAAGCAGACGGAAGCGGACTGGGGCGATCCGCGCTGGAGCCAGACGGACCTCGGCAATTTTCACGCATCAATCGTCGCCTTGCCGAAGGGTTCCGTAGCCAAGGGCTTGTCCGTGCGCCTTGGCGAGAAAGGCGAAGCAGCCGTGGTTTACGATACGGCGGCCCTCACCTTGCAAGCCGGCTGGACGGGCGGCTTCCTCAAGTTCAACGGCGCTCGCTATGGTTTGATTCAGGCACCGCAACCAGACGGCGAGATTCGTTTCGTCGCTCCCGCGTTGCCGGCCTGGGGCACCAACGAAGTGAAGTGGCGTGGGCTCCACGTCCACGGCTCGCGCGTGATCCTCGACTACGAAGTCGGCGGGGTCGGCGTGAAGGAATCGCCTTGGCACGAAACGGCGGCGGGCGTTGAGGCCTTCACCCGCGTGTTCGATATGAAAGGCAGGCCCCAGGCGATGACCCTGTCATTACTCGACGGTAACGGGCGTAGCTTTGCGACGCAACAGATCGACGGCATCACCGTCGCGACCTTGGCCGGGCCAACCGGATTGATTGCGGTCGCCACCCAGGGCGCTGCCGCGGAATTTCGTTGGAGCGAGGAAACTTTGCGGCTTGAGCTGCCGCCGACCGGGACGTCCCGCCTCAAGATTTTCATCGCGAGCTGTTCGTCCGGAGAACTGCCGCAATTCGCCACGTTGGTAAAGCAGCCAGCACCCGCCGCAGACCTCGCGAGACTGGCAAAGGCGGGGCCCGCCCGCTGGCATCCGCTGACGACTCGTGGACAACTTGGCTCGGGCAACGACGCATATCTCATCGATACAGTAACCGTCCCGTATGAGAATCCTTGGAAGGCGTTGTTCTTCACCTCGGGCGTTGATTTCCTTCCGAACGGCGACGCCGCAGTTTGCACGCTGCACGGCGACGTCTGGCTGGTCAGCGGCATCGACAACCAGTTGGAAAGACTCACTTGGCGCCGTTTCGCCACGGGACTTTTCCAGCCGCTCGGCCTGCGCGTGCGGGACGGCCAGGTGTTCGTGCTCGGCCGAGATCAAATCACCCGCTTGCACGACGAGAATGGCGACGGCGAAGCGGACTTCTATGAGAACTTCTTCCATGGCATTCGCACTTCGACCGGTGGACATGATTTCGTGACCAGCCTGGAACTGGATGCGCAGGGGAACTTTTACTTTGTCGATCCGAATGGGCTGCACCGGTTGCTGGCCGATGGCTCGAAGCTGGAAACCGTCGCGAGTGGCTGGCGCAATCCGAACGGCATGGGCGCAAGTCCCGACGGGCGGATTCTCACCGTCGCGCCCCAGCAAGGCCAGTGGACCCCGTCGAGCGCCATCGCCGAGGCGCGACCCGGCGGGTGGTACGGTTACGGCGGTCCGAAGGTCACGCCCGAGCGGCCCTTCGGCTACGACCCGCCGCTCTGCTGGATTCCCCACAACGTGGACAACTCCGGCGGCAGCCAGCTATGGGTGACGAGCGAACGCTGGGGACCGCTGGCCGGCCAACTCTTGCACTTCTCGTTCGGTCGCTGCGCTCATTTTCTGGTGCTGCGCGACGTGGTAGACGGCACGGCGCAGGGAGCGTTGGTCCCGTTGCCGGGGCGGTTTCTTTCCGGGGCAATGCGCGGGGCGTTCAATCCGCTGGACGGGCAACTCTATGTTGTCGGCTCGCGCGGCTGGCAGACCAGTGCGACCCAGGACGGCTGCCTGCAGCGGGTTCGTTACACGGGCAAGAATCCACTTCTCCCCATCGCGTATCACGCACACCGCAATGGCTTGCGCCTCACGTTCACCGCGCAGCTCGATCGCGCCACCGCCGAGGACGTCGGCAGCTATGCGATGACACAATGGAACTATCGCTATACAGCCGCCTACGGCTCGAAGGATTACTCGGTGCTCGACCCGAACCAGGAAGGCCGCGACCCGCTTGAGATCCGCTCGGCGAAGCTTTTGGCTGACGGGAAAACGGTCTTCCTCGAGATCTCCTCGCTCGGCCCCGTGATGCAATGGGAGCTGCAATACAATCTGGACACGGCCGACGGCAAGGCACTGCGCAGCCGTCTGCACGGCACCATCAACAAACTTGCCGAGGCGTTTCAGCCATGAAGCAGCAGGGCAAAGGCGGTGGGGCAAGCGGCTCGCCTGCCGAGCCCTGACTTGAATGGGGTTCCGCAGGAGCGTCACCCTACCAACAACGACGATCGACGTATGACAGAACCTTTTCGACATCATATCACCGGCCAGCTCGCGGACATCCGCGCGACGGGCCTCTACAAATCCGAGCGCATCATCGCGACGCCGCAGGGCACCCACGTCCGCGTTAGCGATGGCCAGCCGGTCCTCGTCTTGTGCGCGAACAACTATCTTGGCCTCGCCCAGCATCCCGAGGTGCGCGCGGCCGCCCACGCCGGGCTCGATCAATGGGGCTACGGCATGGCGAGCGTGCGGTTCATCTGCGGCACGCAATCGATCCACAAGCAGCTTGAGGCGAAGCTCAGCGAATTCCTCGGCACCGAGGACACGATTCTCTACAGCTCGTGCTTCGACGCGAACGGCGGCTTGTTCGAGACTTTGCTGGGCTCCGAGGACGCCGTGATCTCGGACGAGTTGAACCACGCGTCGATCATCGACGGCATCCGGCTTTGCAAGGCGCAACGCCATCGCTACAAAAACAACGACATGATCGAGCTCGAAGCGAAGCTGAAGGAAACGGCCGGTGCGCGCTTCCGGTTGATCGCCACCGACGGCGTGTTCAGCATGGACGGCTATCTCGCGAATTTGAAGGCCATCTGCGATCTCGCGGACAAGCACGATGCGCTGGTGATGGTCGATGATTCGCACGCGGTCGGCTTCATGGGCCGGCACGGCCGCGGCACGCATGAGCATTGCGACGTCATGGGGCGCGTGGACATTCTGACCGGCACGCTCGGCAAGGCGCTCGGCGGCGCGAGTGGCGGCTACACCAGCGGGCGCCGGGAGATCATCGAGTTCCTTCGGCAACGCTCGCGACCGTATCTCTTCAGCAACACGCTCTGTCCGAGCATCGCCGCCGCTTCGTTGAAAGTATTGGAACTGCTTTCGACCTCAACCGACCTGCGCGACCGGCTGGAGGCGAACACGCGTTTCTTCCGCGAGGCGATGACAAAGGCCGGCTTCAACCTGTTGCCCGGCAAACATCCCATCGTGCCGATCATGTTTGGCGACGCCAGGCTGGCGGCGCAGTTCGCCGAACGCATGTTGACCAAGGGTGTGTACGTCATCGCGTTCAGCTATCCGGTCGTGCCGCAGGGCAAGGCGCGCATCCGCACGCAGATCAGCGCCGCGCATACGCCCGAAGATTTGGAGTTCGCGGTGGCAAAGTTCGGCGAGGTGAAACAGGAGCTGGGAATGTGAAAGAAGGTTTGACCAATTCCGCCAGGTTTTGGACTGCGGCCGAGAGCGCAGCAATCTACCGCTTTGTGAGCGGTTCGCAGGTTCACAGAGCAACCGTGCATGCTGACGATGTCGATCGCGTCTCCACTCGCGGTGTTTTCCAGCTAGTGAGAGCATTTGGCCACTGAAGATCCCGACCCGCAATGAACCTGACCCCCTACCTCGAACACTTCGGCGTCGCCGTGAGCGCCGTATCCGGCGTGCTCGCCGCGCGTGGCAAGAAGGTGGACCTGTTCGGCATCGTCGTGCTGGCGCTGGTCACGGCGTTTGGCGGCGGCACGGTGCGCGATCTTTGCCTCGGGGCCACGCCGGTGTTCTGGATCAAGGCGAGCGGGTTCGTGGTCACTGCCATCGTGGCGGCGCTCGTCACGTTCGTCACCGCGCGCTGGCTGACGATTCCCCGCAAGTGGTTCGAGCCGGCGGACGCCGTCGCGCTGGCGATGTTCACCATCGTCGGCGCGAGCCAGAGCTTGAAGTTTGAGGCGGGCGGGTTGATCGCCGTCGCGCTCGGCACCATGACCGGCGTGGCGGGCGGCATCCTGCGCGACGTGTTGCTCAACGAAGTGCCGCTCGTCTTCCGCAAGGACATCAACCTCTACGCCACCGCGGCGATCAGCGGCGCGACGGTCTATGTGTTGATGCAGCATTTCCTCCAGCAACCGCTCTGGTCCGTGCCGGCCGGCGTCGCGGTCATCCTGATCATGCGCCTGCTCGCGATCCGCTGGGAATGGCGGCTGCCGGAGTTTTCGCCGAAACAAGAACCCGACGCAGCCTGATCAAGCCGGCCTCCCCACCGCCGCCAGCAACAACGCCCCCACCGGCACCGCATCCTCACCAAGTGCGGCCAGTTGAACGGTCGGCCCGGCGCCGAACACTTCCAT
The DNA here is from genome assembly GCA_031362805.1 of bacterium. Classification (GTDB taxonomy): domain Bacteria; phylum Verrucomicrobiota; class Verrucomicrobiia; order Limisphaerales; family RI-55; genus RI-55. Next base: position 15,151 of record JANLTG010000002.1, read on the forward strand.
GATGAAGCGCCGCAACTGCCGCGCGACTGCTTCACGTAAGGGTTCGCCTATCAGCGAAAGGCCGCCGCCTAGAATGATCGTCGCCGGATGCATGAGCTGAACGACGTGCGAGAGCGCGAAGGCCAGATCTTCCGCGGTCTCGTCCAGGATGCGCCGGGCGAGGACGTCTCCGGTATCGAGCGCGGGTCCAAGGAAACGAGCTTCACCGGTCGACGCGTTGCCAATCATCTGGGCCAGTGCTGAAGCTGGCTCCAGTTTGATCGCCTCCCTGATCCGCCGGTCCACTGCCCAGCCGGAACAGCACTGCTCGACGATGACGCCGGACTTGTCGAGCCGCACATGGCCGATCTCGGACTCGCCCGGTTTCGCGCCGTGATAGATCCGTCCGTCCACGACGAGCCCGCCGCCAACGCCGCTGCCCATCGTGACATAGAAGACCGGATTCAAACCCCGGCCCGCGCCGGCGCGCGCTTCACCGAGCGCGGCGACGTTCGCGTCATTGTCCACGCGCACGAGCACCCCGGATTGTTCGTGCAGCCATTCGCCCAGTTCGAACTCCGACCAGCCCTCGATCTGATGCGACTTCGCGATGCGCCCGGTCTCATGGTCAACCGGTCCGCCAAAGCCGACGCCGATTGCGGCCGGCTGATAGCTCGCAATCAAGTGGGGCAGCGTCTGCGCGATCTGATCACGGATGCCGGCACCACCGCGCGCTCTGTCCACGTCCAACCGGCGCCGGTCGACGATGCGACCAGCCGCGTCGCCCGCGACGAGCTGAAGCTTCGTGCCGCCGATTTCGATGCCTATGAATGAAGCCATGGAAGTTAGTGGCGCGAGTTAACCCGCAAGAACGCGCCGGGAACAAGCGTTAACAACTCGGAGACGGCAGCAGCATCGCCGTGAAAGAGCACCAGCAACCCATAGCGAAGAGCGATGATTGATCCCAGGCGTTGATGTCGAAGCACGGAATCGACTGCGACACGCACGCGAACTATCGGTGCGTCGCAAAGAGTCACCCGCGCCGGCATAAGAAAAACCGGCCCGTTGGCAACTTTACCGATCCGATCTCAAAGGCGCGCCACCAGCAGCTCGCGCTGGAAGATCAATTCCTTGGGCAGGTGCGAGTAAAGCTTCAGGAACAACTCGTCCTGCGACAGCACTTCGCGCCGCCATTCATCGGGATCGATGGACTGCAGTTTGGCCATGTCCTCCTCGCACACGCCATCCAACCCCGTGAGGTCGAAAGATTGCGGGCCCGGCACCCAACCGAGCAAGGTTTCGTTCGCATCGGCCCGGCCACGACACCGGTCGGTGATCCACTTTAGCACGCGCATGTTTTCACCGAAGCCCGGCCAGAGATAGCGACCGGACTCGTCCTTCCGAAACCAGTTCACGTGGAAGATGCGGGGCGGGAACTTGAGACGCTTGCGCATGTTGCACCAATGGATGAAATACTCGCCCATGTTGTAACCGCAGAAAGGCAGCATCGCCATCGGATCGCGCCGGACCTGACCCGCGCCACCCACTGCGGCGGCGGTCATTTCGGAACCCATCGTGGCACCGACGTAGACGCCGTGCAGCCAGTTGAACGCCTGATATACGAGCGGCATCGTCGTGGCCCGACGCCCGCCAAAGATTATCGCGCTGATCGGCACACCCTTGGGATCGTGAACCTCGGACGCGAGCATCGGGTTGTTGGTCATGGGTGCGCAAAACCGGCTGTTGGGATGCGCGCATTTCTCGCCGGACTTCGGATCCCAAGGGAGGCCGCGCCAATCAAGTAATCCGGCCGGCGGCGGGTTGTCTTTACCTTCCCACCATACATCGCCATCAGTCGTCAGGCCGACATTCGTGAAGATCGTATCGCGCTCAATCGTGCGCATGGCATTCGAGTTGGTCTTCTCGTTCGTTCCCGGCACGACGCCAAAATAGCCGGCCTCGGGATTGATCGCGTAGAGCCGGCCGTCGGGACCGGGCTTCATCCACGCGATGTCATCGCCGATGGTGTAGACCTTCCAGCCCTTGAAATGGTCGGGCGGGACGAGCATCGCGAAATTTGTCTTGCCGCAAGCGCTGGGGAACGCGGCCGCGACGTGGGTCTTTTCGCCCGCCGGCGATTCGACGCAGAGGATTAACATGTGCTCGGCCATCCAACCCTGCCGCCGTCCCAGGTAGGAGCCGATCCGCAAGGCCAGGCACTTCTTTCCGAGCAAGACGTTGCCGCCGTAGTTCGAGCCGACCGAGATGATGGTGTTGTCCTGCGGGAAATGCGCGATGAAGCGGCGGTCCGGATGCATGTCGAGCATGCTGTGAACGCCGCGGTTGAAGTCGTTGCTGCCCGCCAATTGATCAACCGCCACTTTGCCCATCCGCGTCATCACCCGCATGCTGAGCACCACGTAGAGGGAGTCGGTGAGCTCGAAGCCGACCTTGCTCAATGGCGATCCGGGCGGCCCCATCAGGTAGGGCACCACGTACATCGTCCGCCCTGTCATCGCGCCTTGCAGCAGGCCGAAGAGCTTTTCATACATCTCGGCGGGAGCCGACCAGTTGTTCGTCACCCCAGCTTCCTCCGCCGAATCGGTGCAGATGTAAGTGCATTGCTCGACGCGGGCGACATCGTTCGGACTGGACCGATGATAATAGCAGCCCGGCCATTTGTTCTGATCGAGCGGGATCAGGACATCGGCGGCCACGGCCAGTCGGGTCAGCGAAGATTTCTCCGCCTCCGATCCGTCGCACCAATGAACTTGCGCGGGCGCGCACAGTTCGGCCATGCGCGTCACCCATTTGCCGACGTGGGGATTGATCGCAGTCGCGTTCTCGAGGGGGTTCATGCTGCTGGATTAAAATAGGCGATGCGGTGCTGAGCGTGCCACGTTCTAAAGCCGCGGCAGGCCAAAACCTGCGGTGATGCTATCCAATCTCGCCAAATGGCCAAGTTACAAACCGCTGATCGTCCATGAACTTTTTTGATCTTCCAGCTTCCCGACTGTGTCTTTTCCGCTTAGAAAATCGAGCAATGAAAGCCCGGATGACCCTCGCGTTGCTGGCGTGTACGCATGGCCTGTTGCCGGCCAGCGAGGCGCCGGTCAGCTTCCGCAATGACGTCATGGCCGTGTTGGCGAAAGGCGGTTGTAACTCCGGCCCGTGTCACGGCAACGCCAACGGCAAGGCGGGCTTCAAGATTTCCCTGCGCGGTCAGGATGCCGATTTCGACTACGACGCCCTGGTCCGCGACATGTTCGGCCGGCGCATCAACACCGCGGAGCCCGATCAAAGCCTGGTGCTCCTCAAAGCGACCGCCACCGTGGCTCACGAGGGCGGCAAACGCTTCGCCAAGGATTCGCTCGAATATGAGCTCCTGAAGAAATGGATTGCCGCCGGCGCGGCGAAGGATCCGGAGAATACATCCACAGTGACGGCCATCGCCGTCTCTCCCAAGTCGCAGGTCCTGCTCGAACCCAACTTCAAAGCGCAGCTCACCGCCACGGCGACGTTTTCGGATGGCACCGTCCGCGACATCTCGCGCATCGCCGTCTATGAACCGGCCAATCTCGCCATGAAGGCGACGCCGGATGGCTTGGTCACGGCCGAAAACCCCGGCGAGACGACGGTCATGGTTCGCTACTTGAACCAACACCTGCCGGTGCACCTGGCGTTTGTGCCGGCGCGACCGGATTTCAAGTGGGCCAAACCGAAGGCGAACAACTACGTGGACCGCCACGTCGATGCGAAGCTCAAGACGCTGCGGACCAATCCGTCGCCGGTCATCGATGATGGCCTCTTCCTCCGCCGCGCCTATCTCGATCTGCTGGGTGTTGTCCCGACCGAGAATGAGGCGAAAGCCTTCGTGCAGTCCAAGGAACGGCGCAAGCGCGCGCGGCTGATCGACGCGTTGCTCGAACGACCCGAGTTCGCCGAACACTGGGCCCTCAAATGGGCCGACCTGCTGCGCGTCGAGGAGAAGGCGCTCGACCGCAAAGGTGTTGAACTGTTCCACCGCTGGATACGCGAGAGCATCGCCAACAACAAACCGGTCGATCAGTTCGTGCGCGAGATCATCACCGCGCGCGGCAGCACGTACCAGAATCCGCCAGCCAACTTCTATCGCTCGACGCGCACACCCACCGCCCGCTCGGAAACCATCGCACAAGTCTTCCTCGGCACGCGACTCCAGTGCGCGCAGTGCCACAATCACCCATTCGACAAGTGGACGCAGGACGATTACTACGACTGGGCCGGGCTGTTTGCGCGCGTTGACTACAAGGTGCTGGAGAACCGGTACCGCGACAACCTCGACAAGCACGCCTTCGAGGGCGAGCAGGTGGTCTTCACTGCGATGAAGGGCGAGGTGAAGAATCCGCGCATCAACAAGGATGCCTCGCCGCGCTTTCTCGGCCGCACTCAACCCGTCGACGGGGAACAAGATCGGCTTAAGGAACTGGCCACCTGGCTGACCAGCCCGGAGAACAAGCTCTTCGCGCGCGTGCAAGCCAACCGCATCTGGTATCATCTGATGGGCCGGGGCATTGTTGATCCGATCGACGATTTCCGCGCCACCAACCTGCCGAGCCATCCCGAGTTGCTCGACGAGTTGTCCGCTGACTTCGTGAAGAGCGGCTACAATCTCAAACACCTGATCCGCGTCATCATGAACTCGCGGGCGTATCAGGCTTCGGCGCTGCCGAACGACACGAACGCGGACGACACGATAAACTATTCGCATACGCTGGTCCGCCGGCTCGATGCCGAGGAAGTGCTTGATGCGTTGAGCCAGGTAACGGGCACGCCACTGAAGTTCAATGGTTACCCGGAGGGCTTCCGGGCCGGGCAAATTCCCGGCGTCCATGCTGTGGCCATGCGCCGCAACAAAGTGACCGGTGCCGACACCTTCCTGACAGTATTCGGCAAGCCCGAGCGACTGTTGGCCACCGAGGAGGAGCGATCCTGCACAACGAATCTCGGCCAGGCGTTGCAGCTGATGACCGGTCCGGCCCTGGCCGAGTTGTTGTCCGAAAAGAATGGTCGACTCGACAAACTGGTCGCATCAGGAAAACCCGCCGGTGAGATGCTCAATGAACTGTATTGGACCGCCCTGACCCGCCCGCCCACGGCGACCGAAACCACCTCCTTAAGCCATCACCTGGACCAAAGCACCGATAAGCGCGCCGCCCTCGAAGACATCACCTGGGCGCTGGTCAACTCGAAGGAATTTGTGATGCGGCATTGAGCCTTCTTAAACTCATGAAGAAACCACTTTCGTCCGCCTGTTCCAGCTACCACGCCTGCTCTGTCTCGCGGCGGCACGCGCTCAAGGTCGGTGGCCTGGGTTTGCTCGGACTCAACTTCCCGTGGCTGCTCAGGGCTGAGGAGATCGCCAAGGCTGCGAAGATCAAGCCGCGCATCAAGTCGTTGATCCTGCTCTTCCAATGGGGCGGACCAAGCCACATCGACATGTTCGACATGAAGCCGGATGCGCCGGAGGAAATCCGCGGACCGCACAAGCCGATCTCGTCGAGCGCGGACGGCATCCAGGTGAGCGAGCACCTGCCCAAGACCGCGAAGATCATGGACAAGGTCACGTTGATCCGGTCCATGCATCACACGATGAACAACCACAACTCGGCGGGTTACTACGCGCTCACCGGGGCCGCGCCGGCCACGGATGATCAACGGCTGCGCGATTCGAACGATCTCTATCCGACGTGGGGCTCGGTGGTGGACAAGTTCGCGCCAAACTCCGGCGAAGTGCCGACCTTCATCTCTTATCCCCACGTGATCCGCGACGGCTCGATCACGCCCGGCCAGCACGCGAGCTTCCTCGGCAAGCAACATGACCCGCTGTTCTTCACACAGGATCCGAACAACGCCAACTTCGCCCTGCCCGAGCTGACTTTGCCCGCGGGCATCAGCTACGAGCGACTGCACGCGCGGCGCGAGTTGCAGAAGATCGTCGATGCGCAGACGCGGTTGATGGAAACGTCCGCCGAGACGCGCGGGTTCGACACGTATTACGAAAAAGCGATGACGATGCTTGGTTCGGAGAAGCTGCGGCAGGCGTTCGATCTCTCGAAGGAGCCGGACGTGATGCGCGACGCCTACGGGCGCACGACCTATGGCCAGAGCTGCCTGCTGGCGCGGCGTCTCGTCGAGCACGGCGCGAAGTTCGTGACCGTCTATTTCGACGACAGCATCGGCGGCCAGAGCACGACCGACGGCGGCTGGGACACGCACGGCTTCAACGACACCAAGATGTATCCGATTATCGAGAAGCGGCACCTGCCGATCACCGAGCAGACGCTGCCGACTTTGATCAACGACCTCGATACGCGCGGGATGCTGAAGGACACGCTGGTCGTGTGGATGGGCGAATTTGGGCGCACGCCGAAGATCAACGGCAACGCGAGCCGCGATCACTGGCCGCAGTGCTATACGACGTTACTGGCCGGCGCGGGTGTGAAGAAGGGCTTTGTCTATGGCGCATCGGATCGCGATGGACGGTATCCCGCGGAGAACATGGTCCGCCCCGACGATCTGGCGGCAACGCTTTACCACTTGTTCGGCATCGACCCAGCCACCGAGGTGGTGGACCGCAACGCGCGGCCGCTGCCGATCGCCAAGGGCAAGGCGGTGACGGGGATTTTTGCGTAAGATAGGAAGGCCTCGCAGCCTGTCCCAGTCGCGCTTGAGCGATCTTCTGAAGAAGATGAAAAACAACGGACACCCAACATTGAACGCTGAACATCGAAGGGACTCCGCTGGCGCTGTGGATGCCAGGCGCAAGCTGGTAGCCACCACAAAGCGGCAGAGCACTGCCGCAGTCCAAGACGCTGGTGCGCGATTGATGGGCCCTCAACCATTCGCAGCCATCGCAAAGTTTCTGGCCGTGTGTGCAACCGCCTTTTTGCCGGCGAAATCTCTGGCGGCAGAACCACCGGGCACGCCGGAGATCAACAAGGTTGAACCGTTCGTCTGGTCAGTCGGTTCAACGAACGCCGTGACCATCGAGGGGAAAAACTTCGGCAACGTCCGCAGCCTTTGGACCAGTCGGCATGGCGTGCTGACCGCCGCGCAACTGACGGCGGCCGTCGAAGACGATGGCAAGCGATTGAAGCTGACCGTACCCATCGACGGCCGCGAGGCATCGGGGCCATTCGCGCTGCGCGTTATCACCGACGGCGGAATCTCAGCGCCGGTCATGGCGCTCCTTGAGGAGCTCCCCGAGCTAAAGCCCTCGACCAACGCTCTCCTGTCGGGCACCGGATACTTGATGGAAACCATTCGAACTGGGGCCGGCAACCGCCATCGCGTGAGGTTGAAGCAGAATGAGAAAATCACCTTTGAAGTCGTGGCGGGCCGTTTCGGGTCAAAACTTGATCCGGTGCTGCTAGTGTTCGATGCGAGAGGCAAGGAAGTCTTCCACGGACAAGATACGGCGGGCTTGGGCGTGGACTGCCGCGCGTCGTTGGTCGCGACGACCGCCGGCGAATACACGCTGGAGATCCGCGATGCCGCTTATGAATCCGGCACCCAGCAACGGTATCAGCTTCGACTGCTCCGGGGTGCCCCTGCCACCCGAAGGTTGCCGGCGTCGGCGGTTAGAGGGGACGCCGCCGCCCCTCCACTTTTTGACGGACTCTTTCGCGGACCGGCTGAAACAAACTTGCATCAACTCAAGATCGACCGGCCCGGTTCCTACCGATTCACGGCAACCAGTCGGCGCCTCGGTGGTGCGTGCGATCCCGTCCTCCGGCTCAAGAGCGCCGACGGCGCCCGGCTGAAGGATTCGCATTTTTTCAACCTTGAGCCGGTCATCAGCCACGAGTTCAAGGAGCCCGGCACTTACCTGCTCGAATCTTGGGACGCCGCAGGCCAGTTTGGGCCAGACGCAACCTATGTGGTGACCACCGAGCTGGGTCCGGCTGAATTCGCGCTGAACACCGAGATCGACTCCCTGCGCATCCCGGTCGGCGGCGAGGGCGAACTGAGCGTCACCCTCGATCGCGACGGCTACGATGGACCGGTCAAGTTTGAACTGGCGCATGGGCCGGAAGGCGTCGAACTCAGCGACGCGGTGGCGAAGGAAAAGATCAAGGAAGCGAAGTTCAAGATCAGGCTGGCCAGCTCGCTCACTCCGGGCACGACGTTTTCGCTCAAGCTCAGCGCGCGCCGGGGCGAAGCCGAGAACGCGCCCAAGACGCCGCTCTACACCAGCGCCTACTGGAAGAAGCGTTTCCCCGACCTTTACTCGCCGATGTTCGAATTCGAGGACACGGTCTGGGTGACGGTGCTGCCGGCCAAGGATTAGGAGTTAACATCGGCCGGCACTTGTCACGGAAGTGCTGGCCGGTATCCGCCTGCGTCGCAGACAACGCTGCGCCCTTTCGCAGATGGTCGCGGCCAATCGACAGATCAGCCCCAAACCTCAAATCGCCGCGAGGCGTCCTTCCTTCAGAATCCGGTGGCGGCGGCCGCGCCAGACGATGGTGTTGCCAAGGAACGCGCAGAGCCACCAGAGAAGCCCAAGGTGGTCCTTATGGGCCAAGAACGAGGGTTTCCATGCCGGCAGCTTCGTGCCGGTAAGCCGCAGCCAGTTTGCCTCGCCCGTTGCGCCGCGAATGCACGCAGCGACCACCCACAAGGCCGGCGCCCAGAGGGTCGCTTCGATTTCTGGCGACTGGAGCCACCATGCACAAAGCAGCACCGACCAAAAAGACGTGTTCGCCAGCACGCTGAAGAAGAACGGCACCGGCTCGCACACGCGGATCGTGCGCGCCCAACGGAGCTGATGATCCCAAACCTGACGGAAGGTCATCGGCCCGGAATAACAATCGACGACGACGTTCGTCAGCTCGACGCGTTGACCGGCACGATGCACCAACAACCCAAGGCGATTGTCGTCGGCGATGTAATCAACCAGCGCCTGGCAGCCGCCAACTTCCTTGAGCGTATCGGCGCGCAAGGCTATCGCCGCGCCGAGGGCGAACTTCATCGGCCGCATCGAGTTCGACTGGCAGACCTGGCTCCAGAAATCGCAGTTCACGGCGATGGCCTCGATCCACATCGCGCGATTCTGCGGATTCGCCAGGCGATAGAAGCTGTTCACCAGCCCCACGCCGTCGCGCTGGAGAACCGTCATCGCCTCCTTGAGATAGCCCGACGGCACCTTCACGTCCGCGTCGCTGATGACGATGGCGTGAGCTGGAGCAGCGACATTCTTGTCGCCGAGACGGGGCGACAGGGATGTCGGCCTGGCGCCCGCCGCGCCGATCAACGGCTCGAGCTGCATCAGGGTCGAGACCTTGGGATTCGGCCCGAGCGATTCGGGACAGATCACCAGTCGCGCGTCGTGTTGGGGGAACTCGGCGATCAGTTTGCGGACGACTTCACACGCCGGGTCGTCCGCGTCCTTCACACCGAACAACACCTGCAACGGCGCAGGATAATCCTGCGTCAACCAACTGCGCAGACAGGATTCGGAGTGTTCGTCGCAACCCTTGAGCGGCTTTAGAAGCGTGACTGTTGGTAGAGCCTTCGCCGTCGGCACGGGCTGGTGCAGCGGGAAGCGTCGGGCGGCGAGCCATTGCCAGACGTTCAGCCCGAGGCTCAACAGCGTCAGGGCGCCGAAGATGTAGAAGAAGTTCATGGTCGGCTGGAAGTTTCGCCCCGAAGCCGGCGGTCGATCACGAACGGTCCGAAAGGCAGCAACGACGCGACCAACGCCAGCAAGGCCAGCTTGAACGAAAGCCCGCCACGAAACTTGGCGACGGCCAGAGCCCAGCAGAACCACACCACCAGCACGCCATGAGCCCACCCTACAATCGTCACGGCCAAGGGCTGACCTGCCAGGTGCTTCAGCGGCATCGCCACGAACAAGAGGATGAGAAAGGAAACCCCTTCGAGCTTTCCAACTCGGCGCAAGCGATCAATGGGTGACAGCGACATGTGCGGGAGTGTGCAAACGATGCCTAGCCGGGCGAAGCGAAAAAGCTACCCGAGCAGGGTGCTCTGGCTGCAGCGCCGCACTTTAGCCCGGCAATCGCCTTGGCCTCGCAGTCCCTTTCAAGGTTCCAGCCTTCCACCCGGGGTCGAGCTCTGCCAAGATCGCCCGGTCCTTATTCAACCCGATGGCCGCCACACGACGCATCACCAATTCGACGCTCTGGCTGCTCGCGCCTTTCTTCGCGTTGTTCGCATTGTTCTGGCTCGCGCCACTGATCGGCGGCGTGAAGCTGAGCCTCGAATCGGATTCGTTGTTCGGCACGCCCGAGTTTGCGGGGCTCGCCAACTACCGCGCCGTGCTCGACGACCCGCGTTTCTTCAAGGCGCTGCGTAATACGTTCACCTACACGCTCGCCAGCATCGTCGTCGTCGTGCCGCTCGCGTTGCTGCTCGCCGAGGCACTGCATCGCTGCTGGCCAAGGCTCAAGGGCGTGCTGTCGTTCATCCTGTTGCTGCCCGGCCTTACGCCGCCCGCCGTGCTGGCGCTGCTGTTCCTGCTCGTGTTCCACGGTCGCAACGGCCTGCTTAACCAATGGATCGTCCTCCCGCTGGGGTTCACGCCCATCGACTGGCTGAAGGATCCGGCGTGGATCATGCCGGCACTCGTGATCCAGGCCGCGTGGCGCTGGCTGGGCATGATCACCTTCTTCCTGCTCGCCGGGCGCGAAAGCCTGCCGCGTCCGCTCTACGAAGCCGCCGCTCTGGAGACGGATCGCCGCTGGCCGGTGTTCATCGAACTCACCGTTCCTCTGCTCCGCCATGTGATCGTCTTTGTGTGCGTGTATCTCGTGGTGGACGCGTTCGCGATGTTCTCCGGCGCCTACGTGTTGCTCGGTGGCTCCGGCGGCACCGCCGATTCCGGACTGCTGCTGATCAACTATACCTATCAACAAGCGTTCAACTTTGGGCGCTTCAGCACGGCGGCGACGATGAGTCTGGCTGTTGCGCCGTTGCTGCTCACGGTGCTGGCGGTGGTCTTGATGCGAAGGCAATGGCGCACCTCATGACCTCAAAACCGAACACCGAAGCCCGGCGTCGTTGCGGCCCGCGAAGCGGGCCGGGACCGCGGATTTTCAAGCCGCTGCGCGGGACGGGGTCGGCCCGCATCGGAAGTTATTTCATCCAGTCCTTTTTCGGCGTGCTGCGGATTGCAAATCCGCGCTCCGCCCGAAGGCGGCGTGCAACCGTCCGCCCCCCAGCCGAATCGAGCCGGCGGTGGTGGACAAGCTTACGCCTGCCCTCCAGCCCGAGCCCATTGAAACCTGAACCCCAGCCGCACCGCCCATGACTCGCGGTTTGAAAAGCTCCTGGCTCCCGACTTTGCTGCTGCTCGCGGTGGCCTTGGCGTTCGCGTATCCCCTGGCTTGGATGGTGATGTCCGCCGGCAAGTCGAACCCGGAGATTTTCAACCCGCACCAGTTCTGGCCAAGCCATTGGGACGCGCAACCCGCCGCGCGTCTCGTGGGTGGTGAATGGTTTCCCTTCTGGCGCGTGTTCGGCAATTCCCTCGTCGTCGCGGCGACCCAGGCATCGCTCGCCACCCTGGTGACTTCGCTGGCGGGATACGCCTTCGCACAGTCACGAACGCGGATGGCCCGCTGGCTTTTCCCGGCAGCGCTGGTCGTCATCGTGGTGCCCCTGCAATCGCTGGCCATCCCCCTCTTCACCTGGCTCGCCCACCTCCAATTGATCGACCGCCTCTGGGCCGTGATCCTGCCTGGCGCGGTCACTGGCCTGGGCGTGATTTGGTTTACCCAAGTATTCCGGCAGGTACCCACGTCTTTGGTCGAAGCCGCCCGGCTCGACGGCGCCACCGAATGGCGCGTCTGGTGGCTGCTGTTGCCCGCGCTGCGGCCGGCGGTGATCAGCTACGCGCTCATTCACTTCATCCTCGCATGGCACGAGCACCTATTGCCGCTGTTGGCGTTGAGTTCACCGGGCCAGCAGACCCTGCCGGTCGCGCTCGCGAGCCTCTATGGTAGCAGCCTGCGCTATCCATACGCCGCGCTCATGGCCGGCTCGGTGATCGCGATCCTGCCGACAGCGCTGCTCTTCGCGTTGGGTTACCGCCGGTTCAAGTCCGCGCTCGCCGACGTGCTGATGCATTGAGCGACCAGCCAACGTTCTCCGCCGCGTCGTGGTCGTCGCAATTCCTTCGAATTCACACCAGCAGCAGGCATTTGGAGTCCTCTCAAGTTACCCATTTTCGCCCCCGCCGAGTGCAAGGAATTGGGCTTCAGCGGGGCAATTTGAAGCACCAGAATAACCCGTTGACTTGCCGGGGAGCATTTTCTACTTTCTGCGCCTCCCCGGCTTGGGGGTGTAGCTCAATTGGTTAGAGCGCTGCCCTGTCACGGCAGAGGTTACGGGTTCGAGCCCCGCCACTCCCGCCATCTTTTATTGGGGTTTTTGAGGAAAGAGCTGGTTTCCTGACAATTTCCTGACAAACTTGGCCCCATGAAGAAGGTCAAGTTCCCCAAAGTGATTCGCGTGGGCCATGCCAGGGCCACGATCTACAAAACCCCCTCCCGCGGGAGCGAGGCTTTTACCGCGGTCTGGTACGAAGGCACCACCAGAAAACGCAAGGTCTTCAACGAACTGCACCTCGCCGAAACCCACGCCATCACCAAGGCCACCAGTCAGGCCAATGGCGAGCTGGAGATTCTCCATTTGTCGGGTGAAGAACGCCTGGCTTATCTCCGCGCGAAGGACGCCCTGGCCGAGTTCAACCTGGCCGTGGACTCCGCCGCGATCGAATACCGGGACGCCAAACGCCTGCTACGCGGCGGTTCCCTGCTCGAAGCCGCCCGCTATTACTCCGCCAATGAACTGCACGACATCCCACTAAAAAGCATCCCGGACGTTCATGCCGAAATGCTCAAAGCCAAGCGTGCCGAGGGCCTCAGCGAGCGATACCTGGGAGACATGGAGTCGCGGGTGGGCCGGTTTGCCGAGAAGTTCAAAGGGCAGATGACAGAAATCCGCGGACCACAGATCAAGGAATGGCTGCAAGGCCTCGACGTCGCCAACCGTACCCGGAACAATTTCCGGATCGCCCTGCAAACTTTCTTCTCGTTTGCCAAGGCCCAGCGCTACTTGCCGAGGAACTGGAACGAGTTTGAAAGTGTGCCGCTGTGGAAGACCAAGAATGATGAGGTGGAAATCTTTACCCCGGAGGAACTTTCCACACTGTTGGCCGCAGCCGATCCAAGGATGATCCCGTTCCTGACCATCGGGGCGTTTGCAGGCCTGCGCAGCGCGGAGATCAGCCGGCTGGACTGGGCGAAGGTGAATCTCAAGTCGGGTTACATCACGGTGGATGCGGGGATCGCCAAGACGAACTCGCGCCGGCTGGTGCCGATCACCGACAATCTGCGAGCCTGGCTGAAGCCGGTGGCCAAGATGCACGGGCCGGTCATGGAACTGGAGAATGTCGCAAACGCAATTCAACGACTGGTCGATGCAACGCGCCCCGAGGGTGAGGATGCGGAAGGGAAACCGCACGAACCAGCCGTGAAGTGGAAACACAACGCGCTGCGTCATTCCTTTTGCAGCTATCGGCTGGCTGCCATCAAGAGCGCGGCACAGGTGTCATTGGAGGCGGGGAACTCACCGCAGATGATCTTCAAACATTATCGCGAACTGGTAACCAAGGAAGAGGCCAAGAAGTGGTTTGGAATCGTGCCGAAGGCGAAGGCGCACGGGAAGCTCGTGGAGTTGAAGCAGGGAGCGGCGTGATTTTACAACGGAACGGAGGCGGTTCCGTCCGAGGATGAGCACTGATCCAATGAAGCCAATGGAAAGCGCGAAAACGCCGCTCAAGGTGTTGATGGGCAATATAGAGCCAGTGCTTGGCGAGATTGTCAGCGAGCTGGTCGGGCAAGTCGTGGGTGTCGGGCGACACGTTCAGCTGGTCGTGGAAGGCGATGCGGACGCGGTGCGGGCCAGGGCCTCAAGGGAGCACTTCGATCTGTTCGTAGTCGTTCTGAACAACGTACTGCACCAAGGAGAGTCAGCGGGTGAGCGGGTAGTGTCGCTCGACAAGTCCCTATGGCTGGTGGCGGAGCTGAGGGCGCAGACAGCGGCACCAATCGTGGTCCTGAGTGGCGGCTGGCGGAACAGTTTAGAACACGAAGTGGAACAGGCTGGCGCGGACATCTTCTTCCGACTGCCGTTCGAGCCGGAGAAACTGGTTGAGCTGCTGGCGTTACGATTGGGAGAGACGGACTAAATGCGGAGGGCGGAGGCGGGTGGTGGTCAGGCGGGGCCAAGATTCAGCCTCAAAGCAAATGGCATTTGAAGCAGCGTGTGGGCGAACCGTTTCATCATCAGCCAGGAGCGACGTCTTCAGAGAGGGTGACATGATAAGCCACGGGCCGGAGCAGAAAATCCGCGCCATTGAAGGCGGGCGTCTTGCAACGCAAGATTCGAGGTTGATTGGTCATGGCCGAGAACACAAAATAGAGGTGATAATTTGGCAGCGCTTTCGCCTGCTCCACCTCGTTGTGACTGATGTAAAAACCACGATCCAGATTTTTGCCCGTGGTGGCTTTGACCTCAATGGGACGGTGGCTGCCATCCTCGTCGAAAGAGAGAATGTCGTAACCCGCGCTGTCATCCTCCTGCGAGACGTGCTTTAGGCGGGCGGCGAGTTCGGGTTTGCCGGCTTGAATCAGGCGGGCGCGTTCGAGGGCAACCACCAGCGCCTCGCCGCGATCCCCAATCCGTTTGAAGCTACGCGCCTGCTTTTCATAATCGGGCTTGGCTGGGAGTTTGGGCTTCATGTCTGACCCAACCGGCAGTGCTGGCATCTCGGCGATAAACTGAGCACCCTTGATGGCCTCATCCAGCAGCGGCGCCTGCGGCGAACCTGTCCCGGACGCATCGCCCGTGGATGGATAATTGAAAATGTCATAGAGCAACCGCATGTAGAGCGCCGGCGGTTGGGCCAGCAACTCCGGCCAACCCGCCCGATATTCCATCAAGGCCCGTTGCATGTCGGCACCACAGCGAAACGACCCGCGCAAATCCAGTGCGGCAATGAAGTGCTCAAGATGCTCACCGGAGTAAATGGGAGCGAACTTCTCCGGGTAGTAAACAAACAAGATCTTCCCCTTCAACATGGGCGACAGAGGATTCTTCTCAATGGCGCCGGAGTCCCCAGTCGCAGCGTCTTGGAGCAACCGCACAATCGCATTTTTCACCGCATCGAGCGCCTCATTGGTGGTGTTGCCCCAACGGGTGGCAAAACGATACTTATCGGTCGCGTCGCTTTTCGTACGGCCAAAATAGATGCCGAACTTGAACGAAGTAGCGCCGACGATCTTGCCGAGTGTGTCCATCGTTCGTTCAAGGCGGTAACAAAAGGAACGGTTTCCCGACCCTTTGCCGATGACATACTCATCCAAGGCAAGAGTCCCAATCCGCTGCAGCGGATAGTCTGCGACGAACGCTCTACGCAACTTTTCAGCTTCCAACCATTCGTCTTCATCGCGTTTGGCGAGCATGGGCACACGCTTCGCGATTTCCTCGGCCATGTCTAAACGGTTCATAACGGCAACTGGGTCTGGCTGATTTCGCGGGAGAGCAGCCACGGCAACGTGCGGCGCACGATGTTGGTGATCATGGGCTCAACGAGTTTGAATTTCTCAGCCATGATTTCATCCATCTCGACCGTGGGCTCAAAGCCGATGCGGGCGACGAAGCCGAAGTTGCCGAACGCATCGAACCGGGCGAAACCAAGACTAATGCCGGTGAACATATTCCGGATGAACTTGGAAACTCGCGCCACGGCGGCAGGATCGGTCTTGCCGACGGCAAGCTGGCGGACGGCTTTTTCCTGGTCGAGCATGAGGGCGATGGCGAGCTTTTCGATCTGCGGTTGGTTCAATTCCACGAACGCCTGATAATAATTTTCATCCACCGGCTCGAAGTGGCCATGCTCGGCGGCGAGGGCTTCGATGTGGTCAATGAGGTCTTTGGAG
>JANLTG010000011.1:0-48399 GCA_031362805.1 bacterium
GGAGTATTTCAAATACTACAACTCGCGTTACGGCGCGGCCGAGAGCGAGGCCGACGGCTGGTTCACCGCCGCGTGCGGCCCGATGATTTACCAGGACCACACGTTGCCCGGATTGCGCGGTCAGTATTTCGTCTGCGAACCCTCCGGCAATCTCATCCATCGCGCGATCATCGAGGCGGACGGCCCGGCCCTGAAACTCGTCCGCGCGCCCGGTGAAGCGAAGTCCGAGTTCGCCGCCACCAGCGACCAGTGGAGTCATCCGATGAACCTCACGCACGGGCCGGACGGCTCGATCTGGATCACCGACTACTACCGCGAGATCATCGAGGACTACTCCGCCATTCCGCGTCATCTCCAGCAACAATACGGGCTTTACGCCGGCCACGACCGCGGCCGCATCTACCGCCTCACGCACAAGGATTCCCCGCGCGCGCCGTCCGCCGACATGAGCCGGCTCGACGTCCAGGCGCTCGCCGGCGAATGCGCCAGCCCGCTCGTCTGGCGGCGGCAGACGGCGCAACGGCTGCTCGTGGAAAAGGGCGGCCAGTCCGCCGCCTCGACGCTGCGGGACACGCTCGCCACTACAGATGCCGGGTCGGCGGCAATCATCACCGCCCTGCGCACGCTCGATGGACTCGGCGCGCTAACACCTCGCGACGTGCAACCCTTCATCGGCCATGCGACTGTCGCCGTTCGCGTCCACGCCCTGCAGCTCGCCGACGGCTGGTTCGCCAAGGACGAAGGGCGTGCCCTGCTCGACGCCACGTTGATGGCCGCCGCTATCGAGAAAAGTCCTCGCGTGCAGATTCAAATCGCCTTGAGCCTCGGCGAGGCCCGCGACCCGCGCGCCTTCGCGATGCTCACACGTTTCGCCCGCGAGAAACTCGCCGTCCGCTGGATGGACGCGGCGGTGTTGTCATCACTCCACGGACGCGGTGGGGAGATGATGGCCGAACTCATCCGTGAGCCAGGAGGTTCGGCCGCTTTTCTTCCGCCGCTCGTCCAATCCATCGCCGCCTGCCACTCTGATGCCGAAATCGCCCAAGCGATCAACCTCGCTGCCACGGTGGAGCCCGACACGCAGACCGTCGTGCTGACCGCCCTCGCCAAGGGTCGCAAGAATGCGCCGCGCAAGCCTCTGGGGGACGTGGCGGCCCGCAAGACCCTCGCCACGCTCGCTGCCAGCCCGGACGCGGAGGTTCGCAAAGCCACGCGCGCCCTCGAAGACACTTTCGTCGGCACCGTCACGGACGACGAAGATCTCGTGCCCGCCGGTCAACTGCCGCCGGTGGAAACCGTCAGCGACGAAACGTTCCGCCAGTTCGCCGCCGCTCTGGCCGGTCCACGCGATGTCCAACGCGGCCACGAATTGTTTATTCAGGCGTGCGCGATCTGTCATCGCATCGGCACCGAAGGCTACGAGGTCGGCCCGGATTTGCTGGGCCAGATCGGCCTGGGCGAAGAGGCGTTGCTCAAGGACATCCTGATGCCGAACGAACGCACCCGCCCCGGTTACGAAACGACGCTCGTGCAACTGGCTGACGGCGCCGGGTTCACTGGCATCCTGAAGGACGACGGCGCCACGAGCCTGACGCTGGCCCTGCCGAATGGCGTCGAGCAGGTGTTGCTGCGCAAACACGTGACCGGGGTGCGCCGCCTCGCGACGTCCTTGATGCCCTCGTTCGCCGAAGGACTCGCCCCCGCCGACGTGGCGAATGTGCTGGCTTGGCTGCGGAGCAATCCTACTGTGTCGATACGACCGCCGCCGGGTGACCCGGGCAATTGAGCGAAGTTCGGAAAGCTGCCGGCCAACTGCCGGATGCGCTCGGTGGCGACAACCACCAGTCCAATGACCTTACTAAAATGAATACGAAGCCGTTCCTCGATGGCGCTGCAACCATACTACGCCGGATCTACGTCGCGTCCCTGTTCCTGGTCGGCGGTATGGCCTTGTCAGCGGTGGCCCAGCCGGCGGCTGACGTTTCGGCGCTTCTGGACATCGAGCGCAAGGTGACCCACGGCTACGCCACGAATGACGGCGTGCGCATTCATTACGCGGCGCTCGGCCAGGGACCATTGGTGGTGATGATTCACGGCTTTCCGGATTTCTGGCTGACGTGGCGCGCGCAGATGGAGGCGCTGGCCAAGGACCATGGGGTCGTTGCCATTGATCAGCGCGGATACAACCTCAGCGACCGGCCCAAGGGCGTTGAAAATTATGACATGAAACTCCTTGTGGCCGACGTGGCGGCGGTGATTCGCGCGCGCGGACAGGAGCGAGCGATCGTCGTGGGGCATGACTGGGGTGGAATGGTGGCGTGGACCTTTGCCATGACCCGACCGGAAATGACTGAGAAGCTGGTGATTCTAAATCTGCCGCACCCGCGCGGCTTAAGTCGCGAGCTGGCCAACAACCCCGAGCAACAGAAGAACAGTGCCTACGCCCGCCGCTTCCAACAGGAGGGAGCGCACACCAACCTCACCGCCGAAGGCCTGACTTTCTGGGTCAAGGAACCTGCCGTCCGCGCCCGCTACGTGGAAGCATTCCGCCGCTCGGACTTCGAAGCGATGTTGAACTACTACAAGCGCAACTATCCGCGCGAACCCTATACCGAAGACACCGCCCCGCTCGTGAAGGTCACGTGCCCGGTCTTGGTTCTGCACGGCCTGAAAGACAAGGCCCTGCTGCCGGACGCGCTCAATGGTACTTGGAATTGGCTGGAGAAGGATCTGACGCTGGTGACCGTGCCGGAGGCGGATCATTGGGTGCAACAGGATGCGGCGGACTTCGTAACCCGCACCATGGTCAGTTGGTTGAAGCGCTAGCCACCGGTTTCGCACCAAGCGTAAACCGCGCGACCCGACAAGCCGTGCCCGGGGCGGCTGGCGCAGCCGATCCTCGGCGCAGTCTTCCCCAAAAAAATGCTGGCCAAAACATCAGCAGCGGACAAACCGTTGCGCCGCAGCCGAAGCTGGAAACCTGGTGAAATCGAACCGCGCCAACAATTGCCCCATGGAAAATATTCCCGAACCTTTCCGCGAGAAACGCAACCAGGACGGTGTCCTGCAATGTGAGTTCCAGGGCGAGAACATTCCGATGATTCTCCGGCATGAGGATGTCCGCAAAGCCGCGAAGGACTGGAAGACCTTCAGTTCAGATGCGCCGTTCCGCGTGCCCATCCCGTCGGAAGAAGACGTACGAACCATGCGCCAGTTGCCGGTCGAGACCGACCCGCCGGACCACACGGACTACCGCAAGATCGTCGAGCCGTTTTTCGCCCGGGCCAAGGATCCCGGCGTCATTGCGCAGGTGGAGTCGTTGATCGAAGGCCTGCTGCGCGAGGCGCTGGGGCGTGAATCCATCGAAGTGGTCCGCGAGTTCGCGCTGCCGATCCAGTCGCGCGCGCTGGGTTACTTGCTTAACGTGCCCGAGACCGAAGCGGCCATCTGGATCGGTTGGGGCGTCCATGTCTTCCGCGACGGCGGCTCGAAGGGGTCGATGCTGGAGGCGTATCTCCACACGAAGTTCGATCACGCGCAGGCCAATCCGGGTGAGGACTTCTTCACCGCGTTGACGCGGGCAACCTTCCGCGGACGACCGCTCACCCGCGAAGAGATGATGGGCTTTGGCAACCTGACCTTCGCCGGCGGCCGGGACACGGTCATTCACACGATCTCGTCCGTGCTGGCTTATTTTGCAAAGAACCCGGCGGCGTTGGAGTTTTTGCGGGAAGATCCGACGCGCATCGTTCACGCGGGCGAAGAGTTCTTCCGGGTCATCACGCCGCTCACGCATCTCGGACGCGTGTGCCCGGTGGACACCGAAGTACATGGGGTGCCCGTGAAAGCCCAGGGCCGGGTCTCCCTCTGCTGGGCGTCGGCCAACCAGGACGAGTCGGTCTTCAAGGAGCCGGGTGAAGTGCGTCTGGATCGCAAACCCAATCCGCATCTCGCTTTCGGCTTCGGCGCTCACCTTTGTCTCGGGGCCGCTCACGCCCGTTTGCTCCTCCGCACATTGCTCCAAAAATGCACGGAACTCGTCAGCGGGGTCGCGGTGCTGGCGGCGCAGCAGCGGGTTGAAAAAGAGGCCAGCTACGAGCGGGTGATGGGCTACGAATCCCTGGCTATTCGCCTGACACCACGTTGATGTGGGCTGCGAGCCGCAGGTTGAACTCAGTACACCTTGCGCAAGTTGGACGGCAGGATGTTCAACTCGGACCGATACTTGGCCACCGTGCGCCGGGCGATAGTGATCCCCTTCGCCTTCAGCATCACCACGACTTCCTGATCGGACAGCGGCTTGGTCGTGTCCTCTTTGCTGAACATATCGGAGACCGTGTCTTTGACGCTGGTATTCGAGACGCCAGCGCCATCATCCGTGGCGATGCCGGACGTGAAGAAGTATTTCATCTCGAAGATCCCCTGCGGCGTCTGCATGTATTTGCCGGAGACCGCGCGGCTCACGGTGGTTTCATGCACCCCGACCACTTCGGCGACCTGCACCATGGTCAAGGGCTTGAGAAACGTAACGCCCTTCTCGAGAAAGTCGTTCTGCCGGATGACGATCTGCCGGGCGATGTTGGTGATTGTCGCCTGTCGCTGGTGGATGCTCTTGATGAGAAACTTGCCGGCGCGAATCTTGTCGCGGATGTAGTCGCGGATCTCGGGCGACGAATTGGCCTGCGCCATCAGATCCTTGTAAACATTGCTAATCCGCAGCCGGGGGATGTGATCGTTGTTCGTGGAGATGGCCCACTCCGTGCCCTTCTTTTCCACAAACACTTCGGGAACAATATAAACCTGGCTCTCCGGTTGAAACGTGTTGCCGGGCCGGGGATCAAGGTGCGCGATTCGTTCCATCGCCTCCTGTACGGTGTCGGTGCATATACCCAGGCCGCGGGCGATCTCTGGAATCCGGCGCTTGCCCAGCGCATCAAAATGTTCGTCAAGGATCCGGTACTCGATGGTCTTCTGCCGCTCCTGACGTTCCAACTGGAGCATCAGGCATTCGCGCAGATTCCGGGCGCCCATGCCCGCCGGGTGGAACAAAACGAGCAGCTTCTTGAGCACGTTTTCGATGCGGTCCACCTGCAGACTGGTCACCATCGCGATGTCATGCACCGCCGTTTGCAGGAAGCCCTTGTCATCAATGTTGCCCACGAGCAACTCGGCGATCTGCCGGTCCTCGTCCGGGAGGTCGGACGTGCGGATCTGCTCCAGAAGATTTTCCTGCAACGAACCGGCGCTGGTCAGCGAATCGAACATGAACTGGCGGCGCTCTTCGTCGTCGTCGTTCGCGCGGATCGTCGTATTGGTCTGGTTGTAGTAATCCCGCCACTCCTGATCCATCTGCGTGAGCTTGTCGAACTCCGCCTGGAAATCGTCCACCGGCTCGTTGGTTTCCTTGGCGGTGGCCGGGTCATTGATCATGTCCGCCGGCGGCTCCGCCGGATCCGCCGAGTCGGACATGGAGACTTCCCCGTCCTTTTCTTCCTTGTCCTGGAGTTCCGCTTCCGTCGCGGAGACTTCCTCCAATGCGATGTTCTGCTGCAATTCCTGCTCGACCAGGGCGCGCAATTCCAAGGTGGGCGCCTGAAGCAACGCGAGGGACTGCTGGAGCTGCGGTGCCAGCACCTGCGACATCGACAGCCTTTGTGATAAGTGGAGGCCTTGTGCCATTCGCGGGTGATCTTGATTACGCCGTCGCCAAAGCTCAAGCAAATCCCGGTGCGGGCGTGTTGGGCACTGGATGCATCCCTGGCATCGGCATGAATTCGCCGGAGTTAAGCGCCGAACAAAATCGAGCTTCCCAAACGCGCGGCATTTTCTCAACTTAGCCCGCGTTTTGAAATGAAAGCCCTACCCCTCAGCGGCACGTACACCGCCCTCGTCACCCCATTTGCCAATGGCCAGATCGATGCCCCGGCCTTCAAGCAGCTGATCCAGCTTCAGCTCCGCGCCCGGGTTGATGGCATTGTTCCCGTCGGCACGACTGGCGAATCACCCACCCTTGATTACGGTGAGCACCTCGAAGTCATCCGGCTGGCCATCAAATTTGCCGCCGGCAAGCTCACCGTCATGGCGGGCACGGGCGGCAATTCGACGAAGGAAGCGATTTACCTGACGCAGGAAGCAGAAGGGCTCGGTGCCGACGCGAGTCTGCAAGTGGCGCCCTATTACAACAAGCCGACGCAAGAAGGACTCTTCGAGCATTTCAGCGCGATCGCCCGCGCGACCCGGTTGCCCATCATGCTCTATAGCATTCCCGGAAGGTGCGGCATCGAGATTGGCATCACGACTATCCAGAAACTGGCGAAGAAGCACCGCAACATCGTCGGCATCAAGGAAGCCGGCGGCAACGCCGATCGCGTCAGCCAGATTCGCCAGGCGTGCGGACCGGGCTTCACCATCCTGAGCGGCGACGACGGACTCACGCTGCCGTTCATGGCAGCCGGCGCTTCGGGCGTCGTCAGCGTCGCGACCAACATTGCGCCCAAGGAAGTCGCGCAAATGGTCCGCGCTTTTGCCGCTGGAAACACCCGGGCCGCGCTCGCGCTGCATGACCGGCTTTACCCGCTGTTCAAGAACTTGTTCATCGAAACGAACCCCTCGCCCTGCAAAGCCGCGCTGGCCCTGCTGGGACTTTGCTCCGAAGAGGTCCGCTTGCCGCTGGTTCCGGTCACTGATGCCACGCGCAAGTTGATGGCCCAGACTTTGAAAGAGTGTGGCCTCACGAAATAATCCATTCATTTCGCCTACATGACCAACATCATCATCACCGGCTCGCGCGGCCGCATGGGGCAGATGCTGCTGACCTGTGCCAGTCGCATTCCCAATCTCAACGTCGTGGGTGAAGTGGATCTCGGCGATGACATCCGCATCCCGCTCGACAAAGCCGATGTCGTGATCGACTTCAGCTTTCACAGCGCCACGCTCAGCATCGCTCAGCTTTGCGCCGAACGAGGCAAGGCGCTGGTGATCGGCACCACCGGCCATCAAGAGTCGGAGAAGCAAGCCATCGTCGAGCTGACCAAACGAGTGCCCACGGTCTGGGCGTCAAATTATTCCACGGGCGTGAACACCCTCTTCTGGCTCACGCGCAAAGCGGCGGAGATCCTGGGTCCCAACTTCGACCTCGAAGTCGTCGAAATGCATCACCGGTTGAAGAAGGATGCCCCGAGCGGGACGGCGACCACGCTGGCTGAAATTCTTGCCGAGGTGCGCAAGGAGCAACTGGCCGAAGTAATCCGGCACGGCCGGCACGGCATCGTCGGTGAGCGCACCGATGCGGAGATCGGGATGCACTCGCTCCGGGGCGGCGATGTTGTAGGCGATCACACCGTGATTTTTGCCGCGAACGGCGAACGCGTTGAACTCACCCACAAGGCTTCGAGCCGCGAGACGTTTGCCACCGGGGCCCTGCGCGCCGCGCAATGGCTCAAGGGCAAACCAGCCGGGCTCTACTCCATGCAGGATGTGCTGGGGCTGGTGTGAATGAGTGAGCCCAAGGTCATCCGAGTTACTTACCGCGAGGAAGAAGCACATTTTCTTGAAGCCTTTGAGTTCATGCCAAGGGACCCTTCGGCGGCTCGCAAGTCGGCTTTGTCTTATGGCTTAGGATTGATTGTTGGACTGTGCCTGATGGGTTTGGTGGGCTTTCTAGCGTACCGCAAAGGCGACAAGCAATGGTGGTTGCCGTTCATGATCTTCGCCGGGGTTTGCGCGGTTGTCTGGTACACAAACCTTAGCCGCCAAGCCCAGCGCAAGGCCCTCCTCAAGCAACTTAAGGAGATAATTGCAACTCCCCCCAGCGAGGCGTGGGCGGCCTTTTCAGAGTCTGGTTTCTTGCTCACCGGAAGTAAGGGACGGAGTACGCACTACCCTTGGCAGAGCATCGCGAAGGTTATCAGCATTGATCGAGGATCTTATGTCTTCATAGATGAAACCACGTCCTACTGGTTTCCCACCCGCATTTTTGAAGCGCCCGAGGACTATTCAAAGGCCTTGGACTTCATTCGCCATAACGTACCACATTTCGTTGATCAACGAAGTGCCAAGCCCGATGGCAATTGAACAAAGCCACCTAACCCTTGTCGCGCTCGGCTCAAATCTCGGCGACTCGGGCGCTACCGTCCTCGCGGCGATGGATGAGTTAACCCGTCTCGCCATCGGCCCCCTGCTCAGCTCGTCGCTCTGGCGCTCAACACCCATCGATTGCCCAGCCGGCTCGCTGGACTTCATCAACGCCATTGTCGCTTTCGAGCCGGCCGCGGGCGAAACGCCGGAGTCCCTGCTTGAGAAACTGCAAGCAATCGAACGTCGCTTCGGTCGAAAACGCACGGGCATCGTGAACGAAGCCCGCCCACTCGATCTCGACCTGATTGCCTTTGGAAACGAGCAACGTTCCGCCGCCGCCATCAACCTCCCACACCCGCGCGCAATGCAGCGCCGATTCGTGCTGGCGCCACTCGCCGAGATTTTGCCGAGTTTCCAGGCGCCCGGTTGGCCGGCTTCGGCGAAAGATCTGCTGAAGCGCCTTCCGGTCGGCGAGCACGTCGAACGGTTTGCTCCGCGCTAGTGAATCACCAGAATCTGGACCCGTCTTGAAATGGAAAAGGCGGGACCGAAGTCCCGCCTTCTACATTCTTAAGGTGAATTTTCGCCGGCTTACTAAAGCTTGGCGAGCGTCGCCTTGATGGCTTCGAAATTCGGCAGTTCCTTCGGCGTTGGCGTTTGTTCGCTGTATTGGATGACGCCGTTCTTATCGACGACGAACGCCGCGCGGGCGCTGGTCGAGCCGAAGCCCGCGAGATCATCAAGCAACACGCCGTAGGCCTTGGCGGTGACCTTGTTCAGATCGCTGGCGAGCTTGATGCCGATCTTTTCCTTGGCCGCCCAGGCTTCCTGCGCGAACGGGCTGTCCACGCTGACGCCAATGACATCCGCGTTGAGGCTGGTGTAGGCGCCGAGGCCGGCGGTGATGTCGCACATCTCGGTGGTGCAAACGCCCGTGAAGGCGAGCGGGAAGAAGAGGACCACGGTGTTCTTCGAGCCGAAGTTGGCGCTGAGCTTCACTTCGACCGGCGCGCCGCCGACGGGTTTGGACTTGAGGGCGAAATCAGGCGCTTTGGTTCCAACAGCAATAGGCATATTCAGTTTTGGGGTGTGAGGTTAATCGTTCAACGAATCGGAGCGGCAGTTATAGGGGCGGGTCTGGAATGTGTCAAAAGGCATTGTCTGCGGCACCGGGGCGGCAAGCTCCTTCGACTACTGTAATGCATTGAGTACTGGAGTTTCCGCCACGGAATTCAAATCCGGAATCGACTAAACCGTTGACGCTCGCGACAAGCAGCCCCTAGTCTGCGGCGGTCAAAACCGGGCTAAAGCCGTCAATTTTCGGGGCTTTAGCTGAATGCAATCTCCAGACTTTTAACATGAGCGACAGCGAGAAAACGCAGGCACCCAAGGGACTCGAAGGCGTCGTGGCCGCCAAGACGCGCCTGAGCGATGTCCGCGGCGACATCGGGCAGTTGATCTACTGCGGCTACGACATCGACGAACTGGCCGGCAAGGCCAGCTATGAAGAAGTCGCCTACCTGCTTTACTTCAATCACCTGCCCAACAAGAAGGAACTCGCCGAATTCAAGGAGACACTGGCCGGTTATCGCGATCTGCCGCAGGGCGTCATCGACGCCATCACGCACCTGCCCAAGAACGCGCCGCCGATGCACGTGATCCGCACGATAGTCTCGATGCTCGGCTGTTACGACACCTCGGCGGAAGACGCTTCGATGGACTTTCAACGCCGCAAGGCGCTGCGGCTCGTCGCGCAGATTGGCGTCATCACCGCCTATTTCCATCGCTACCGGCAGGATAAGGAACTGGTCCACCCCGATGCCACCCTCGGCGAGGCGGCGAACTTCCTCTGGATGATCAACGGCGAGAAACCGACCGAGGACATGGAGAAGACGTTGGACGTCTGCTACGTCCTGCACGCGGACCACGGCATGAACGCCTCGACGTTCAGCGCCCGCGTCACGATCGCGACGTTGAGCGACATGTATTCGGCGATCACGACCGCCATCGGCACTTTGAAAGGACCGCTCCACGGCGGGGCCAACGAAGGCGTGATCAAGATGCTCAAGGAGATCGGCTCGCTCGACAAGGTGGACGCCTACATCGAGGACGCCATGGCGCAGAAGAAGAAGATCATGGGCATCGGCCACCGAGTTTACAAAGTGCTCGACCCGCGCGCGCCGCATCTCAAGCGCATGGCCCAGAAGCTTTGCTCCCAGCTCGGTGAGAAGAAATGGATTCAGATGAGCGAGCGCATCGCCCAGTTAATGAAAGAAAAGAAAGGCCTGGAAGCGAACGTCGATTTCTACAGCGCCACGGTCTATTACTCGCTCGGCATTCCGACTGATCTCTTCACGCCGATCTTCGCCATCGCGCGCACCAGCGGCTGGACCGCACAGGTGCTCGAACAGCTCGCCGACAACCGGCTGATCCGCCCGCAGAGCGACTACACCGGGCCAGTGGGGTTGAAGTTTGCGGCGATTGAGGAGCGGTGATGCCTGGCACTCTTGGGCATTGTGTTGACCCGGAGCGGTGCCCCAAATCTTTGTGCACTGGCGTGCGACCCTTGAACTTTGAATCCGTAACTTTGAACGAATCGCGATGAACATCCACGAATACCAAGCCAAACAACTCCTCGCCCAATACGGCGTCGCCGTACCGGGCGGTCAGGCGGTCAAGACCGCCGATGAAGCGCGGGCTGTAGCGGAGAAATTGTTTGCCGCCGGCCAGAAGATGGTCGTCATCAAATCGCAGATCCACGCGGGCGGGCGTGGCAAGGGCACGTTCAAGAGCGGTTTCCAGGGCGGCGTCAAACTCGCCAAGTCGGTGGACCAAGCGCACGAATTCGCCCAGGCCATGCTCAACCAGATGCTCGTCACCAAGCAGACCGGTCCCGAAGGTCGCGAGGTGAAGACGTTGCTGATCGCCACGGCCGAGGAGATCAAGAAGGAGTTTTACTGCGCCTGCCTGCTCGACCGCGCCACGTCGCGCCCAATCATGATGGTCAGCACCGAGGGCGGCGTGGACATCGAAGAAGTCGCCGAGAAAACGCCGGAGAAGATCGTCAAGGAAACCATCGATCCGGCCGTCGGCATGATGCCGTATCAGGCGCGCAAGCTCGCCGTCGCGCTCGGCTTGACCGGCGATTTGATCAACCAGGGCGCGAAAGTGCTGCTCGGGATTTACCGGACGTTCTGGGAATGCGATGCCGCGATGGTGGAGATCAACCCGTTGTGCATCGTCGTCACGCCGGAGGGCAAGGAAGCCGTCGTCTGCGTCGATGCGAAGATCAGCCTCGATGACAACGCGCTCTACCGGCACAAAGACATCCAGGAGATGCGCGACCTCGGCGAAGAAGCGCCGCTGGAGATCGAGGCGAGCAAGTTCAACCTGAATTACATCAAGCTCGACGGCAGTATTGCCTGCCTCGTGAACGGCGCCGGCCTGGCGATGTCCACGATGGACATCATCCAGCATTTCGGCGGCAGCCCGGCCAACTTCCTCGATGTCGGCGGCGGCGCGAGCAAGGAGCAGGTCACCGCAGCGTTCAAGATCATCCTCAGCGATCCGCACGTGAAGGGCATCCTGGTGAACATTTTTGGCGGCATCATGGATTGCAACGTGATCGCCACCGGCATCGTCGCGGCGGTGAAGGAAACCGGCTTGAAGCTGCCGCTCGTGGTTCGCCTCGAAGGCAACAACGTCGCCGCCGGTCGGAAGACGCTTCAGGAGAGCGGCCTAACGTTGATCACCGGTGACACCATGTCCGACGCGGCGAAGAAGGTGGTGCAGGCGGTCGCCGCTTAACCGGAAGGCGAACCCACCAATGAAAGTCATCGAAATTGCGTTCAGTTGCTATCCCGTCACCGACATGGCGCGGGCCCGGAAGTTTTACGAAGGCGTGCTCGGATTGACGCCCACCATGACCGTCGGCGAACCCGGCGGTATGCAATGGACCGAATACGACATCGCCAGCGGAACGCTCTCCCTCGGCTGCGGCGTCCCCGATTGGCTGCCGCGCAAGGATGGTTGCTCAGTCGGCCTGGAGGTGGACGACTTCGACCAGGCGATTGCCGACCTGAAGGCGCAAGGAGTGACGTTTCACATGGAGCCATTTGAGTCCCCCGTCTGTCGCATGGCCTTCATCTGCGATCCTGACGGCAGCACGCTCTGCATTCACAAGAGAAAGCCGGGACATCAATGAGCAATGGTAAATGACGCACTCATCGCTGAATTGAACCGCGGCTACGTCTGCCCGCCGGACGCCGGCCCGGCCTGGCGGGCGGCTTGCGAATACGGCTTTGACATGTCGCTGGTGGAGGACGCATTGCGCATGACTACTGAGCAGCGGTTGGAGCAACATCAGCACGCGCTGAACCTGGTGCTCGAATTGATGGAAGCCCGAACCGCCGATGCGCCAGGATGACAAGGCGCTCCTGCTGCGTTTGCAGGAACAGAATCTGGAATTCGTCATCATTGGCGGACTCTGCAGTGTCTTGCATGGCGTTTCCTTGGTCACCCTTGACCTGGATATTTGTTGCGCCTTCACCAGGGAGAACCTTCGACGCATTGAAAAAGCGGTTAGCGGTTTCAATCCCCGACATCGGCTGGCGTCCAACAAGCTGCCACTGGAGCTGACCGATGAACTTGCTGGACGCCTGAAAAGCCTCTATTTGCAAACCGACCTCGGGGTTCTGGACTGCCTGAGCGAAGTTGCAGGCGTGGGCGATTACCATGCCTGCGTGGAACGTTCCGTGATAGGACAACTGTCCTACGGCAGCTTTCGGATTCTTAACCTGGAAGCTATCATTGCGGCCAAGGAAGCCGCCGGAAGAGAAAAAGACTTGGTTGCTGTCAGGCAACTGAGAGCCATCCGCGAACGGCTGCAAGGCGGCAGTTGACTTATCCCCGGCGAATTTGAAATTGTAATTTTCCGATGTCCATCCTCGTCAAACCCGATACCAAAGTCCTCGTCCAAGGCATCACCGGCAGCTTCGGCGCCCGGCACGCCCAGCTCTCCCTCGATTACGGCACCGCCATCGTTGCCGGCGTCACGCCCGGCAAAGGCGGCCAGTTCTTCGAGCACGCCGGCAAGAAGGTGCCGATCTTCGACACCGTCGCCGCCGCCGCGAAGGCGACCGGCGCCACCGCCTCGGCGGTCTTCGTTCCCCCGCCCTTCGCGGCCGACGCCATCCTTGAAGGCGTCGATGCCGGGCTTGAACTGGTCGTCGCCATCACCGAAGGCATTCCGGTGAATGACATGGTGAAGGCCAGGCGCGCGATGCTCGGCAAGAAGACGCGGCTCATCGGACCCAATTGCCCGGGCATCGTCACACCGGGCGAAGGCAAGGATTCGCAGGGCGGTTGCCGGATCGGCATCGCGCCTGGCTACATCCACAAGAAAGGCCACATCGGCGTCGTCAGCCGATCCGGCACCTTGACCTACGAAGCCGTGTGGCAATTGACCAGCCGCAACATCGGGCAGTCCACGTGCGTCGGCATCGGGGGCGACCCGGTCAATGGCACGTCGCACCTGGATGTGATCAAGTTGTTCATGGAAGATCCCGAGACGCACGGCATCATCATGATTGGCGAGACCGGTGGCAGCGCCGAAGAAGAAGCCGCCGCCTGGATCAAGCAGCATGGCACCAAGCCAGTCGCGGGATTCATCGCCGGTGCCACGGCCCCGCCCGGTCGCCGGATGGGTCATGCCGGGGCGATCGTCAGCGGAGGCAAAGGCACCGCCGAGGCCAAGATCGAGGCATTCAAAGCAGCGGGCATCGGCGTGGCGGAAACGCCATCCGACATGGCAGACACACTCCTGCGCATGATGTGACGAACTCGCGCCGTCGGGCAGGACAACAACCCGGCTGGCGGGAGCGCTTCGAAAATGGCAACCGACTGGGAACTTCGTTATCAGACCGGCGACATGCCGTGGGAGAAAGGAGCGGCCTCCCCCGGGTTGATCGACTTCCTCCAATCGGATCGCACCATTCCCAAAGGTCGGGTGCTGGTTCCTGGATGCGGGTGTGGCCACGATGCCCGCGCTTGGGCTGAACATGGCTTCGTGGTCACGGGTTTGGATCTGGCCCCGTCTGCGGTTCGACTGGCCCGAGAAAGGACCGCTGCTTCACTTCAGTCGGCGGTTGAGTTTGAAGCAGCCGACTTTCTGGAACATCGGCCTGAAGAACCGTTCGACTGGCTTTTCGAACACACGCTTTACTGCGCCATAGATCCTTCGCGTCGTGACGCTTACCGGGTAGCGGCGGGCCGCTGGCTCAAACCGGGCGGGCATTTTCTGGCGGTGCATTACCTGATTCCCAATACGGACGGGCCACCCTTCGGCACGTCGGCGGACGAAGTTGTCGAGCGGTTCGCGAATGCCTTTGAATTGTTGGACTCGTGGATCCCACGGTCCTATCCCAATCGCACAGGGCTGGAACGAATGTTCTGGTGGCGAAAGATGCTTCCAAAGGCGGCATGAAAAAAATTTGACGATTGTGAAAATAATCGTTGAGTTGAGTGAACGTCCAGCTACACTGCAATCGGTTCGGGCAGCCATCCCTCCACTGCGGCAATCCCCACGCCGCATTTCCTCTGATACCGGCTGCTCGAACCATTTTTGTTTTTCGGATGAGGAACTGGCTTGCCACCCCAAAGCGTTCGGGTTGTCCGGCAGCTTTCCAGCGAGGGCGCGATCGCCATGTTACCCCGCTCGGAGCTGTCCATTGTTCAAGCGAGCCCGATGATGATTGGCGTCCGCGGGAAAGTGCGCTACAAACAACCCCATGCCCGGTCACACGGTAATCTGCTTTGGCGAAGCGCTCTGGGACAGCTTGCCGCGAGGCATCTTTCCGGGCGGCGCACCGATCAACGTCGCCTATCATCTTCACCGTTTCGGGATGAAGGCCCTCCCGGTGACGGCCGTTGGCAATGACTTTCTTGGCGATGAGTTCGTGCGCCGCTTCAAGTACTGGGAGCTTTCATCCGAATTTGTCAGTCGCCGTGAGCAGCCCACCGGTGCGGTGGTCGTGGACCTCAATGACAACGGCACTCCAACCTATCGTTTTCTGGAAGACGTCGCCTGGGATGAAATTCCACTGCCCGCCGCGCTGCAACGGGAATGTGAAACGGCCTCGGCGCTCGTCTTTGGCACGCTTGCGCAACGATCCGAAGCCAATCGCCAGGGGCTTAAGAAACTTCGAAGCTGGTCGACCACCGCCCGCCAGGTGTTCGATATCAATCTCCGCGCACCTTACGACGACCTGGCGATCGTCTGGGAGACCGCAAAGGGTTGCGACCTGCTCAAGCTCAACCACGAAGAGTTGCTCAAGCTGCTGGATCTGGTGGTCACCACCGACGCCTTGCGCACGGGGGCCAAGCTGCTCGCCGAACGCACCGGTTGTCCGCGGGTATGCGTCACCGCCGGCAGCAAGGGCGCCGGACTTTGGTGGGCCGACCAATGGTATTGGGAACCGGCGCAACCGGTCGCGGTCAAGGACACCGTCGGCGCGGGTGATTCGTTTCTCGCCGCCCTGCTGCACGGCTGGCTCGTCCATGGATTGACCCCGGATGAGAACTTGAAGCGGGCCAGTCGCGTTGCCGAATTCATCGCCAGCTGCGACGGCGCGATGCCGAGTTACGAATTGAACTCTGCCGGCATCCCGGTTCAACGCTGACCTGCGCAAGCTGGTCCTTTGTCCGTCAGCCTGACCGATCGTCAATCAGCCAATCGACTGCTGGTGCTTCGCCACCGCGTCCGCCATGGAGGACACGTTCTGCATGACCTGCCGGGCGATCTCGGTGTCTTGAATTTTCAGCCCAAAGGTCTTATCCAGGGCGACGACCAGCTGCAGCGCATCCACCGAATCCAACGCAAGTCCCTCGGGCCGGAAGAGCGGCGTGTCATCCCCAATCTCCTCCGCTGGAAATTGAAGCATGAGATTCTCCACCATGAGCGCTTTGATGCGCCCCTTGAGTTCGTTGATGTCGGTAATGTGCGGCATGAATCTACTGCGCAAACGGTATGGAGGAGAGGGTGTGACCTGGCCCTCGCTGGCTCAAGTCGGAAATCTCGCGGCTCAATGCGGATGAAA
Organism: bacterium; assembly: GCA_031362805.1. Lineage (GTDB taxonomy): Bacteria > Verrucomicrobiota > Verrucomicrobiia > Limisphaerales > RI-55 > RI-55. The sequence continues at coordinate 16,173 of JANLTG010000011.1, forward strand.
CTTTCGACCCACCCCTCCGCGCTTGCTGCCCGCCGTCTTCGGATACCTGATGCCCGCACCCGAGCCAATCGGCTCGCCACCGAAGCGTCGCTTCAACTCGTTCACTTGATCCCGCAGCAGCGCCGCCTTCTCGAACTCCAGATTGTTCGCCGCCGAAAGCATCTCCGCCTCGAGTTCAAGGAGCGTCTCCGTTACATCAAAGTCAGCGCCACTCTCCTTTAGCACCATTTCGTCTTTCCGCCCGATGGCGCGCGCGCTGGAAAGTCCATCTTCCACCGGCCGGCTCACGCTGCGCGGCGTGATGTTGTGTTCGAGATTGTAGGCAATCTGCCGCTCGCGACGATAGTTGGAGACCGCGATAAACTTCTGAATGCTCTTCGTCTGCACGTCGGCGTAGAGAATCACCCCACCATTCAGGTGGCGCGCCGCCCGGCCGGCCGATTGGATCAAGCTCGTCGCACTCCGCAGATAGCCTTCCTTGTCGGCATCCAGTATCGCGACCAGCCCAACCTCCGGAAGATCGAGTCCTTCGCGCAACAAATTGATACCCACCAACACATCGAAGTCACCCTTGCGCAAGGACCGAAGGATTTCCACCCGTTCGATCGCATCAATTTCGCTGTGCAGGTAACGGACATTGATGCCGATGTCGCGCAGGTAATCAGTCAACTCCTCCGCCGTGCGTTTGGTCAACGTCAGCACCAGCGAACGTTCCTTTGCTTCGATGCGTTTGCGCACCTCTTCGATCAAGTCATCAATCTGCCCCTTGAGCGGCCGGATGTCGATCGGCGGATCAATCAAACCAGTCGGCCGGACGATCAATTCAGCCACCTGACCATTCGCCCACTGAAGCTCCCGATCAGCGGGCGTCGCGCTGACATAAATGGTCGGCCCTTGAATGGACTGGAATTCCTCGAAGTTCAGCGGCCGGTTGTCGAGCGCGCTCGGCAAGCGGAAGCCGTGCTCCACCAGCACCGTCTTGCGCGAGCGATCGCCCGCGTGCATCGCGCCCAACTGCGGCACCGTGGCGTGCGATTCGTCGATCACGAACAACGCGTCTTTGGGCAGGAAATCCAGGAGCGTATGTGGTCGCGACCCAGGCGGCCGGCCCGCGATGTGGCGCGAGTAATTCTCGATGCCCGAACAAAAGCCCATCTCCTCCATCATCTCGAGGTCGTATTCCGTCCGCATCTTGATGCGCTGCGCTTCCAGCAACTTGCCCACTTTCTCCAACTGCGCGATGCGATCGCCCAGTTCCTCACGAATGGTCAGGATGGCCCGCTTCAGCTTGTCGGACGTGGTGACGAACTGCTTGCTCGGATAAATCGTGACCGCCTCCAACGACTCCAGATTCTTGCCGGTTAACGGCTCAAAACGGGTGATCCGCTCGATCTCCTCGCCGAAGAACTCCACCCGCACGGCTTCCTCGGCATAGGCCGGGTAGACCTCGACCACGTCGCCGCGCACCCGAAAGTGACTGCGCTGAAACTCGATGTCGTTGCGCGAGTATTGGATGTCCACGAGTCGCGAAAGGAATTGCTCACGACTCAGCGACATGCCGATCCGCATCGGGATCACCATCGCTTCGTAATCCTCGCGGCTGCCGATGCCGTAGATGCAGGACACGCTTGCCACCACAATCACATCCCGGCGCGCAAACAGGCTGCTCATCGTCGAGAGCCGCAACCGCTCGATCTCCTCGTTCACGCTCGAGTCCTTCTCGATGAACGTGTCGGTGCGCGGGATGTAAGCCTCGGGTTGGAAGTAGTCGAAGTAGCTGACGAAGTACTCGACGGCGTTGCGGGGGAAGAAGCTCTTGAACTCCGCATAGAGCTGCGCCGCCAACGTCTTGTTGTGCGAGAGCACCAGGGTTGGTCGCTGCACTTGCGCGATGACATTGGCGATGGTGAACGTCTTGCCCGAGCCCGTTACGCCGAGCAGGACCTGTTGCTTCATGCCGGACATCAGCCCGGCCGTCAGCTGCGCAATCGCCTGCGGTTGATCCCCGGCCGGAGCGTAGTCAGAAACGAGTTCGAACACGGCGCAACGCTACGGGCAACTGGCGCAAGCCGTCAAATGCGCCGGCAACCTGTTGAATATCGAGCTTTCCGCCGGCATCAAAACTGCCTAACTTTTTCGCATGTTCACGCGCACGGCATTCATCCTCGCACTGCTGCTCCTAGGCCAAAGCCTGGTGAACTGCGCGACCGTGGAACAGATCAGCTTCAATCACCAGATCCGGCCGCTGTTGTCGGACCGTTGCTTTACTTGTCACGGTCCGGACGAGAAAGCCCGCAAAGGCAAGATGCGCCTCGATACCGTGGAGGGCTCGCGCAAGGCCCTGGACGATGGGGGGCAAGTGATCAAGCCCGGTGCGCCCGAACAAAGCGAGGTCGTGCGCCGGATCTTCGCGACCGATCCCGACGAGATCATGCCGCCACCGAAATCGAATCTGGTCTTGTCGCCGGAAGAGAAATCCTTGCTCAAGCGCTGGATTGAGCAAGGGGCCGAGTACGAAGGGCATTGGTCGTTCATGCCGGTGCCCGCGGCAGTGCCCGTCCCCAAGTCCGGGTTCACGAACCCGATCGATGCCTTCGTGGCGACACGACTTCAGCAAAGCGGATTGAAGCTCTCACCGCGAGCCGCGCCGGAGACGCTGATCCGCCGTTTGAGTTTTGATCTGACCGGTCTCCCGCCGGCCCTGGGGGAAGTCGCGCGCTTGGTAAGTGACCCTTCGCCAGACGCGTGGTCCCGTTTGGTCGATGAACTTCTTGCTTCACCGCACTACGGCGAGCGGATGGCGACCGACTGGCTGGACCTCGCCCGTTATGCCGATACCTACGGCTATCAGGCCGATGTGGATCGCGACATGTTTCCGTGGCGGGACTGGGTGATCAAGGCGTTCAACGACAACCTGCCTTACGACGATTTCATCACCTGGCAGATCGCGGGCGACCTGCTGCCGAACGCGACGCGGGAACAGATCCTGGCCACCGCTTTCAACCGCCTGCACCGCCAGACCAACGAAGGCGGCAGCATCGAAGAGGAGTTTCGCGTCGAGTATGTCAGCGACCGGGTTCACACCTTCGGCACCGCGCTGCTGGGGCTGACCCTCGAGTGCAGTCGCTGCCACGATCACAAATACGATCCCATCAAGCAGCGGGATTACTATTCGCTGTCGGCCTTTTTCAACAACATCGACGAGTCGGGTCTCTATTCGCACTTCACGCGGGCGACCCCGAATCCGACGATGTTGCTCTACCAGGACGCGGAGCAGGAAGAGCAGCATCGGGAATTGAAGCGGCGAATTGCCGACTTGGAGAAAAAGTCTTCGGGGCGACTCCGCCCCGCGAACCTCCCGTCTTGGATACTCGATCCCATCATCTCGCCCGCACCCCAGACCGCCGCAGGTGAAGGCGGCAAGGCGGTCCTGCCGAAAGCGGCTTTTGCTTTTGACCTGCTGGCAGGCGCTCGCTCGCCCGATTCTTACTCCACCAACGCCGCTGAATTCGTGGAAGGGCCAGCACTGGTCTCAGGTAAGAGCGGCCAGGCAGTGAAGTTCAGCGGGGATAATGAAGTAATCTGCAAGCAAACCGGCCACTTCGGGCGCACCGATGCGTTTTCAATTTCCCTCTGGCTCATGCGGACCGAGGAACAAGACAGGGCCATTGTGCTTCACCATTCGCGCGCGTGGACCGACTCCGGAAGCCGCGGGTACGAATTGGTGTTGGATCACGGCAAGCCCTTCTTCGGCTTGATTCACTTCTGGCCCGGCAACGCGATCGCCATCCAAGGCACCCAAGCCCTGCCGCTCAACGAATGGGTTCACGTCACGCTCACCTATGACGGGTCGAGCCACGCCTCTGGGCTGGGCATCTATCTTGACGGGCAACGGGCGGAGACCGCCGTCGTCCGCGACCACCTGTTCAGGGATATTCTACACCGAGGCCCGTGGGGCGATGGCGAAGTGGGCAACGTTCATCTCACGTTGGGTGGACGGTTTCGTGACTCGGGCTTCAGGAATGGGCTGATCGACGACCTCAAAGTTTACGACCGCGATCTATCTGATGTTGCCAGCGAAACGAGTGAAGCATTGCCACCGGCCAACGCGGAACTAGCAGCGCTGCGGCGTCAGGAAAATGAACTGGCCGGCAGCATCGCCGAAATCATGGTGATGCAGGAGATGGCGCAGCGCCGGCCAACTTACGTGCTGAAGCGCGGCGCCTATGACGCCCATGCTGACGAGGTGCAGCCCGACGCGCCGGCAGGCATCATGCCCTTCGACTCCGCCCTGCCCCGCAATCGCCTCGGCCTGGCAGAATGGTTGACCGACCGCCGCAATCCACTCGTCGCGCGCGTGGCGGTGAATCGGATATGGAAACAACACTTCGGCCGCGGCATCGTGGCCACCGTCGAGGACTTCGGCGCGCAGGGACGATTGCCGACACACCCGGAGTTGCTCGACTGGCTGGCGGCGTGGCTCATAGCTCACAACTGGGATGTGAAGGCGCTGCACAAGCTCATTGTTTCGTCAGCGACCTATCAGCAAACCTCGCACGCGTCGGATGAACTGCTGGCACGCGATCCCAACAACGATCTCCTCGCCCGCGGCCCCAAGCTGCGACTGACTGCGGAGCAACTGCGCGATCAAGCCCTGGCTGTCAGCGCGTTGCTCAACAGCTCCATCGGCGGCGCCAGCGTGAAGCCCTATCAACCGGCCGGGCTCTGGGAAGATTCGGGCACGGGCAAGACCTACCATCAGGATCAGGGCGACAAGCTGTATCGCCGGAGTCTCTACACCTTTTGGCGACGCACGGCTCCGCCGCCGGCGATGACCGCCTTTGATGCCACGTCGCGGGAGGTTTGCACTGCCCGACGCGAAGTAACCGCGACGCCATTGCAGTCACTCGTGCTGCTGAATGATCCGCAGTTTGTGGAAGCCGCGCGCGTGTTGGCGGAAACGGCCTGGCGGCAGCATCAGGACGATCTCACTTCGTCCCTTGAATTCATTTTCAAGACCCTGACCAGCCGAGTACCGGATCAAGCGGAACGGGAGATCCTCAATCGTCTTTTCAAGGCAACCCGGTCCACTTACTTCAGCGACCCGGCGGCTGCCGATGGCCTGCTGGCCACCGGCGAGCGGTCCCTCGCCACCGATGCGCCCAAAATAGAAATTGCCGCCTTGACCACCGTGGCCAGCATGTTGATGAACTACGACGAAGCCGTGATGAAGCGGTAATCTGATGGGGTTCAGAAAAACTTTCTCCCCACTTGAAAGACCCATCTCCGGGTGCAAACCTTCCGCCATGAATCTGAATCACATTCGGGAAAGACTGACTGGGGGATTCAAGCCGTTTGTCATCGAGACTTCGGCGGGCAGCCGTTACGAAGTGCCCCATCCGGAGTTCATTGCCGTCGGCAAAGCCGTCGTGGTGGTACTGGGTCGGAACGACTCATCGACCAAGATCGACGCCCTGCACATCACGGCCCTGCATGATTTGCCCACCAACAAACGCCGTTGAATCCACTTTGCCCAGGTTCGCTTCCCGTCACTGGCCTGAGCCGCCGCCAGTTTCTCAATCGCTTCGGCATGGGGCTCGGCGGCACCGCGCTGGCCAGCCTTTTGAATCCCGCAAGCGCCTTCGCCAATAATGGCGCTGACCGGGGCGTGCTGGCGGCCCCGCAACTCGCGCCAAAGGCGAAGCGGGTCATCTACTTGTTCATGTCCGGCGGCCCCTCGCAACTGGAGACGTTCGACTACAAGCCGCTGTTGAACGAGCGCAACGGCCAGCCGCTGCCCGATTCGGTTCGCCTGGGTCAACGCCTCACGGGCATGTCGGCCAACCAGGCAATTCTTCCGCTCGCGGGTTCGATCTTCAAGTTTGCCCAGCACGGCAAAGCGGGCACCTGGGTCAATGAACTTCTTCCTTACACCGCCCGAGTGGTGGACGACCTTTGCATCGTGCGGTCGCTCTACACCGAGGCCATCAACCACGATCCCGCGATCACGTTCCTGCAGACCGGTTCGCAACTTTCCGGCCGGCCCAGCATCGGCGCGTGGGTTCACTACGGTCTCGGAAGCGACAATGAAAACCTGCCCGCGTTCGTGGTGCTCATCACGAAGGGCAAAGGTGATCAGCCGCTTTATTCGCGCCTCTGGGGCAGCGGCTGGTTGCCAAGCCAGCATCAAGGCGTGCAGTTCCGCAGTGGCAAGAGCCCGGTGCTTTACCTGAACAACCCGGATGGCATCTCGCCAGAAACACGCCGCACGATGCTTGATGCGTTGCGCGACCTGCACCAACACAACGCTGAACGCCTCGGCGAGGCGGATGTCGATGCCCGCATCGCCCAATACGAGATGGCTTACCGCATGCAGACGAGCGTGCCCGAGGTCATGGACTTGAGCGGCGAATCCGAAGCCACCCTCGCGGCGTATGGTCCCGATGCACGCAAGCCCGGCAGCTTCGCCGCCAACTGCCTGCTCGCCCGCCGGCTGGCCGAGCGCGGCGTGAAGTTCGTGCAGTTGTATCATCAAGGCTGGGATCATCACGGTGGTCTGCCCGGGGGAATGAGGACGCAATGCAAGGAAACCGATCAACCGGCGGCGGCCTTGATCAATGACTTGAAGCAACGCGGCCTGCTCGACGACACGCTGGTGATCTGGGGCGGGGAATTTGGGCGCACCAATTATTCGCAAGGCAAGCTCACCGCGACGGATTACGGGCGCGATCATCATCCGCGCTGCTTCTCGATCTGGATGGCGGGCGGCGGTGCGCGGCCGGGCACAGTTTTCGGCGAGACGGATGAGTTCGGCTACAACGTGGCGAAGGATGGGGTTCACGTGCATGATTTCCACGCGACGCTCTTGCACCTGCTGGGCATCCAGCATGAGCAACTTACCTTCAAGTTTCAGGGCCGACGCTTTCGCCTCACGGACGTGCATGGACGAGTCGTGCCAGAACTGCTGGCGTGAGGCGGTCCCGGCGGAACTTGCCCGACCGGCCTCAATTCAAACTTGGTTCGCCGGCAGCGCGGGCCAAGCATGTGAGACCTGAAACGGGTGAAAACGGTTCAACACCAAAACTGTTTTGAAACGAAAGCACGGGCCGACGGTCCAAGTCTGAACTGAGCGGCTTACCCGCATGAGTTTCTACCCCTAGAAAAATGCCAACCCTGACCAGCACACCAATGATTCGGCGGCTGAAGCCGGCTGGCGAGGCCGTGATCGACCTCCGCGGTGTCGAAAAGTCCTACGTGCTCAGCGAGGAAAATACGGTGCGCGCGTTATGCGGAGTTGAACTGCAGATCGCCGAGGGATCCTACGTCGCGATCATGGGACCGTCTGGGTCCGGCAAATCCACGATGCTCAACATCCTTGGCTGTCTCGACCGACCGACGGCCGGTCAGTATTTTCTTGGCGGTGAGGATGTCGCGCAGATGCCGGATGACGAGCTTTCCCAAGTGCGGGGCAAGCGCATCGGCTTCATCTTTCAATCCTACAACTTGATCGCCCAGCTGACGGTTCTTGAAAACATTCAGGTCCCGTTGGTTTACCAGGGCGAAGATCCCCGCCGGCACCACGATCATTGCGTGAACCTGGCCCGATTGGTGGGCCTCTCCGACCGGCTCGACCATCGCCCCAACCAGCTCTCTGGTGGCCAGCAGCAACGGGTCGCGATCGCCCGTTCCCTGGTCAACGATCCCTTCATGATTCTCGCGGACGAACCCACCGGCAATCTCGACTCGAAGACGGGCACAGAAGTTCTCGAACTCTTGGGACAGCTAAATCACCAAGGCAAGACCATCATCCTTGTCACGCACGACGACAATGTCGCCGCGCGCGCCCAGCGGGTGATTCACATGAAGGATGGCAGGATCGACCGCGAAGTCGTGAATCGCTCTGGCACCAATTGATCGCCATCGGCCAACCCGCGCCCGCCCGCCACTTTGCGCTCATCGCCGGCTCAGACTGGCGCAGAGCCTGCAGCCGGCACCGTGAAACAGAAGGCCGCCCCTTTGCCCAATTCAGACTCGACCCAGACCTCGCCCGCGTGCGCCTGCACGATGTGTTTGACGATGGCCAGGCCCAGGCCGGTTCCGCCCTGTTCCCGCGAGCGGGCCTTGTCCACGCGATAGAATCGCTCGAACACGTGCTCTTTGGCTTCGGGTGGAATTCCTGGACCGTCGTCCCGGACACAAACCTTGGCAAACCCTTCCCCGTCGAGGCTGGCGGAAATCGCAACCTGTCCGCCCTTGCGACCGTACTTGATCGCGTTGTCGACGAGGTTGAAGAGCACCTGTTGCACGCGGGAGGGGTCCACCTCGACGCGCAAGTTTTCAGCAATCCCCGAAGTGATTTGAATTTCCCGCTTCTCCGCCAGTTGCCGAAGATCCTCAATCACACGCTCGCAGATTTCCGACAGCGCCACGGCTTGCACATTCATTCCCGCCTGGCCAGATTCGAGATTGGAAATGTTTAGCAGGTCCTCGATCAGGAAGGTGAGCCGGTCGGCGTGCTTCTCGATGATCTTGAGGAAACGCTCGGCCACTTCGGGATCATCCTTGGCACCATCGAGCAAGGTTTCGAGGTAGCCCTTGATCATCGACAGCGGGGTGCGCAATTCGTGGCTGACGTTGGCCACAAATTCCTTGCGCGAATTTTCCAACCGCTTGATGTGCGTCAGATCGTGGAACACCAGCATGCTGCCGCCTTCGCCTTCTTGATGCCCCGCGAGGCTCACGGCGTTCACCTGGAGCGTCTGCCCGCGGAGCGTGTTGGGCTGCAGCTCGAAGTCCGTCACCCGGCCCCGGGCGGGCAATTGCTCAAGCAGTTCCTGGAGCTCCCGCAAGCGGAAAGCCTCCATGATCGTGCGACCGGTGATGTCGTTGGTAAGTTTGAACATCCGGCGAAAGGACGCATTCACCAACTGCACCCGGCCTTGGGCATCCAGGACCAGGACCCCCTCCACCATGCTGTCGAACAACGCTGACTGCCGCCGTCCAGAAGCCAGTCGATCCCGCTCGTGCGCGCCTGCGAGCCGATCATTCAGCTCGCGCCAACGTCGTGCCTCGCCAACCGCGCCCTGCCAACGCCGTCGCCACCAGCTGTTCAGCCAGGCCAGCCCCACAAGGCTTAGAATGGTAAGACCGATCAACATAGTTTGCGAAGCGGTGGTGGTACCTGCACAGCCATGCTTTGGCAAACCCGCAATCATGGGAATTGAAACCAGCAACTTCCGGTTTGCGCAAAGTAAGGACTTGTCATGCGATGAAGGTCTGGCAGTTTCACGCCCTGAATACGTTTATGAACAAGCCCAAGATCATTGCCTACTTGAAGCCTTCCTGCGGTTGGAGCATGGGAGTGCGTGCGATCATGAAAAAGTACGACCTCCCCTTCGAGGATCGCGACATCATCAATGACCCGCTGCAACGACAGGAGATGATCGAGAAGAGCGGGCAGATGCTGAGCCCGTGCGTTGAGGTAGCTGGCCGGATGTTGCCGGATATCAGCGGCGACGAAGTCGAAGCCTACCTGCTCGCCAACCAGTTGGTCTCGGCCAACGCCGTACAACCGGACGCCCCCACCAACCAACCGTGCGCCCACGAAATGCCCGGTGCGGCGGCGATGCAGTTTCGGCGCTAACATCGCACCCATCTTTTGATCAAAGAGGCACAGTTCATCGGGTGCCCTTGCGGTGGTTATTGCTGGCTCGCACGGCGGCATCGGCGTTAAACTTCGACCCGCCGGCCGTGCCGCCGGCAATTGCATGCCTCCCACAAAACTGAACGTCCTGATCGTCGAAGACGATTCAGCCACCCGCCGCATGCTGGAAATTGCGGTCCGGGCTCGCGGGCATACGGCGGTCAGTTTTACGACTGCGGAAGAAGCCCTGGCCGAACTGGAGCAACGGCCCTATTCCCTGTTCGTAATTGATCTGGTGCTCCCCGGGATCGACGGCCTGGAGTTCTGCCGGCGTTTACGGCAGCGCCCCGATGGCTCCTCGCTTTATCTCCTGGTGGCCACCGCTTGCAATCAGCCGGATGACCTCCAAGCAGTACTGGATGCCGGCGCCAATGACTACCTCGCCAAGCCGTTCGACATCCCGCTGTTGCAGGTCCGGCTGTCCATCGCCGAACAGCAGCTGCGCGACATTCAGCGAAGCCGGCACGCGGAGGAGTTGCATCAGACTGTACTACGGGAAGCATTGGACGGGTTCCTAATCTGTAGTGCTGATGACCGCCTCGTCGAAGTGAACGATACGTACTGCCAGATCACCGGTTTCGAGAAGTCCGAACTGTTGAGCCGACGACTGGGTGATCTCCTGCCCGAACTGCCGGCCGAGAGTGCAAACGCACTCGGCGGCGGCCGCGTCGAAACCCGGCAACGCCGCAAGGACGGCTCGCTCATTGAGGTGGAGATTAGCACCCGCGAACTCGACAGCAGCGGCGGACTTCGTTTCAGCTTTGTGCGCGATCTGACCGAACGAAAACGGGTGGAGAAGTCACTCCGATATCGGGCCCAAGTGCAGGAACTGGCCTCGACGCTCGCCGCGGACTTCATCGACGCACCCAGCGAGGAGATCGACGACCACATTACGATCGCTTTGAAACGGCTCGGCGAATTTGCCGGCGCCGATCGCTGTTCCATCCTGCTGTTCGCGGGCGACGGCCAGGCGATGCGAATTGGCCACGAGTATTGTGCGACTGGCGTTACGTCCCAAAAGGATCGCCACCAGCAGCTGCCCCTCAGCGCCTATCCCGGCCTGCAATCGCTGGTCGCCCATCCCAAGACGTTTAGTATTCCGGATGTCGCGCTGCTGCCGGAAGAATTCGCGGCCGAACGGGCGACGCTACAGCTGAGTGGCGCGAGATCCGTCATGGCCGCCCCCCTGTCGTTCGGCCGGACTTGTCTGGGCTTTTTGACTCTGATCTCCGGCTCCCGGACGGAAGCGTTTCCCAAGGAGCACGAGGATTTGCTGGTGCTGGTCAGCGCCATCTTCGTCCATTCGCTGCAACGCAAGCAGGCGGCCGCAGACATGGACAAGCTGGCAGCCTTTCCAAAGTACAACCCCAACCTGGTGCTCGAATTCACGCCGGACGGGCGGCTTTCGTACTTTAACGCAGCGGCGCGGCACCTCTCGCAATCCCTCGGACGCGTGACGGTTCGTGACATCCTGCCTTCGGATACGCCGAACGTCGTCCGCAAATGTCTGTCCTCCGGGGAGCCCACCATCGGCCTCGAATCCCGGCACGGCAAGCGCACCATTTCGTGGTCCTTCTATCCGATTCCGGCGATCCGCGCCGTGCATTGTTACGCGGTCGAGGTCACCGATCGGTTGAATATCGAAGAGCAGCTTCGCCAGTCGCAGAAGATGGAATCCATCGGCCAACTCGCGGCCGGAGTCGCCCATGACTTTAACAACGTGCTGACGGTGATCGAAGGGCATGCGGGATTGCTATTATCCGAGACGCAACTGCCGGAACCGGCCATCGAATCACTGGGGCAAATCGCGGCGGCGGCGGGCAAAGCGGCCAATCTAACCCGCCAACTCCTTACCTTTTCACGGCGGCAGGTGATGCAGGCCAAGTTGATCGACCTCAATGCGGTGATTCAAAACGTCACCCGGATGCTGTCCCGACTTCTGGGCGAGGACATCACGATCCAGTTTAATTTCGCCAACCGTTTGCCGCGGGTACATGCGGATACCGGCATGATGGAGCAGGTCTTGTTGAACCTGGCGGTCAACGCGCGCGATGCGATGCCGAAGGGCGGCCGCCTCATCATCACCACCTCGGTCGTGGATGTGGACGCCACACAGGTCCAGCGATTCGCCGAGGCACGGCCGGGAACCTTTGTCCGGTTGAGCATCGCCGACACGGGCACCGGGATCGAGCCCGCCAATCTTTCGCGGATTTTCGAACCGTTCTTTACCACCAAAGCCGTCGGCAAGGGCACGGGACTCGGGCTGGCGACCGTGTACGGAATCTTGAAACAGCACGAGGGCTGGGTGCAGGTTTACAGTGAGCTGGGCAGCGGCTCTACCTTCACGGCCTATTTGCCGGCCGTGCATTCCGAGCAACCGACCCAGGAAACGACCATCACCCGCCGGGACGTGAAAGGCGGAAGCGAGCGCATCCTGGTCGTGGAAGATGAACCGGCGTTGCGCCAACTCGCCGCCCAGATCTTGCGGCGGTTCGGCTACCAGGTGCAGACGGCTGAGACGGGGGTGGCGGCCCTGAAGGTGTGGGAGGAAGCCAAGGGCGAATTTGATTTGCTGCTCACCGACATGGTCATGCCGGAAGGGATCACCGGTCGCGAACTCGCGGAGATGCTGAAACAAAAGAAGCCTACATTGCGAGTCATCTACAGCAGCGGCTACAGCCAGGAAATCGCCGGCCAGGATCTGACGCTCGAAGAGGGCTTTAACTTCCTGCAAAAGCCCTATCACCCGCTCAAGCTGGCCGAAACGGTTCGCGACAGTCTCGATCGCTGAGCCTCGTTACTCGTAACGCAAGGCGTCGATGGGATCGAGATTGGCCGCCTTCAGCGCCGGGAAAAATCCAAACACCACCCCGATCAGCGCGCTGACACTGAAGGCGAGGATCACGGAATTCTCGGAGATGAGCGTCGGGAAACCAGCAAACTTCGTCAGCAACGGAGCGAGCCAGTAACCCGTCGCAATCCCCAGCAAGCCTCCCAAGGCGCTCAACACCACGGCCTCCGTAAGAAATTGCCGCAACACATCGCTGCCGCGGGCGCCCACGGCCAGCCGGATACCGATCTCCCGGGTGCGTTCGGTGACGCTCACCAGCATGATGTTCATGATGCCAATCCCACCCACGATCAGCGAGATGCCGGCAAAGGCGCTGATGATCACCGTCATGATCTGGTTGGTGGCGTTGGCAAACTCACCCATCTCCTGCTGGGTGCGCATCGCAAAATCATCGTCCGCACCCTCGGCGATCCGGTGCCGCTGCCGGAGCAGTTCGGTGAGGTTGGTCTGCACATCAGCCATCACCGCCTGGCTCTCCGCCTGAATGCTGAACGACCGGTACATGGTGTCCCCCGAAAGTCGTTTCATGGCGCTCGAGTAGGGCATGAGCAGCACATCGTCCTGGTCCTGGCCAAAGGAGTTCGCGCCCTTGGGGGCCAGCAGGCCAACGATGGTAAACGGAGCATTCTTGACCCGCACCACCTGCCCGACGGGATCGATCCCTTCGCCGAACAACAGGTCCGACGTGGTCTTCCCGATGAGACAGACTTTGGCGGCGTTCCGGACATCCGCTTCCGTGAAGTTCTCCCCCGACTGAAATTTCCACGAGCGAATCTCCGCGTAGTCGCTGCTGACTCCGTAGTAGCTGACCGGAGTGTTTTGATTGCCGACCACGAGCTGCGCATTGCCGCGCGCCTCGGGACTCACGCCGGTCACCCCGGGAACCTCCCGCCGGATGGCGTCGTAATCGCCCTGAGTCAGGTTGGGCGTGCCGCCAAACCCACCCCGGGTTCCGCCGCGGCTGCCCCCGCCGGAAAACACCACGATCAGGTTCTGCCCCATGCTCGCAATTTGTTTGTCCACCTGCGCCTTGGCGCCGCTGCCCATGCTGACCCCGACAATCACCGCCGAGATGCCCACGATGATGCCGAGCATCGTAAGAATGGAGCGCATGATGTTCCGGCGGATGGCGCGGAAGGCAATTTTGAAGACGGAGAACATGGCTTAGTGCAGTTGAATTGCTTTCTGTTCGGCTTCGAGTCTGGCGATTTCGTCCGGCGCGTGGAGCCGGCGCTGCACAGCCTCGTCACTGCGGATCAAGCCATCGCGCATCACGATCTTTCGCTTCGCGTAACTGGCGATATCGAGTTCGTGCGTCACCATCACAATGGTGATTCCCTTTTCATTGAGCGATTGGAAGACGCCCATCACTTCAATGCTCGTGCGGGAATCCAGGTTGCCGGTGGGCTCGTCGGCGAGCAGCACCTTCGGCTGATTGACCAGGGCCCGGGCGATGGCCACGCGCTGTTGCTGGCCGCCGGACAACTGGTTGGGATGATGATCATGCCGGGCACCCAGGCCGACGAGCTCCAACGCTTCCATGGCCCGCTTATGTTGCACTCGCGACGGGATCGCCGGGCGGGCATAAAGCATCGGCAATTCGACGTTCTCGACGGCGGTCGTCCGGGAAAGCAGGTTGAACCCTTGAAAGACGAAGCCGAGCTTCTTGTTTCGCAGGTCCGCCAGTTGATCGCGATTCAACTTGCCGATGTCCACGCCATCCAGCAGGTAGCGGCCTTCGGTCGGCCGGTCCAGACAGCCGATGGTGTTCATCATGGTGGACTTGCCCGAGCCGCTGGCACCCATGATGGCGACAAACTCGCCGGGATGGATATCAACGGTCACACCCCGCACCGCATGCACCTCAAGCGAGCCGTTGCGGTAGGTCTTCCGGAAATCCTCCAGTTTGATAACTGGTTCCATAGCGTTGCGCGTCGTGGGCGGCGCTTAGCGGCGCGGCCGGTTGCTGAAGGGGTTGAGCGGATTGCGGGCGGGCTCGGCGGCGGCGACCGTGGCCGTGCCAATCGCCAGGACATCGCCTTCGTTCAAGCCTTCGATCACTTCGGTGTTCGTGCCGTCACTGATTCCCAACTTGATCGTCATGGGCTTGAGCAACACTCGCTCTTCGCCGGTTGGGGAACTCTCTTTTTCAATCAAATAGACGGTGCCATCCTTCGGCCCCTCGGGCTGAGCCCGTCGGCGATTGCCACCACCCGGACCACCGGGGCCACCACCACCTTGCCCGCCGCCACCAAAGCCGCCCCCGCCGCCGCCCTGCCCGCCACCGGCGCCTCCGCCTTGGGCCATGCGAGCTCTGAAGTCAGCCATCAACTTCTGATACTTCTCCTTTTGCTCGGGCGTCAGCGAGGCCTCGTATTCGGCGCGCTCCGGTTCGGTCGGCCGTCGAAACTGACCGCCCTTGGCCCACGGCTGAATTGGCAGCCCGGCGAAGGGTCCACTGGTGGCGAGTTCCACCGCTGGTTTCTCTGCACCCGGCTTCGCAGCGGGCGCGTTGGTGTCCGCCTTGACGTTGGCGCCTTCCGGCGGCCGGAACCGCAGCGCGGAGTTGGGCACCGTCAGCACGCCGCGGCGCTCGGCGGTGATGAACTTCGCATTGGCCGTCATGCCCGGCCGAAGTTTCATGTCCTTGTTATCCACCGCCACCACCGTGATGTAACTCACGACATTTTGGTTGGTGCTGGGAGCATACCGCACTTGTTGGACCTCTCCGGTAAACGGGCGGCCGGGAAAGGCGTCCACATCAAACGTCACCTTCTGGCCTTCTTCCACCCCACCGACATCAGCCTCCGCCACGGCGGCCTCAATCTGCATCTTGGTGAGGTCGTTCGCCATGATAAACAGCGTCGGGGCATTCATGCTCGCGGCGACGGTCTGACCGGCATCGACCTTTCGGGAAATGATGACGCCATCCATGGTGGCGTAGATCGTGGTCCGGCTCAGATCCACCTTGGCGCGGTCCACGTTGGACACCCGAGTCTTAACCGACGCTTCCGCCTGGAGCAGATTGACGCGGGCTTGATCGAACTCGGATTTGGAAATCAGGCGGCCATTGAACAGCTCATTCGCTCGGTCGAAGTTGAGCTTGGCCAACTCACGAGCCGCTTCGGAGTTCGCCAGTTCGGCTTCGGATTGGCCGAGGGCGCGCTCGTAGGTGGCGGGATCGATCTGGGCCAGCATATCGCCGGCTTTGACGCGGGAATTGAAGTCCGCCTTGATCGCCGTGATCGTGCCCGAAATCTGGCTGCCGACCTCGACCATTCGCACGGGAGTGAGTGACCCATTGGCCGTCACCGACTGCACGATGTCGCCCTTGGCCACCTTCATTGTGCGAAACTCCAGGCCCGCCGCGCCCGGCTTTTTCAGGTAAAGATACGCGCCGTAGCCGCCGCCGCCCAGGACGGCAACGACGATGAGCCATTTGACCAGCGAGAAGCCCCGAAGGTTTCCCATCTCAACCACAGTGTTTCGCGAGTGCATGATTACGGATTGGCCAACAAGACGTTTCAGGTGTTTCGAGGTTACAGCACCAACCAAAGCGGCGAGTGGCGCAATCACCCACTAAAGCGTCAAGGCCTGACGCTTTCCGCAAAGATATTCAAGAAATGGGGCAGCTCCCAAATCGCGCAAGCGAAAGGCTCGGCGTTAGCGCGCCTCTTTTTTGATCGAAAAATTATCCCGCCGACGTCCCCGATCATCGATAAACGCCACGTCCAGCCGCAGACCTTCAACATCCAACACCATTGAACCCAGCTCATTTAGCGAAAGGAACATCACCGGATGGTTCAGCTTGCCGCCACTAGTCTGCCCGGAACTGCCCGCCACCGTGTAAACCGTCCCGTCATGCCCGGCGTGGGTCGCTGGCTTAAGGTAGGCGCCCCCACCCGGCTCACGGCCGTCCGAGCTGCTCTTGATCATGAATGGCTGGAGCGATTTTGAGCCGCCGTAGTGGCCGTCGATCAGATACGAGCGTTCATAGGAATGGCTGTGGCCCGACAGCACCAGATCCGCTCCGCCCGCCTCCAACACCGGCAGCACCATTTCGCGCATGTCGTGCATCCGCCCATCGCTGTCTTTCTTATCGTCCGAGTCATGGGAGCCTTTGGTGTAGGGCGGGTGATGAAAGTAAGCGATGATCCAATTCTGCTTCGTGGCGGCAAGGTCCTGCTCCAACCAGGTCAACATCGCCCCGCCCGGTCGCCGGTCGCTGTCATACGAGTCGAGGCAAACGAAGTGGGCGTTCGCCAGATCGAACGAATAATACGCCTCGGTGCCGGACATCGTGCCGCCCGCCTGCCCCCGCGTCGGCAACGTAAAGATGTCGTAATACACACCGGACTGCGTGGCGGAGGATGCCGAACTGCCGTCGTGATTGCCCAGCGTCGGCCACAGCACGGTGTTCGCCAGCACCGGCGCGAACACTTCGAAGACCGCCTTCTGGTATTCGGCGTCCGTGCCATTGTCGTAAGCGTTGTCACCCAGCATGAGCCAGGCGTCGATGGGTTGCTGCCCGTTGACCGTCAGGAACGCGTCCCGCACTCGGGCCACTTTGCGATTCGCAGTACCGGAATCGCCGACCACCCAGACGCGCGTTGGATGCGAACGCCCCACCGCCGGCGCCGTCCTGAAGTGGCGATCCTTCTCCACGGCGAGGTGGAGCAAGCCATTCGTTCCCTTCCCCTCACCCACGGTGTAATAATACTTAGTATTGGGATCCAGCCCGGTCACTTGCACGATATGCTCCGTGTGCCGACCCAGTTCGACCGCTTTCCGGCCAAGCTTTTCAAGCTTGTCACCAAAGAACACCTGGCCGACGACCGGCTTGTCGGTGCGCCAGCGGACGACGATCGAGTTGGTCGTCTGGAGCTGGAGATAGGGCCCCCGCGTAATGGCGACCGCACCCGCGTCAGTTGGATTGGTGATGGCGATAGCGGCAGCCGCGAGCAGGACGCCCACGTGCCTGGAAAAATAGCGATGTAGTCTCATTCGATTCTTAATAGCTCGGCCGCCGTCCACAGGTCTTCACGATCCGCGTGCTTGGCGCGAACCGCCTTGACCGTCTCCACTTTCACCGGGTCCGCCGCATTGCCCCACTCGCGGCGGATGTAAGTCAGGATGCCAGCGATCTGTTCATCCTCGAAGATGCCCAGCCCCGGCATGATCAGCTCCCATTTCTTTTCCTTCACCGTGATCGGTCCCATAAGCCCATTGAGTGCGATGCGAATGATCCGTTGTTCCGAGCCAAGCACCCACTCAGAACCGGCCAGCGGCGGCGCCAGCCCTTCCTGGCCGTTTCCGTTGGGTTGATGACACGCGCCGCAACTGATCGCGTACAGTTCCTTGCCTCGTTCAAACAGAACCTTCTCCGCCTCGGTCAGCGCCCGTACTTCAGAGCCAGCCACCACCGCCTTGCCGGGCCAGCCGAACAACGGCTCGACGACCGCCAGCGCCTCCTGCACGGCGGGATCATGCACCTGTCGCAAGGCGATCAACCCAGCCGGTTCGGCCGGAAATTGGATCGCGTTGACCTTCGGCGCGGGCTTGTCTTTCTGCGCTTTCGGCACGTTCGCGGCTGCTCCTTTGAGCAGGGCGACGCCCCGCCAGTTGGCTGTCGCCGCCTGTCTCGCCGCCAGCGTCAGCAGTTCATTAATCCGGTCCGGCTTGGCTTCCTTGATCACTGAAGAAGCGAGCGCCTGCACGAGCGGTGCCGTGGCTTCACCCACCTGTGCATGAGCGAGAACCGCACTGAGCAACGTGACCTCCCGGCCGCCCACGCCCGAGACTGCCGCGTCCCGCACGAAGGCATTGTCGGCCTTGCGAACCGCCAAGTCGGCCAGCGCATCAAGCGTCGACGGCGAAGTGTAGTTGCCCAACGAAAACGCAATCTGCCACTCAACCTCCGGCGACGCCTTTGCCGCAAGCGCCAGCACATCCGGCTCGATCGCCTGCCGCAGCTCGGGATGCGCGTCGGGGCTGCGCCGCGCCGCCACCTGAAGCTTCGGCTCGCCCGAAGCCAGCGCGCCACGGATCGCACCCACATCCACCTGCCCCAGGCCATCCAAAGTCCACCAAGCTTGTAACCGTGAGGCCAGTGGCTTCGCCGATCGCGCAAGTTGCATCAAACCGGCCACCGGCGAAGCGTCCCGCTTCTCGACGAGCAATCGCTGCGCGGTGTCGCGCACCCAGCCGTTCGGATGTTCGAGCGATTTCACCAGCTCGGCGGAACTCGCCGTCGCCATTTTAGGAGAGCGGTTCAAGCTCTTGCCCTCATGCACGACCCGATAGATGCGGCCGAGATTAACGGGCGCCTGCAAGTTGCGGCTCTCGATTTGCCCGCGCAAATACGTCGTCAGATAGATCCGGTGCTGGATCAGGCCGCGATACATGTCAACGAGGTAGAGCGCACCGTCGGGGCCATTGTAGGCATTGACCGGGCGAAAGCGTTCGTCAGTTGAGGTGAGGAATTCTGAGTCCGGGTAAGCGAACTGGCCGGTGACGATGCCGTCCTGTTCCGTGAGAATGTTTCGTTTGATCAAGTTCGCCGACGGCTCGCACACGAAGGCATTGCCGAGAAACTCGGCCGGGAAATTGTCGCCGCGATAAACCACCGGCCCGCACGCCGCCGTGAACTTCGCCAGTCGCCCGTCCTCCTTCAGCACGCCGGTCTGATAGCCACGATTTACCCCCGGATTTACCCGCGCTGGATAGGTCACCTGGCTGCCGACAGGATCAACATTCACTCCCGCCTTCGCCGCAAAGTTCTTGTTGCGCAGCAGATACTCGCCGGGGACCAGATCGATGCGCAACTGGTCGCTGTTCGAGTCATAGACCAGCCGGCCAAAGTCGTCCTGGGACAGACCCCATTGCCCGCGAAAGGCCGTGGGGTCGCGGCGCCACTGGCCATCGGTGTTGCGGAAACGGGTCGTGTAGTTCGCGCTGTAGATCCAGTTGTCGAGCGCCCACAGCAGGCCGTTGGCGTTGTGCTCGGGATTCTTCGGGTCACCCTGCACATAGTCTGGGGCGATTGATTTCTTCTCGTCGCACTTGAGATCGCCGTTCGTATCTTTGCAAAACCACAGGTTCGGCATCTCGGCCACGAGCACGCCGCCTTGCACCAGGCAGATCGCACGCGGCATGACCAGGCCGTCGAGAAAGACCGTCCGCTTGTCCATGCGCCCATCGGCATCGGTGTCTTCCAACACCGCAATACTTCCCGTCGGTTGATCTTCGCCCAGGCCATCGGGGTTCGGCATATAACCCGTCATCTCCACGACCCAGATGCGGCCGTCGGGATCAAACTGCATCGCCACCGGCGTATTGATCAACGGCTCGGTTGCGACCAGCTCAATTCGAAAACCCGGCTTCAGTTGAAACGATTTGAGCGCTTCCCCCGGTGTGAGAACCGGTGCCGGAGGAATAAGCTGCTCCGGCACGAGCAGCTTCTGCACTTCACCGGCTTTGTCGCCATTTTGAGCCCGCAGGGTCAACGCGACGAGCAGCGCGGCAATGATAAACTTGAATTTCATGTCGGCAAAAGCGGTCGCACCTGGCCACCGCAGCGATTGACGGACGCGGAGGATAAGCCGGACATTCGCCGGGAGGCAAATGTAGATGCCATGATTAATACCCCGTGGGAAAAGCGCCTTGCCGTCCTGAATCGGCGCCGCTACATCGCGCGGCATGACGAACGGCAAGCCTTCGCTGCTTGCGCGCATCACGATCGATCTGGAGATCTGCCACGGGAAACCGGCCATCCGCCATTTGCGTTACCGGCGCGAATCCACGCTCGAACACCTCGCAGCGGGCGACACATTTGAAGATCTGCTGGCTGAGTTTCCAGATCTGGAGCGCGAAGATTTACAGGCCTGCCTGGAATTCGCCGGGCAATCACTCAAGCTGAAAAGCCGGCATCTCTTTCTCACATGAAATTCGCGGTGGACGCGCATTTGCCTCCTGGAATGTGCGCCCTGCTTAGGACTTCTACAGTTTGCGCTTCGTTTCCTGCCGGCGATCGGCTAACCGTCTCCCCAGTGGTCGCTTAAGCTCAAATCCGGCTTGGGCGATAACTCAACCGGACATGCCCAACAGCGATTACCATCAGCTCAAGCACCTGTTCGACACGGAGGGCACAACCTTCTTTCACAAAGACCATGAAGGGGCCGGATCGGCCAAGTTCAAGATTCCCGCCGAGCTGCGCCGCTTGGTGGAGGACTCCAAGCGGACGAAGAACTGGAAACGGTGGGGTCCGTACCTGAGCGATCGCCAGTGGGGCACGGTGCGCGAAGATTATTCGGGCAACGGCGATGCCTGGAATTATCTCCCGCACGACCTCGCCCGGAGTCGCGCGTATCGCTGGGGTGAGGACGGCTTGCTTGGCATCACCGATCGCCAGTGCCGGTTGTGCTTCGGACTTGCGCTTTGGAACGGCAAGGACGCGATCCTCAAGGAACGCCTCTTCGGCCTGACCGGTCCCGAGGGCAATCACGGCGAGGACGTGAAGGAGGAATACTTCTACCTCGACTCGACACCGACGCATTCCTATATGCGGGCGCTCTACAAGTATCCGCAGGCGGAGTTTCCTTACGCCCGGTTGGTGGCGGAGAATCGTAGTCGCTCACGCGAGCAGCCGGAGTTCGAGCTGGTGGACACGGGTATCTTCGCCGGGGAACGTTACTTCGATGTGTTCGTTGAATACGCGAAGAAATCGCCCGACGACGTGCTGATCCGGATCAAGGTAATCAACCGTGGGTCTGACACCGCCGAGTTGGATCTATTGCCAACGCTTTGGTTCCGCAACACCTGGAGCTGGGGCGGCCAGCAGGAAGACGACACCGCCAAGCCACGCCTGCACCTCGGCATCGAGAATACCGTTCACGCCGATCATCCCTCGCTCGGCAGCATGTTGTTGTTCGCCAACCACGGTCCCGACGATCACCCGCCGCGTTTCCTTTTCACCGACAACGAGACCAACGAGCGCCGCCTCTTCAGTCGCGAGCAGGCGAATGCGTTCGTGAAGGACGCTTTCCACGAGCGGGTGGTGAACGGGCGACCGGATGCGGTGAACCCGCAGCGCGAAGGCACCAAGGCGGCAGCTTGGTATCATCTGCGGATTGAGGCGGGCGGCCAGGCGGTCATCGAACTGCGGTTGGTCAAAGCCGATGAGGCGCCGGCGCGTGCCTTTGGCCCTGATTTCAACAAGTTGTTTTCCGACCGTCTAATCGAGGCGGACGAGTATTTTGCCGCGCGCACGCCGGCGAAGATGACGGACGAGGAACGCAGCGTGATGCGCCAGGCTTACGGCGGATTGCTGTGGTCGAAACAGTTCTATCACTTCGACGTGAAGCGCTGGCTCGACGGCGATCCAAATCAACCGCCGCCACCGCCGGAACGTCGCTGGGTGCGCAACTTCGACTGGCCGCATCTCTTCAACCGCGACGTGATCTCGATGCCGGACAAGTGGGAGTATCCGTGGTACGCGTCGTGGGATCTGGCGTTTCACATGGTCGCCCTCGCGCGCGTTGATCCGTACTTCGCGAAGTCGCAGCTCCTGCTTTTCCTGCGCGAGTGGTTCATGCACCCAAACGGGCAGATCCCGGCCTATGAGTATGCGTTCAGCGACGTGAATCCGCCCGTTCATGCCTGGGCGGCCTGGCGCGTCTACAAGATTACGGGCACGAAAGGCCAGCGCGACCGAAACTTCCTCGAGCGCGTCTTCCAGAAATTGCTCGTGAATTTCACCTGGTGGGTGAATCGCAAGGACGCCCAGGGCAAGAACCTGTTTGCCGGCGGTTTCCTCGGGCTGGACAACATCGGCGTGTTCGATCGCTCGAAGCCGTTGCCCGGCGGCGGCCAGCTCGAGCAGGCGGACGGCACGGCGTGGATGGCGTTCTACTGCACGACCATGATGTCCATCGCGTTCAAGCTCGCGCAGAAGGACTCACCGTACGCGGACATGGCGTCGAAGTTTTTCGAGCACTTCGTGGCCATCGTCGATGCGATGAACCACATGGACGGCCACGGCCTGTGGGATGAGGAAGATGGATTTTATTACGACCGGTTGCATTGCGAGGGCCGGAGCATCCCGCTCAAGGTGCGCTCGCTCGTGGGCTTGATCCCGCTCATCGCCGTCGAGACCGTCGAGGCCGAGGACATGCAGCGGTTGCCCGGCTTCACGCAGCGGGCGGAGTGGTTTCTCAAGAATCGTTCGGACCTCAGCCGCACCACATCTTACATGGAGCAACGCTCTGGTCGCCGGCTGCTGGCCATCCCATCGCGCGAACGCTTGTTGCGCGTGTTGAGGTACATGCTGGATGAGAATGAATTTCTTTCGCCGTTCGGCATTCGTTCGTTGTCCAAAGTGCATGAAGGCCAGCCGTACGTCTTCAAGCAGGACGGCCACGAATCGACTGTGACGTATGTGCCCGGCGAATCGACTTCGCCGATGTTTGGCGGCAATTCGAACTGGCGCGGACCGGTCTGGGTGCCCATGAACTATCTCCTCATCGAAGCGCTCGAGCGGTATCACCACTTCTACGAGGACACCTTAAAGATCGAGTGCCCGACGGGCTCGGGTTGCCTGATGACGTTGCAGGAGGTGGCTCGTGAAATCGCCACCCGCCTCACCCGATTGGTCATGCCGGACGCGAACGGCCAACGGCCCTGTCACGGCGATGACGCGCGCTTCACCGAGTCCGGCGCATGGAAGGATCTCGTGCTCTTCCATGAATACTTTCACGGCGACAACGGCAAGGGGCTGGGCGCGAGCCATCAGACCGGCTGGACGGCGTTGATCGCGCGCAGTCTCGAAGATCTGGCGCGGGCGCGGAAGTAAGCTGCGGGGAGATTCAATTTGACACGACCGAATGCGAAGGGCTTAACAAGGCCCATGACCCCGAGCCTCACTGCGCATGCCGGATCTGCCGCGATTGATTCGAGTCCAGCGGAGGTATCCGATCTCTCCTGCTGGTTCGGTTCCAAGTGTGCGCTCGATCACATAAATCTCCGCGTGCCGGCAGGCGGCGTGTTTGGACTCGTCGGCGAAAACGGCGCGGGCAAGACCACGTTGATCCGACATCTCCTCGGACTCTGCCGGCCAGCGGCGGGCCACGTCCGCTTGTTCGGCCTCGATCCGGCCACCGATCCCGTCGCGGTCTTCAAGCGTGTGGGTTACCTCTCCGAATATCGCGACCTGCCGACGTGGATGACGATCGACGAATTGCTGCGCTACACGCGCGCCTTTTATCCGACGTGGGATCCGGACTACGCCGACCAGCTCCGCCGACAGCTCGATCTTGATCCGCGAGCGCAGATCAAAACACTGTCGCAGGGACAACACGCGAAGGCAGGGCTGCTCGTGGCGCTCGCGTTCCGGCCCGAGTTGCTCGTGCTCGACGAACCCAGCACCGGGCTTGATCCCGTCGTGCGCCGCGATCTCCTCGAAGTCATCATCCGGGCCGTGGGCGAAGAAGGGCGCACGGTTTTCTTTTCATCGCATCTGCTGGATGAAGTCGAGCGGGTGTCAGATCGCGTGGCAATTCTACACCAGGGCAAACTTCTGGCGACGGGTACGCTCGTGGAGTTACGGGAGACGCACAGCCGTTGGCGTGTTCGCGGCCCAAGTTCAGCGGCGGGTCTGCCCAAAGTGCCCGGTCTGTTGCACCAGCGCGCGGGCCCGGCGGGGGAATGGGAGCTGGTCTGCCACGGCGCCCACTCGGAACTGAAGCTTCATTTTTCGCAGGCTGGCCTGCAAGTGATCGAGACCACCACACTCCCGTTAAATGAATTGTTCCTGCTCCGCATCGGCGGGGGCGACCCGGTAGTGAAACCCTGAAGGCGAGCCCGATCGTTTCCATACTCAAACCACGTGATGCATCCGGTGCGCTCCATTCTGTGGGAACTTTGGCGTGGCCAGCGAGTCACCGCCGGGTTGACCGTCACGGCTGTGCTCACCTTGGCGGGTGCTGCGCAGTCGGCCAGTTCAACGACGGCGCAGGATTGGTTGCGACCGCTGGCGCACGTGCTGATGGCGGTGTCGTTGCTGGCCAGTTTCGCCGGCTTCACCTTCACGGAGACTAACCGGCAGTTGAAACTTGCGGTGTTCCCGTTGCGCCTTTTTGCGTTCCCCATTTCGACCCGGTCGTTGGTGTTGACGCCCATGATGGCGGGGGCGCTGAGCGTGGCACTGGTTTACGCCGCATGGGTCGGCCTGGTGTTTGGCCCGCTCGGCGATGACCAGCCGCTGATTGAGCCGGCGCTTTTGTTGATGACCGGAATGTTCGGCTACCAGGCCGTCATGTGGGGGCTGGCGCAGTACCGGCTCCTGCGCCTCATCATTTGCGGCGTCCTGGGTGGCTTGCTGCTCTGGTTGCTGGTGTTGCCGGAGAGCGTCCTGCCCGGCGTGCTGATCGCGGGGGGCGAGGGTTTGCGGGTGGCCAAGCTGTCAGCACTGCTGTTCGTGATCAACGTGGTGACAATTGCTTTCGCCTGGCGAAGCGTCGCCCGTCAGCGCCATCAGCCAACGGCCGGAACCTGCTCGCGAGTGGCCGGTGCGCAAACCCGCTCAAAAGTGTTCGGTGAGCGACGGCCGTTTCGTTCGCCGCTGCGCGCGCAGTTCTGGCTCGAGTGGCGGCGGAACGGCTGGATCTTCCCGGGGCTCGCCGCCTTTGTGGCCGTCTTCCTTGCGTTCCCGGTGCCGTGGATGCTTGAGCTGGGCGCGTCGAGCGCGGGAACATTTGCCGTGGGCTGCGCCCTGGCACCCATCGCGATCGCGGTTCTTGCGGGCAAGGGATTCGCCGTGCCGGATTTTTGGACCCGGGAACTTGGCCTTCCTCCGTTCGTAGCCGTCCGGCCTTTTACTTGTGGTGAATGGGTCTTCGTACGGCTGCGGTTGGCTGGCGTGTGCGCTGGGCTGGGTTGCGGCGTTGTACTGATGGCATTGGTGATCGCACTTTCTGTGACCGGGAGCTGGTCCGGGCTCTGGTCGGCTTTGCTCCCGAGTGAGAAGACTAGTTCGCATGTATCGCCGTGGCTGATGCTGGGCGGCTACGCTGCAATCGTAGCGGTCCTCGTGTGGCGCAGTCTGGTGATCAGCCTCTACAACGGATTGGTGGGACGCCAGGTCCTGTTTCTGGCGGCTACCATCGGAACTTTTCTTTCCCACTTCATCCTATTCCCGTGGTTGCTGCTCCGCTCCTGGGCCGAGGTAACCCCCTACAACACGGTGTTCAACTGGCGGCTGGTCGTCTGGGGATTGTGTGCCCTCTGGTCGGTCAAGTTGACCGCAGCCTGGTGGGTTTGGAGCGAAGCCCGGCGTCGGCGACTGGTTGCTGCGCGGGAGTTGGCAGGATACACGTGCTTCTGGAGCGTAACCGTGGCGGGAATGGTGATGTTTGTCTTCATCGCATTACCAGTTGATCGATGGGTTCGTGAAGTGGCGGCGCTTGCTGTGGGCTTGCTGGTGCCATTGACCCGGATCGGTCTGGCGCCCATCGCATTCTCGCTTAACCGACATCGGCGAGAATCGACGGCACCCGCGCCCGGAGTAACGCCTTTTCCTGCGCCGTCGAACCGGCTTCATTTCAGCGTTCACTTCCGGTTCGCGCCTGCGTTTGGCTTGGTCATGCTGCTGATTGGAGTTGTGGTAGTCGTGGGCACGCGCCAAGTAGAACGCGCAGTCCCTCAGTTAGTCAGCGTGAACGGACAGCAGTTCCGGGTGTTGGTTTGTGGTCGTGGATCGCCTGCGGTCGTTTTGGAGGGAGACATGCAAGCGACACTCAAAACGTGGGCCCCAATTCAGCAGGCCCTTGCCCGGGAGACGACCGTGGTCGCCTACGAACGTCCCGGATTCGGCGGGTCAGCACCTGGCGGCGGTGACCGGTCGTTGGCTAAAAATGCAGCAGTTCTGGGAGCGCTACTTCATGCGCAAGGCGTCACAGGGCAGGTCGTCGTCGTGGGTGCCAACATCGGAGCGGCCTACGCGCGAAGCTTTGCGAAAGCGTTTCCAGATCAAGTGCGCGGGCTGGTCTTGCTGGATCCTTCCGATGACGAGACATCGACCGAGATTCTGGAAGAGCTGCAACGGGAGAATCCGGAGCTAAGTGAATCGATCACCACCTTTCTCAACGGGGTGAATGCGCTTTACCGACCGTACGCCGTACGGGAATTGCAAACCATCGAGCAAGGGTTGAAAGGTAGAAGTGATTCCGCGTTGGCGAAGGACCGCGCCGAGCGGTGGGAAGCCTTGCGTGCCGAAAAAGTTTACATGAAATCTTATCAGTTCACCCGGTCGCCCCGGGGTGCGCAGGCTGAGTTTCGGCAACTGGACGCCTTGCTGCTCGAAGATCGCACGGCCCGCCTGCCAGCGTTGCCGTTGACCGTGTTGACGGGCGTCAAGCTTGGGTTACCAAGCACGCTGGAGCGGGAGGGTATGCAGCCCGCCCGATTGGTGGCGAAATTGACGCGAAGGAACGAATGGCTCTCCGTCCATACCAACGCCGTTCACGTGCTCATCCAGGAGGCGGGTGAGGACTTGATCGGTGACGTCCCGGGGATCGTCATAAAGCAGACGCTTGAGATGCTTGCAAAGGCGCGTGACCGGTAAGGAACCTATGCGCGCTCCGCCGGGAAAACTCGCCCAGGCGGGAACGGCAACTTGCCCACACCATACGCGTTCAAGCATCGCGACTGGGATCTGTCATCTAGCCCGTTCGCGGCTGGCCGGCGATCTCTTTTCAAACATTCGCAATCAGCAACAAAGGATTGCAACAGGTCGAATCGCGGCACTCGTGATTCTTTGACGCGTCAGTTGTCCAAGTTTGACAACACCAGACATGCCACGTAACACTGCCCGCACATCCAACGCATAAACATGCAGTACCCGAGGTAATTGTGGCCGCAAAAGACGATTATTTATTAGAGACACTGACGGAAATCGGCACCGTGGACGCCGCTCAAGTGGCGCAGCACCGTGCCGACGCTGACAGCAAGGGCGAAGGGGTCGTCGATACGATGATCGCGGCGGGAGCCCTGCAGCCGATCGACGTGGCCCGGGCCAAGGCCATGCATTTCGGTACCGAAATGGTGGACTTGGGTGAGCTCCGGCTCACGGACGACGTGATCGCGGCGGTGCCCCGGCATATCGCCAAAAAGTTCAACGTGGTGCCGGTGTTCGTTCACGAAGGCACAGTGGGGGTGGCCATTTCGGATCCGGGGGATCTCGATACAATCGATGCGATCCAGGTATCGCTAAATACGCATGTCGAATTGCGCGTCGCCACTGCGGAGGACATTCAGGCGGCGTTGAACCGGTACTACGGCGGGCAGGAAGACCAGGTCTCGAAGATGATCCAGGACATCACCGAGGGTGAAGTCGAGCTGGGTACGATCGGGAAGATTGATACCGATGACGGGGCCGCCGTCGATGCCGACGCGCCGATCATCAAGCTGGTCAATTCATTGATTGTTGAAGCCTTTAAGCTGCGGGCGTCGGATATTCATCTTGAGCCGTTAAGCAAGAAGTTCCGTCTGCGCTACCGCATCGACGGCGTCTTGCACGAGATGAAGAACCCGCCGAAGCGGTTGCAGCTGGCGATCATCTCGCGCCTGAAGATCATGGCCAACATGTCGATCTCGGAGAAGCGCATCCCGCAGGACGGGCGCATTCAATCCCAGGTCGGCGGCAAGCTTATCGATCTCCGCGTCTCCTGTCTGCCCACCAACCATGGCGAATCGATCGTCATGCGTATTCTGGACAAGGAAGGTCTGAAGCTGGGTCTGCCTGAACTGGGCTTCTTTACGGATGACCAGCAATCCTTCGAACGCGTGATCGGTTTGCCCGACGGCATCTTGCTCGTGACCGGACCGACCGGTTCCGGCAAGACGACCACGCTTTATTCGGTGTTGAACTTCATCAACCGGCCGGACCGGAAGATCATCACGGTCGAGGACCCGGTGGAATACCTGCTCGCCGGCATCAACCAGGTGCAGGTCAGCGAAATCATCGGCTTCTCGTTCGCCCACGCCCTGCGCGCGATTCTGCGGCAGGCGCCGAACGTGATCATGCTGGGGGAAATTCGCGACTTGGAGACGGCGACCATCGCCATCAATGCGTCCCTGACGGGTCACTTGGTTTTCTCCACCCTGCACACCAACGATGCCCCGGGCGCCGTCACCCGTTTGATCGACATCGGCGTGAAGCCTTTCTTGGTGGCTTCCTCGACCCGCTGCCTGATGGCGCAACGGCTCGTACGCAAAATCTGCAAAAAATGCGGCGCGCCCTACGAACCGGCTCCCAGCGAGCTCAGGACGCTGCACATCGACCCGGAGACGGTCAAGGATCCGGCGTACCGGAAGGGCAAAGGCTGCGACAATTGTAATCGCACGGGCTACCGGGGGCGCTTTGGTATTTTTGAGATCTTTATGATCGACGACGAGGCGCGCAAATTGATCTACGAAAAAGTGCCGTCGTCGGTGTTGCGGGTTCGGGCGCGCGAAATGGGCATGCGCACCTTGCGTGAGGATGGCGCCCGGAAAGTCATCGCCGGCATGACTTCTCCCGAGGAAGTGATTCGAGCCACCGTGGGTGATGCCGATTGAGCACCGTTGCCCCAGATGATTTGAAGTAATTCAGCTCCTTTTTCACTATGTCCTACTCGATGTCCGATCTCCTCCAGTTGGTGGTGTCCGAAGGCGCCGCCGACTTGCACATTCGGGTTGGTGTTCCGCCCGTCATTCGCTTGCATGGCATTCTTAATCGCGTCGATGGGCCGCCCTGCCGTCCCGAAGACACGGAAGATTTGATGCGCAGCGTTACCTCCGAGGACCATATTCAGCACGTCCGCGAACGCGGCGGTGCGGACTTCGGGTTTGCTTTCGGTGAGGTGGCCCGGTTTCGGGTCAGTGTTTTCAAGGAGCGAGGCAACTTCGGCATGGTGCTGCGGCAGATTCCCACGAAGCTGCTGACCTTCCAGCAACTGGGCATCCCGCCGGTTATTGCCCGGGAGTTGTGCTACCGGCCGCGAGGCCTGGTTCTGGTGACCGGCCCCACGGGTTCAGGCAAGACCACCACGCTCGCGTCGATGCTAAACCTCATTAATGAAGAGCGCGATGACGCGCACTTGATCACGATTGAGGATCCTATCGAATATTATCATCGGCACAAGAAGGCCGTCGTGACCCAACGCGAGGTCAACGTCGATGTGCCGAACTTCGCCGAGGCGCTGCGCCGGGCCTTGCGGCAGGATCCCGATGTGATTCTCGTGGGTGAGTTGCGTGACTTGGAGACGATGGAAGCGGCCATCACCGCGGCCGAGACGGGCCACTTGGTGTTTGGAACGCTGCACACGACGGGCGCCGCCAAGACCATCGATCGTATCACCCAGGCTTTCCCGACGAACCAGCAGGAGATGGTGCGCATCCAGTTGTCCACGGTGCTGCAGGCCGTGATCTCCCAATTGCTGCTGCCCCGGTGCGACAAGCCTGGCCGCGTGGCGATTTATGAAATCATGGTCAACACGCCGTCCATTGCCGCGCTGATCCGCGACAACAAGACTTTCCGGATCAACTCGGACATCCAAACGGGCGCGAAGTTCGGGATGGTGACCTTGGACGGCTTCTTAATGTCCAAATACAAAGAAGGCTTGATCTCCCGCGACGAAGTGATGACCAAGGCGCAGGATCCCGCGACCATCATGCAGAAGCTCCAGGAACTGGATCTCGAAATGGGCCGTAATCCTGAGGGCGAAGAGGGTGAAGAAGGTGGCGCGCACAAAGCTTAACGACCGATATCATGGCAGACGCAGCAAATGATCCTTTATTGTCCCTCGTTCGCGAACGCGGGATGCTCGATGACCTCCAACGCGATGAGGTGGCGGCCGAGTCTGATCGCAACGGCAAACCCGTCATCCAGGTGCTCAACGACATGGGCATCGTGGATACGTTCACGTCGTTGCAGGTGATCGCCGACCATCTCGGCACCGAGGTGGTGGAAATCAACTCCAACGATTTGACGCCCGAGGTGCTGAAAGCGATCCCCGCGGATGTCGCCCGAATGCACCTCTGCCTGCCGGTCGCCGTATTTGACACAGTGATCCGGGTCGCGCTGGCCAACCCCCTCAATCCGCAGGTGGTCGATGAAATTGGGTTTACGGTCGGCAAGGAAATTCAGTTGGTGGTGGCGGACCCGGAGAAGGTGGCGGCGGCCATTGCCAAGCACTACACCGACGACATGGGTGCCGGTTTTGCGGACATCCTGGGCGAGTTGGGGGCTGACCTCGATCTGGCGAAGGAAGTTAGCGACGTCGAAGCGGGCATCATGGACGCCACGGATCTGGCCAACGAGACGCCGATCGTCAAGTTCGTCAACCTGGTGCTGATGCAGGCGGTGAAAGATCGGGCGAGCGATATTCATTTCGAGCCGTTCGAGGATGAATTCAAGATCCGCTACCGCGTGGATGGAGCCCTCTACGAGATGGCGCCGCCGCCCAAGCACCTCGCGTTGCCGGTGGTGTCGCGCTTGAAGATCATGGCGAATCTGAACATCTCGGAACGCCGGTTGCCGCAGGACGGCCGCATCAGTTTGAATCTCGCGGATCGCCGGATCGATCTGCGTATTTCGACGCTGCCCACGCAGTTCGGTGAATCGGTCGTGCTCCGGGTGCTTGATCGCGACGCCATCAAGCTGGAGTTGAAATCGCTGGGACTGCCAAAGTTCGTGCTCGATTACACCGAGGAGGCGATCATGCAGCCGAACGGCATCTTCGTCGTGACGGGCCCCACGGGCTGCGGCAAGACGACGACGCTTTACGCCTGCATGTATCGGATCAATGACATCGAATCGAAATTGCTGACGGCTGAAGATCCGGTCGAATACGATATTGAGGGCATCATGCAGGTGGGTATTCATGAGGCGGTCGGCATGACCTTCATGAAGGCACTGCGCTCCTTTCTTCGGCAGGATCCAGACATCATCATGATCGGGGAAATGCGCGACCTGGAGACCGCGCAGATCGCCATTCAGTCCTCGCTCACGGGTCACTTGGTCTTGAGCACGCTGCACACGAACGATGCGCCGGGCGCCGTGACGCGGTTGGTGGACATGGGGGTGGAGCCCTTCCTGATCTCTTCGACGTTGATGGGGGTGCTGGCCCAGCGGCTGGTCCGGACCATTTGCAAGAAGTGCCGGACGCCGTTCGAACCCACTGAGAGCCAGCTCTCGTTGTTAAATCTCTCGCCCCATGACATTGGGGAGAAGGTGTTCTATTACGGGCGCGGCTGTTCGACCTGCAATGACACCGGGTATCGGGGACGAAAAGGTATTTTCGAATTGCTCGTGATCAATGAGACCTTGCGGGGTCTGATCAATGACCGCGCGCCCACCGTTGTTGTGCGGCAGAAGGCCATCGAAATGGGCATGATAACGTTGCGCGAAGATGGGCTGCGCGGTATTTTCGACGGCGAAAGCACCATAGAAGAAGTCGTGAAATACACCTGAGAAAGGTCTAGTTATGCCGAGATACAGTTACGTGGCGATGGATTCGCGGGGCAAGGAAACCAAGGGCGTGCTCGAGGTCGGCAGCCAGAATGAAGCCATCAATCGCCTGAAGGAGATGGGCTTCTTCCCGACCAAGGTGGTCGAGGACAAGGGCAAGGACAAAGCC
>JANLTG010000076.1:0-39874 GCA_031362805.1 bacterium
CGAGAGCCAGGTGTAGCCGAGCAGCATCAGCGCAACCGACAACACGCCGAGCAATACGGCCACCGGCTGGGATGTCGGGCGGCGGATCATCAACTACTTCTTCGCCTTCGCCATTTCGATGTAGGTCGGGTCGAAGCGCAGGTTCGCGCCGGCACCGGTCTTGCCGTAGGCGAGTTTCGGCGCGCTGCCGGTGATCTCGTGCGCGACACAAAACTCGACGACCTTCTTCATGATCTCCGGCAATTCCTTGCCGTTCAACACGGCCAACCCCTCGTCCGGCGTACTGTAGAATTTCGTCTGCTTCACGACGGTTTCCATCGCCGTGGCGTCGAGGTGTGAGAACTTCTCGCCGAGTGCAACGAGCGTGTCCTTGCGTGTCGCAGGCGCGGCCATGCGCTGGTTGACCGCGTAAAACACGTCGATGATCGCGGCGGCGAACTCCTTGCCGCCGGGCTTGGCCAAAGACGTCTCGGCGATGCACACTGAGTCGATGATCTCGTTGGGGATCTTCGTCGAGTCGAACAACACCCGCACGTCCTTGCGCTTGTTGAGCGTCTCCATCACGAAGGGGTTCCAGACGAGGATGGCCTCGACGCCTTTTTGCTTTTGCTGCATGGCGACGGCGGCGGCGCCGGGGTCCATGTTCGCGAACACGTAATCTTTTTCCTTCTCGCCGAGCAGTTCGAGGTTGCGGACGAACGTGTATTCGGACACGGACTTCGCGAGGCCGAACACCTTCCTGCCCTTCAGATCCTTCACCGACTTGATCGAGGCATCGACGATCAACGCGTCGGCGCCGAAGCTGGTCGAGGTGGGCAGCACCATCACCGACGGACGGGTGAGTGACGGGTTCAATACGTCCATGCCGGTGATGCACACGGCATCGGCCTGGCCGGCGCCGTACATCGTGAGGCAGGGATCGTACTCGGCTTCCTTGAGCACGATGTCCACGCCCCACTTCTGCTCGATGGGACCGAGCTTGCCTTCCTTGCCGTCGATGAGCTTGAAGGCATCAGCCACGCCAAACACGCTCCACGACGGATACTCGCTCCACGCGAGCGAGAACGAAGGGGTGGCGGCGGAAGAGTTGAACAAACCGGCGAAGCCGAGGCCCGCGACGGCGAACAGGGATTTCAAGTTGAGTTTCATGTTTTAGAATTTGAGGTTCAGGGTTTCGGATTTCAGTTATGGCAGCAGCTACGTCAGGCGAATTCGCACGCCCCGCTGCCATCGCCCGGTCTCCCGGGCTTCAGATAAATTCACTTCCGATCCAGCAGCTACTGGTTACTCCGGCAAACCGCCGGCCTTTTCCTTCTCGGGTGCGGCCGCCGTTTTGGGTGCCGCCACGGCCGTGCCAGCCAGTCCGAGCAACGCGTCGAAGTCGTCGTTCGCCGTGCTCTTGCGCGCGTAATCGAGGAACTCCGCCTCCTGCGCCAGCGTGTCCGTGCCGGCCATCTCCTTCGAGATGCGCGCCTCGGCCTTGATCTCCTGCCGCAGTTGCCGCAACGACTGCAACTCCTGCGCGCTGCCGTCCTTCGCGATGCCGGACAGGATGTCGGCGATGTCCTTCTCCTGCTTGGCCGTGATGATGTCGGCGACCGTGTCCGCCGACTCGGCCTTGAGCTTCTCCAGGTCGCGGAGCAACTGCTGGAGCTGGACCTTGTGCTCGCCGATGCTCTTCCGGTAACCCTCGATGTCCCGCTCGTTCTCGGCGATGTGATCCTGCTTTTCCTTCAACGTGGAAGAGAAGTCGTTGAACGCGGCGAGGCACTTCTTGTAGTCCTCATCGCTGTGGACCTCTTCCTTCGACTTACCGGCGGCGGTGAGCTTGTCGACCGTTTGCTTGGCCTTGGCGAGCGCGCCCGCCTTCAAGCGCTCCAGCTTCTGCACTTCCTCGGTGAGCGCCTTGACCTTGCCGATCTTGTTCTCCTGTTGCGCGATCAAGCCGGCCACCGCCTGTTTGTAAATGTGAATCTGGTTCACCTTGTCGCGAATGACCGTGTCGTACTTGGCGCGGACGACGTGCGGGTTGGTATCGAGCACGCGCCGCGCGGAATCGATCTGGCCGGTCAACAGGTAGCCGACTGCTTTGATCCATCTGCCAATTGCGCCAAACATAGCTTTATCCTTTGGTTTGTGGGGTTGCGGGGGTTGAAAACTCGGAGACGTCGTAGCCGCGATCGTTCAATAGATTCTCGATGCGCGACTCGACATTGCGCGCCGCATCGAGGCTCTGGTCGAGATCCTCGCGCATCCGCTGAAACTGCTTCGAGGAATGCTGCGCCGAATCCATCGTCTGGAGGCCGACCAGCGTACCGCTCAACTGGCGCAAGGTCACCTGCACGTCGCTGATGATGTTCTCACGCTGGGCGAGCAAGGGGTTCCGCGCCTCGGGCGAGCGCAGTTGCTGGGCGGTCAGCCACAGCTTGCGGGTCTGCTGGAGCGACTTCACGCAATGATCGAACAACTGTTGCACGCGCATCCGAATCTCGACGACGGAGTGGACATGCGCGCCGGAAGCCTCCTCGTCGAGTTTCTCGAACGCCGCGACCAGCGCCCGCAGATCGTTCAGGGCCACCTCGGGCCGCGAATCGTTGTCCTCGGCGGTCAGAGTCTTCGCGAGGTCATCGAGCGCCTGTTGCTGTTGCTGCACCTCGCTGCCCGTGAGTTCGTCGGTGACCTGGCGGGCGGTGTTTTCGCCGTTGAAGATCATGCGGGTCACGAACATGCCGGCGGACCCGAGCGCGCCAGCGAGGCCGGCGAACACGGCGAAGGCCGCGCGTTGGGTGAAGAGGAGCGTCGCCGTCATGGCCGTCATGCCCGCCATGAACGGCGCCAGCACGAGGGGATGACCCAGCGTGCGGAGGAGCACCTTTCGTCGGACTTGTTTCTCATCAACCATGGTGACCAAGCGAACTGGCGTGGCGGACTGTGCCGCAAGCCCCGCCGCAAAAACAGCAGAAAGCGCGGGCAGCGGAGCGGTGTTGTGCAGGTAAAAGTTCATCGTACAGTGCGAGTGTCCGCTGTTCGCTAACTGGACGAAATGCAAATGGTCCTGCTGCACTGATCGGTCATCATCGCCATCGGTTTCCGTTTGCGGCTTCTAGTATCTCGGGTGGTAGCTTTGAGCCAATGCCATTGATATGTTCAGCCACCGCATGTTTCGGCAATTCACATCTGTATTCCATCAACATTCCTGACCCATCTTCCCGCGGCTTTTCGACCAGCCAAAGAACATCATACTGAAACGATGCGCCAGGATCAGCGACTACTACAACGAGATTGCTGCTGAATACGGACAGTGTCCGCGTGTCGGCTTTGATTTCGTGACCCGGCTTCGCACCTTTTGGTGGAGCTAATTCTGTCACCGGCTCGACTATGAATGGCTCGGTAATTGTGAAGGCCTTGAAAGTAACGACGGCAACGGCCCCTGCAATTATTAATGCGACCACCACGCCCACCACCTTGAATACTCTCTTCATGGCGCCATTCCATTCTTCAAAACGGCACCTGGCCCACGGCGAATGACACCGCCTGGCCGGCACCGCCCGTGACCTTCGTCGGCGCCGCCTCGGTGCGGATGCGGTTCGCGCTCAGGCCCTGTGCTTCCAGGAAGCGGGCCACCGACTCCGCCCGGTTCTGCGCGAGGAGACGATTCGCCTCGGGATCGCCCTCGGCGCGCGCGTGCCCGATGACGCGCAGGTAATAGCTCGGGAACGTGCCCAGCCGTTTCGCCAGCGCCAGCAACTCGCGTTCGCTGCTCACGTTGATGTTCGCCGACCCGCGCCCGAACTCGATGGCGTCGATCCGCAGTTCGCCCACCGGCTGGAGCTTGGCCCATTGCTCGGACGTCAGCGCCTTCGCCTCCGCTTCGCCGCGGACTTGTTCGAGATCATTCGAGCCGGGGCCGATGCCGTCCACAAGGTTCAGCCCGCGGCCCGGGTGGTAATTGGCGCCGCGCATCGCCGTGAGCACGCGGTCGTAATAGAGCGTGTTGAACTGGCCGTTGAGCGGGTCGGCGGTGATGGCCTTCGTCTTCAGCAGCACGTCCATGATGTTGCCGATCATGTCGTCCAGGTTCGGCAGACCGCCGGCCGACGCGCCCGTCACCAGACCGAAGTGCGCGTAGTTCTCCAGCGTGTTCTTCCAGCGAATGCCTTCGACGACCTTGCGCGCCTGGTCGTCAGTCAACGACTCGACGCCGGTGAGCCGGGAGTCCTCGCGCACCAGTTTCGTCCAGCCGTCCGGTTGCTGGCTGGTCGCGTAGGCGGCGCGGCCGTACGCCTCGATGACCTTCTGGACGAGGTCCGGGTGGTCGCGCAGGAACTCGCGCTGCGCCACGAGCACATCGACGACGAAGCCCTTGAGCTTGGCGCTGTCGATCAACACGTGCGCGCCGCTCTGCTCCAGCGCACGGGAGACGTACGGTTCCCACAGCACGTAAGCCTTGCGCCCGGCGGTCTTGCCGGTGGTGAACTGCTGATAAACTTCCTTCGCGCCGTTCGCGCTGACCCGCCATTCGGACGGCAGGTTGGGCAGGTTGAAGTGCGCGATCACGACGCGGGCGAGAAATTC
Organism: bacterium; assembly: GCA_031362805.1. GTDB lineage: Bacteria > Verrucomicrobiota > Verrucomicrobiia > Limisphaerales > RI-55 > RI-55. Next base: position 4,576 of record JANLTG010000076.1, read on the forward strand.
GCTCGGCGAATCCGGCGTCAACACGATCCGCGCGTCGGGTTGGTTCAAATCCTGGAGGCTGGCGACCGAGCTCTTCCACGCCACGATCGCATCGCCGCCTTTCGTCTCGTCGATGACCATCACGATCGACGCCGGGAATTCACCCGCCTTCGCGCCAGCCGCGATCAACGAATCGATGGTGAAGGCTGCCATTTGCACCTTGCCCGCGCGCAAGGCCGCGAGCCGGGCGGTGTAGTCCGCCTGATCGTCCTGCACCGTGAGTTTGATCTGCTGCGACTTGAGATCCTGCTTGAGCGCCTCTGAGCGCAACACCGCGTAACCGGAGAACGAATCAGCCGCGATGACAATCTCGTGCTGATACGAACTCGTGGAGCTGGTCTCGGTCTTGAGCTTGTCCTGGAGATACGGATGCACGAGGAACCGGTACGCGATGGCGAGCACGCCAAGGATCACACACCAGATCACGGCGGCGGCGAGACAACCTTTGGCGCGGCGGTCACTCATCGTTTCTTCCCCCGGAAGATCGCCCGCAAGAAGCCGCGGCCCACCATCAGCACGATGAACGCGACGAACATCAGCTTGAACCAGCCCAGCCCTTTGGGGTTCGTGGACGGCTGCGGCGAACCTGAAGACGGTTGCCCACTTGCCGGTTCGCTCGCCACACTCAATTCGACTCGCGCGCCGATGGGTTCATTGCCCGACGTGGCCAAGGCCAGGAGTGCCGCCTGCGCGACTTCGAGCGGCAACGGTGCGATCACCGCGAAAGCATCTTCGCCGGCCGTGTCCTTGGAGCCGGCGCCGAGCTCGGCGAACACGGCCTGGATGGCCTGCTTCAACGAGTCGGGGTCGTTCGCGCTGCGATACGAATGCGCCTTGGTCGCGAGCGTGTGCCGGGTGTCCATGCCCACGCCGATCACATCCATGATGATGCCGCGCGCGATCACGTCCGGCGTGTAGCGCTCGACCAGCATTTGATCGTTGGCCTCGCCATCCGTGACGACGAGCAGCCGATACGTGCCGTAGCCGAACTGCTTCTTGCGTTCTTCGAGCAGCCGGTCGGCGCCGTGCTTGATGTATTCGCCGAGGGGCGTGCCGGCGCCGGGTTGGAGGCGGTCAATCGCGGTGTTAAGCCGGGCGTCGTCGCGCGGTCCGAGCGGAAACACCCACGAGTCCTTAAGGTCTTTCGCGCTGAAGACGAGCAGCCCGACGCGCGTGGAAGGCGTGATCTGGCGCAACACTTCCTTGAGCGCGGACTTGGCCGCCTCCATCCGCGAGAGGTCGGTGCCCTTGAGCTTGCCGCTCATCGAACCCGACGCGTCGAGGACGATGACGACGTTGTCGGCAGCTTCCTGGCCGATGGCCGGACTGACGGCGAGAAGGAATGCCGCCACGTTGGCGAGCAACCGGGACAAGAATGTTTTCATGGAGTTAATGGGATAGCGGCCTGGCCGCGCCTGCGGAACAAGTTCGCCGGTTCACGAAGGAGTATTGCACCTTGTTCCCCTCGGCCGGAAAGGCGTCTTGCTGGCGCTCGACGGATATTACGGCGGCGCAGCAACGCCGCCTTACCAAGTTGAGGTAGGGCGGACCTGCCGGTCCGCCGTGGAATCCCGCAAACGAGCGCAGCAATGTTTGCGGAATCGGACGGGCGACTTTAGTCGCCCAGTCGATCGCCACGGCGGCTGAAGCCGCCGCTCCGGGCGAACGGCGCAATGACGCTTTGGCCACAATGCTCGACAACTGGCGCCGATGGGAACTCCCTCTCCTTTGGGGAGAGGGCCGGGGTGAGGGGGAACGGCGATCACCCATAGCCGGCGACGCAATTGATTCGATAGCGCTCACAAGAGTCAGTTCTTTCTTCGCCGTAGTGACGGCGTGGTTCACCTAAAAATCAAAGTCGCTCTGCGTCACCACCTCGGCCGGGACGCGGACGACGCGGAACTCGACGCGCATGTTCTTGCGCGCTTCGTCCATGTTCGCCGGCTTGGCGATGAACGGCTCGCGCACACCCACGCCCACGGGCTGGATCTGGCTTTTGTCCATGGTGACTCCCCTGCCCTTCGCATACTTCGTGACGGCGTCCAGCACCTGGTCGGCACGGTTGCGCGACAGGTTGAGCGCCGCCTGCATCGTCTCGCGCGGGTTGCTCTCGGCCACACCGTCAAACGCGCCCGCCTCGATCAACTTCAACAGGTCGGCCGTGGAGTTGAGATCGAGCGCCTTGCCGTTCAACGAATAGCTGTAGTTGCCAGCCGACCCGCTGCGCTTGAGCACGCCCTTGCTCATGCCGGCCTTGACGAGATCGAGCAGCGTCTTGGTCGGGTCGGCGTGGCCGCGGATCGCGATCACCGCGTTGCCAAATTTTTCGGCAGTCTCGATCACACGCTGGAACTCCGCGCCGTATTGCACGTCGCTGAACTCGGTCTGGTTTGGCTCGAAGTTGATCGTGAACGAAACGATCGTCTTGTCGTCCAGCCCGCCGCCCGCGCCAAGTAGTTCGATTTCCTGGCGCACGGCTTCGGCGCGAAAGCGGTCGCCGCGCTCGCCCGTGGTGCGGGTGAGATAGCTCTTGAAGGCCGGCGACTCGTAATCGAGCCCGGACGGGAACAGTCCAGTGGCCACCTTCGTGTAGCCACGGTTCACCGCGAGATCGATGGCCGACTTCTGAAACGCCTCGAAGCCGCTCAAGTTGCCCTTCTGGTTGAAGAACGCCACGTTGCCGGGATAGCCGACCAGCGCGCAGTCAGCGAGCAACCCATGCGCATCGTCAAGGGTTGGGATGGTCGTCTTGCCGTAGATGTCCTGCGTCATCTGGAGCAGCGCGCGGTACTCCGGCGTGCTGGCGGTTTCGTGTTTCTTCTTCAAGTCGATGACCTCCTCGCACGCCTTGAGGTAGCCGGCGACGAACTTGGTAACGAGGTCCTTGTTCGCGTCATAGAAATCCTTGCGGCAGACATACACGTCCGCGATCGAGCGCGACAATTCAGCGGTGGACACCAGCACCCGCGCGCCGTTGACCGTGCCCTCGGCGCCCGAGCCAGTCGAAGTCAGCCCGCCGGTAAGGCTCGCCATGTCGGGCGTGATCGCGAAGGCCGCGTGAATGTCATTTCGTTTGCGGAACAATTCGGCCGGGGAATCCGCAGTGCCCGTGAGATCCTTCGTCCACACGACCTTGATGTCGTCCCACTTCAGTTGCGCGGTCTTGAGCACGTCGTCCAGCATGCCGACGTGCGGGCCGTTCTGCTGGAGCGCAATCGTCTTGCCGCGCAGATCGCTCACGGTCTTGATGCCGGCGCGCGCGACGAGATGATCACCGGCCGACCAGGTCATCTGGAGAATCACGACGCCTTTCGTGCGCGGATCGCCGCCGATCACTTCGCTCGCGAGGCCCATCATGTGAAACGTGCCGCGAAGGAACGGCGTCTTGCCGGCACGATAGTCGCGCACCTGCTGCACGAAATCGTCGCCCGCGTTGAGCTTCAAATTGAGGCCCTGCTTCTGGAACAACGAGCCGGCCTTGGTCGTCAGCCCGCCATTCGCGTAGAAGGTCGCCATGTCGCCGCCCCAGGTGATGTAAGGCACCTGCAACGGCGCCGTCTGCGCTACCGCACCGACCGCGCCGGGGCCAACGACATCGGCAAAGCGCTTTTCCTGCGCGCCGGCGGGAGCGGCCAGCGCGAGCAGGGCAATCGCGGCAAAGAGTGAGTTCATGAATGCACGTTTCATATCGGTTCCTTCAGTTGGCAACGCGTCGGCGGTCATTTGGTTGTCGGGCGTTCATCACCGGTACGGCGTGGCGAACGCGGGGACCATGGCGAACGGGGAACGACAGCGCGACTACAGCTTGCTGATGAATTTGTAAACTGTCCGGGGAAAGAGCCGCAAATCAAAAGGAGCCCAGACTAAACCGGAACAATGCAATTCGGGGGGACCGCACGCGTCTCGCGTGCCGTGTTCGGCGTCGCGCCGAACACCGTTTGACTCCCGCACCGCCCCACACTGGTTGGTTTGCCAACACGCGGCCGCCGAAGAGGGTCGCCGGGAAGGCTCCGCCGCACGCGAGACGCGCGCGCTCCCCTGAATGGAATCGTTCCGCTCCTTCGCCACCCTGAGCGTTCGAAGTTGAATGTTGAACGTTGGGCGTTCTCCCCTTCTTGAACGGTTTCCACCCGCCGCTTGCCAAAGGCGGCCGGGGTTTGCCACGGTTCCCGCCTTGTCGGCGACGGGCCCTTCCCCGCACCGCCGGCTTGACCCGTCACTTTATGCTCAAAGCCGGAATCGTCGGACTGCCCAATGTCGGCAAGTCCACCTTGTTCAACGCTGTCACCCGCACCCGCAAAGCGGTGGCGGCCAACTACCCGTTCTGCACCATCGATCCCAACGTCGGGATCGTCACCGTGCCGGATGCGCGGTTGCAGGTGCTGCAAGAAATCGCCAAGACCAAGGTCGTAATCCCGGCGGCGGTCGAGTTTGTGGACATCGCCGGCCTCGTGAAAGGCGCCAGCTCGGGCGAAGGACTCGGCAACAAGTTTCTCAGCCACATCCGCGAAGTGGACGCGCTCGTGCAGGTGGTGCGTTGCTTTGAAGACCCGGACATTCACCACGTCTCGGGCACGGTCGATCCGGTGCGCGACATCGAAATCATCAACACCGAGCTGGTGATCGCCGACCTCGACACCGTGAAGAAGAAGCGCGCGAGCATCGCGAAGGACGCCAAACGCGGTGACAAGGAAGCCATCGCGCAGGACGCCGTGCTCGCCAAGCTCGAACCCGTGCTCGATACCGGCAAGCCCGCGCTTACCCTCGAGCTGACGCCAGAGGACAAGGTGATCAGCAAGACGTTCTGCCTGCTCACGGACAAGCCCACGATCTTTGCGTGCAACGTCAAGGAAGGCGACCTCGCCACCGCTGATCAGAACGCCTATGTCCTCAAGGTCCGCGAGTACGTGAAGACCCATCTCGCTTGCGAAGCGGTGGTGATCAGCGCGCAGATCGAGAGCGACCTGATCGATTTGTCCGAGGAGGAGGCGAAGGCGTTTCTCAAGGAACTCGGCGTCGAGGAGTCCGGCGTCGGCGCGCTGATCCGGGCGACGTATCACCTGCTTGGCTTGCGCACTTACTTCACGGCGGGCGAGAAGGAAGTTCGCGCCTGGACGATTCACGCCGGCGACACTGCGCCCAAGGCGGCGGGCGTCATTCACTCGGACTTCGAGCGCGGCTTCATCAAGGCCGAGACGGTCGCTTATGATGATCTCGTGCGCCTGGGCTCCGTCGCCGCCGCGCGCGACAAGGGACTTTACCGGATGGAAGGGAAGGAATACGTCGTGAAGGACGGCGATGTGTTGCTGTTTAAGTTCAATGTTTGAACCGACTGAATCGTGAAGCCCCGCAAGACACTCGAGAAGATTCTTGGCGGCTCCCGCAATATCCGGTTCGAGGACTTGCGGCGGCTGGTGGAAGGATTCGGGTTCAAGCTTGCGAGGATTAACGGCAGCCACCACATTTTCGCCCACCCCGGGGTGAATGAGTTGGTAAACGTCCAGAACGTACATGGCGAAGCCAAACCATACCAGATTCGACAATTCCTGAAGCTGGTGGAACTCTACAACCTGCAATTGGCCAACTGAGCATGAAAGACTACCACATCAACATTTTCTACAGCGATGACGACGGCGGTTACATCGCGGACATTCCTGACCTCCCGATGTGCTCGGCCTTTGGTTCCACGCCGGCGTTCGCGCTTCGCGAAGCCCAGAAGGCCAAGCGAGCCTGGCTTGCCGTCGCCAAAGAACAGGGCAAGCCCGCTCCGGAACCACGCTTTCGCCCCGTATGGTATCAGTTGGCTAATGCATAGTTCCCTCATGGACGAAACCCAAATCAAAGCCGCGCTGAAGGCGGTCAAGTATCCCGGCTATTCGCGGGACATCGTGTCCTTCGGCCTCGTGAAGGACATTGCCTTCGGCAACGGCTCGATCACTGCCGTGGTCGAGCTCACCTCGCATAACCCGGAGTCGGCCGCCAAGATCAAGTCGGAGGCCGAGGCGATTCTGCGTGCCTTGCCCGACGTGAAACACGTCTTCATCGAAGTGAAGATGCCCGCGGGCGGTGGCGCCCCGGCACCGGCGGCCGGCGGCATGGCCCAAGCCAACCGGGTGCCCGGCATCAACCGCGTTGTTGCCGTCGCTTCGGGCAAGGGCGGCGTCGGCAAATCGACTTGTTCCGTCAATCTCGCCTGTGCCCTGGCGGCATCCGGTGCGCGCGTTGGCCTGCTCGATTGCGATATTTATGGACCGAGCATTCCGCTCATGATGGGCGTCTCCGGCAAGCCGATGATCAGTCCCGAGGAGAAGCTCGTGCCGCCGGAGAATTACGGCGTGAAGCTGATGAGCATGGGCTTCCTGCTCGACGGCGATCAACCGGTCATCTGGCGCGGGCCGATGATCCAGAAGACGATCCAGCAGTTCATCAGTCAGGTGGACTGGGGCCAGCTCGATTACCTGCTCGTCGATCTGCCGCCCGGCACCGGCGATGCCCAGCTTTCGCTCTGCCAGACCGTGCCGCTCGACGGCGGCGTGATCGTGACCACCCCGCAGGAGGCGTCCCTCGGCGTGGTGCGCAAGGGCATCAACATGTTTCACAAGGTCAACGTGCCGATCCTCGGGTTGATCGAGAACATGAGCCACTTCACGCTGCCGAGCGGTGAGCGGGCCTACATCTTTGGCCAGGGCGGCGGCCGGCTTGAAGCCGAGCGCCAGGAAATCGCGTTTCTCGGTGAAGTGCCGATCTACCAGGAAATCCGCGAAGGCGGCGATGCCGGCCGGCCCGTGGCGACAAATACGAAGAGCGTGCCCGGCCAGGCCTTCATCAAGATCGCGGAGGCGTTGAGGCAGCGGCTGAGTTGACGCTTACGGCTGTTCCCCGCCACACTTCGACACGCGTCGGCATTCGCTGAAGCGTGCTTCATGGCTACGGTCGAAATCCATCCCATCAACCGGGACCGCGCCGGTCTCAAGCAGTTCCTGCGCGTGGCCACCGACTTGTATCGGAACGACCCGCACTGGGTGGCGCCCCTCGAATCAGATGCCCGCAAGGTCCTCGGCCCGGCCAATCCGTTCTTCCAACACGCTGAAGCCGCGCTCTGGATCGCCCGCCGTTCCGGCCGGGTGGTCGGACGCATCGCGGCGATTCTCAACGACGCGCACAACCGCACGCACGCGTCCCAGACGGTTCATTTCGGCTTCTTCGAATGCATCGACGACCAGGCCGTGGCGAACACACTGTTTCAGGTCGCTGCCGAGTGGGCGGCCCAGCGGGGCGGACGCGAACTGGTGGGGCCGATGAACCCCTCGATCAACGAAGAGTGCGGCCTGCTGGTGGACGGCTTCGCCTCCCGGCCGTTGATCATGATGACCTACAATCCGCCGTACTACGCGCGATTGGTCGAGACGGCGGGGTTTGTGAAGGCGAAGGACTTGATCGCTTTTCAGATTCCGGTGGTGGCTTCGTTGTCGCGACGGCTGGCAGTGCTCACCGCTCGCTTCCGCCAGCGGCATCCGGACATCCAGATCAGAGCCGTGCGCCGATCGGAACTGCACGAGGTCATCCAGCGCGTGAAGGAGGTTTACAACGACGCGTGGGAAGCCAACTGGGGCCACGTCCCCATGACGAGCGGGGAAATTGATTTTCTCGCCGCGCGGCTCAAGCCACTGATCATCGATGGACTTGCCTTGATCGCTGGAACCAAGCAGGAGGCCGCCGGCTTTCTCCTCATGCTGCCGGACTTCAACGAGCCCGCCCAGGCGCTCCGCGGTCGGCTGCTGACTCCGGCGCTGGCCGGGTTTCTTCCGTACCTCCTCGGCTGGAAAACCCCACGCGATGCGCGGCTGGTCGCGTTCGGCGTGAAAAAGAAATTCCGCAACCACGGCATTGAACCGGCCATGCTAGGTGCCGCGTTGGAAACTGCCCTGAAGCTGGGCTTTCAAAATGCCGAAGCGTCCTGGGTCCTGGAGGACAACCTCGCCGTGGCGCAACTCATCCAGACTTTCGGCGGCCGCGCTTACAAGACCTACCGCATCTACGAGCGGGCAATCTGATCCCGATCGCGCGCAAACCGACGGTGCAAACGGTCCCCCAAAGGCACGAGCAGCGCGGCGGTCGCGATACCCGCAAACACATCCACGACGTAGTGGTAACGGCAGTAGATCGTCGAGAGCGAGAGCAGCACAGCCATCACCGCGTGAATCCAACGGATCTGCCGCAAGTAGCGGAACGAAAACCAAACCGTGCACCAGGCCACTGCGACGTGACTGCTTGGAAATGCCGCGCCCGGCGTCTCAAGGTAACGATAGATCACCGCCATAATCTGAAAGAACACGCCGTCCGTGAGGGCCTCGGGCACGGGCGGCACGACGGCCGGCATCAACGCCGCCGGCAAGTGGTAGCCGTTGATCTCCCCAAAAAACAACCGCGGCCCCACCACCGGCACGAAAATATAGAACGCGTAGCAAACGTAGAACACGAACGACAACACGCTCACATAGTGGTCGAACTGCCGGACGTCGCGCACATACAGCGCCACCGCCACCCCCACGATCATGAGGTAGAATGAAAAGTAGGCCGCGTACAGCACTTCACCCAGCAGCGGATTGGGCCAGCTCACCATCCAGGACAAGCTCGGTTGTCCGCCGAACCAGCGGTCTTCCAACCGGATCAAGATCGGGTCGTAGTATCCGCTGGTGAACAGTTGCGTGAGGTGACCCGTCTCGTTGTAAACTGCCGTGTAGAGGAGAATGGGATAAAGATGCCGCAGAAACGTTGGCACCGGCCCCCGGGCGCGGCCGCTTTCGTTTGCTACAACCAGAAGGTGAACGGCCAGGATGACCGCGGCATGCCCCAGCGCCACCCCCAGCCAGACCAGCCGACCGGTAACGCCACCCCAGAGCGCGAGCATCCCCGTGAATAGCAGGTAACCCTGGGTCGCAAAATCAATGAAACGATAGTGCCGGAACATCGCACCGGCATTCGGGCATCACTCACCGAATACCGGCGACGCAGCGTAAGCGGCCGCCACTTGACTCGACCACGAAAAAGCGCGGTGACGTCACCGCCACCGCGCTCGTGAACTTCGCCGAGACTCGGGCGCCGGCTTACTTCACCTGCTTGACCTTCGTCCACTTCTTCGCCTTGGCCGACGCGAGCACGGCATCGACGACATAGTCAGTCGCGAGGCCGTCCTTGAAGTCGGGTTTGCAGCCCTTGCCACTCTCCAAGCCGCGCACAAACTCGACCATCGCATGGATGAAGCTGTGTTCGTAGCCGAGTTGCAGGCCCGGCACCCACCAGTTGCCGCAGTAGGGATGATCGCCGTCGGAGACGTGAACACTCTTCCAACCGCGCTCCGTGCCTTCGTCGCTGTAGTCGAAGATCTGGAGGCGGTGCAGGTCGTGCAGGTCCCACTTGAGCGACATGTTTTCGCCGTTCACCTCGAAGGTGTAGAGCGCCTTGTGGCCGCGCGCGTAACGGGTGGACTCAAAGAGTCCGAGCGAGCCGTTGTTGAAATGGCAGTGGAACAAGCAGGCGTCGTCGATCGTGACCTTCTCGACCTTGCCGGTGAGGTTGTGTTTGCGCTCCTTGATGAAGGTTTCAGTCAGCGCGCTCACGTCCTTGATGCCGCCGTTGAGCCACATGGCGGTGTCGATGCAGTGCGCGAGAAGGTCGCCCGTGACGCCGGAGCCGGCGACCTTGGCATCGAGGCGCCAGAGGCCGGTGCCGCCTTGGGGCAGGTCGGCGTTGATGGTCCAGTCCTGGAGGAAATTCGCGCGGTAATGGAACACGCGGCCGAGCTTGCCGGCGTCGATGAGTTGCTTGGCGAGCACGACGGCCGGGCAACGACGGTAATTGTACCAGACCATGTTCGGCACGCCGGCCTTCTTGATCGCGGCGACCATCTTCTCAGCCTCCTTGCCGTTCAAGCCGAGCGGTTTCTCGCAGAGGATCATCTTGCCGGCCTTGGCGGCGGCGATGGCCTGCTCGGCGTGCATGTTGTTCGGCGTCGCGATGTCGATGACGTCGATGTCGTCGCGTGCGATGAGTTTGCGCCAGTCGGTCTCGATGGACTTGTAGCCCCACTTGTCGGCGAACTCCTTCACCTTGGCCTCGTCGCGGCCGCAGACGGCCTGCGGGACGACCTCGTAGCTGGAGGGGAAGAAGTGGTTGACCTGGTGGAAGGCGTTGGAGTGGGCGCGGCCCATGAAGCTGTAGCCGATGAGCCCGATGCGGAGTTGTTTCTTAGGCATAGATTGATGAGTTTGAAGTTGAGCCGCAAAGGAACGCAAAGAACACAAAGCTTCAACCGGTTTTGCCTGTGTGATCTTTGTGACCCTTCGCGGCAGAAATGTTTACGCCTTCTGGAACCACCCGTGGTTTTCGCGGACCTGGATCATGGCGGCGAGGATGTTGTTCCACGTCTCCTGCTTGCCGAGGACGTCGTTGGGGAACATGCAGCCGTCCCAGCAGATGTGCTTCAGCTTCTTAGTCACCTTGCCGGCCTTGTCGCGGAGCCAGTAACCGGAATCGCGGGCGATGTTGAGCTTGCCCTTCGGGTCCGTCGCCAGGCAGTGCCGGCCGGTCTTCTCGTGGTCGCCGGAGCCGAACACGGAGCCGTCGTTCTGCGCGACGTGGAAGTCGATCGTCCACGGCCGCAGCGCGTCGGTGAGCTTGGTCATCGCCTTATGGAACTCGCCCGGCTCGTAGTGGTAATTCTTCGGCACGATCCGGTGCGCCTCAGCGATGGAGCCGAGCGTGTAGAGGTGGGTGTGCGACATGTCGGCCTGGAAGCCGACGACCTTCGGCATGTCCACCATTTCGAGGAGCTGCACCATGTATTTCCAAGAGTGCATGCCGCCCCAGCAAATCTCGCCCTCGGCGGCCAGACGCTCGCCCGCACCCTTGGCCACCTTGCCGGCTTCGCGGAAAGTCTGGGCGATGAGCTTGGTCGTGCCCTTCGGATCCTTGTCCCAGGCGGTGACGCCGGTGGCGCTATCGATGCGGACGACGCCGTAGGGACGCACGCCCAACTCGCGGAGCTTGCTCGCGATGCGGACGGCTTTGCGCACATGGGTGACGAAATTCGCACGGGCCGGCTCGTCGCCGCCGGCGGAGGCGTCGAACCAGACGGGCGCCACCACGGAGCCGACGACGAATCCCTTCTTTTGGATCTTGTCGGCGAGCTTCTTGATGCCGTCGTCATTGATGTCGATGTCGACGTGCGGATTGTAGAGGAAGAGGTCCACGCCATCGAACTTCACGCCGCCGACGTCGGCCTTGGCGGTGAAGTCGAGCATGGTGTCGAGATCAATGAACGGCTCCGCGCCGGGGCTGCCCTTGCCGACGAGGCCGGGCCACATGGCGTTGTGAAGCTTGGGGAAATTGTTGGCTGAGTCACTCATACGGGGTGGTAATTGCTGCGAGTTTGCTTTGCGGGATGCGGCAAAAACCTAATCAACGCCCACCCGGTTTGGGAAGCAAACTTTCGGTGAAATCGAGCCTCAGCTGACGACTGCCTGGAGGAACTCCGCCGCCCGGCGCTCGCACCAGCTTCGACCCGCCAACACCCCCTCGGGAAAACCGACATGGCCACCTGCTTCGGGTGATTCCAGATGAAAGACCGAACTGGCCGCAGCCTCCACTTCGGGAAAGCATTCCGGCGTCAGAAACGGATCGTTGCGGGCGTTCAGCAGCAGCGTCGGCGTCCGGATGGCAGGGATGAACTGCCGCGAACTGGCGCGGGTCCAGTAGTCCTCGGCACTGGCGAAGCCGTGCAACGGCGCGGTGATCTGGCCGTCGAACTCGGCGAAGGTCTTCATCTGATTTAGCCCGTCGAGATTCAACCGGCCGGGAAACTGCGCCGCCTTGATCCGGGCTTTTCGCGCGAGGCTTCTCAGGAAGTAACGCATGTAGATGCGGTTCGCCGGCGCGGCGAGTTTGCGCGCGCCGGAGTTGAGATGACACGGGACCGAGATCGCCACGGCCGCGCGCACTCGCGACGGCACCCGATCCGGGTCTTCGCCGAGATACTTCAAGGTCACGTTGCCGCCGAGACTGAAACCGACCAGTGCAATAACTTCAGCCGGATGCGACTTCAAGGCGTGAGCCACCACCGCGCCGAGATCATCCGAAACGCCGCTGTGATAGAGACGGCACTGGCGGTTCATCTCGCCGCTGCAACCTCGGAAATTCCACGCGAGGCAATCCCAGCCGGCAGCGGTCAGCGCCCGCATCATGCCGACGACATAAACACTCCGCGAACAACCTTCCAAGCCGTGTGAGATGATCGCGAGCTTGCACGCCTGTCGCCCGCTCCAATCAAGATCCAGGAAATCATCGTCCGGGGTTGCGATGCGTTCGCGCACGACTTGAGGCGCGACCCCGCGACGGAAGATGCGGGGAAGCAAAGTCTGGGCGTGACCGCTACGCAGCCAGAATTGCGGACGATAAGTTGAAGGTTCGACCAGCGGCACGGGCAAAGTGTGTCGTCTCAGCGCCTTGAAATCCACACCAGCGTCCCGACCGGCACTTCATCGTGGAGCGGCAGGAGGTCCTTGTCCGCCAGATGCGTGCAGCCGCAGCTCGCGGGGCGGCCGAGCGTGGATTGATCGCCGGTGCCGTGGATGTAGATGTAGCGCTTGAACGAATCAACTTTGCCGCCGAGATTGAAACCCGGCTCCAGCCCGTCCAGCCAGAAGATGCGGCTCGTGATGGTGTCCTCCGACTTCCCGTTCCACTCGTAGCCTTGATAAACGCGCGCCTTGAAGACGGCTCCGGCTGGCAAGCCATCACCAAACTTCTTCGCGACCCTATGCAGTCCGAGCGGCGTCCGGTTTGAGCCTTCGATCTGACCGATGCCGAACCGCGAGGTCGAGGCGCGCATTTTCTGGAGGACGTTCGCCGTCGTCTTCGTCCGGAACTCGCACTGCCAAAGTTCCTGCCGGGCCACGCGAATCCAGAGGAACTGTCCGCGCGGCTTCCGGCCGGCGCGTTCGAGCGCGGACCGCAGTGTCGCCGGCAGTTTGCTCTGCGCCGTCACTTGAGCTTCTTGACGAGCACCTTCGAGTTGCGCCCGCTGTGGTCGTATTTTTCCCGCCGCTTGGGTGGCAGATCTTCCGGTGAACCTTCCACGAAGCCACCCTTCGATTGAAAATAGGTGAAGGACTGCGTGCTCAACACCAGCAGTTCGGTCAGGCCGAGTTCCCGGGCGCGGTTCTCGACAAACTGGATCAGCTTGCGGCCGATGCCCTGGTTCTCGTGCGCCGGGCTGACAAACAGAAACGCCAGCTCGCCTTTGCCCGCCTCGGGGAACGTGTGCAGCGCGATGCAGCCGACGACATTGCGGTCGATCTCGTAGATGTAATAGTCGGCAATCTCCTTTTCCATGTTCGCCCGGGAACGCTTCACCAGTTCCTCGCTCTGCATCGACTTCTTGGTGAGCTGGTAGATCTGCCGGATGTCCTTTTTTCGCGCCGGGCGCACCTGGGTGTATTCGTTCGCGTAGATGAGCGTGCCGATGCCTTCGTTCGAAAACACCTCGTTCAACAGACCCTCATCGACCAGGCCGTTGATCACGTGGACGCGCGAGATGCCATCATGACAGGCCTGCACGGCGTGGATCGCCTTGGACTGGTGTTTGAGCGGAATGTCCGCCTTGCGCGTCTTCAAAACCGCGTCGAGATCGGCCGCGAGGATCTGCCGGACCAACTGCTCCTGGATCTGAATCCCATCGTGCGGCGTCACGTAAATCACCTTGGCGGCCTTGAGAGCACTGGCCAGCGCGGTGGCAATGGCGTCCGAGTTGACGCGGTACGTGCGACCCTCGCCATCGAAGCCGAGCGGGGACACGACGGGAATGATCCCCTGCGCCAGCAACGTTTGGAACAACTCCACGTCCACCTTCTCCACCTTGCCGGTGAAGAGTTGATCCACACCCTGGATGATCCCCACCGGCGAGGCGACGATGCCGTTCGTGTTCACCGCGCGCAGGTCGTTCGTGGCGAGGCCTTCCAGCAACTCATGCGTCACCAGGTTCGCGGCGGTGATGCTGAGGGCCAACGTCGCGCCGTCCGTGATGCCCGTGCCGTCCACGCTGGAAGGGGTGAATTTTTCCCGCTCGGCCAGCGCCCCGATCTGGAGCGCCGCGCCGTGGACGAGCAACACGCGGATGTTGAGCGAGCGCAGCACCGCCACGTCGAGCAGCAGATTGGGGAAGTTGTCGTCCGCCACGATGGCGCCGTCGATGGCGATGACGAAGGTGCGGTCGCGGAAGCGCGGGATGTACTGCAGGATGCCCCGCAGGTCGGTGGGTTTCACGTTGAGTGTCGGGCGTCAGGTTGCTCCGCAGTGCGGAACGGTTTGGCCGGCATTAACTAAAGCGCGCCCCGCAGGAAGCAATCGAAATCTTGGGCGGCGCCCGCCTTGAAACAGGCGGTTGGAGGCTTGACCGCCCGCGGGCAATGCGGGCTAGATGGCAATCGTCAGAGCGGTGGACGACCGGAGCCGTTCCGACAATCCGAACAACATTCATCCCGAGGGAGCATCGTCATGAAGATTAAGAACATCGTTGCCACCGTGGTGGGGACTCTTGCCCTCGCCTTGCTTGGTCCAACTTTCGCCGTCGCCGCCGAGAAACCAACCGACGCCGAAGCCGCACCTGATCCGCTGGCGACGTTGCTGGTCAATCACAAAAAGGTGACCGGCCCGGGCAACGCGGAGATGAACAACTCGTCCTTCAACATTCCGAAGGACTTCCTGTTCACCGATGGCAATGGTGCCCGCACGCTGCTCGAGGCAATGGGCAACATCACCGGCGGCGACGAACAGGGCTTGCTGCTGTCGGACGACCGCGACTGGTTCGTGGTGTTTGAGTTCAACGACGACGGCTATGTGAAGGATGACGACAAGGACAAACTCGACGCCGACAAGATGTTGAAAGCCATCACCGAGGGCACCAAGGCGGCGAACGAAGAGCGCAAGCGCCGGGGAATTCCCGCGCTGAACATCGTCGGCTGGGAACAACCGCCCCGCTACAACGAGACGACGCACAATCTCGAATGGGCCACCCGCGCCGAGAGCGAAGGCGACATCAGCATCAACTACAACACGCGGCTGCTCGGACGCCACGGGATCACCGAGGTCACGTTGGTGTGCGACCCCACCGTGCTGGCCGCGACGTTGCCGAAGTTTCAGGAGCTGCTGAGCTCGTTCAGCTATCGGCAAGGCGAGACGTATGCGGAATACCGGCAGGGCGACAAGGTCGCGCAGTATGGCCTCGCCGCGTTGGTGCTGGGCGGTGCCGCGGCCGGGGCCGCCAAGCTGGGGCTGTTCACCTGGTTGCTGGTCTTCCTAAAGAAAGGCTGGAAGCTCGTGGCATTCGCCATCGCCGCGATTGCCGCCGGTGTTGGCAAACTGTTTGGCCGGAAGAAAAGCGACGAGTGACGGGCGGCCGCAAATCACGCCGCGGCACGGCTCCCGCCATCATCAATGACTGACCTCCAACTATTGCTGGTCTTGCTGGTGGCGTTTTATCTCTGGGAGTGCGCGCAGTGGATTCGCCGGCCCGGGGTCGTGCTTCGTTCCTGGCTGGGTGCCGCCTATCAGCTCGCACATCCCGCCGGCACGCTGAGCAACCGGCTGGGTGGTTTCATTTTCGCCATGCCGATCCCCGGTTTGGGCGCCACCTTCGCCGTCCAATGGCCGCCCATTCTCCTCACCCGTGATGCGTTGATCGCGCATCCAGACCCGCTCGACCTGAGTGACGGCGCGCTGCCGTCCGCGACCGCCCGGGTGCCGATCGATCAACTTGAGCGCATCGAGACCAAGCGACACATCGTCTGGGTGAATGGCCGGAAGTTCGCGGCGACCGGATCCAATGCGGCCGCACAGACGTTGGCGGCCTTCATCAAGGAACTGAAAGCAACCAAGCCCGCTGCGCGCGAGCCATTGATCGAGAAGTGGCTCCAACAATCACTCGACGACAAACTTGCTGCTGACCGCATCCGCGAATGGCGAGTTGCCGTCGGCCGGTTGGGCTTTGTTTGTGGCCTTGAGTTCGCGCTCGTCGTCTTTGCCGGCGGTTGGCTGGGGCTCGGGCTTTCGCTCCGTGAAGTCTGGGTTTGGTTTGTCGGGGCGTTGGTGCTCGTCAACTGGATCGCCACCGTGAAGTTCGCCCGCGCGCACCGCCGCTTATTTCCGGACGCACTGGAGGAACGCATTCAACACACCACCATGATGGCGCTGTTTCCTTTGGCGACCATCCGCGCGGTCGATGTCCTGAGCCGGCCGCTGCTGGAGAAATTTCATCCCCTGGCGGTTGGCTTGCACCTGCTGGGGCGGGCCGCGTTTGAGCAGCTCGCGCAGCGCCAGCTTCGCCGCGTCCGCTTGTGGATGAGCGAAGCGCCCACGGAGGATCAACCGTACTTTCGCCAGCTCGAGGACGCGGTGGTGAGATTTCTGAGAACCGCCAAAGTGGCTGTGGAAACATCACTCGTGACGCCGCCTGCGAGCGACCCGAACTGCCGATCCTTTTGCCCGCGGTGTGGCAGTCAGTTCACTTTCGCCACGGGACCGTGCAAGGACTGCGGCACGATTCAGGTGCAGCCCCTGGCTTCGGTCCGCTAACTGGAACGTTTCCGTTCAGGGGAGCGCGCGCGTCTCGCGTGCCGTGTTCGGCGTCGCGCCGAACACCGTTTGGGCCCCGCACCGACCCGCACTGTTTGGTTTGCCAACACGAAAGGGTGGGTGGGCGTCGCCGGGACGGCTCCGCTGCACGCGAGACGCGTGCGCTCCCCAATCCAACTACATCGTTGGCTAAACACCAAACGCCGCCGCCGGCGCTGGCAGCGCGCGTTTCATCTCCTCCAAGCGATAGCCAAAACCCGGTCCACGCAGCGTGCTCAAGTCCACGCAGCC
Organism: bacterium; assembly: GCA_031362805.1. Lineage (GTDB taxonomy): Bacteria > Verrucomicrobiota > Verrucomicrobiia > Limisphaerales > RI-55 > RI-55. The sequence continues at coordinate 21,535 of JANLTG010000076.1, forward strand.
GCTGCGTCGTTGGAATAGTCCTGGATGAATCGCAGCCTCGGCGGCGGACGCCGCCGGATAAAACTGCATGGCATTCGTCTCCACACCCATGATCGTTCCGACGTGCGCGGCGAGCAGGCAGTGGGGAATCTGCGCCAGCATCGGGTTCGTGAGATCCTGCACCATCAACGTCATGCCGTGCGCCTTCGCCCAACACGCTGAGAGGATCGCGCCGGTCTGCGTCTTGCACGTCTTGAGCGCAACGCCCGTCCAGCCGAGTGCGCGACCGAGCCGGATCAACCTCCAGTCGTGCGCGCTCTCATCGAGGAACAGCGGCTTGCGCGCGGACAGGCTGTGCGCGTCGATCGGATTCGCCTCCAGGTCGTAGGGAAACGGCTGCTCGACGTAGAGGATCATGCCGTAAACGCGCGGCTGCTCGTCGCGCAGGTGGTCGAGGATGTCGTTCACGTACACCGGCTCGGTTACGGTGCAGTTGAAGTCGGCGGTCAACCACTCGACGCCGTGCTGGATCGCCAGCATTCCGACCTTGAGCAGTCGCGCGTAATCCCATTCGGCGTCGTTGCCGCGCAGTTTCACTTTCAAACATTTCAGGCCATCGCGGCAAATCCAGTCCGCGAGCAGAACGGGATAGCCGTCGTCCGGTTCGTCGCCCTTGAGCTCGCTCGCGTCCAGCGGATCGAGTCCCCCAACAAGATGCCAGGCCTTGATGCGTGAGGGTGGCTGTACGACGAGGAAGTCGGCGGGAAACTTGCCAGCGAATGGGTTGGCGCGTGATGCGTGATGCGTGATGCGTAAGCCGGCGGGTTCGAGGAAGTCGGCAAGCTCGCGGTTCATGAACCCGGCGTTGTACGTCGCGTAAACGGGTCGCTCGACCAAGCGGCCATATGCGTCATGCAACGCGAGATCGAACAGCGAACAACAGACCAGCGCGGCGAGCCAGGGCATCGGCTCGCGACCAGCACGTTGTTCGGCGTTGAACCACTTGAGCAGATCGGGCAGCGCGTGCTCGTGGAAAGCATGGCCGACTTCAATCGCGTGTCCGTGCTCGTGAAATGCGGCCCACGCCTCGGCGAGCTTAACGCAGAAAGACCTTAGCGCCTCGTGCCGTTCTTCGTAGGGCAGCTTCGCCGGCCAGACCCACTGCACGCTGAGCGGCGTCTCGCCCCAGCCCGTCGCAGTACGGCCATCGCGACTGCGCACCGTGAGCCTCACCCGGGCGACCGTGACGTGGGTCGTGATCTCCGTGCCGAACTTGAGCGGCACGCGCGTCTGCACGGGCAGGAAGTAAAGCTCGCTCGCGATCGGCCGGACATCGGTGGGCTTGGTCATGGCGAAGGGTAGGACAGGCAAGCTGTGAATCTCAATGATTCGAAAGAGTTCGGCGAATGCGGCGAGGGCTCATCCGGCAGTCCAACACGGCATGAACGAGGACAAACTCGCCATCAACTTTGTAGTAGATTGCGTAGGGAAACTTGCGGGACAACCGACGTTGAAAACCTCCGAAGACAACGCGGTGAATTCCCCCGAACTGATCGAGCAGCCCAATGTCGGCGTAAAGTTGATCGAGAAAGTAACGGCCCAATCCCGATTGCTGATCCTCGTAAAACCAGAAGCCATCAACCAGATCGTCTTCCGCCCGGTCGAGAATCCTGACTTTCATTTCAGCCGGCGGTCGATGCGACGTTTCGCTTCCTCGAGGTCATGAAACACAGCCTCGCCCGAGGCGACCAGCCGTTCGCGCTCCTGCAGAATCTCAGCGTGCCAGGCGGGTGAGGGCACCTCGTGTTCTCGGGTGGAAAGATCCGTCCAGAGTTGTTCCATTACCTCCAGCTTTTCCTGAACACTCATCTGGGCAAGTGGCAACGTGACTGACATGAGCCGAAAGTAGTCGCCACAATTACATGGCGCAATGGATGTTTTGGCTGTCGGCCAATTTGATTCTCGCAAGAAGGCGCTTGCCCTGATCACCGAAGAAGTTGCGCGTCCCAGCCCGGTTAAGGAAGCAGCCGAAGAAGTCACGGCGGCGCAGCAGCACCGCCCTTACCTTACCTTGGTAGGGCGGACCTGCCGGTCCGCCCTATCTTAGCCGCAAACGAGCACAACGAGGTTTGCGGCCGGGGCGCCTATGGTTGCCTGTCGAGTCAGTGTCGCCTGACAATCTCAAGCGTTACGCCCGGAATCAAAGGATAGTAACCATCGGCTTGGTCCAGTTTGATGCGGTGAACCGTTGTCGTGAAAACTTCCGGATCGATTTTTGGGTCCACTCGCTGCCTGCGATTGCGGGCGTTGCACCATTTTCGAACGATGGCTTTGCTACCCTTTTGCCGAATTTCGTAGATCCCACCCTTGCTTCCCGGTGTCTGGAGAATGAAGAACTTCCCATGGTCGGCTTCGCCGTTGATTTTTGACGGCAGCGCACCGAGAGGAGGAATGATCCAGGTTGGGTGGCAGTGCGTGAAGCCACGAAGTTTGTGCGTAAAGCATCCGTCTGCATTCGTGATCAACTCGACTCGCTCGACCTTCCAAACATCCGCAGGTGCCGTTACATATTGAACCGTCTCAGTGTCCAAGCGATCGAAGTGCCCCTGAACCAACACCAGCTTCTGATCGGGAATGCCTTTCCCAGCCGGGTTCCTGATCCAGCCGTTGACTTGCTGGCCACCAACTGGCGTCAGTCCCCCGGGCAAAACACATCCCGCAGTTCCGAGCATGAAGCTCAATAGGCCTGTCAGCGAAAGCAAACGATGCCATTTGGGATCCCGGTTCATGATTGAAACTTTTGCATGGATTACTCACTCTGCTCAACTAGAGATTCAGAGCCTCCTCACGTCGGCTGCTACCAGGTTAGAGATGCCTTACCCGGCCCTTGTACTTTTGCAAAATGCGGTCGTTGTGGTCGTCGCCGTTGGTGTTGCTGCTGATGAACACCTCGGGCGTGTGCCCCAGCTTCAGCGCGTGCTCGATGCCGCCCACGATGATCGCGTTGACGATGAACGCGCCGGCGTTTCGGCACAAGCGTCAGCGTTTTGGTCAAGGCGGCTTGCGCTTCAGCATAGCGGAACATTCTCGTGAAAGAGATGCCCTGAACAATCAGCGTGGCACAATGGTCTGGTTCCATTGCCAACAACTCGCGGCATCGGACTAAGACTACTCCTGTCTGCTCCTGCTCATGAACTTGTAAGATTCGACGCCATCGCTTGTTCACATCGTTCGCTGACTTGCTTTTCGTCATTTCTCCAATCGGTTGTGCATTCAGTGAACTGACCGGGGATCATCCCCCCAGCGTCGTCGGGTCGCCGACATCGCCCTTGTTGAACTCCACGTATTCCTCGGTGAGGTCGCTGGCATACATGATCGCCTCACCTCGGCCGAGATTGAGGCGGATGTGCAGATCAAACTCCTTCGATGCAACCGCAGCGCACAGTTCCTTGAACGTCGCGCTCGTCGGTTGGCCACGTTTCAAGCTCCAGAGAATCTGCCGGCTGCCGGGCGCGCTGTAGCCGATGTCCACCTTCTCCTCGACGACCGTGGCGGCAGAGTAACCACTCGCGTCGATGATCCGGCCCCAGTTCGGATCGCCGCCCAGCCAACTCGTTTTCACGAGCGCCGAGTTGGCCACAGCCCGCGCGGCGGCATCAGCGTCCTGCGGCGACTTCGCACCACTCACACGCACCGTCACAAACCGCGTCACGCCTTCGCCGTCCTTCACGATCATCTGCGCGAGCTGGAGGCAGACGTGGTTCAGCGCGCTTTGGAAAGCCTTCAAGTCAGGGCTCAGCAGGAGCTTCGCCCTACCGTTCAATGAAGCGTTGCCCGCCAAACCATTCGCCAGCACCAGCACCGTGTCGTTGGTGGACATGTCGCCATCGACGGTGATGCGGTTGAAGCTGAGCGCGACGGCTTCATTTAAGCAGCGTTGCAACGTCTTGGCCTCGATGGCGGCGTCCGTCGTGATGAAGCACAGCATCGTAGCGTGCAGCGGCAGCGTGGCCGGGCGTTTGCCGTTCGGGCTCATGCCGGGATGAATCATGCCCGCGCCCTTGCAGATGCCGCCGATGCGGATCGTCTTGCCGCCGAGCTTGAATTCAACCGCGATCTGCTTGGGCCGCGTGTCGCTGGTCATGATCGCCTCGGCGGTGTGCGCAGCAGAATCCGCATCCGCCTTGAGCAAGGTCGCCGCGTCGATGATTCCAGCGCGGACATTGTCCATTGGCATCGTCACGCCGATGCGCCCCGTCGAGCCGACGAAGACCGAACCGGTCGGCAGCTTCAACGCCGCTTCGGTGAACGCCGCCATTTCGCGCGCGTCCTGCATTCCCTGACGGCCGGTGCAGGCATTGGCGTTACCGGAATTGACCACGAGCGCCTGGGCCTGGCCGCGCTTCACGCGTTCGAGACAGATCTTCACCGGCGCGGCGCAGATCTGGTTGGTGGTGAAGAGGCCGGCCACGGTGCAGGGTGCCTCGGAGACAATCAACGCAAGGTCGCGCTTCTGGCCCTTGTTCGAGCCCTTGCCGGTGCCGAGCCGTTTGATGTCGCAAAAGACGCCGGCGCTCTGGAAACCCTTGGGCGCGTTGATCGAGCGGTCGACGGTCTTGAATTTGGATGTCATGGATGCAGTCGTTCGCGCGGAGTGAAGCAACAAAGCGGACGGGAATCAACGGTGTCGAAAGTGATGCGGGCTTTTCCCAAAGCGACAGGTTGCACGTCGGCCTTCCGCCAGCTTAAGATCCCGGCGCAGATGACGATAACATTGCCAATACCATGAGCGACACCACCACAATCGAAGCCCCGGCGGGCGCGGGCTCGAATCAACTCGAACAACTGAAACAGATGACCGTCGTGGTCGCTGATACCGGTGACTTCGGGGCGATGAAGAAATTCACCCCGCGCGACGCCACCACGAACCCGAGCTTGATCTTCAAGGCCGCGCAGATGCCCGAATACGCGGACCTGGTCAATGGCGTGATCCGCGATCACCGGAGCGGCGGCCCCGAGCGCATCATCGACAATCTGCTGATCGGCTTCGGCAAGGAGATCTTGAAGATCATCCCGGGCCGCGTCTCGACCGAGGTGGATTCGCGGCTGTCGTTTGACACGGCGGGCACGATCTTCAAAGCGCGGGAGCTGATCGCGCTCTACGAACATGCTGGCATCAGCCGCGATCGCATTTTGATCAAGATGGCCTCGACCTGGGAAGGCATCTGCGCCGCGAGCCGGCTCCAGGAGATGGGCATCAATTGCAATCTCACGTTGCTCTTTTCACTCGCCCAGGCCGTCGCGTGTGCTGAAGCGGGGGTGAAACTGATCTCGCCGTTCGTTGGCCGCATCCTCGATTGGTATAAGAAGAGCACCGGCAAGGACTACGTCGCCGCGGAAGATCCCGGCGTAGTTTCGGTGAAACAGATTTATGCTTACTACAAGAAGTTCGGCCACTCGACCGAAGTGATGGGCGCGAGCTTCCGCAATGTCGGCGAAATTCAGGAACTAGCCGGCTGCGATCTGCTGACGATCAGCCCGGAGTTGCTCGGTGAGTTGCAAGCCAGCAAAGCACCGCTCGCGCGCAAGCTGTCGCCAGAACAAGCCGTGAAGTCGGACATCAAGGAGCTGCGCCTGAACGAGCAATCCTTCCGCTGGCACCTGAACGAGGACGCGATGGCGACTGAGAAGACCGCCGAGGGCATTCGCAATTTCACGAAGGACACGCTCAAGCTCGAGGAGTTCATCGCGAGCAAGTTGAAGTAGTATCCGCCGCGTCGAATCCAACCGGAGAGGCCGACCACCTTTCCGGTTTTTTTATTTCGCAGTTTGGTGCCGCAGCCGGTCCAACGCCACCGCGAGGACGATCACGGTGCCGATGATGATCTCTTGAAAGAAGTTCGGCCAGCCCATGAGCTGCGAGCCACTGCGCAGGGTGGTCATGATCAACGCGCCGACCATCGAGCCCGCCACGCTGCCCGCGCCGCCGCTCAGGCTCGCGCCGCCAATCACGACGGCGGCGATGATGTCGAGTTCCAGACCGATGGCCACGGTGGGATCGCCCTGTGCGAGCCGCGACATTTGCATCAGGCCGGCGAGGCCGAAGAACAAGCCCGCAAGCGCGTAGATCATGATCTTCATCTGTGGCACGCGCACACCGCAGAGGCGGGCGGTGGCTTCGTTGGAGCCAATGGCAAAAATGTAGCGACCGAAAACCGTCTGGCGCAGCAACAGTGCGGTGAGCACGGCGAGCGCGACCACGACCCAGACACCCGGCGGCAACGGCAGGAAAGAGTCCGGCTCGCGCAACGCCATGAGGTTCAGCAGCGGCGTCTCCGGAAAGTTCACGGTCTGATTGCCGCCCATCCACTTCGCAGTGCCGCGCGCAATCGTCATCATGCCGAGCGTCACAATGAACGGCAGCAACCGCAGCCCGGTGATGACAACGCCGTTGACCAATCCAACGAGACCGCCGGTGGCAATCGCGATCAGGACCACGCCGGCCAGCGGGAACTTGCTGCTCAACATTTGCGCGCCGACCACGCTGGACAACGCCACCACCGAACCGGCGCTCAGGTCAATGCCGCCGCTGACGATGATCAGCGTCATGCCCAGCGCACCGAGCGCCACGATGACCGTCTGCGTGAGGATGATCTTTCCGTTCGCGCCGCCGAGGAATGCCTTGAGTCCGGAGAACTCCGCCTGACCCAGCGCGGTGAAGAACCCCATTCCCGGATCGCCGGAGAATTCACGATGATCGAGCGCGTCCTTCCATCCGAGCAGCACCGAGAAAATCAGCACTACGAAGACCAGTCCGACCAGTGGGCCGAGCGTGTTGAGATGATTGCGCCAGTTGCGGATCATGTTTGGCAATGTCCAATGACAAATGACCACGGGCCGAGGAACTCCCAACGGCAAGTCGACGGTGCGGGGCAGGCGTTACGCTGGACGCAAGCAAGACTTTGGGCGTTTGGAATCTGAGAATTCTTTGGTCTTTGGTCCTTTAACATTGGTCCTTTCATTTCTGCCCCGTCGCCGCCGCGATGATCTCATGCTCGGTCCACTCACAGGTCGGCCGGGTCGCGGACAACACACCGCGACACATCACGCCGATACGATCACACACACCGAGCAATTCCGGAAGATATGAGCTGACGAAGATCACCGCTTTCCCCTGATCGGCCAGCTCGTTCATGATGTGATAAATCTGCTGCTTGCTGCCGACGTCGATGCCGCGGGTCGGTTCGTCGAGCAGCAGCACCTCGGCATCGTGATGGAGCAACCGGCCAATGGCGATCTTCTGCTGGTTGCCGCCGCTCAGCTCGCCGATGGTTTGCTCCGGCTCACGGGAGCGCACGTGGAGGCGTTTCATCAACGCGGCGGTGGATTCATTCTGCCGGCGCCGGTTGATCCAGCCGGCCGTGCTGAACGGCTTGAAACGGGTCAGGCAAAGATTGTCGGCCAACGAACGGTTTAGCATCAGGCCTTCCTCCTTGCGATTCTCGCTCACCATGCCGATGCCGCACGACCAGGCGACCCGCACCGGGCGCCCGGTCAAATCGTGGACGAGATAATGCACCGTCCCTGCCCGCAGGCGATCGAGTCCGAACGCGGCACGCAACGTCTCGGTGCGGCCGGCGCCCACGAGTCCCGCGATGCCCAGCACTTCGCCACGCCGAAGTTCGAGGGTCACCTCGGTCGGTCTTGTTTCGCCAGCAATTCCCTTGAGCGCGAACACCACGTCACCGGGGGTCCGTCGGTGCGGCGGATAAATGTCTTCGATCTCACGCCCGACCATCGCGTGAATGATTGCGTCCAGACTGACCTCGGACATCGCGCCGTTGGCGACACTCTCGCCGTCGCGCAAGACCGTAAAGCGATCCGCGATGTCCTGGCATTCTTCGAGGAAATGGCTGATGTAGATCACGCTCACGCCGCGTTGGGCGAGCTGGCGGATCACGCGAAAAAGCTTCCGCGTATCGACCTGCGTCAGGCTGCTGGTCGGCTCGTCCATGATCAGCACCTTCGGCTCGGTGACGAGCGCGCGGGCGATCTCGACGAGCTGCTGCTCGGCGATGGTCAGGCGGTTCACCGGCGTGTCGAGCGGGAGGTTGTGGCCCAGTTCGGCCAGCGCTTTGCGGGCCTGTTCGCGGCGTTGACGGTGGTCGATAATGCCGAAGCGCGACGGCTCGCGGCCGAGCAGGATGTTCTCTTCAACGCTCAGATCCGGCGCGAGGGTCAGCTCCTGATAAATCATCGCCACGCCGGATTTGCGGGCGTGGAGCGGATCGCCGGGTTGAAATGGCTGGCCATCCAGCTCGATCGCGCCGGCGTCGGGTGCGTGCGCGCCGCTGAGGATCTTCATCAACGTGCTCTTGCCCGCGCCGTTCTCGCCGATCAACGCGTGAACCTCGCCGGGCTGCACCGCGAACGACACGCCGCGCAGGGCCTTCGTGGCGCCGAAGGCTTTGTGGACGTCCGTCATTTGGAGGCGGGGTGAGGGCATGGAGTTCGGAGATTGGTAGTCGAAGATCGGGATAATCAGTGGTTCAGTGAATCAGCGATTGAGCGCGTGGAGCGCCGACCATTGCTCGGCGAGTCGGGCGTAGCGTGACCATTCCTGCCGAGCGATATTCGGCGCCCCGGGATGCGGTGCGGGCGATTTTGGTGGCAAGGGTTTGGTTGGCACGCACGAAATTGCGAACGGCGCTCCGCTCGTTCGCTACAATTTGGGCTGACCAGCAGGTCAGCCCCACCATGAATGGGTAGGGCGGTGCTGCCGCGCCGCCGTGACTTCCCGCAAACGAGCAAAGCGATGTTTGCGGTTGTGGCGACACCTTCCCTGCGAGAGAACAAAAAGTCATCGGGCTGCCTCCGCAGAAACCATTTCCACGATTCGTTGAGAGTGCCCTCGTTGTTTGCCAGCGCCAAAGGTTCCGCTTGCGTCGTCTTGGATCCATCTAAAAGTACAAGTCTTGTGAGTGTCGATCATCGCGAAATGCAGCGAGCGCACTACTCGATTTCTCTGGAAAGGATCAGCCGCAGCATCGTGCTGCAAATTGCCAATGTGAGCATCAGAGTCAAAAACCATGCCGCTCGCTTCCACCCTCTCCGGACGCTCTTGGTCCAGTAACCATTGCATCGGCCCGCCCACCAAATGACCGTCGCCCAAAAACTGACCAACAGAAGTCCGATGAGAGGCGCAGTCATGCGTGCCCATGAATCGTCATTTGCACTTTGTAGACGTTGCATCCACACGATGAACGCAACAAGGCTCCCATAGGCGGAGACTGCCAATAACAGCGAATGCACCCAATTAATTACACGAGCGAAACCGAGCGCGACGAACGGGCCGACCGGAAAAAGCAACGCTGCCAACATCCAACCCCAGACCGGGACTTTGCGTTGGATTGAAGTTGTCCCGCTCATGCTCAAATTGATTTCCCCATGAATTCGCAAGGTCACTTCAAATACTTCTCCAGCGGCGGATACAGCAGCTCCTTCACGGATGCGTCGCCCATGTTCTCCTTGGTCACGAGGACGACGCCGGTGTCGATGCGTTTCTCGACGGGTTTGCCTTGGATGTGCTCAACGATAGTCATCACGCCCTTGTAGCCCATGAAGAGCGGGTTCTGCACGACGAGACCCTGCACGTCGCCGGATTTCAGGTCGGCGACGGACTGGCTGCCGGCGTCGAACCCGACCATCTTCACCTTGCCGCCCGCGCGGCCGATGTCGCGCAAGGCCATCGTCATGCCGATGGTCGAGTTTTCGTTCGGGCAAAAGATGCCATCGACTTCCTGGCCAAATCGACGGAGCAGATTCTGCGATGCCGAGTACGAAGTGTCGCGCGTCGGGCCAGCGTATTGATCGCTGGAGATGAGCTTGATGTCGGCGTGTTTGCCGAGCGCTTCGAGGAAACCTTTCTCGCGCGCCTCGGTGCTGGCGGAACCGACGGCGTAACGCAGAAGGATCACCCTGCCTTTGCCGCCGAGCAGCTTCGCCAGTTGCTCACCCGCCATCTGGCCGCCCTTGTAATTGTCCGTCGCCACGAAGCTCACGTAGTCCTCGGATTCGAGGCCGGAGTCGATGATGACGACCGGCACTTTGGCCTTCTGCGCATTCTGCACCGGGCGGATCAACGCCTTGGAATCGAGCGGGGCCAGCACGATGCCGCTCGCGCGCTGGACCATGAAGTTCTCGACGACCTGGATCTGTTGGTCGCGATCGTCCTCCTTGAGCGGGCCTTTCCAGATGATCCGGGCGGAGATGCCTTTCGCGGCGAGTTCCTGCTGCGCCTTGATCGCGCCCGCGTGGATGGATTTCCAAAACTCGTGCGTGGTGCCCTTAGGCACGACGGCGATGGTGAGCGGTTTGTCGGCGGCGAGCGCCGGGAATGCGAGCACGCCAAACGCGAGCGCGAGCCGGCCAAGTAATCTTGCGGGGTTCATGGACGGAGGCTAACGAGAAGCGGCGACGGAGGGAAAGCCGAAATCCTTGCAAGCCGAATCGTTCTCGTCGTCGGCGTCGGCGGCGGCGTAATCGACGGTAAACCAGCGGAGTGCCTGCGGCTCAAAACTCCATTGCATTTCGAGGACGAGGACGAATGCGATTCGGAGATTGCCCGAACCGCCAGCCGGCATTACACCTTGGCCATGTTCTCCCGACGCAATTTCATTCGCTCCATTGTCGCCACGATTACGCTGGCTTCGCTGGCCAGTTCAACCGCCATGTTCGCCGCTGATCAATACACCGTTTATGTCGGCACCTACACCGGCGCCAAGAGCAAGGGTATTTACGCCTTCGACTTCAATGCCGCCACCGGCAAGACGGGTGAACCACGACTGGTCGCCGAGATTGCCAGCCCGTCGTTCCTCGCGCTGCACCCCACCGGCAAGGTGCTGTACGCCGTCAACGAAGTAAACGAGGTCAAGGGCGAGAAAGGCGGTGGCTTGAGCGCCTTCAAGATCGAGGCAGATGGGAAGCTGACCTTGTTGAATCAAGCGTCCACGGTCGGCAGTGGGCCGTGTCATCTGACGGTTGATTCGAAAGGCCGCGCGGTGCTCGTCGCGAATTACGGTGGCGGCAGCGTGGTGTCGTATCGGCTCGCAGCGGACGGACGGCTGGGCAGCCGCGCCTCATTTATCCAGCACACGGGCTCCAGCGTGGACAAGCAGCGGCAGGAAGCGCCGCACGCGCACGGCATTTATTTGGATGCGACCGACCACTTCGCCTACGTGCCAGACCTTGGGTTGGACAAGGTGCTGATCTATCGCTTCGACGGTGCGACGCGCGAGTTGAAGGCAAACGACCCGGCGGCCGGCGTTCTGCCGCCGGGTTCCGGGCCCCGTCACTTCGCGCAGCATCCGACAAAGCCGCTGGCCTGGTCGTTGAACGAAATGCTCTCGACCGTCACGACGATGCACGTGGACAAGGCGAGCGGTGGACTGAAAGCGGGCGGCACGGTTTCGACCTTGCCCGCCGGCCTCATCATCGAAGGTAACAGCACGGCCGAGATCTTCGTGCATCCGAACGGCAAGTTCCTTTACGCCTCGAATCGCGGCCACGACAGCATCGCGGCTTTCGCGATCAACGAAGCCGACGGCGCGCTGTCGCCGCTGCAACATCAACTGATCGGCGGCAAGACGCCGCGCAGCTTCGGCATCGACCCGAGCGGGCGTTGGTTGCTGGCAGCCGCGCAGAGCTCAGATGTGATCAACGTCTTCGCGCTGGATGATAAAACGGGCCGGCTCGCTGCAAGTTCGGGGACGATTGCCGTGCCTTCACCGGTCTGCCAGGTGTTTTTAAAACATTAGCCGACCCGGCGCGGTTGCCGAGGCAGCCCGCCATTTGGAGCAACGTTTCTCGAATCAGCCGAGGCCTCTTTCCACAGTCATTTTGCAGTTGATTCCGCTCGGAAAACTGTGGTCAATGTCGCCCGCAAACGAAAGCTGATCGATTCACAATCTGTAAAATCTCCATTGAACGGATGTTCAGAGCGATGATTTGCGAGCCCGCAGTTTGGCGACAGGTTTGAGGTGAGTTCTGTCAGTGTCAGTTAAATCAAGCATGAGCACAAAACTCTTCGTCGGTAACCTGGCCTTCAAGGTCACGGAAAATGATCTGGAAAAAATGTTCTCCCAGTATGGGCCTGTCACCGAAGCGCTGGTGATGCTCGACCGCCAGACCGGTCGCTCACGGGGCTTCGGATTTGTCTCGATGGAATCAGCCGAGGCGGCCAAGGCAGCCATCGAAGCTTTGAACGGCTCCCAGGTGGAAGGCCGTCCGCTCACCGTGAATGAAGCGCGCCCGCGTGAAGAACGCCCGCGCCGCGAGGGTGGTGGCGGCGGAGGAGGCTATGGTGGTGGAGGTGGGGGCGGCGGATACGGCGGAGGAGCCGGAGGAGGCGGAGGCGACCGGGGTGATCGCGGCGATCGGGGTGGCCACCGGGGTGGTGGTGGTGGCCGGGATCGCGATCGCGGCGGCGACCGTTACTGAGTTTATTTTGTTCGGATACGCGAAAGCGCGCCGGCTCAGGCCGGCGCGCTTTTTCGTTTCCCTGCCCACAACATTTCGCTTCGAACTATCCGTCAGGGCGCAAACTCGATGATCTCGTAGATCACACCTTCGAAGACGAACTGCACGTTGGCGCCGAGGGCAATCCACTTCGCCACCGTCGGGCTTTTCTTCAAGAGCGAGAAGTACTCCGGCGAGCCAAACCTGAGCTTCACCCGGCGAGCCGAGGCGTGCTTTTGAATCTCGGCATCGAGCCAGTGGGCGCTATTTTGGTAGAAAGTCTTGCCGCCTACCGTCTGGGTTTGCTGCGTAACCTGGGAAGGTTTCAGTTGACCCTCGTCGGTTGCCGATCGTGTCGGCGAGGGAAGCGTGACCGCTGGCGTGACCGGGTTCGACGCACCGGCGGCACGATTGGGATGCGAAGAATTGCCGGTGCCGTAGCGCGCCAGGAACCGCTCGTCGAGTTCCTTCTCGGGCGCCGCGGCCGCGGTTCTTTGTGCCGCTCTCGCGCCACTGCCGTAACGCGAACTGAGCGCAGCATCGACGCCGGTTTGAGCCCGTCCAAGTTCGCGAATGCTCTCCTGCGAGTAACTGAGCGCGTCACGATTGGCGGAGGTCTCGCGCAACGTCTGCATTTCAGGCCGCACACCGCGCCGTTGCTCGTCTTCCACGATCAGCCACGCGGTGTAAGGCGTCACGATCCCGTGCTCGCGCGCCAGCGTGGCGACTTCATCCTTCAGTTCCTTGCTTTCGCCCCGGAGCCGGATCTCGTCCAGCAGCCAACCGATGCGGCGGGTGGCCCACAGACGGGGAATGAAATCATGTTCGTCCGCGCGCCTGGCAAACTCGATGTCCTCGGCGAATGCTTTGGTTTCGCTTCCGGCTTTGCCAGTGAGTTTTGCTGCGCCTTTGGTGGGATTTGCGTATCGGCCCACCACGACCAATTGTTCACCGTTGAACAGGTCCGGCAGTGGATTGGGATAGACCCGGCTCACCCGGGCGCCTTCCGGCAGGATCAGCTCAGGCCGGGTCAAAACCGGATCTTTGATCTTCGTGAAAAACGACGACAGCTTCACTTCCAGGTCTTCGCTCGGGAGCACGTATTGGCTGGCGGCGCGGGTCGCTTCGGTGATGCGATCGAGCAGGTGGGTGTTCACGTCGTTGCCGATGCCGAAGCAGAAGATCCGCGTGTTCGAGTTCTCGCCGCCAGTGACGTTGGTGACGATACGATCGATTTGGGTTTCACCGACCGTGGGCAGGCCGTCGGTGAGGAAGATGACGATGAACGGCCGGTCGCCGGACTTGGGCCGTAGCTTGAGCGAAGCTTGGAGTGAGTCGTTGATGGCCGTTCCGCCGAGGGGCTTCAGCCGGGCGATAAACTCGCGGGCGCGTTTGCGGTTGAGGTCGTTTGCGGCCGCCAGTTCCTGGAACAGCGGCTCGGTGTCGGTGGAGAACCGCAGCAACTCGAAGCGATCGCCTTCGTTCAAATTCTCGACGCAGAAAGCCAGGGCTTTCTTCGCCTGCTCGAGCTTGCCGCCCGCCATTGAACCCGACGTGTCGACCACGAACACGACGTCCTTGGGCAACACCTTTTGCTTGTCCACCACCACCCCCGGCGATGCGAGCAGCAGGAAGTAGCCATCACCGGTGTCCGCCAGCCGGTAGGTCAGCAGCGACATGCCCACACCTTCGTCTTCGCGGCTGAAGTACAGCTCGAAATCGCTCACCTCGGGGAGGCCTTTGGTTTCATAGCCGACCAGCGCCCGGCGTTCGCTCTTGCGCGCGATGTCTACTTCGTGCGTGGGCGAATAGATCGACTTCAGCGGCCGGCCCGCCTCGAGCTCGAGCTTGAGGCTCAGCTTCTCGATGGGCTTGGCGGAGAATTTCGCAACCGACAGCGGGTAAACAAATCGCACCAGACCGGAGTCGGACACGAGCAACTGCTCGTAGGAAAGGGTCACCTTCTTGGTGGAATGCGGTTCGATCGGGAAGATGCGGACTTTGTAAAGGTCGCGTTCAATGAATTCGAGCAGTGCCGGATCACGTTGCCGCCGGACGATGTCCTCGTAGATGCCCCGCGCCTTGTCGGCCGCGAGCAACTCGGCGGACACGGGCTTGCCGTCGATCTCCATCGTGAACTTGCGAAGTTGCGCGCCCTTGGGCACCGGAAACAGAAACGTGCCCTCGAGTCGCAGGTTCGTCGGGTTCTTGAATTCCTGCGCAATCTCCGTGACGGCGAATTGTTCCTTGATGCGGGCTTCGACGCGATGCGCGGTCATCTCCAGCACGCAACCGGGCGGCAACGGGCGCGAATTCGGCCCAGGCCGCGGAATGGCGTCGGGCGGGCGGAGCAAGCGATCCGGTTGCGCGGGATCGTTGACGATGATCAACCCGGCGGCGAAGGAGGTTGAGTTGAGTGAGAGCGAGACGAGAAACAGTGGGAGCCAGCGTCGAAAGTTCATGGAGCATTGGACGAAACCCATCCGCGAGTGCTCCCGAAAACTTTAAAGTGCCGAGAAACTTTTCGGCCGCTGCCTAATTCCGCATGACGCCGCCCTGGAGATTTTGGTTTTGGAAATTCAGGAAGGCCAGAATCAGCAGCATGATGCAAAGGTAGAGCTGGCCAAGCGCCTGGTAGGCGAAGGCCGCGGCCAGCACCGCGCAGACGACACCGAGCCAGATGGAAATCTGGATGCGCCGCGGCCCGAGGAGATCGCGAACGATCTGACCGCCGTCAAGCGGCAGGATGGGCAGGAGGTTTACCGCAGTCCAAAAGAAGTTCACCCACAACAAATCCTTCACCATGCGAATCGCATAGTAGCTGTGCGCCGGATAAGCCCGATCGATCAACCATACCAGACCGCCCAACGCGAGGCTTGCCAGCGGGCCGGCAGCGCTGACGAGGATGCTTTGCGGGCGCGTGAAATAGCCGCTGTGCATGATCGCCACGCCGCCCATGCCGTGCAGCTTGATCTCTGGTTGGGCGCCGTACCGGCGTCCGGCCAGCGCATGGCCGAGCTCATGCACGGTGATCGAGACCAGCACCACGACGGTCCAGATCAACAGCAGGATCACGCCTTCGCGGCCGCGGGTGTTCAGCCCGCCGCCGAGCAGCAAGCACGACAGCCAGAACAACGGCTCGACCGTGATCGGAAATCCAAAGAGGTTGAAGCGCCACACGCCGGTGTTTGTAGCGGCGGGCGGCCGGCGTTGGCCAGCCCGATTAACCATCTGAATCCGGCTCGCCAAACAGTCGTCGAGCTGGCAACCCTTGCGGGTCGACTTGATGAAAGTGCGTTGCCGAAACATTTTGTTCCTTGCCCTCGTCTGGCTGCTGACGGGCCACTGCGGGACTGCTGCGGAGGTGCCACCGACCTATGCGGCGTGGCAGGAGGCCTGCGCCCAGCTACCCACCAACCGCGCGCTCGCCGGCCGGTTGCCGCCACCCGATCGCCTGCCGCTCAAGTCGTTTGCCGAGCTGGATCGCGTGCTGGATGCCTTCTTTGCCGTGGCCACAAATGGGCCGCTGGCCTCGGCCGGGAAGTGGCTCGGTGATTCAGCCGCGAAAGAGACCTTCCTCAATGTGAACCGGGCGTGGTTTCTGCCGCCGGAGATTCCCTTCCAGCCGTTCGCGCAAAAGCTGGTGCTCGCGCCCAACGCCAAGGTGTTTCTTCAAGGCGATCTCCACGGCGACATCCATTCATTGCTCGCCGTGTTGCGTCGCCTGAACGACCGCCAACTGCTCGACGGCTTCGCCATCAAAGACCCCGACCTGCACGTGATCTTCCTCGGCGATTACACGGACCGAGGGCTGTACGGCGTCGAGGTGCTTTACACGTTGCTGCGACTCAAGCTCACCAATCCCGAACGCGTCCATTTCGTGCGCGGCAATCACGAGGACTTGAGTCTCGTCGCGCGCTACGGCTTTCTGGCCGAAGGCCGCGGGAAGTATGGCCGCGCGTTTGACGCAGCGAAGATTCTGCGCGCCTACGATTTCCTGCCCGTCGTCATCTACGTCGGCACCGGCAACGATTTCGTGCAGCTCTGTCACGGTGGGATGGAACCGGGCTATGCGCCAAGCGGATTGCTGGCGGCCACCGGCACGAACCGGTTCGAGTTCATCAGCAAACTTCACCAGGCCGGGTTCCTGGCCAAGGATCCCAACGGGCTGGGCGCAGACGAGTTCTCGCGGAAGGAAGCCAGGGAATACTTGCGCGACTTCACGCCCACTGCGCCGACCACCCCGTCCGTCCTTGGCTTCATGTGGAACGACTTCACGGTGTTCGCCGATGAACCGGCTTTCACCCTCAATCCGGACCGCGCGTTTGTTTATGGGCGCACAGCGGTACAACACATTCTGGCGAAGGCCGGCACCGGCGACCTCAAGGTTCATGCGGTGATCCGCGCCCACCAGCACTCAGGCATCCCCAACCCGATGATGCGCCGACTCGTCGCGGGCAAGGGGTTGTTCCGGCACTGGCAAGAAACCAACTCTCCCGCCGCGCAAGCCGCCGAACCACTGGCGCTCGCGAGTGCGATCGAAAGCGCCTCTACCCGATCGCTGACCGAAGGCTCGGTGTGGACCTTCAACGTCTCGCCCGACAGCGTGTACGGGGCCGGCTGCAACTTTGACTTCGTGACCTTTGGTCTCCTGCGACTGGCGGAGAAGTTCAGCGACTGGCGGATCGAAGTGGAAAGTTTTGCGCCCCGCGCGCGTTCACCGTGACCGCCATGCCCGCAGACAATCCATCCGATGCGAGTCCGAAGCCGTGGGTTGCCCACGGAAGTTGCACACCGGAGCACGAGGATTTCCTGATAGGAAACCGCGCAGGGCTGGAGCTACTGAAGCTGAAAGTGGACGACGCACTGACCACCGGTGAGTGTCGAGTTGACGAGGGCGCAGTTGAGTTTGTGGGAATTCGTGTCGTAGAGCGGGACCCGCGGGCCGAGACCGCAGGGAAGGCGGGTGGTTTAAGTGACGCGATTCGTCTATGGGGATGCGGGCTTGTCGGCATCGTGCTCATCATAGTCTTCTTGGCTGGCCTGGTTCAGCTATGGAGTTGGATGAAATGACGAATGGCGAACAACTCGGACGAAATTCAGCCTAGAACACTGTCGGGACCCCTTCTTCGAGCAGGCGGATCTTGTCGTGGACGCCGGCTTTGGCGGCGAGTTCGTTCAGCCAGCGCGGCGGTTCATCGATCTCCTCGAACGACAGCTTGAACGTCCCGAAATGCATCGGGACCATCACCTTCGATTTCAAATCGTGAAACACCTGGAGCGCCTCGTCGGGGCCCATGTGGACGTTGCGAAAGGAATCCGGGTAATAGGCGCCGATGGGCAGCAACGCGATCTCCGGCGCGAAGTGCTCGCCGATCTCCTTGAAGCCCTCGAAATAGGCGCTGTCGCCCGCGTGATAAATGCGCCGGCCCTGGTGTTCGAGCACAAATCCACCGAAGCCACGGTCGTGATCGTGCAATCGCCGCGCGCCCCAGTGCTTGCACGGCGTGAGTGACACCTTCCAGTCGCCACGCATGAAGCTCTCCCACCATTGCAACTCGATAATCCGCTCGAAACCCAGGCCGCGGGCGAGTTCACCCATGCCCCACGGCATGATGCCGATCTTCGTGGCGGGCAGCTTGCGGATGCTCGGCTTGTGAAAGTGGTCGTAGTGCGCGTGCGTGAGCAGCACGAGGTCGAGCGGCGGCAGATCCTTCGCGCGGAGGCCGGGACGCTTGAGGCGCTTCAGCAGGAACAGCCAGTTGGCGAAGTTTGGGTCTATGATGAGGTTCAGGTCGGAAAACTGGGCGAGAAACGAGGCATGACCGATCCAGGTGAGCGCGAG
>JANLTG010000030.1:0-42045 GCA_031362805.1 bacterium
GGAGGAACTCGAAATCCTTCGCCTGCGTCGGAAGAGTCATTCTCAGGAGCGTGGTGGAGTTCTTGAGGGGCGAGAGGTCAACAATGTTGGGACATTGATGAAGCCGGATGTGAAACAAAGGCTGGCCGCGCAAGACCGAGAGGTCGGCCACTTTGGTATCGCTCAAATTCAACGATTCGAGCCGCATCCCTTTGACGGGGCTCAAGTCGGTGACTTTGGTCCCGCTCACATGCAGTGATTCGAGCTGCATCCCTTCGAGAGGTCTCAGGTCGGTGACCATCGTATTTTGCAAATAGAGCTTTTTGAGCGGCATGCCTCGAAGCGGGCTGAGATCGGACACGGCTGTTTCTCCAAGTCGTAGGATGCTGATCTGCGCTCCGCTCAGGACCGTGAGGTCTTTGATCGCCGAGGCAACGAGATTGACCTCACAGGTGCCGTCGTCCAGCGGCTTCATGGCTTTAACTTTGATCCCGGAGTCGCGCAGTCTCGTCATCCAGGTGTTATTCGCATCGAAGGATTTCCAGAACTGCTCTGGCGTCATGGACGGTAGGCGAATCTTAGAGTCCCACAGAAAAGAGATGCGTTGCAGATTTGGCAGCTTCCTCAGGGCCTCGATCTTTTCCACTGTGTCGGGCAGCATCACAACCTTGAGCGAGGTAATGGTCTGCACCGGGGTTATGTCGGTGACCGGCGTGCCGTCGAATAAGAATTCTTCGAGCGGCATGCCTGCGATCGCGGAGAGATCGTGCACCTGCGTATGTGCGACAATGAGAGTCTTTAGACGGAGGCCGCGCAGCGGCGCGAGATCATCAATGGAAGATTCGAGCGCGGAAAAATACGTCAACGCCTTGCAGGCCGCCACAGGGGAAAAGTCGGCAGGTTTGAGCTTTTCGAGCGAGAGTCTCGTGAGCGAATCACACAAGGGAGCACGCCTCAGGACGGAGAGGTCGGTCACTGGCATCTCCTTCACCTTGAGTTCCTCCAGAGCCAGTCCCGCGAGCGGCGAGAGATCGGTCACCGGGGTGCGCGTCAGGTGGAGGCTTTTGAGCGACAGGTCGGCCAGAGGAGTGAGATCGCTGACACTGGTTCCTTCGAGCGTCAATGATCTGAGATTCGCTCCTCGAAAAACCGCCAGGTCTTTGAAGGCTGGATCCTGGATTGTTATGGAAAGACCACCGTCCTCCCGGGAAAGACCACCGTCGTTCCGCCGATCCGTGGAAAACTTCACCCCGTCCCGATGCAGGGCCAGGATGCATGACACATCGCGATCCCACGCCTTCCAAAACTCGGCGGCCGATGTGGTGCCGTTTATAGGCTGACGTTCCATCTGAGTGTTCTCGGTCGCGATCTGACGCAGTGCGGGATGCTGGCGGAGGGCGGTGAGAGCGGTGAGTTCCTCCTTGGGTAGATTCCACACTGCGTCGGGGAGCAGAAGGATCGTGAGCGATTTCAGTTCCGGCAGCACCTGAAAGCCCCGGGCAAGCAGGCAGGAATTGAGGGTCAGATGTTCGAGCGGCATTTCTCGCAGAAACGACAGGTCGCCGACCCGTGTGTATTGGAGGTTCAGCGTCTTCAGCGGAGCCCCGGCGAGCGCACTGAAATCAGTGGTGGGGATCGCCGTACAATCGAGGAACTCCAGCGGCAGGCCGGCGAGGGGCTGGAGGTCGCTGACTTGCGTAAAGCGCAGGTTTAGAACTTGCAGCGGCAGACCCTGCAGCGGCGCGAGGTTCGCGACTTTGCTGACCATCAGATTCAGCTTCTTGATCGGCAGACCGGTGAGGGGCGAAAGGTCGCTCACACCCGTGCGAGAAAGGTCGAGTTCCGTAAGCACGTGCAGCTTCGCCAGCGGCGCGAGGTTCGCTATTTTGGTGCTCCCCAGATTCAGGGTTCGCAAGGGCAGGCCGCTCAATGGGCGCAGGTCTTCCACCGCCGCGCAGCCGGAGAGATTCAACTCTGCTAGCGGCATCCCTTCCAGGGGTGTGAGATCAACGATCGGTGCATTGGTCAAGTTGAGCGCCAGAGTTCCATCCTCAAGCATGGTCAGCCGTTTCTCGATCGGCAGGTTGGGCGGCAACGGCAGATCCTTGAGCCGCTCGACCCAGTAGTTAAGAATGAGTTCCTTCTCCTCGCCCACCATTCTACCCACGGTGAGCAGTTCCGCTGCGGGGCGATGTTCCGCAACCATCGCCTGAAAGAGTTGCCCGAGGCTCTCCCGGGACAGTTTCGTTCCGGCGTCGAGCTCGATTTGCAGCTTGTCACAGAGCGCCGCATTCGTCTGCGCCCGCGCGTGGTCGGGCTTTAGACTCAAGGCGGAACGATAAGCCGTCGCGGCCGCGGCAAATTGGAGCTGGCATTGCAGCAGGTCGGCTTTCGCGAGGAGGTGATCAATGACATCCGGGCGGAGTTTGATGGCATAATCCAGTTTCTCGATCGCCTCGGCAAAGCGCTCCCTGCTCGCGAGGGAGCGCGCCTGCGCCGCAAACGCCGGCGCGGTGGAGCGCAGTTCGTCCAGCGCGGCCACCGCCTGCGACTCCGCTGCTTTCGCCCGCTTCGCTTCGCGATCCGCACGAACCGACTGCCAGAGGCTGGCCGTGAGGCCGATGACGAGCGAGGCCGCGATGGCGAAGACCGCGGTCACGGCGAGCTTGTGCCGCCGGATCAGCCGGCTGAACACATACGCCGCCGTGGGCGGTCGGGCGGTGACGGCCTCATTTGCGAGATGCCGTTGAAGGTCGAGGGCCAGGCCGTTGGCGGTGTCGTAGCGGCGCCGGCGATCCTTTTCCAGGCACTTCATTACGATCCAGTCGAGGTCGCCGCGGAGCGCGGCGGGAAGTTTCGCGGCTTCCGTGTGGCGGCGTTTCGCGGTGGTGGTGAGTTCGTTGCCAACGAGTGTCTTTACCCGCGCCGAGGGTCGCGGCGGATCGACTTCGCGAATGAGGCGCCGGATTTCATCCATGCCCGCCTTCGCCAGGGTCGTGGTGTCGATCGGCGTGAGTCCCGTGAGCAGTTCGTAAAGCAGCACGCCCAAACTGTAGATGTCGCTCCGCGTGTCGATGTCGAGGGAGGTCAGCCCCGCCTGCTCGG
Source organism: bacterium (assembly GCA_031362805.1). Classification (GTDB taxonomy): domain Bacteria; phylum Verrucomicrobiota; class Verrucomicrobiia; order Limisphaerales; family RI-55; genus RI-55. The sequence continues at coordinate 3,085 of JANLTG010000030.1, forward strand.
GCGACATGTAGAGCGGGGTGCCCACCATCTGCTGGAACTGGGTGAAGAGCGTCGCGACCGTGAGCCGCCCCTGCGTGGCCTTGGCCACGCCGAAATCAATGACCATCGGCACCGCCTCGCCGTCGTTGACCGTCACTAGGATGTTCGACGGCTTGAGATCGCGGTGGATGATTCCCTTTTGATGCGCGTGCTGCACCGCCTGGCAGACCTGGATAAACAGCGCGAGCCGCTGTTCGGTGGGGAGTTGTTGTTCGTCGCAGTAGTCCGTGATCTTCACCCCCCGCACCAGTTCCATGACGAAATACGGCCGCCCGGACTGCGTCGCGCCCGCATCAAACACCTTGGAAATGTTCGGATGCTCCATCATCGCGAGCGCCTGCCGCTCCTGTTCAAAGCGGGCGATCACCTCCTTGGTATCCATGCCCAGCTTGATGATCTTCAAAGCCACGCGCCGCCGCACCGGCTGCTCCTGCTCGGCCATCCACACGACGCCAAAGCCGCCCTCACCAATCTGCTGGAGAAGCTTGTAGTGGCCGATCCTTTGACCGGGCTGTTCGGAAGGTGGCGTGATGCTCGCGGGGATGGAAAGTGCCGGAGCTTCCAGAAACGTATCCTCGCGGTGATTGGCGAGCAGTTCCTCCACCGAGCTACGCAGCGCGGCATCGCCCCGGCAGGCCCCGTCGAGGAAGGCAGCACGTTCTGCGGGCGTCGGCTTCTCGAGCGCCTCGAGGAAGAGGTCGCGCGGGTGCGGAGTAGGTGAAGGAGAACTCGGATTCATGATTCTCCACTCCAGCGCGTGAAGCCGGCCTCAAGTCCGCCAACATTCCGCAGCGATTTCAACGAGCCTCCGTGATCACGCTGCGCAGCCGGGCCCGGGCAAAGGTCCACAGCCGTTCCGCGGAGCGCAGCGGCAAGTCCAGCGCCGTCGCGGCCTCCTGCATTCCCATGCCGGCGAAGAAGCGGAGCTTCACGAGGTCTGCGGCTTGTGGGTCCTCGGCGGCGAGGGCGTCGAGCGCTGCATGCACCGCGAAGATCTCCTCGTTGCTGGCGGTGATCTCAATGATGGAATCCGTGAGCGGTTCATGGGCCGCGCCGGCTCCCCGTTTTTCCGCAACCCTCCGCCGCGCCTGCTCAATGAGTATGCGCCGCATGGCTTCGGCGGCGGCCGCAAAGAACTGCGCGCGGTTTTCCCAGCTCTTTTTTTGTTCCCGTTCCAGGCGTAGCCACGCCTCATGCACGAGGGCCGTGGCCTGAATCGTCATTCCCGGAGACTCCTGCGCCATGCGGCTTGCGGCCAGCCGGCGCAATTCACCATAAACCAACGGCAACAGCTCCTCCGCCGTGCCCGGCAAAGGTGGCGGTGAGGAAGCGGTAACGTTGGGATACTGACTCATTTAGGGGCCATCAAGGGGTCGGTTCTGACACTGACAACTACAACTGACTAACGCACTCGGGAACGAGTTAGGGCACGCACCGGCGCTACTTCTTCTTCAGCTTTTCCAACGCGCCGAGGAATGCCTTGGGGCCGCCGGGAATGTAGCCGAGCTGGCCGGCGATCTTACCTTCGCTGTTCAGCACCACGAGCGTGGGATACCCCTCGATCTTGTAGCGCTTGGCGAGTTCCTTGTTGGCTTTCTTCAATTCCGAGGACTGCTTCTTCTTGTCCGGGAAATCCACTTCCATGAGCACGAGGTTCTTGGCGGCGTATTCCTTGAACTCCGGTTTCGAGAACACTTCCTTGTCCAGCTTGATGCACCACCCGCACCAGTCTGACCCGGTGAAGTTCATGAGGACCATCTTCTTTTCGGTCTTGGCTTGGGTGACAACTTTGCCCAGGTCGGTGGACCAGTTTCCTTCGGCGGCTTCAAGCCGCGCGAAAGCGAGCGTCAGGCAGGCGAACAAAACGGCGCAGACAGTTTTCATATTCAGCAATGGTTTTTGTGGGTTAACGGCTTTCGGATCAATGAAAGGGAACGTGCCGTGCCCCGGGAAATTTGCAACCGGGAAGTCGCGGCGTGGTGCGATCAAAAGTGGCGGTTAGCCAACAATTCAGTTCAACCACGAAGGGACACGAATCCACACGAATAAGGGCGAGCGTTCTTTGGCCACACGGCGGCCGCGCCAGGGCTCACCAAACAGTGCGCGAGAATTCTGAGGCCTAACATTGCTTCGGGCGGCGCTGCTTCGTGTCTATTGGTGTTCATTCGTGGTTTGTTTCTGCATGGTTCCGGGGTAGGACGGGCGAAAGGAGCGCGGCTGTGTCCGCAGGACCAGCCGCAGCAACCAGGCATCGCGACGTTGCCCGGCGTGCTCGTTCCCTCGATCATTGCCAACCTGCTGCGGGTAGGCTTCGCCATACCCGCGCTCCGAGACCGCCACTTTCAATCGCACCCTGCGGTGTCGGCGGGCGAGGGGCAAGGCTGCGTCAAGCTCCAGGATTTCTCATTCCTCGCTGGGAGAGGATGGTGAGCTTGATGCAGCCTTGGGGCGCGGGCGCGGCGGATCGCCAGGCATTACTCGGCGTCGGGTGGCGCTGAACCGTTCGTGCCGAGCGATGCTCGGCGCTCCGCCGTTGAACTTTGTTTTGACCTTCTGCCAATCCCCCGCGCTAATCTCCGCCCATCAAGCCATGAAAACGTTTCGCCTCGTCCTTGCCATTGCGTTGTTGACCGGTCTCACCACGGCCCAGGCCGCCACGCCGGACTTTCGCAGCCGCAGCTACGACTTCCCGATCTACAAGAATGCTCCGCCCGGCCGGCAAATGACCGGCCAGCATATCGCGGCCGGCACGCCTGCTTTGTCACCGGACGATGCGCTGAAGAAATTCGTCGTGCCCGAGGGTTTCGAGATCCGGCTCTTCGCCGCCGAACCGATGGTCGTCAACCCGGTCACGATGACCTGGGACGAACGCGGCCGCCTCTGGGTGCTCGAACTCTATGAATACCCGCTCGGCGCCAAGGACGGCGAGAAGCCGCGCGATCGCATCAAGATCCTCGAAGATACGGATGCCGATGGCGTCGCGGACAAGGTGACCGTCTGGGCGGACGGCATGAGCCTGGCCACCGGCTTGATCCTCGGCAACGGCGGCGCCTACGTCGGCCAGGCCCCGCATCTTTTGTTTCTCAAAGACACCGACGGCGATGACAAGGCCGACACGCGCGAAGTCGTGCTGACCGGCTTCGGCCTTGAGGACCGCCACGAGTTGCTCAACGGCTTCACGTGGGGACCGGACGGCCAGCTCTACATGACGCACGGCGTGTTCACGTTCTCAAAGGTCCGCGCGCCCGACGCGCCGGCTGATTCCGGCGTGACGATGAATGCCGCGGTCGCCCGCTTTAGTCCAGTGACCAAGAAGTTCGAGGTTTTTGCCGACGGCACAAGCAATCCCTGGGGTGTGGACTTCGATGCGAAGGGCAATGCCTTTGTCAGCGCGTGCGTCATCGATCACTTGTTTCACCTTGCGGCCGGCGGACTGTATTCGCGACAGGCCGGTCAGCCGGCATTCCCGTACGCTTATGAGTTGCTGCCGTCGATCGTCGATCACCGGCATCACATGGCGGCTTACAGCGGCGTGCAGGTTTATCAAGGCAACCAGTATCCCGCCGAGTATCTCGGCAAAGTGATGATGGGCAATCTCCACGACAACGCAGTTCACACCGACGCGCTCACCGAGATCGGCTCCTCGTTCAAGGCCGCGCATTGGAACGACCTTGTCCGCGCGAACGACGGCTGGTTCCGGCCGACGACGCAACTCGTCGGACCCGACGGCGCCATGTGGATCAGCGATTGGTATGACAAGTATCCGTGCTACCAGAACGCGCGGGCCGATCCCGAGGGCGTGGACCGTGAGCATGGCCGCATTTATCGTGTCGTCCACACGGGCGGTGAGAAGGGCAAGGCCGTGGCCAGCCGGCCGGCGAAGGACATGGACCTCGCGAAGTTGAACCTCGATCAAGCGATCGATCTGCTCGCGCACGACAACGTGTGGCAGCGTCGCACCGTGCAACGCCTGTTGAGCGAGCGCCTCAGCCGCATTCGCATCGCCACGCCGCCGAAGCTGGTCCAGATGTTCGAGAGCGGGCCGAACGTGAACGCCCGGCTCGCCGCGTTGTGGACGTTGCACGGCGCCGCGCGGCTCAATGAAGAATTGCTCGACCGCGCCGCGAGCGACAAGGAATCCGCCATCCGCACGTGGGCCGCCCGGCTCACGGGCGAGCGGCAGGTGGTGAACGAGCAAGTCGCCGCTCGGGTGGAGCAGCTCGCCGGTGATTCCGATGCCGCCGTCCGCCTCGCCGCTGCGACGGCCGTCCGCCAGTTCACTTCTGGATCGCTCACCGTCAACACGCCGCCGAAAAATTCCGACCTCGATCCGCGGGTTGCGTTGGCCGCATTGATCGCCAGCTCTTACCAAACTCGTGATCGCACCCTTGAGCTCATGATCTGGATGGCGGCCGAACCGGTCGTCATCAAGGACTTCGCCGGCACTTTGGACTGGCTCGGTGGTGACGGCGCGCAATACATGCCGCTCACCGGCCGCCTCGCCGCCAAGACGCTGCGCCGCCTCTGCGACTTCGGTGATCGCGCCAATGTCGATCTGGCGCTCCAGTTCCTCGATCAGGCTGCGGCCGGGAATTCCGCGCTGGCGACTGCCGCGTTGGAGGGTTTGCTCGAAGGCCAGAAAGGTCGCGTGCTGATGCCGCAAGGCGACGCGAGCGCCATTCTTGCAAGACTTGTGAAGCACGCGGACGCCGCGCTGCGCGAGCGCGCCCAGCAGCTCGGTGCGCTTTGGGGCGATGCGTCGTCGCTGCAAGCCAGCTTCGATACGGCGCTCAACCCCACGGCGAGCGTGGACTCCCGCTTGCAGGCGATTGCCGCCGTGCGTTCCCAGAAGAATGCTGCGGCGCGCGACACGATGACGAAGGTGTTGGAGCAACGGCCGGACACCCGGGTTTCGATCGCCGCGATCCAGGCGCTCGGCGAGATTGGCGGCAACGACTCCGCGAATTACCTGATCGACAGTTGGGGCAAACTCAAGCCGGCCGAGCGCCGTGAAGCCGTCGGCGTGCTGGTCACGCGTGGTGGTTGGTCGTCCTCGCTGTTGTCCGCCCTCGAACAGAAGCGCATTCCCACCAGTGACATTCCGGCCACGGCGATTCGCACGATGACGAAGTCCACCGACGATTTCGGCATGCTGGCCAAGCGCGCCGAGAAGGTCTTCGGCCGCGTGCGCGATGCGAACCAGGACAAGCTCAAGCTCATCGCTGCCAAACGGAAGGTCGTGCTCACCGGCACGCCCGACCTGGCGAAAGGTCACGAGACCGCGAAGGCGACCTGCCTCACGTGTCACAAGTTGCACGGCGAAGGCGCGGACATCGGCCCCGATCTCACGGGTGTGGGCCGCTCCTCGCTGGATGCGTTGCTCGCCAACGTCATCGACCCGAACCAGATCATCGGCAAGGGCTACGAGAACGTCGTCGTCGAGACCAAGGATGAACGCTCGCTCAGCGGCCGGTTGGTGGAGGAGACCGATTCGCGCATCAAGCTGGTGAACATCGGGCCCACGGAGTTCGTGATCAGCAAGGCCGAGATCAAGACCCGCACCGTGAGCGAAATGTCGCTGATGCCCGAGGGTCTCGAAGCGCTGCCCGACGAAGATTTCCGCAATATGATCTGGTACATCCTCGCGCCGCCGCAGGATGGTCCGCTCACCGAGCAGAAGCGCCGCGATCTCATCGGCGAGGTTTCCTCGTCCGCTTCGACTGCTACCGCGACTGACGGTGAATCGGTGGCGCTCTGGAATCCCGAGTGGCGGGTGATCGCGCCGGACTTCGAGGGTACGCCGAAGAAACATCCCGAGTATGCCGGTCGCCGCAATGTGTTGGAGACGCATCCTTTCACGGACGACAAGCCGTCCGCGTTGGAGCGAGTGTTTGAGGTGCCCGCCGCTGGCGCGAAGCTGACCGTCGAGGCCGCCGCCCACGAACGCGGTGACTGGGAGCTGCGCATCTTTGCGAATGGCGAAGTGCTGAAACGGGAGCTCATCAGCCGCGAGCAAGGCGTCTGGCAGACCGTCACTGTCGATCTCTCGAAGTTCGCCGGCCAACGCGTTGTGCTGCGCCTGGAGAACATGGCTGCCGGCGACGACGACTGGGCCTGGGAATTCGCCTACTGGGGCAAAGTGGAAGTGACGGCCGGGGCGGCGTTGCAGGCGAAGAAATGACGCGGAAGCGAAAAGTTTTGTGGACTGTCGCCTGCCTCGTCGTCGTCGCGGTCACGGGTTTTTCTGTGTGGTTGCGGCTTCAAGAAGATCGTTGGCTGGCTTTTAGCCTTCACGGTCACCAGCACTGCATCAAGGCGACAGCGATTGCTTTCAGTAGCTACGCAGGTGACCACGGCGGAAAGTATCCGACCCATACGAACGGCTGGGGCGACGCGCTGTTGCTGCTCGTCAAAAGCAACTACGCGGATAGCTCGTTGATTTGTGGACCTAATGACGATGGCCGGGTTTTCCGCGAGGCGTTGGAAAAAGGAACGGACGTGCCGGAGGAACTTTGCAGCCGGGTCTATGTTCAAGGGCTGAGCAAAGACAAGGCGAATGGGGTTCTCATACTGTTTGACCGCGTATCTTTTCCGGGTGGAGATCATTTCTATGGATTGAAGGAGCCTATTCGCGAAGGTCTCGAAGGCGACGGATCAACGAGCCAGATCAATGACAAACTGTGGCTCAGATATAGCCGCCAGCAGGTCACCAGACTGATGGAGCTTGGTTTCTCCCGCGAGCAGGCGGCCGGCTACTTCCCAGATGCGAAGGAACGTTGATGGAACGAGGCTGAGCCTTCGTCCGTCCAAGACCTGGCGGCGAACTCGTGGCCGTCACTTGCGCCCGACAGTGAGCCGGCCGGCGCTTGAGGATCACCCGGCTCCACGTACACCTTGCCCTCGCGCGGCTTTCCACGTAACCAATCCGCGTGTTGCCGAGCCGAAGAGTGCGTTGGTTGTGGTTGTCAGCCTTGCTGCTGGCCGTACTCGCCTTGCCCGCCTTCGGGCAGATTGATCCCGAGAAGCGGCAGCTCTTTCAGCTCGGCTACAACTATCACGTCGTCGGCGATGCGCCGCTGAACGCCTACGGCTACTACTACCTCAACCAGCCGCAGTTCATGCGGACCAACTTGACGCTGCGGCTGGCGGTCGCCCCGGTCTATCTCGACGGCGAACTCGGCATCGCCGGCATCGCGCCCAACACCGACCTCGGGATTGGCTTCGCCGGCGGCGGCTTCGCGGAATCTTATTTCGAAGTGCGCAACGGGGAATGGATCGAGCCGGAGAGTTTTACCGGTCACGCGGGTGGCGCAGGCCTGAGCCTGTATCATCTCGTCAATCCGGGCAGCATGATCCCGCTCAGCCTCGTGCTGCAGGCGGCGCCGCATTACAACGCGTACGAGGCGGATGACGAGACGGATCCCACCTTTGTGCTGCCCGAGAACCAATGGTCCTACCGGTTTCGCAGCGGCTTTCGCTGGGGCGGTCGTGAGCCGTTGCTCAATCCCCGGCTCGCGATGGAAGTCTCCGGCTGGTACGAGGCGATCAATCGCACGGACTCCGGAGCCTACGGCTACAATGGCGATCGGCAGGTCGAAGAATGGGTGCAGAACCTGTGGGGCCGGGCGATGTTGATCTACACGATCGAAGGCTGGGAACATCAGTTCGAGGTCAACCTCTCCGGCGGCACTTCGTGGAGCGCGGATCGATTCAGCGCCTTTCGACTCGGCGGGTTTCTCCCGCTGGCCGAAGAATTCGCGCTGCCCATGCCGGGCTATTATTTCCAGGAGATCAGCGCCGAGAGCTACGGTTACTTTGGCGTGGCTTACCGGGTGCCGATCGATGCGGCGAATCGGTGGCAGCTGAAGGCCTTCGCAACCGGCGCGCTGCTGGACTTCCTGCCGGGCCTGGAGTTCGACGAAAATTTCCTCACGGGCGTCGGCACCGGCATCGGTTACAACGCGCCGTCCGGTTCGTGGCAGGCGATGATCGCCTACGGCTACGGCTTCCAGGCGGCCCGGCCCGACGACACGGCGGGGCACAGCATCGGGTTCCTGCTCCAGTTCGATCTCGAACGCCAGCGGCATCCCGACACGCAGCCGCCGGTGAATCCGTATTCCTCGCGCGGCTTGTTGCGGTTGTTCCGGCCATAGCCAACGATTCCGTTCAGGGGAGCGCGCGCGTCTCGCGAGCCGTGGTCGGCGTCGCGCCGCACCCCGGTTTACTTCCGCCCCCACCCACACCCGTTGGTTTGCCCACACGCCGCCGTCAGCAGGCGTCGCCGGGACGGCTCCGCGACACGCGAGACGCGCGTGCTCCCCAATCCAACTGCATGGTTCCGGCCGTAGCCGCGAGTCGCACTCAGAGGAGCGCTGCTGGTTGACACAACTTCCGTCCCCGTCATTGACCCGACTTCCGCGAGTCCGTATAAAGCGCGCGTCACCTGACAGCAGTCGAAACTCTTAACTCACGTACCTTTTTATGAGCAGAAAGATTCGTTACGGAATGGTGGGCGGTGGACGCGGCGCATTCATCGGCGCGGTGCATCGCATTGCCGCAGCCATGGACCAGCAGATTGAACTCGTCTGCGGCGCGTTTTCATCCGACCCAAAACGCTCGCGCGCCAGCGGCAAGGATCTCTTCCTGCCGGCGAAGCGTTGTTACGGCAGCTTTCAGGAGATGATCGAGAAGGAGGCGAAACTTCCGCTCGGCGAACGCATGGATTTTGTCTCCATCGTCACACCGAATCACATGCACTTCCCGCCCGCCAAGCTGGCGCTGGAAAATGGCTTTCACGTGCTGAGCGACAAACCGGCGACCTTCAATCTGGCCGAAGCCAAGGCCCTGCAACAGATTGTTAAACAGTCGAAACTGCTCTACGGGCTCACGCATAACTACACGGGTTATCCCTTGGTGAAGCAGGCGCGCGAGATGGTCGCCAGCGGCAAGCTCGGCAAGATCCGCAAGGTGGTGGTCGAGTATCCGCAAGGCTGGCTGGCGACGCGGCTTGAAGAGTCCGGCCAGAAACAGGCCGCCTGGCGCACCGATCCGAAGCGCTCGGGCGCGGCGGGGTGCATCGGCGACATCGGCACGCACGCCGAGAATCTCGCGGAGTACATCACCGGCTTGCAGATCAGCGAACTCGCCGCGGATCTCACCGCCTTCGTCAAGGGCCGCAAGCTCGATGACGATGGCAACGTGTTGCTGCGCTTCAAAGGCGGCGCGAAGGGCGTGTTGCACAGCTCCCAGATCTCCGTCGGCGAGGAGAACAACTTGAACATCCGCGTCTATGGCGAGCTGGGTGGCCTCGAGTGGCATCAACGGGAGCCGAACACCATGCTGTTGAAATGGCTCGACCAGCCGATGCAAGTGTATCGCACGGGGATGGGCTACCTCGGCAACGCGGCGAAAGCCGGCACGCGCACGCCAGCCGCCCATCCCGAGGGCTACCTCGAAGCGTTCGCCAACATCTACAAGAACTTCGCCAACCATATCCGCGCCCGACTCGAACGTCGCAAACTCGACGCGGGCGACCCGGCGCTCGACTATCCGCGCATTGAAGACGGCATCCGCGGCATGGCGTTTATTGAAGCGGTCGTGAAGTCGTCGAAGGGCAACGCGCGCTGGACAAAGTTGAACGGCTGAGCGGGATCGCTGATGGCAGATGATTCAACGGTGAGCCGGGCACAACGCCCGGCTCACTTGTTTTCGCCTGGCCGCCGCTGGCCGTCCGGCGAACGGGCTTCAATCAGCGGCAAGGAACGAGGTTGAACCGCCCACGGCCGGCCGCTAGGCTGCGCGCCCATGCAATTGGAAGATCACATCGGCGACGTCATCGCCAAAGAACGGTTTCATCAGAAGACGACCCCCGAAACCGCGGCCCACGCCGCCGGGCTGAGTCTCGAGGAGTTCGCCGCGTTCGAGGATTCCGGGCAGGCCGCGAAGCCGCTGAACTTCGACGGGTTGGCCGCCCTGCTCGGGTTGAGCGCCGCCAAGCTCCGGGCCTATGCGGGCGGCTGGCTGCCCAAGCCGGTGGACATTGCGCAGTGGCGGGAATTGCGCTGCCTCACGACGCGGGAAAATTTCGCGGTCAACGCCTACGTGGCGTGGGACGAAGGGACGCGCGAGGCCGCCATCTTCGACACCGGCTGGAACGCCGAGCCGATTTTCAAGTTGATCGAAGAGGAGCAACTGAATCCCGTCCACTTCTTCATCACCCACACGCACGTCGATCATATCGCCGCGATGCAGCCGGTGCGCGACCGGTTTCCGAAGCTCCGCCTGCACACCGACGCGAAGAACACCCCGGTCCAGCATCTCAACCGGCGCAATGACTGTGTCCACCTCGGCAGCCTCCGCATCACGAACCGCGTCACCACCGGGCACGCGGAAGATGGCGTGACCTACCTGATCGGCAAGTGGCCGGATGACGCGCCTCACGTGGCCATCGTGGGCGACGCGATCTTCGCCGGCTCGATGGGCCGCGGTAATATTTCAGCCGAAGACGCAAAACGTTGTGTGCGCGAAGCGATCTTCACACTGCCGGACGAGACGCTGATCTGTCCCGGTCATGGGCCGCTCACCACCGTGGCCGAGCAGAAGGCGCACAACCCATTTTTCTAAGCGCCCGCCAGGGGACACGCTTTCACACCAAGCAGACGGCGCTGCAGGTTGCATTCGTTTCGATTTGATCCCGCTCGATCAGTGTCCGTCGGTGTTCATTCACAGTTTTTCTAAATGAATCGCATTGTTGAACGATTTGCCCGTCTGAAACGGGAGAACAAAAAGGGCTTCGTCGCCTACATCGGCGCCGGCGACCCGAACCTCGAAGCCACCCGCCAGCTCGTCATCGCGTTCGATCGCGTCGGCGTGGACGTGGTGGAACTCGGCGTGCCGTTCAGTGATCCGCTCGCTGACGGAGTCGTCAACCAACTGGCCGCCCAGCGGGGGCTCGAATCGGGCACCACACCGCAAGGCGTGCTGGCGACCGTGAAACAGATTCGCGCGGAGTCGCAGGTGCCGGTCGTGCTCTACGTCTATTTCAACCTGCTTCACAAACGCGGCCTCGGAGTGTTCATCCGCGAAGCGCAGGCGGCCGGCGTTGATGGCCTGCTGGTCCTCGATCTGCCGCCCGAGGAATCGGATAATTACGAACAGCTCATGGCCGCCGCGGGCTTGTGCAACATCTACTTGATCGCGCCCACCACACCCGAGTCCCGCATCGGGATCATCGCGCCCCGTGCGCGCGGCTTCATCTATTACGTGTCGCGCGAAGGCGTCACCGGCATGCAGACCAAGGTGTCGGACACCATTGCCGAGATGACAGCGAAAATCCGGGCGCACTCCGAACTGCCAATCGCGGTGGGCTTCGGGATCTCGAATCCGGAGCAGGCGCGCACGGTGGCGCAATCGGCCGAAGCCATCGTCGTCGGCAGCGCGATCGTGAATCAGATTGCGGAACACGGGAAAAGCGCGGACCTCGTGGCACGCGTGGGAGCGTTCGTTGAGGAACTGGTCAAAGCGGTTAGATAGTGCGGCAACTCCGTTGCACGGGGTTAAAAGCTTTACCATTCCTTTCCCGTTTCTTTACCGGTTTTCATTGGTGGTGCCCCAGGCGAAACGGTTGCGGGCGGCGCGCCATAGACCTTGTCGAGGGCCCGGCGGATTTCGGCCTCGCGTTCCTTCCGTTGAATCTCCTGAAGGACCTCGTGGGGAGAGGGGTAGAGCTCTGGATTCTCCTTGCGGTCCCGCTCGGCAAACCGGACATACAGTCTCAATAGCTTGCAGGCGTCGCGAAGGTGGTTGGGCGGGCGGTAAGGGCGGCCCGAAAGCAGGGTCGTGTTGTAGCGATTGATTCGGCGGTCGAGTCGGGAGGTGAGCCGGGTGGTCGGCAGGGGGCAACCGAGCCGCGTCTCCAGCGAACGGATGAATACGCGCTGGCGTTGACGGAGCGAAAGAGGGCGGGGATTCATGGGGTGCGGAGGGAGAGGGATGAATTACAAATTACCAAGGACCAGTGACCAAGGAACGGAATGCGGAAATGTGGTGCGTGGGCTTCGTGTAACTTGGCCCTCCGATTGGGTTCACATGATCGTGTAGGCCTCGTATAACTCGGCCCTCCGATTTGGCTCTTCGGTTTGGCGCGCGAAGATGGGGCGACCGGTGAAAGGCAAAATTTCCGGCGGTCACAGACCGCCGCTACCGGGGAGGCGTCGGCGGGCGACAGGGCCGACGATCGCAAACGGCCGTTACGGGAGTGCATCATGGATTCCAATGCTGGACTTCGTCGCAGTATTCTTCACTGGGGATGTCCTTGAGGCGCGTGGTGAACTGCGGCGAGCCGAACGTGCCGCGGAGCTGGCGGCGGAGCGCATCGGCGAGCCCGAAGAGGCGTTGCGTGGAGAGGTCAGCGAGGCTGCGGGTGGCCAGTTCGGATTCGACGGCGCGCAATTGATCCGCCAGATGCTGGGCCTGAGCTTCGCGGGTGGCGAGGAAGCGCTCCGCCAGGGCCTCACTTTCGATGGCGCGCAGGTTCTGGATCTCGAAGCGGAACTTGCGGCTCCAGGCGATGAGCGTGGGTTTGGAAACATTGAGCTCCGACACGATGGACGCGAAGCTGCGACCCGTGGCGCGGAGTTGCACGAACTGCTGTTGCGTTTGCTGGTCTTTCATCGGCGTCGAGCATAACCCAGCGAGGGGATTACACGGCGGGGAGAAGCGCTACGGTGAATGAAAGTTGGGCGGCGAGCGGCGGGGAGCGGCACCGAGCGGCGGCGGTGGGCAAATGATTTTTGCACAAGGTGCTTGACGGGAGATAGCGTAACACGACATCCGGCGGCATTTTTGAGCAAAATGGAGGCGAGGGACGAAAGTCGCGAAAAGAAGCGCAAGGAGCGGAAGTCACGCGCAGGCACACGCAAATATTTTTGCGGCAATCGGCTTGACGAGATTTTGGGGATTGAACGCGACTTGCCAAGGAGGGATTGAGTCAGCGACAACTGTCTGGAGAACATGAATCAGATCCTCAACCGGGCAGTGCTGTTCCTGATTTTTGCGGTGATCGCCTACAACGCACTGGCTTTTGGAGGAGTGCGATTGATCGACCAGGTTCTTTCGATGGTGATGACTGGACTGGCGCTCGGCCTCTTCGCGGTCCGGTCCTTCACCAGCAAGCGGTGGGTCTCAGCGGGCGGCATGCCTGGGTTATTGATTTTTGCGTTCTTCATTTACGCTTGTGCCCGCCACACCTTTGCCGATACGGAATATGCTTCACGCAGGGAGTTGATTGAGGTGGCCCTTGGGGTGGCTTTGTTCTACTTGACGGTTAATTGTGTGGAGAAGCCTGTGGAGTGGCGCTGTTTAATTGGGGGGCTGCTGGTAGTGGCCACAGCCGCAGCCCTCTACGCGAGCTATCAATACTTCGCGCGATCTGAACATGTTTGGACAAGTATTCGCCCGGATCAGTATCGCGGCCGTGGTTCGGGTACTTTTGTTAATCCCAACCATCTCGCCGGTTTCCTAGAATTGGTGCTTCCTCTTGGGGTGGTTCTCGCGGCGAGTTCCCGATTATCGTGGCCGAAGCGGATCGTGGCAGCGTATTGCGTTTTGGCGATCATCGCGGGAATTGTCGTGACGTTTTCTCGCGGTGGTTGGCTGGCCGCCGCGTCCGGTCTAGGGATGATCTCGATTTGGATGACGCTCGCCCAGCGCCGCAAGTTTGGCTGGATGATCGCAATTTTGTTGGGTGTCGCCATTTTTTGCGGTTTGGTTTCTTCGACCTTCATCATGCGGCAGAGAATTTCCATTGCCGTAAAGGAGTTTGAGGGCGATCAAGTATCAACCCGGCGTCTGATTTGGCAGTCCGCATGGGAGGTATGGGGAACGAATCCCTGGTGGGGCGTCGGCGCGGATCAGTTTCAATATCAGTACTTCGCGTATCGGGATCCGTGGTTGCAGACCAATCCCGTGCGCGTTCACAACGATTATCTGAATACGCTGTGCGACTACGGTCTTGCCGGGTTCGGACTGGCGTTCATTGCCGTGGTGGGACTTTTTGTGAGTGCCTTCTGCGGCTTGGGTCGCGCTTGGCGCGCAAGGGCGATGAATCTGCGGGATGATGGTGATGCGGCGAATCTGGTCGCGGGCGCGGCGGCCGGCGCGCTGACGCTGGCGATACATTCGTTTCTAGATTTCAATCTTCATATCCGGGCAAACCTGCTTTTGGGCGCCTTGGTGTGTGGATTGATCTGCGTGGGGGTGCGCAAGCCGCTTGAGACCAGGACTGGAAAGCAGTCCGGATTCGATTTGCCGCCAGGCTTTCGGCGCTGGCTGGGTGGCGTCCTAGCCGCCGCGTTGGCCTTGGGATTCATCTGGCAACTGAGGTTCGCGGTGCCGGAGGTTTTGGCGTTGCGGCAATTCGCTGCCGCCGAATGGGGAAGCCGGGAGGCGCAGGAAGCCCTCCAACACGCTGCGCGGATCGAGCCGGCTAATCCGGTGACTTTGATGAAGCTTGGAGATTACTACCGTCAGCGAAGTATGCTGGGTGAGGGAGACTATGAAAAACTGGGGAAAGAGGCAATTGACTGGTATGAGAGGGCAATGGCGCAGACGCCGTTCAGTCCACACCCGCCAATGAATCTTGGAATGTGTTTGGATTTTCTGGGGCGCCACGACGAGGCGCGAGGTTTCTTTGAGCGGATGATCAAATTGGATCCCAATGGGAATCGTGCTATGGCCATGATGGGGTGGCACTATTTCCAGATCGAAGACTATGCAAGGTCGCGGGAATGGATTCAACGCTCCCTTGAGTCCCGCCACCCGATTGATACGGTGGCGTTGAACTACGACAGCCTGCTGCGTTCGCGAGGGCATTAGCGCGGGAGCCGTTTCGGGAACGCGGAGATTCGTTAACGTATCATCCCGCATCCGCGCCATAGGTGTAGCATTGCGCTGAACATTAGCCTCTGGCAACTTCCGCGCCGCGCAAGCAGTCCGGCTACTGTTTGGAGAGGCAATGGTCTGCGGATTCGAGTCCGCGCAAAGTCGGCCTGGTCGCCAATGAATTCAAATCGACTGCGTCAGTTGGGTGGAAATGTTTTCTGGTTGGTCGCCAATCGGATCGTCCGGATGCTAATCTCGGTAGTCGTCCTAGGTGCGGTGGGACGCCATCTGGGAGTGGAGCAGTTTGGTCAGCTCAATTATGCCATCAGCCTGGCAGCCGTCTTTGCCACCGTCGCGGGGCTTGGGTTTGAAGCCATCGTCATTCGTGAATTGGTGCGGGATCCAGCTTCAACGAGCCGCACTCTTTGCAGCGCGTTCTTGCTAAGATTAGTTGGCGGTTTGCTCGCGATCGTGCTGGTTTTGGCGGCGTCCTTGGTTGCCGGCGATCATCCGTCCCAGGTGGTGCTGGCGGTGATCGTGTCCGTGGGTTTTCTGCCGGGAGCCCTGGAAGTGATCGAGCTGTGGTTTCAGAAGAATATTCAGGCCAAACACACCGTGATAGTTCGAATCGCCGCAGCGATTCTCGCGGGTGGCCTTCGACTGGTTCTGGTTTGGCAGGGCGCGGCGGTCAGTGCTTTTGCAGTCATGCAAATTGTGGAGTCCGCCCTGGCTGCGGCTGCCTTGGTTTGGGTCTACCGGGCGCGCGGCGAATCTTTTCGCGAATGGAGAGGTGACTGGAGCATTGCCGTGCGGCTCCTGCGCGACACCTGGCCACTTACGTTGTCCGGCATCTTGGTGGCATGCTATTTCCGGGTCGAGCAGCTTTTGGTCAAGCAGGTATTGGGAGATTACAGCGCCGGAATTTACTATGCTTCGGTGAGAATTGTAGAAATGTGGGGTTTCGTTCCGGTCGTTCTTTTGGCCACCATCTACCCGCTGCTCGTCGAGAAATACCGTATCTCCGAAGTAGTGGAGCGCCAGCGACAAATGCAGATTGTGTTCGACGTCATGACAACATTGGGACTTCTGACGGCTGTGATTGTGGGTCTTACCGCGAGCACCTTGGTACCCCTCATTTTTGGGCAGGAGTATTACCCGGCGGCAAAGGTCTTGATGATCCACGCATGGATCGTTCCGGTAACATTTAGTGGCAGTGTGCGAGCGCAATATCTACTGCTTGAAAATGCGAACATCTATCACACAGTCGTCGCGGTGATCGGCATCGCTATCAACGTACCGTTGACATTGTGGTTGATGGGGCTGTACGGATCCGCCGGGGCCGCGTGGGGTCTCTTGATTACGACTTGGTTTACGGGAATGGGCACTTCATTCATTTTTCCGAGATTGCGCCCTTGTGGAATGCTTCAGCTGCGCGCCTTTTTTGCGCCGCTGCGATGGCGGAGTGCGATCGGACTTTTGCAAAAGCTCAAATGAAACTCGACTACGCTTATCACTACCGGAAATGGCATTCGGACGACCCCCAACATGTGCAATCCATGCGGGCTTACTATCGGAGGATGCTGGCGCCGTACCTGCCTCCTGATAGATCGGCCGAGATATTGGACGTTGGATGTGGAGTCGGGCTTGCTATGCTGGCTGTTCGCGAGCTTGGTTTTACAAAACTAGGCGGCATAGATTGTGACGAAGGTCAGGTCAAGGCGGCGGTGGCAAATGGGTTGGATGTCGCGTTGGTGTCGGACACGGTGGCTTTCCTCAATCAAAACGCTGGCCGCTATGGGGCAATCATTTGCCTGGATGTGATTGAGCATGTGCGTCCCGAAAGCCAAATGGAATTTGTAGCTGCCTTAGGCAAGGCGCTGACCAAGTCGGGAGTTTTAGTATGCACAGTCCCTAATGCAAATTCTGCGCTCGGCGGGAGGTGGCGCTACATCGATTGGACGCACTGTTCCAGCTTTACCGAGCACAGCTTAGATTTTTTGCTTCATCATGCGAAACTCGAAGACATTCGTATCGAGGAAATTGATTACTTCCAGCGACCGCGAAACATTTGGCTCCCGATCGGTGGAACCAGGCATTGGTGGGCATTTCGATTCTTCCGGATGATCCGGCGGCTTCAAATGATGGCCGAGTTGGGGCCGGACCAGGGTCGCCGGGTCCCGTTGTCATTGAATCTGCTGGGGGTCGCCAGGAAGGTCTAAGATGCAGATTCGTTCGTTTGATGTCTTCGACACGGTGTTGATTCGGACCTTCGCGGTTCCTTCGGATTTGTTCGTTGATCTGGGGGTGGAGTTGGCCGGCGCGGGATTGTTCGGTGGCCCCGCCGAACAATTTGCCCAAGTGCGGCGGGAATCGGAGGAAGCGGCGCGCCGCATAGAGCCGAGCGGCGAGGTGGTCATTAACGAAATCTATGCCGTATTGCAGGAGCGATTGGGATGGAGTCAGGAACGAGCCGCCGATTGCAAGGAAAGGGAGCTTCGACTCGAGGCGCAATCCCTGCTGGGCGTTCCGGAAGCCGCGGCCATGATCGCTGAAGCGCGGCATGAATCCGGCGTGGTCTGGTTCATCTCCGACATGTATCTTCCGGGCGCATTTGTTGAGAACATCCTGCGGCGGGAGGGGTTCTTTCGTGACGGCGACAGGCTTTTGCTGTCCGGCGAACACCGGGCCAGCAAGCATGAGGGGGGGCTGTTTGAAAAGGCGCGTTCACTGGCGGGAGGGCCAGTCGATTCGTGGCTGCATGTGGGGGACAATCTGCACGCTGATGTAAAGATGCCTTTGCACTACCGAATTTCCGGCCGTTGGTATCAGGACGCACGATTAAATCTACGCGAAGAAGAGTTGCGGGGGCGCGATCATTTCGTGCCCAGCTGGCGGAGTCGGACGGCTGCGGAATGTCGCATTACCCGACTGAAGTGCGGTCCCCTCGTTGAACCAGATAAACGCCCAATTTGGACCAGTTCGTCGGACCTAGCCGGCCCGGTTATCTTTGCTTACGTCTGGTGGTGCCTGGAGAAGGCCAGAGAGATGGGGCTCCGCAGGCTCTATTTTGTTGCCCGAGATGGGCAGATACTTCACCGCGTCGCCGAGCATCTGGTGAATGAATGGAATTTGCCGATTAGACCCGTCTACCTGTACGGCTCCCGGCAAGCGTGGCACCTAGCGGGCGTCACATCGTTGGCTGACGAAGGTCTTGAGGCGTGGTTATATCAAGGTGCAAACAAACTCACATTGAATCGCTTGCTGCAGCGGCTTGGTTTGTCGCCAACTGATTTTGTGGTCGCGTTGGAATCGTACGGCTTTCCCAGGCAATCTTGGAATGAGCCCCTCGTCTCGGACAGGTTGAGCCTGGCTAAAGAATGGCTGAAGCAGCCCGAGATTTGCAGTCGAATCCTGGAAGTCGCCGCAGAGCGGCGAGTGCTTTTGGGTGAGTACCTGCAGCAAGAGGGCGTGTTTGAAGACGACCAGTGGGGCGTGGTTGATATTGGGTGGCACGGCAACATGCAGAAGAGTCTGGCGAACGCGCTACGCGCGCTAGGGAGGAATAGCTCCTTCGCCGGCTTCTACTTTGGGCTGGTGCGCACCGCAACGAACATTGAGGGCCAACCGGTGAGGGCGATGTGGAATGAAGTCGTTGGAGGGATATTTCCCGTCGAACTCACTTACATCAGCGAGCTATTCATGGCGGCGGACCATGGATCGGTAGTCGGCTACCAGCGGAACGAGAAGGGGCAGGTTGTACCGATACTGAATGGTCAGGCCAATGAAAAGGCCGTGGCGTGGGGATTATCCGTCCACCAGGCAGCGGTGATCGACCTTGCGGTTAGATTGTCAAAGCTGTTTAAAGAAAAGCCTACGATATCGGGGGATTTTTGCCTGGCCGTCTGCAAACTGTTTCGGTCCGCCTTCCGGAAGCCAACCCGTGAAGAAGCCAGTTGCTGGGGCAAGTTGCAGTTTTCAACCGACCAGACCGAGTCTGTTTTCCGGTGCATGATCCCTACTGCATGCTATTTCCAAAGGGTCCTGTATGCATGGATGCCCCGCTGGCGGCCGGAGGCCTGGTGGATTGAAGGAGCCAACAAAATTCACCCTTGTTTCCCCGTGTCTCTCTACCTAGCCTGCCGCGCTTTAAAGCGTAGAATTTTCTAATATCATGCATCTGGTCACTGGAGGATTTGGATTTATCGGCAATGAGTTGGTCAGGCAGCTCAAGGGGGAAGGCGACGTGGCGATCCTCGACAATCGTACTCGGATGGCTCCACGCATAGAAGACTTGGCGAACGTACCGAGTTATCAGCTGGATTTGTCGGACCACGATCCGGTCCGGCAGTTGTTTGCCGAGCTCAAACCGAAGGTGGTTTATCATCTGGCGGCCATGCACTACATTCCGGAGTGCAATCAGGCACCTGAGCGGACGCTGAGAGTCAACGTCGAAAGCACCCTTGGGATTCTTCAGTCAGCGCGGCTGGCTGGGGTGGAGCATGTCCTGGTCGCTTCCAGCGGCGCGGTATACGCGGATCACCCGAAACCGCTTGCGGAGTCTTCAGAAGTTGCGCCCGTGGATATCTATGGTTGGAGCAAGTTTTTTGTTGAGCAATTGTGCCAGTGGTACGCCGAAACTGGTGGGCCGCGGATCACCGTGCTCCGGCTCTTTAACAACTACGGGCCCCGGGAAACCAACGCCCACATAATCCCTGAGATCATCGGACAATTGCGTGGTGGGCATACTCTGAAGTTGGGAAACATCAAGCCTCGCAGGGATTACATCCACACTGCCGACACTGCAAAGGCGCTCCGGCTTTTGGGCCGCCGCATTCCGGAATCGATAAGCACGGTCAACGTGGGCAGTGGCTGTGACGCTTCGGTGGAGGAATTGGTCGGATTAATGGGAGAGTTATTGGGGCAGGAGATTCGGGTGGAGATTGATGCGGCGCGGTTTCGAAAGGCCGACAAACTGATTCAAGTCGCCGACATTCGGCAGCTTGAGGCGCTGACCGGTTGGCGGCCCGAGATTGGGCTTCGCGAGGGCCTGGCAGACTTGCTGAGATTCGAGGGACTCCTCAAGTGATTCCGGTACCTTTTAAGTTGCTGGCGTGGCTGGACGCCTTGTGGCTGGCGGAACGTCGGCGGCGGTTGGTTGATCAGGTGGTTACCCCAGGTGCCGGCTTACATGGGCACCGCAGTCTCCCATTTGAACTGATCAATGATGTCTGGTGGCCGACGGGATTTCCAACCATGGCTCACTGCTTCTGGCGCGCTCAGGAAGCTACACTCTTCCGTCGGCACGGGCAGTTCATCACCGGGAAGGTTCTAGATATGGGTTGCGGGGACGGTATATTCGGCGAGCTCGCCGGGTTTCCTGATGACGCGACTGGGGTTGACCTTGATCAACCCTCGTTGGAGGTTCGTCGAAGCGTCTGCAAGCATGCGGAGTCGGTCTGCGCTGACGCTCGTGAACTCCCGTTCCGAACGGGAACCTTTCAGACGGTGGTTTCCAATTCGGTGTTTGAGCACCTCCCGGACTTGGCCAAGTGCCTTGCTGAGATTTGTCGAGTTCTGGCGTCCGATGGCTGCCTGGCCTTTACAATGACTTTACAAGAATTCACCCGGCAGCTTGAACGCATGACGGGCGCCCGGGATGCCGCCTACTGGATTGGCACGTTCGGCCACCTTCAGCAGCCGACCAGAAACGAGCTGGAATTGCTGTTGGAAATGAGCGGGTTCAAATTGAGCGAGGTGGCTGAATACCAACCAGAATGGGCTACCGCAATTTACCGGCGTTTGGTTTCGCCGCTGGCACAGTTCAACGAGCGGCGGTGGAGCCCCGAGCGCCGAGGCGCGGTCATAGGGCGGCTGACGGCTGACGTTAAGCGATCATTGCAACTGGGTCAGCACCAGCGCGGAGCGTGTATTTGGGTTGTCGCTCATAAAAGGAAGTAAGGATGAAAGTTGCCTATTTAAGTGTCCTCCCACCTCCTGGGCAGCCGGCGGTTTCGGGTGTTTACCGGGTTTCCCAAACTCTTTTGCGTCAATTTGAATCGATGCCTGACTTGGAAGTTGAGGCGATCACCCTGATTGATGGGCTGCAAAAAGAAACGGTGATCAAAGCAGGGAGCGTTCGCTATCACTACCTCCCATGCAAGAGCGCCGGGAAGACTCTGACTTTCTACCTGTCAGAGATCATGAAACTCAAACGGAGAGTGCGATTGGTTGGGCCGGAGGTTGTGCATGGCCAGCCAACGGCGGAATTTCTCCTTGCCGCAACGGGAAGCTCCTTGCCGAACGTAATCACAATTCACGGGTTGGTCAGCAGAGAATCGGCAACCCTTGCCCGGTGGCGCCCCGGTTGGGTCGCTGCTGCAGTTCGCGAATCCCTCCACCGCAAGGCGATTAAGAGAGCCCAGCACATCATATCGATTTCGAGTTACGTGGAAGAATACCTGGCCGGACTTACGGACTGTGCGTGTTGGCCCATTCCTAATCCGATTGAGGCTGAGTTTTTCAAAATTCAACCGGCGGATCGTGTTGGCCTGCGGATTCTATGTGTCGGCATTATTTCTGAGAGAAAAAACCAACTCTGGTTGGTTGAAGCCTGCTCGGAATTGGCTGCAGCGGGAATTCCGTTTCAATGCCGGATCGTGGGCCGTTATAGCCCGGGCTACGATGCGGTCATTGGGCCGCGGGTGGCCGCCTCGGGGTTAGCGGATCGGATAGCCTTAATTGGTCCAGTTGGAGAACGTGAGTTGATGGCACATTATGCATGGTCCAATGCGGTGGTGCTGCCATCACGGGAAGAGACATCCCCTCTTTCCCTAATTCAGGGAATGGCGTGCGGGCGCCCAGTTTTTGGCGCGCATGCCGCCGGGATACCTCGTTTGTTGGAAGGTGGCAATTACGGCACCCTGTTCCCGTTGGACCATCCGGGGTCACTGGCGCGCCAGCTTCAGGCATTTGCTCGAGAGGGTGATTCCAACTGGGAACTCGCGGAACGGAGTCGCAATTACGCGCTGAAAAATTTTGACCCGGAAGCGGTGGCTTCCCGGACGGTTCAGCTGTATCGGTCGATTCTGGCCAAAACCTTCCCCAATCAATCTGCTAACCATCCGCATTGACGATCCCCCTTTTTTCGGGGTAACACCCGGCCTCATAATATATTGGGCGCGGCCGTACCCCGCTGCCATTCACTGAAATGTCCATTCGCACCGCAAACCTGGGTCCGCTTGTCGCCTTGGGGGTTTCCGCATTGATTGCCATATTGCTGGGAGTAGCCCTCGCAAACCCGCAAAATGCTCAAACAATTCTTGGCCTTGGGGCCACGCTTGGCGTCTTGCTAATCCCTTGGTTGATGAAGCACCACCAGCTCTTGCTTGTGGCTCTGATCAACGCGCCCATTGACACATTTTTCTTCCCAGGGCGTCCGGATTTGTGGGCGTTTGTTAGTTTTCTGAGTTTGGGGGCTTCGCTCTTGGCGTGGGCCTTGAATGAGCGGAATCGCCCGCAATGGGATATGAAAGTTGGGTGGCCACTACTCGTCCTGTTGGCGGTCGTCATAGTGACCGCACAAATGCGAGGGGGATTGGGCAGCAAGGTACTGGGCTCCGGCAGTTGGGGGGGGATGCGTTACGTCTTGGTGATGAGTGCCATCGTCGCATACTTTGCGATTTCCGCTCGATCAATTCACCCCGGTGCGGCTACCCGCTTTTCGAGCGTCTACTTCCTGTCCGGACTAGTTTCCATAATCAGCAACCTCATTTTCATTGCTGGGCCCTCGTTTTTTTTCCTGTTCAGCATTTTCTCTTACGAGCTGGCGTTTTTTCAGTTTAGTGAGGGGACGATCCAGCGTTACACCGGCCTGGCATGGGCTGCGGCAGCAGGCATCAATTGGATGCTGCTGCGCTACGGCATTAGGGGGTTGACCAGCTTTGAAAGGTTTTGGCGGTTGCCTCTATTTGGCGCGCTGCTCGGCATTGGGCTCATGGGTGGTTTCCGATCCACCCTGGTATTGTTGATCGTGCTTCTTGCGTTCCAGTTTATCTTTGAGCGCCTGTACAAAGGCAGACACTTGGTTGGGCTGGTGGGAGTAATTGTTCTGACGCTGGCGCTATTGATCGCCGTTGGCGACCGGCTGCCACTTTCCATTCAAAGGAGTTTGACCTTTCTTCCAATCGAGTTCAGCCCGATAGCTCGGGAAGACGCCCGCAGCACGTGGGAATGGCGTGCTGAAATGTGGAAAGTGGTCATACCTGAGGTGCCCAAGTATCTATTGCTTGGAAAGGGGTTTTCCTATAGCGCAACTGACTTCTACCTGACGAGCCTCGCTGTCTCGCAGGGGAGCCTGGCGGCCTACGAGGATACGCTGATTAGTGGTAACTATCATCAGGGAATTCTTACACTGATCATCCCGTTCGGGCTGCCCGGTTTCCTGGCGTTTGCATGGTTTGCGGCGGCCGGCTGGTGGGTGCTGTTTACCAACTACCGCCGAGGCCGGCCTGAATTCAACCACATCAACACATTCTTGCTTTCGTACTATTCTGCCCGCTTGCTGTTTTACCTCACCCTTTATGGTCAGTTTGATCTGGACTTGATCATTTTCACTTCGTGCGTCGCCTTGGGGAAAGCCATCAATGGCCAGGCTCATCAGGCGGCCACCGATGCACGATCAAAAGGTACCGTGGAACCGGTGAGGCGATTGGGTGAACCTGCGATCGCGACCGGTTGAACGGGAGTGAAGATACCAGCATCTGGCACGTTCGACGCACAGGAAGACAATTTCAAGTTATGCCAAAAGCGACAGCTGAGCCAAACCCGGTGGTGACCGAGCTCCAGAATACGTGGGAGATTCTCGGCAAAGATGATCCTTTGTGGGCTGTATTGAGTCATGCGGAAAAGCGCAACGGGCGTTGGTCCGTTGACGAGTTTCTTGCTACGGGCGAAACGGAAATCGCCCGCATTCACGAATTGCTAATGAAGCAGGCGGGCGCTCCCGTGGCGTTTCAGCAGGTCCTGGATTTTGGCTGTGGCGTTGGGCGCCTTTCCCTCGCCTGGTCGAAGCGGTCCAGGGAAGTCACCGGAGTCGACATCGCCCAGAGCATGGTGCAGCGGGCGAGGGAGATCTGCGCAGCTCGGGGCAACCTGCGCTTTGTGCAGAACACCCATCCCGACCTGCGCGACTTTCCGGATGGGCGCTTTGACCTCGTGTGCTCGCTGATCTGTCTGCAGCACATGCCGTGGTCGATCGCCTCACGCTATGTTCGCGATTTCTCCCGGGTATCTGCGGTTGGCGGTTTGGTTGCATTTCAGATTCCATCAGGACCCGCCGCCCGAGCATCGTTTGGGGTCTTTCGGCGTCGGCTGGTTGAACTACTGCCGAAACAATTGGCTGCCGCCTACCGGCGCTGGCGACATGGTACAGCGGCAGTTTTTGAAATGCATTTCACCCCCGCTTCCGAGGTGGAGCGGGTGGCAGTCGAGGCTGGACTGAAGTTGTTATTTCGGGTTGCTGATGAATCCGCGGGCAGGGGCAGTGAAGGCTTGCTGTTCGTGTTTCGCAAAGAACGATCTTCATGATCCGGGTCGCTCTCGACACAAGTGCCCTTTTTGTGACGCAGGCGGGTGTCGCCCGTTATATCCGTGGGCTGTTGTCTGGCTTTGCTGAGATGGCTCGACCTACCATCACCGTTCAACAGCTGGCCTGGAAGCGGGAGAATTTTGGCTACCGCCAGCCGCAGCGCGCCTTGAAAACCGTCTATCGCGATGTCATGTGGCGATGCTTAGTTGCGCCGTTCCAGTTGCGCGGGCTTTCGCCGGACGTTTTTCACTCTCCCGCAGGCGGCTATGTTCGTCCCGGGCGATCAATCCGTTGGACCATGACGCTACACGATCTGGCGGTGTTTCGATTCCCTGAACGCTATCGGCCTTGGCACCGCCATCACAGCCGACGATGGGCAAGGCTGGCTCTGCAAGCTGATCGGGTAATTTGCATCAGCCAGTTCACAGCCGACGAAGCCATAGCGATGCTTGGAATTCGAGCCGCCAAGCTGGCGGTCGTACATAATGGATGCGATTTTCACCCCGGCGCACCGACCCCGCAGGAGTGCCGGCCCGAGCTTGAACTACCGGCGGAGTATTTTCTCTTCGTTGGTTCGTTGGAACCTGGCAAGAACCTGGACCTGCTGCGGCAGGTCTACGAACTGGCGGCATCGCGGGGAGTTCAGCTCCCGCCACTGGTGATCGTTGGCGCTCGCTGGGCTGGGGTTCCCGGCGAAGGCAGACCGCCCTCCAACTGGCATTACCTCGGTCGGCAACCAGACACTGTGTTGGTGTACCTCTATCGTCGGGCACTTGCGCTCGCCTTTCCCAGCAAGTACGAAGGCTTTGGACTGCCGGTGGCCGAAGCCATGGCGCTCGGGTGCCCCGTGGTCTGCGCTCGGGTTGCGAGCCTGCCCGAGGTGGGGGGCGAGGCGCCACTCTATGCTCCGCTCGGCGTGGAGCCCTGGATGGCCGCGCTGGCGGAAGTTGGACGCAATGGAAACCGTCGCCGGGACTGCATTGAAGCGGGTCGGTTGCAGGCTCAAAAATTTTCCTGGCTCCGCTGTGCGGAACAAACGGCAGCCGTATATGAAACTGCAGTTCTATACCCGCGGTGAGGACAGTCTTTCCGGCTACGATCCCCGGAGCAGATTTACGCAACTTGAACATTCGAAGCCGCGGACCGCTGTGCCGTGCAATTGAAAACCATGTCGAGTGATCCCCAACCCTCCGAAATACGTTCAGCCCCGGTTGCGAATCTGGATATCCTGCGAGCGATCGCGGTAACGATTGTTTTGGTGGCTCATTTTGCTCTAACCATGTCCGGCAATGGACCTGGTCAACGGATTGTACTTGGTGTGGATCTTTACACTCTAGGCCGGACTGGTGTCTTGATATTCTTTGTTCACACGAGTTTGGTTTTGATGCTGTCGATGGCCAGGTCGAGACAAACCGGAGCCTTGTTCTTTGTTGATTTCTACATCAGGCGAATCTTTCGAATCTACCCGCTCAGCATTTTGTTATGTCTTGTTGTCGTGGGTCTCGGCATTCCTCGCAATGTTTTGGGGGATGAGTTTCAATGGTTTGGGAATTGGTGGTTCGTTGCAAATCTGGCGCTGGCGCAGAACGTCATTTCTTCTCCTCCCGTGTCGGATCCATTGTGGAGCCTACCCTACGAAATTCAAATGTATCTTGTCTTGCCGGGCCTGTTTCTATTTCTTGCCGTGCCCCGCTGGCGTTTGAGATTTGCCGTGCTCTTTTGTGTTGGATTTGCATTCGCGCGCCAACTCCCGTTGCTCGCCTTTGTACCGTGCTTCCTTGCGGGGGTGCTCGCTTTCAAATTGCTCGGAAACGTACGCCCAAGGTTCCATCATTGGCTGTGGCCACTATTTGTCCTTGCAGCGATTGTGGCTTACTCGGCCGTCAGACCTCATAACGAGTACTCAGTGGCTAAGAACGCCGGCTTGTGCGTGATCATCGGGGCCGCGATCCCCCATTTCCTCAACTGTGCCTACCTACCTGTATCCAAGGCTGCTCAAACCATTGCCCGTTACTCCTACGGAATTTACCTCTGTCATTACCCGTTGATGTGGTTTTGCTATCGAAGGATGGGCGATGCGCCATTGGTAGTGCAGCACTTGCTGTTTGTCGCCCTGCTTGTCTTATTGCCATGGAGCTGCTTTCACTTCGTTGAACGACCGTTGATCAATGCGGGCATTCGTCTGGCGGGGAGACTTTCCGCGCGATCGGCTAATTCTCAGCCGGCAAGGTGACGGCAGCATTTTGTCGCAACAGGCGGAAGAACTCGTTCGGCTCGGCGGGATTGATGATGAAGGACGCCGGGCCGATGAGCGGCAACTCCACCGGCAGGTCCCGCCAGATGGGATCCTGCAGTTGGTTCTTCATTTGAATGAAAAACCGAGATGCCGGATCTCCGGCCCACCCCAGTTCCAAAGTGCCTGGGGCCCCGGGCACTATTGAGAGCGGTGCCGGATACAGGCGATCGCGAGCCATTGAGGGTGCCAGCAGCCGCCATGCGGCTCCCGTCGGTGTTTGAGAGGCTATCCGTTCAAGTGGTTGGAGATCCCTGATGGTCCAGCAAAGCCATTCGAGTCGTTCGCTATCTTGCCAGTGAAGGTCGGGATATCCATCGCCATTTCCGTCAACTACTCCCAGGAACTGGGCGGTAGGGCTGACCTCCAAATCGAAGACGCGCAGCGTGCTGGGAGTAAGGCCGTGCATTAACCACACCCCCCAAAGGCGGGTGGTCGTGTTTTCGCAAACCAGGTCAAGCTGACCATCCAGGTCGAAGTCGGCGACGCCAAACGGTTGCCAGCCGGCGGGAAACGGAAGAGGCCCGCCGAGGGTCGTTTCCTTGCTAAAGCCATGGCTGTTGAGCCACACGGCGATTTGGCGGAGTTCAGGGTCGAACCAATAAAGGTCGGACTCACCATTATTGTCGAAGTCGCCGCTGCCCACGTAATCGAGCGAATTGGTTGAGCCCATATCTAGCAGGGCCCAGACATACGGCAGCGATCCCTGGCTTGGAGGGGCGGTCGGTTGGGTTATCCAAACGCCCATGGCACCGGAAGGTCCATGTCGCCAGAGCAGATCCTGGTTCAAATCACCGTTAAAATCGTCAATCCCGAGTACTTTCCAGTCCGGATCGCCGATGGGGATTCCTTGGCTTAACTGTCGTTCACCGGCATCCGCCAACCAGAAAAAGATGTCCCCCGATAGCGGACTCTGAAGTAAAATATCCGAAGTTCTTAGTGAATTCGTCGGGGGGGGCAGGGGCATCGATTCGATCCACCGTTTGACCACCTCCACGGCCTGCGTATCTATGAGGTGGGTGCCCAGCGGGGGCATTCGAAATTGATCCTGCCGGGTCATTCGCATGTAGAGGACGGAACCGCTGCCCCATTTTTCCAGTGTCTGCGGAATCACGATTTTTGGATTTCCCAAGCCCAGGGTCTGCGCGGTCATCAGTGCCCCATCAATCAATCCTTGATCTGCTAAGTTCGATGAATAGCGGGCATCAAGAAAAGCATGAACCCCTCGGGAATCCGGTTGGTGGCAATAGGCGCAATTTGCATCAAGGTAGGATCTAACCCGATCTTCCAATGAGGCCGAGCCATTCGAAAGTTCCTTGAGCTGCGGGAGCGCGTTTATTTCTTGATCGCCGAGTATTTGGTCGAAGACCCCGAGGTCGCTAAGGATACGCAACTGGTTGGTGGCACTACCGGTGACGGGTGACACGATCTGCCGGTTCAACTGCCGGCTATTTACTCCGAGTACGGACCCCGACTCGGTCCGATGACACTGCAGGCATTGCTCGCGACTGGGATAATCCCAGATTCGGTTGCCGCCGTCTGGCAAGCCCCCCGTTTCAACTACATCCTGCTGCCCGACGGCGAGCAGGTCGGCGTCGGCTCCGTCGGGACGCCATTTGTAAGTCACCCCGAAATAATCTCCGTTCACCGAGCGAACAAAGAAACGAGTTTCGAGACGCCGGGTTTGTCCAGCGTCCGGTATAACGGAGGGAGGCAGCTCAAAGTGTTTTATTAGCGCCGTGCCTGGTGGAAAGGTCCAGTTTTCCACTGCACTGAACCGAACCTTGCTACCCGGCGGCAGGGCCAGCCATCGACGTTTCAGCGCGCCATCAGACCACAGCGGTGTGTTGATTTCGTAGGGGACTAATGCCGGGTTGGGAGTAAGGTCAGTCAGGGATGCGAAGATGCCGGTTGCCGACAAAGTGTGCGGCATTGAGTTTGCGCTTATTCCCAGTCTGAGCCCGGTTGAATCCGGGGTGTTGCCTAAATGAATGACTAGACGATCTTCGCCGCCACGGGCGTCCGCAACTATCAAAATCACATTGAAATGTCCGGTGCGAGGCACGGCGCACTCAATCGAAGAGGTGTCCATGTTGAGCCCGTTCGGCAGCAGCCATCGAAAGGAAATCGCATCACCATCGGGATCTGAACTGCCGGAAGCATCCAGGCGAAAAAGATAATCGTTGGCACCTTCGGAGCGCACTGACTGGCTGAGACTTATCTCTGGCGGACTGTTGTATGATATCCGATAGATGCTGCGATTGGTCCCGTCGTAAGCGGAACTCGCGGCGGACAGGTAATACAGCGAGCCGTCGGGGCCAACTTTTAGATCAATGGGATTGTTGGCGTTCAGTGCAAAATCGGATGACTTACGGGTAGTCAGGTCGACGAGCTTGATCCAACTCTTGATATAATCGGTTACGAAGTACTTTCCGCGATAGGCACTTGGAAACTGGTTCTGGCGGTAGAATGCCCCACCCGTAATGGCAGCTGAAAAGCAGTTGCTTGGTCCCAACCCAAATTCTTGGTGGGAATACTGAATAAGTGGCGCAGTGAAGCCCGCCTCTTCGCAGTCCCCTTCGCATAAGGGCCAGCCGTAGTTACGCCCGCTCCTCAATTCATTGACCTCCTCCATCAAATTTTCGCCCACGTCATTGATTAAAAACATTCCCGTACCGCCTTTTTCCACGGGGTCCACTGCCGCTGAGAAAGGATTGCGAAAGCCGAGCGCCCATACGGCGGGAAAAGCTCCAGTGGTTTCTGCAAAAGGATTGTCTGTCGGGACCGAACCGTCTCGATTGTAGCGCAGTATCTTCCCGAGCGGCGATGTTATGTCTTGCGCGTTGAAGGGGGAGTCCCCGAATCCAGTGCCATAGTAGAGCTTGCCGTCCGCTCCAAAACGAATTGCTCCGCCATTGTGATAATAAGAGCCAGGGAGGTCATCCACGATTACCTCCGCGCTATTCGGGTCAGCGACGTCTGGGTTCTCAGCACTCGCTGTGACGCGGATTATCCGCCCAATAATTTGACCGTCTTTGGTGGTTGAATGACTGAGATAGACTTGGCCATTGTTTCCAAAATTCGGGTCGAAAGCGATGCCCCATAACCCGCACTCCCAAACATTGGCGACGGTCAGTGTGTAAAAAGCCTCCGGAAGCAACTGGCCGTCCTTTACAACCCTCACTGCGGCCTCACCGTGGCTGGCCCCAGTGCGACCATATCCGCCTTTCTGACAGACAAACAGGCGTCCATCTGGTGAGAAATCCATTGCGACAGGTACGTCAAGGCCGCCCGAAACAAAGATGCTTTCGGTAAAACCTTGAGGCAGTTGCGTGTCGGCGAATGAGCAGTAGGGGAGATTGGTCAAGCCGAGCAACGTCAACAGCGACAAGCTCCGCACGAAAATACGGGTCTTGTAGGAGGACTGCGGAGCTGATCGGCGGCTAGCCCAAGCTCGTGCTTTTGCGAAGGGCAAGAACTTTAACAGTGACACTTCCAATGAATACGTCTGCATTGTTAGGGTCCACGCATTAGTCGCTGGACGGGAGAGTCTCCCCTTTGTTGGCGGCAAGATCAACGTTTTAGAACCTGATCAGCAGTGAATGGTAGGCTTTGATTACATTCTGACGGTTGGCGTTTCTCGATGATCCCAAATGGTTTTACGAGCAATCCTAACGGTTTCGCGGCTTATTGAATTGTGCGGTTTCCCGACAGGGGTTACGAATTTGTCGTCGCGATGAACCTGTATCAACTTGCTGATCATACCAACCCGAACTCGTACATTTCCCGACGGAGGCGGGAACGAATGAGATGGCTCTTGCCGCTGGTGGAGTTTTTTCCGGAGCCAGTACGGATTCTCGATATTGGCGGCACGGCCAGTTTTTGGAAGAACAACGCACCAGAACTTTCCAAGAAATGCCGGTGGACCTTGCTGAACATGGAGCTCGAGGATGTCTCCGGGCTGCCCGATGCTACCGCCGTCAAGGGCGACGCCCGAAATCTGACCATGTTCGGCGACCAATCGTTCGATATCTGCTTTTCCAATTCGGTCATTGAACACGTTGGAACCCTCTTTGATCAGTTGGCCATGGCCCGGGAAATAAGGCGGGTGGGTAGGAGCTACTTTGTGGAAACACCGAATCGCTATTTTCCGCTGGAACCCCATTTTCTTTTTCCAGGTTGGCCATTCCTGCCGCTTTGGTTGCGGGCCTTTCTGCTCAATCACTTCAAAGTCGGCTGGTGGCCGCGCCGAGCGGATCCGTTTCTCGCTCGCGCCGAGGTGGAGCAGATTCGTTTGCTGACCCACCGGGAGATGGAATACCTTTTTCCAGATGCGCAGATTTACCGTGAAAAGATAGGCCCGCTTACGAAGGCACTTGTCGCAACTAGTCGATTGGCGGGGTAGGTAGAATTGATTTGGGTGATTTAGATTCCGTTCGTGACTGCCATGTTAAATGGAAGGGACGATGTGGCTGTTGTTGGACCTTGACTCAAAGAGTGGGCCTGAGCCGGTTTGATGGAAACCTTGGGGGGTGGGGCGCTAAGCAGAAAGCTCTGTTGCCGAAGCTTGTATTGAGGTGACATCTCATCCGTCGCCAGACATATTCGAGCCGCGACATCTAATCAAAACCAGCTTTCGTAGATTTCTCTATTTATGCCAAGACCAGGTGAACTCACATACTATGCTCAGATTGGCGAAGAAGGACGAGAACACGCGGTAAACAAACCATTTTCTGATAGCGAAACCCCTCGGTTCTTCATGGATTTGGGGGTCATGTTTTCGCTCCTCCCGAAATCGCCGGCGAGGGTATTGGATTGTGGGTGTGGCACCGGATGGCTTTCTTATTTCCTGGCCCGCAAGGGTTACTCGGTGGTCGGCCAGGATTGCAACGCAGAAGCTATTGCCATGGCGAAGATCAATCCTCTCTTTGTCAAGACTGGCGGCCAGATCGATTTTGTTTGCTCGGATTTTGAGACGTTGGATTACGAAAATGAGTTTGATGCGATTGTGTTCTATGCATCGCTGCATCACGCGCAGCGCGAACAAGAGGCGATCGAGTGCGCCTATCGGGCTCTGAAACGCGGCGGGATCATGATCGCCATAGAACCTAGCACCGGGCACGGAGAGTTGTCTCGGCAGACGATCGAAGAGTATGACGTGGGCGACCGCGACATGCCTCCTTACTTGGTGGTCCGGATTGCCAAACGAGTCGGCTTTCGCGAATGGAGAATTCACCAACATGCTGGCCAATTGACTAGCACGCTATATCAGGAGCTGCCGCATTCGGCACGCCTAAGAAAACTGTGGAGAATTCCCGGGTTCAGGCTGCTGAGCTTGGCCCTTTCGATCCTTGTTTTCAAGCGATTCAACGGAACGGTTTGGCTTAGGAAGTGAGTGTCGGAAACGAGACAATTGAAACGGAATCAGGTTGCCCAGTAGCAGTGGTCCCCTGCGCAACCCCGTTTAATCTGGATCGCACCGGAAGGTTTACCGGCGAGGGGATCGAGACGGGCTCGGTAATTGTGCGGGTTGGTAAATTCATTTTCGTTCGAGCAAGCTCGTCGAACGCACGTGAAAATCGTAAATTCTTGGTGAACATTTTAGTTGTCCTAACTAGAGACAGTGCTTAATAGCCACCGCTTGCAGAACTTGCATGAACTGGAAACACCTGCGCCGGGCTCCCTGGCTTGATACTCGTTCACTATTCGTCTGGCGAACGCCGCCGGCTGGTCGGTTGCTGGACGTGGGCAGCTCCGATGGCGAAACGTTGGGTCACTTTGCGGAGCTTCGGCCGGATCTAACACTGCTGGCGACGGATATCGCGGGCCTGCCCGAGCGTTATCCAAAGGGATGCGAGTTTCACCGGGGGGACATCCAGAAAGAGGCGCTTCCGTGGGACAGTGGATCTATCGACGCGATCACCTGCATGCATGTGGTAGAGCACCTGCATGAGCTGCGGCCGTTCTTCCGCGAAGCGGCCAGACTTCTCCGACCGGGTGGGCGCATCTACCTCGAAACGCCGCATCCCAAGTCAATGGTTCTATCCAGTGCGCCGGCAGAAAAAGCGGTTCAATGCACCGTAAATTTTTTTGATGACCTCACCCACACGCGGCCGGTTACGATTGGGGCGATGGGTGAACTATTAAGGGGTGCGGGGCTCGAAGTGATTCGGTCCGGCACCGCGCGAAACTGGCTGATTGCTGCCGCATATCCCTTCTACTTGTTTCAGCCCGCGACCCGGCGGAAATACGTCTCTTACTTGCATTGGATCGGCTGGAACGTTTTTGTCGCCGCCCGGAAGGTGGGTTAGTCGCGTTTTTTGAAATCGAGATGGTTTCCGACCAAACTTTGGGGGCGGCTTTCGCCATTGGTTGTGAGTGGTACTTCGCTGGACAAGAGGCGGACCCTGTGGGAGGGTCCGCGCCCGTTATGAAGTCCAAGAGTTTGGTCACCGGAGCTGCCGGATTTATTGGTTCCCACGTATGTGATGAATTGTTGCGTCTTGGCCATGAGGTCACGGCATTGGACGACCTAAGCGGTGGCTTCCTGGATCACGTCCCCGGTGGGGCTGCTTTCGTCCAGGGCTCGATCAACGATGTGGTTTTGATCAATCGATTGTTTGAGGAGCGTCGCTTTGATTACGTGTTTCACTTGGCCGCCTATGCGGCGGAAGGGTTAAGTCACTTCATTAAAAGCTTCAACTACACCAACAACCTGCTGGGCAGCGTCAACTTGATCAACGCGGCGGTGAATGCTGGAACCGTCCGGTGCTTTGTATTTACATCTTCCATAGCCGTGTATGGGCGCAATCAGCTGCCGATGCACGAGGGTCTCACGCCGCAACCGGAAGATCCCTACGGCATTGCCAAATACGCGGTTGAACTCGATTTGCGGGAGGCGCACGAGATGTTCGGATTGAACTATGTCGTGTTCCGTCCCCACAACGTGTACGGCGAGCGGCAGAATATTGGTGACCGCTATCGAAATGTTATCGGCATTTTCATGAACCAGATCATGCAAGGGAAGCCCATGACTATCTTTGGCGACGGAACTCAAACCCGCGCCTTCAGCTTTATCGATGATGTTTCGCCGGTCATCGCAGAATGCATTAATCGGCCCGCGTCACACAACCGGGTGTTTAATGTGGGCGCAGACACCGCTTATTCAGTTCGTGACCTAGCGGAGACCGTGGCGGCGGCGATGAACGTAAAGGCCGACATTGCGTATTTGGAGGCCCGTAGCGAAGTACAACACGCATATGCGAGCCATGATCGGGTGCGGCAACATTTCGGTGATTTGGTCCGGAATGTGACCCTTTCGGAGGGTGTACGACGTATGGCCGAATGGGCGAAGCGGGTGGGCTCGCGTCAAGGGCAGACTTTCGACAAGGTGGAGGTCCGGAAGAATATGCCGCCCACTTGGCTCAGTCTCCTAAAGGGTTGAAGCCGCCGGATCAGTTTAGCAACCGGCTGGCGGCGGCGGATTAATTATGAAAATCGGCATACTCGGAATTCGCGGTCTTCCATCCAGCTATAGTGGATATGAAACGTTTGTAGGTGAGCTTGCCCAACGGCTCGTCCAGCGAGGGCACGAGGTGACCATCTACTGTCGCGCTGCGTTGTATGACGAGCGCCCGGCAGAATACGAGGGGATGAAAATGAAGTATCTCCCCAGCCTGGAGCATAAGTTCTTGAGCACCCTGACACATACGGCCTTATCCGTGGTGCATGCCACTTTTTCAGGCTACGATGTCATCTTGGCGGTCAACGCAGCTAATGGCATGTTCGGTTTTATTCCCAGGCTGTTTGGCAGGAAGTGCGTGTTGAACGTCGACGGTATGGAATGGTTGCGGCCGAAGTGGAACCGGATCGGAAAATGGGTATTCAAGACCTCCGCCCGGCTCGGCACCTGGTTCTACAATGAGATTGTGACCGATGCCGATGAGATGCACCGATTGTATGCACGGGAGTTTGGGATTGATTCAACCTACATCGCTTACGGCGCCAATATTGAAACGGCACAGCGCCCTGAAGTGCTGGCAGAGTATGGTCTGGCGCCTTTGGGATATTACCTAATTGCTAGCCGGTTGATACCCGACAATAACGCGGACTTGATCGTCGAGGCCTTCGTCAAGTCGGGGTCACCGTTGACGCTGGCGATTGCGGGCGGTGCTGACTATGCGGGCAACAAGATTGAGCAGGCCTTTCTGGATCGTTTGAAAACGTTGGCCAATGAGCGGGTCAAGTTTCTTGGGCACATTTCGAAAACAGGGCATATCCGCGAGCTTCATTGCGGAAGTTATGCCTATCTGCATGGGCACCAGTTTGGCGGTATCAATCCTTCCCTCCTCAAAGCGCTGGGTTACGGAAATTTGATTCTGGCGCTCGACACACCGTTCAACCGCGAGGTTTTGGACTCCGGCAATTTCGGGATTCTTTACGAGAAGCGCGTGGATCACCTGTCCGAGTGCATGAAAGAGATCGAGGCGAAACCTGAACGCGCGGAAGCGTTCCGCCGCAAAGCGCCGGATCGTATTCGCGAGCGCTTCACGTGGGATAGAATAGCGGACGAGTACTTGGCTCTCTTCCACCGAGTCATTGGGTGAAAAGCGTGGACTCAACCTGCGACTAGCACCCATGAAACCCAAGATGCTTGTGCTGGAACTTTGGGGGATGGGTGACGTCGGGTTTGCGACGCCGTTCCTTCAAGCTGCCAGTAGAGAATATGAGGTCACGCTATTGGCCAAGCCGGTAGCCGGCGAACTTGCCCCACTTTTCTGTCCATCGGTGAAAGTGCTGCCCTTCATATTTCCGTGGACTGCCCCATCCGGTAAGTACCGTTTGCACCGTTGGCCCTGGAAGGCTCTCTGGCGGTTAATTAGGAGCCTGCGCAGGGAGCGCTTCCAAGTTGCTGTTTCGGGCCGGTGGGATCCGCGGGATCACTTCTTGATGTTTGTGGCGGGCGCGAAACGGCGAATGGGTTTTCCCCGCACCGGTAGCCGATTGCTGCTCAGCGAATCGCTTGTTTATCCGCCGGCACCGGGCCATCGCTATGATTTCTGGCATGATTTGGGACGGCGCCTGAATTTGCAGATGCCGCCGTTGTCCGACCTGCCCGTGGATGCCGCCCGGTCCAGTGGCAGGGTTGTATTCCATTCTGGCGCCTCGACCGACTTGCGGGTCTGGCCTTTGGAACGCTTTGCAGCGCAAGTGGCCCGCCTGCGCAAGCAAGGCTTTTCGGTATCTGTGGTGTGCGATCGGCGTCAAGAGTCTTGGTGGAGACAGCAAGGAGAGAAGGAAGTGCTGGTTTCAGAATCGATCAGCAGTTTGGTTGGCCTCTACAAGGAAGCGGTGGCTTTTGTCGGCAACGACTCGGGGCCCGGCCATCTCGCTGCATTGTGTGGCGTTCCCACGGTAACGATCTTTGGTCCTCAGCTCGGTGTAGGATTTCGTCCGATTCATCCAGCGGCACGATGGGTCGAGGGAAAAGCCTGTCCCTATAAGCCTTGCTTTGACAACTGCCGTTATGCCGTGCCCCATTGTCTCCGGGACGTTACGGAAGCTGAAGTCGGTCGTGAGATTGATGCACTGATCGGCAATGGGAAGCCGTCGGCCGCGACCGGTAGCCCCCTGAATTAAGGGCAATTAACAAGAGTCAGACGGCGCAAGAATATGACCAACGAAGCAACAACGACGGCTGGGGAACTATCGGAGGTCGTCGGGGAAGTGCGGCAGTTGATTGCTTCGCTGCCGCACAAGTGGATATTCGTCCTCATGGTAGGGAGTTGGGTGGCCCTTTTCTCGTGGCTTGGAAATTCAACGTTTGGACATATCGCGTCTCCATCGCTCTTCGGGTGGCTGAGTGGCAACTATAATTCTCCATTCCACAACGATGATCATGGGATGTGGATGCCGTTAGTCGTGTTGGGATTGATGATTTGGAAAAGGCGAACACTGATGGTCATCCCAAAGTCCACCTGGTGGCCGGCTGTGCTCGGAATTGGGGTCGCACTATTTGTGCACATCCTTGGGTTTCTCGTGCAGCAGCAACGGCTGTCGGCCATCGGCTTCTTTTTTGGGTTGTTCTGCCTGATGGGCTGTTGCTGGGGGCCGGCTTGGATGAAGGCCAGTGCGTTGCCATGCGTCTTTTTTGCCTTCTGTGTCCCGCTCGGTTCACTAAGCGAAGTCGTAACGTTGCCGTTGAGAATCATCGCCACTCAGCTATCTGTCGGTTTTTGCCACTGGTTCCTCGGCATGGATATTCTTCGAGAAGGCACTATGATTTTTAGTGCCAACCGGTCGTTCCAGTATGATGTGGCCCCGGCTTGTAGCGGAATCCGCAGCATTATTGCGCTTTTGGCTTTGACGATGGTTTATGCCTTTGTCTTCTTCCGATCGTTCTGGCGGCAGGGCGTATTGATTTTGTCGGCGATCCCGTTGGCTATCGCCGGCAATGTCGTCCGACTCATCTGCGTGATTATTGTGGCTGAGCTCTTTGGTGAAAACGCGGGCAAGGCGATAGAACAGAACATGGGTATCATTACATTTGCGGTCGCGTTGACCGGGCTGTTCATGATTGGGAGGAGCTTGGAACGGCGGATGGCAGGGGGCGGTAGCGAATGCAGGTCAGGCGCCCTCGAATGAACACGCGCGCAGTTGCAATCCTCTTGGTGGTTCTGGTGATGGTTACCCTGAGCGGCGGGGTGCTGCGTCACATTGAGAAGAGCAGGCATCTCGGAGCCCCGCCTCTCCTCATGACCAGCGGGGAAGTGCTGGCTGAGGGTGGGCGGCTCATCTCAACCAATACAGTGGCGTTGCCGGATCGAATTCTGACCTATGAATCAAAGACCACACCGATCACGAGGGTGGAGCTTGAAATGTTGCCTCGTGATACGCTGTTTGCCCGGCGATTATACCGGGCGGAAGATGGTTTTTCCTTAATGCTCAGCGTGGTCATGATGGGTGTCGACCGAAGCAGCATTCACAACCCTCGGTGGTGCTTGGACGGGCAGGGCTATAAAATCGTCAAGTCTGACGACCTAGTCATTCCGTTGGACGATGAACGGCGGAGTTCTCTTCCTGTCCGTCGGCTTATTGGTGAAAAGGAGGTGTTGCAAGCTGACGGAACGTGGCGGAATCAAAGGGCTATCTATGTCTATTGGTACGTTGCAGACGGATATGTTACGGCGAAGGACGGGGATCGCATGTGGTGGTTGGCGAGAGAGTTGGTCACCTCTGGAAAACTTCAGAGATGGGCTTATGTGGCCGTATTGGGCGGTTGTTATCCTGGAGGTGAGGAACAGACCTATCAGAAAATTCGTGAGTTCATCAGCGCCTCGGCTCCCAGTTATCATCAGCTTAATGACAGCACCGTGTTTTCGTTGCCCCAGTAGCTTCATTACAATTCGCCAGACGACGGCAGCGCTCGATCCGAAACTCTTTGCTTGCCACGAGCGGGGAGCAGCCGCCATAGGTGACCGCCGAAAGATGCCATGCTAAGCAGACAGCGACAGGTCCGCACGCAGATCCATAAATTGCTGGATGCCTTCCTTTTTGCGGCCAGCTTTTGGCTGGCGCATTGGTTGCGCTCGCATCCTTTGGCGGTCGACGTATTCATCTACCCGCTGCAACCGTTTGCAGAGTATTCTTGGGTCGTCATCTTTATTTTTCCGATCGCACCGCTGTTTCTCGAGCTGACCGGCTTCTACAACCGGCCCCTGCTTTCCTCGCGCCGGCAGACCGCCTGGCCTTTACTCAAGGGCTGCGCGTTGGTGACGGTCAGCGCCATCATCGTGCAATTCTTTCTCCGAGAACAGCTCGCCCGGGCGGTTTACATGTTCTTCCCGTCAATCGCATTCCTGGCGCTGATGCTGAAGGAGGAATTGGTGCGCCGGTTGATCGAGGCCCAGGTCTCGAGTGATGGTTTGCGGAAGCGGCTCATCCTCGCGGGGCCAGCCGACGAGACCGTCAAAGTGCGCGAATACCTGAAGTCGAACTCGCGGGAAGGGTTCGATGTGGTTGAGTTGGTCGAGCTGGACGAGGCGTTCGTCGGGCGCTTGCCAGAGTTGTTGCACAAGTATTCCGCCAACGCGGTGGTGCTGTGCGCGCGGCATACGATTTTCGGGCTGGTGGAAAAGACCATCCAAACCTGTGAACTCGAAGG
>JANLTG010000033.1:0-18997 GCA_031362805.1 bacterium
AGCGCTGCCGCGAAAGGTGAGCGCCGGCTGCGGCCGCCCAAAGTCAAGGCCTTCGTGCGCGGCGGCCGACTTTCTTTTTTACTGCGCCCGCAGTTTAAGCGCTGGACTTTCAGCCCCTCAGCTTTTTCAGACAATCTCTTAAACCTGAGGGGGGATGGTGCGGCGGCAAGTCATCACTTCAGCCTCCAGTATAACTTCCATCCGCCGGAGATCTTCCTCAATGGAAGTGCTGACGATGAGGTAATCGAACTTCGACCATTCAGGAATTTCGCTCGCCGCTTGTTTGATCCGCTTGGTTAAACTTTCAGGCGACTCGGATCCGCGCAGCCGGAGCCGGCGCTCCAAGTCAGCGATAGACGGAGGGGTGAGGAATACGGAAAGGAGGCGGGGTCCCAGCAGCGAGTCTTGACGAGCAACAGCGCGGACAGAATTAGCGCCTTGGACGTCGATGTTGAGCAAGACATGGAAACCTAACTTAAGCTTGCTGACAACCTCAGCGGTCAGCGTGCCGTAAAAATTGTCGTAAACACAGGCGTGTTCCAGAAATTCTCCGGCTTCAACTTTTCGAGAAAACTCCGGACGGGAGAGAAAATAGTAGTGAACCCCCTCAGTTTCGCCCGGCCGGGGTGCGCGGGTGGTGCAAGTGACGGCGCGGGTGATGTGGGAGTGATGGGCCAACAATTGATCACAGAGAGTGGTTTTACCGCCGCCGGATGGGGCTGAGATAATGATCAGGAGAGGGACCGTGGAGCTCATGAAAGCTGAAATTATTCAACGTTTTGCGCCTGTTCGCGAAACCGCTCGAGTTCGGTCTTCATCTCGATAACAAGGATAGCGATGCTGGCATCATTAGCTTTGGAGCCGATGGTATTGATCTCGCGATTCATTTCCTGAACAAGGAAGTCAAGTTTACGGCCAACGGGTTCCTTGGCGCGAAGGCAGTCCTCGAACTGGGTGAAATGGCTCTGCAATCTGGTAAGTTCCTCCGAAATATCAGAGCGGTCGGCAAACAGGACAACTTCTTTGACGAGCCGGTCATCGTCCAAGGCAAGCGGCAAGCCGGCGGCAGTCAGGCGAGCGACGAGGGCATCGCGGTAACGAGTGGCGCTAGCGGGCGCGAGGACAGCCGTGGCGGCCGCGGCCTTCTTTATGGCAGCGATGCGGGTACGAAGATCCCGGCCAAGCGCGGTGCCCTCTTTGGAGCGCATCTTTAGGAGAGCTTTGAGTGCAGTCGTCAGGGAATCGAGAATGGTCTTCCAAAGCTTCTCCGGATCCTCGAGAGGGTTGTGGAGTTCAACCACGCCAGGGGCGCGGAGCAACGAGTCGAGGGAGACAGCTTTTTTTATTTTGAGCTCCTTTGACAGGCGATGCATCTCGCGAACGTATTGACGAGCGAGGCTGGTGTTTAACTCTACGCGGCAACCCGATCGTCCGGCGCCGTAATCGACCGACAGGCGAAGGCTGACGCGGCCCCGGGAAATATGATGGTTCAGGTGATCGCGAATCTTGGATTCCAGAGACTCTAGTTCGCGGGGGAGAGCCAGGGTGATCTCCGCTTGTTTTCTATTAACGGAGCTGAGCTCAATCACTATCCGCAAGCCGTCGAATGAAGCCACACCGCGGCCATATCCGGTCATTGAATTCATACCGAAGGAGTCTGGAGAAAGGAGACAATCTCAGCGACCCAATTCTTAACGAGGTGCGCCGGGGCTTGATGCGGCAGCGGGAAGATGGGTGGGGAATAAGACCAGGAAAATAATTTTACTTGTGAGGGAGCCGCGAGGGGAGTCATTAAACAATCCGCTATGAATGAAATGTTGGCAGCCAAATGGGAACGGTTCAAGAAGCTCTATGTGCATTGCGAGGAACTGGGGTTGTCCCTTGATGTGAGCAGAATGGATTTTGATGAGACCTTTTTGGAACAAATGGAACCAGAAGTTCAGCGAGCGTTCGGCGAAATGAGGGACCTAGAAAGCGGAGCCATCGCAAACAAGGATGAAAAGAGAATGGTGGGGCACTACTGGCTAAGAAACGCCCAATTGGCACCCACTGAAGAGATAGCGGGGGCGATCGTTAAAGCGGTGGAGGAAGTAAAGAAATTTGCCGCAGCTGTTCACGCCGGATCGGTAAAAGGGGTTGGCGGGAAGTTCGAGAATCTTCTAGTGATAGGAATTGGGGGATCGGCTTTAGGGCCACAATTCGTTTCCAAGGCATTGGGCTGCAATAAGAAAGGTCACATTAAGCTTCATTTTATAGACAACACAGATCCGGATGGAGTCGATGCTGTTTTAGGCAACCTAGACGGAGCTTTATCGAAAACGCTTTGTGCGGTCATTTCGAAATCAGGTGGAACCAAAGAGACCCGGAACGGAATGGTCGAGGTCAAGAGATGCTACGAACGAAGCGGGCTCCGATTTGGAGCGCACGCTTTGGCGATAACGGGCGAGGGAAGCGAATTGGACAAGACAGCGATTTCAGGAGAGTGGTTAGGGCGATTTCCCATGTGGGATTGGATAGGAGGTCGCACAAGCGAGCTGTCGACCGTGGGCCTCTTACCCGCTGCATTGCAGGGAGTCGATATAGAAGCCCTGCTCGCAGGGGCTGCCGCCTGCGACGAAGTCACTAGGAGGAGCGATACAGCATCAAACCCAGCTGCCCTAATGGCTTTGATGTGGTATTCAGCCGGTAACGGTAAAGGAATTAAGGATTTGGTTGTTCTACCGTATAAAGACCGGCTGGAATTGTTTTCAAAGTATTTGCAGCAGTTAATAATGGAATCCATTGGTAAGGAATTGGACCGAAATGGCAAGAAAGCGAACCAAGGATTGGCTGTCTATGGGAACAAGGGGTCAACCGATCAGCATGCATATGTTCAGCAACTGAGGGATGGAATTAACAATTTCTTCGTCACTTTCATCAACGTTCTGAAGGACCGCGAAGACACGTCAATGGAGGTTGAGCCCGGCGTGGCGACGGGTGATTACTTGAATGGCTTCTTTTTGGGGACACGGAAAGCACTCCACGAGAATTGCCGCCAGAGCATAACCATTTCGATAAACACTCTGGATGCATTCCGAATCGGAGTTTTAATAGCGTTATTTGAACGGACGGTGGGCATTTATGCCAGTTTGGTAAACATCAACGCCTACCACCAACC
Source organism: bacterium (assembly GCA_031362805.1). Lineage (GTDB taxonomy): Bacteria > Verrucomicrobiota > Verrucomicrobiia > Limisphaerales > RI-55 > RI-55. The sequence continues at coordinate 3,158 of JANLTG010000033.1, forward strand.
GGGTGTCGAGGCAGGAAAAAAAGCAGCGCAGGGGATTTTGGATCTTCAAGCCAAGGTCGTTCAGCATTTGCTGACGAGCGTGGGGGTGGCATTGAGCGTATCGGATATTGCGAAGGTGATTGGAGACTCCGTGGATCCAGAAGAAGTCTACTACATCTGCGAGCATTTGGCTGGAAGCCGACGAACTGGCGTAAGGCGGAAGGCCGGCGAGCCATTTTGGAGCTCAACCTACTCTATAACCTGATGGATTTTGAGTATCCAAAGGTATACGGCGTGATCGTGGTTGGTGGTGGACATGCGGGGATCGAGGCATCGTTGGCTGCTTCACGGATGGGAGTGAAAACACTCTTGCTGACTACCAATGTCGACACGATCGGCCAGATGTCTTGCAATCCTGCTATCGGTGGTCTCGCCAAGGGGCACCTCGTGCGGGAGATCGATGCTTTAGGGGGGGAAATGGGCCGAACGACTGACATGACCGGAATGCAGTTTAGAATGCTCAATAGGAGCAAAGGGCCGGCTGTTTGGGCGCCAAGAGCGCAGTGCGATAAGAAGGCTTATCAATTTAGAATGAAATGGGTCTGCGAGCGGGAAGCTAATTTGGAGATCAAGCAGGCGAACACGACAGCGTTGATTCGGGATGGAGACCAAGTTGTAGGCGTGAGGACTTCGATGGGCGTCTGTTTTCGGGGTGAAACGGTTATACTTACCACTGGAACCTTCATGTCGGGATTGCTCCATGTGGGGGATCGCAATGAGCGGGGTGGGCGAGCTGGCGAAGCGGCTGTGAGCGGAATATCGGAATCAATGCGGGAGACGGGATTGTTTTTGGGGAGATTCAAGACAGGAACGCCGCCCCGTGTGCTCAAGAAATCCATAAACTTTGATGGACTCGAGAAGCAGGGCGGTGAGGAGCCACCACCATATTTTTCGCATTGGACAAGCGAGTTGTTCCACGTGGAACAACCAAATGGAAGGTTGGGTGTCTGTGGTGAGAGCAGTGGCCATTACATTCCAGGATCAATTGCCGCCTCTCACGGGGGGCAAGTTACCTGTCATATCGCCTACACTTCAACCCGCACTACCGAGATCATAAGGCGAAATTTGCATCGGTCGCCGATGTATTCTGGAAAAATAGCGGGCGTTGGGCCGCGCTATTGCCCCTCAATTGAAGATAAGATCGTTAAATTTGCTGACAAAGAGAGGCATCAGCTGTTTCTCGAACCAGAGGGGATTGCGACTGATGAATACTATATCGGCGGATTCTCGACCTGCCTGCCATTTGAGGTTCAAATTGAACTTCTTAAAAGCATTAAGGGGTTGGAAGAGGCCGAAATACTTAGACCAGCTTACGCTGTAGAATACGATTATGCACCGCCGACGCAGCTCAAGAATGATCTTGAAACCAAGGTTTGCAGGAGCCTCTATCTTGCAGGGCAAATTAACGGGACATCTGGCTATGAAGAGGCGGCCGCACAAGGGCTGATGGCAGGGATCAACGCCGCACGTCGAGTGTTGGGGAAAACTGCCGTCACCATAGGGAGGGAGCAGGGATATATTGGGGTGCTCATTGACGATCTGGTTACTAAGGGAACCCCCGAACCATATCGAATGTTCACATCTCGAGCGGAGCATCGACTTATGCTCCGCCAAGATAATGCCGACCTTCGGCTTTCGGATTTGGGCCACTCGATTGGTTTGCTTTCGGATGCACGGCACCAAAAGGTTCTTCAAAAGCGAAAGCGGATTAGTGGCGAGTTGGAGAGGCTCAAGAAACATCGCATTGACGGTACAACTTTGGAGCACATTCTAAGAAGACCGGAGGTTACGTATGCAAGAATGCCAGGACGTGACGACGCGATCGATCCAGAAGTCGCCTTGCAAATAGAAATCCAAGTCAAGTACGCGGGATATATCCGACGGCAGGAGGACGAAGTTCAAAGGTTCGCAGGCAACCTCGATAAACCAATACCAACTGCGTTTGATTACTCGAAGCTGAATTCACTAAGCACCGAGGCACGGATGAAGTTGCAAACAATCCAACCTGAAACGATCGGACAGGCATCTAGAATTCCGGGGGTTACGCCGGCTGACATATCCGTGTTGATGGTGAGTTTGAGAAGGTGAAGGAGAAGTAAGCACAAGGGCCACAGCGGCACACAGAAGCGCCAAAAGCGTTCTCTTTGTCCGGCCAGCTATACCGATAATGGATTGTAACATGTTACACCACAATGCATAAGCTATAGACATTGCTTTGGCGGTATCGTTGCTAGCTCAAGATGAAAGGCAAATTTTATGGCTAAAGTATTGGGCATTGATCTGGGAACGACTAACTCCTGCATGGCGATCATGGAGGGCGGAGAGCCCGTCGTTTTGGAGAATTCGGAGGGGAAGCGAACCACACCGTCGGTGGTCGCATTCACGAAGTCGGGCGAACGGCTCGTGGGTGACGCCGCAAAGCGACAAGCGGTAACAAATTCTCGCAACACGGTTTATTCAGTGAAGCGCTTCATGGGGCGGAAGTACGATGAAGTTGCCGAGGAAACCAAGCGCATCCCCTACAAGGTTGTGAGGGCTTCCAATGGGGATGCCGCCGTCGAGGTTGAGATCGAAGGCAAACCCAAGCAGTTTAGCCCGCAGGAAGTTTCCGCAATGATTTTGGCGAAACTGAAGGCCGATGCGGAAGTACGCCTGGGCGAAAAGATCACCCAAGCGGTGATCACGGTGCCCGCTTATTTCAACGATTCGCAACGACAGGCGACCAAGGATGCCGGCAGGATCGCGGGTTTAGAGGTTCTGCGGATTATCAATGAGCCGACCGCAGCTTCGCTCGCTTACGGTCTCGATAAGAAGAAGGATGAGAAGATCGCAGTCTACGATCTTGGCGGCGGAACTTTCGACATCTCGGTGCTTGAGATCGGTGACGGTGTCTTTGAGGTAAAGGCGACCAATGGGGATACCCATCTGGGAGGCGACGATTGGGACAACCGACTGATGGACTGGATTTTGGATGAGTTTAAAAAAGAGCAGGGAATGGATTTGCGAAAGCAGCCCGATGCCCTGCAGCGAATCAAAGAGGAAGCGGAAAAGGCAAAGATCGCACTTTCCAGTTCGCAGCAGTATGACATCAGCCTGCCCTTCATCACCGCCGATGCGAGCGGGCCAAAACATATCAGTGCCACGTTATCGCGGGCGAAAATGGAGCAACTCTGTGATGAGTTGTTTGAGCGAACGGTGACTCCCACCAAAGCCTGTCTTAAGGATTCGGACCTCACTTCGGACAAGATCGATGAGCTCGTTTTGGTAGGCGGCATGACCCGCATGCCCCGCGTTGTTGAGACGGCCAAGACCTTGGTCAACAAGCCGCCGCATCAAGGTGTGAACCCCGACGAAGTAGTCGCGGTTGGAGCGGCGATTCAAGGCGGTGTTTTGAAGGGCGATGTGAAGGACGTGCTGCTGTTGGATGTGACGCCGTTGTCGCTCGGCATCGAAACCTTAGGTGGCGTGTTTACGAGGTTGATCGAGCGCAATACCACCATCCCAACCCGTAAGTCGGAGATTTTCTCCACTGCCGCGGACAATCAGCCTGGCGTGGAGATTCACGTCCTGCAGGGTGAGCGCCAGTTCGCCCGGGACAACAAGCCGATCGGCAAGTTCAAGCTTGATGACATCCCGCCGGCGCCCCGGGGGGTGCCGCAGATCGAGGTGACGTTCGACATCGACGCCAACGGCATTCTGCATGTCGGCGCCAAAGATCTGGGAACTGGCCGGGAACAGAAAATTACGATTACGGCCAGCAGTGGATTGTCGAAGGACGAGATCGAACGGATGCGGACGGATGCGGACGCACATGCCGAAGAAGATAAGAAGAGACGTGAAGAAGTGGAGTCGCGCAACGAGGCGGACAACGCGGTCTACCGAACAGAGAAGATGCTGAAGGAAAGCGGCGACAAGCTCGGCGCCGACGACAAGGAAAAGATTGAGGCCGCAGTAAAGGCCGTCAAAGAGGCATTGAATGGCAACGATTCGGCAGCCATCAAGTCAGCCAGTGAGAACTTGAACCAAGTTTGGCAGGCAGCCTCGGCTGAGCTCTACAAGAACGCGCAAGCGGAAGCCAAAGGGGGCCCCGAGGCAACTGGCGCCGGCCCGACCGAAGGGGCGAAAGCGGGCGGTGACAAGAAAGCAGCCAAAGACGAAGGCCCGATCATCGACGCGGAAGTGGTCGACGAGAAAAAGGGCTGAACCCATTTTGAAACGGCCGCCGGTTCACGAAGAGTGAGGCGGGGCCGATTTAAAAACACCTTAACAATCAACCGATGCGGGTGCATCGGGGCTTGTTTTGTAACAACGCTAAACCAACAACAACGAACCAAATAAAGTATGGCACTGAACGTTAAACCGCTCGGCGATCGGGTCCTCGTGGAACCGGCTGAGGAGAAGGAAACCAAGAAGGGTGGAATCATCATTCCTGATTCCGCCAAGGAAAAGCCCATGGAAGGTATTGTCGTGGCCCTCGGCACCGGCAAGACCGACGACAACGGCAAGAAGGTGGCCTTCGAGGTCAAGAAGGGCGACCGCGTGCTCATCAGCAAATATGGTGGCACGGAAATCAAGATCGACGGCAAGGAAATGAAGATCCTCAACAGTGACGACATCCTCGCGGTCATCGGCTAAACTTTAACCCCATCCATCAACGATTATGGCAGCAAAACAACTACTGTTCGACGAAGCCGCCCGGCAGGCACTGCTCAAGGGCGTTTCCAAACTCGCACGGGCCGTCGTGGCCACGCTCGGCCCGAAAGGCCGCAACGTCGTACTCGACAAGAAATTCGGCTCCCCGACCGTCACCAAGGACGGCGTGACGGTGGCCAAGGAAATCGAGCTCGAATGCCCCTATGAAAACATGGGCGCCCAAATGGTTCGCGAAGTCGCCAGCAAGACGAGCGACGCCGCGGGCGACGGCACCACCACCGCCACCGTGCTCGCCGAAGCGATTTATCGCGAAGGCCTCAAGCACGTGACCTCCGGCGCGAATCCGATCGGCATCCAGCGCGGCATTCAGAAGGCCGTGGACGCCGCCATCGACCAGCTCGCGAAGATCGCGAAGAAGGTCAAGGACAAGGAAGAGATCAAGCAGGTCGCGACCGTTTCCGCCAACTGGGACACCACCATCGGCGAGATCATCGCTGAGGCGATGGACAAGGTCGGCAAGGACGGCACCATCACGGTCGAAGAAGCCAAGTCGATCGAAACCACCCTCGACGTCGTGGAAGGCATGCAGTTCGACAAGGGCTATCTCTCGCCGTACTTCGTGACCAACGCGGAGACGATGGAAGCCAAGCTCGAAGACGCTTACATCCTCAACTACGAGAAGAAGATCACCAGCCTCAAGGATCTCCTCCCGATCCTCGAGAAAGTGGCCAAGACCGGCAAGCCGCTCTTGGTCATCGCTGAAGACGTGGAAGGCGAAGCCCTCGCGACGCTCGTCGTGAACAAGCTCCGCGGCACGTTGAACATCTGCGCCGTCAAGGCGCCCGGCTTCGGCGATCGTCGCAAAGCCATGATGGAAGACATCGCCATCCTCACCGGCGGCAAGTGCATCACCGAAGATCTCGGCATCAAACTCGAGAGCATCGGCCTGGAAGACCTCGGGCGCGGCAAGACCATTGTCGTCGACAAGGAAAACACCACCATCATCGAAGGCATGGGCAAGGCCTCCGAGATCCAGGGCCGCGTGAATCAGATTCGCCGCCAGATCGAAGAGACCACCTCGGACTACGATCGCGAAAAGCTTCAGGAACGCCTGGCCAAGCTCGCGGGCGGTGTCGCCGTCATCAACGTCGGTGCTGCAACCGAGACCGAGATGAAGGAAAAGAAAGCCCGCGTCGAAGACGCGCTGCACGCGACTCGCGCGGCGGTGGAAGAAGGCATCGTTGCTGGTGGTGGTGTGGCGCTCATTCGCTGCATCCCGGCCATCGACGCGCTCAAGCTGCCGGACGTTGATGAGCAGATCGGCGTGGACATCATCCGCCGCGCCGTGGAAGCGCCGCTGCGCGCCCTGGCGGCGAACGCGGGCGTGGAAGGCTCGATCATCGTGCAAGAGGTCAAGAAGCGTAAGGGTAACGACGGTTACAACGTCGCCACGGGCGAATACGTTGACCTCGTAAAAGCCGGCGTGGTGGACCCGAAGAAGGTCACCCGCACCGCGCTCCAGAACGCGTCGTCGATCGCGGCGCTGCTCCTCACCACGGAATGCCTCATCACTGAGATTCCGGCGGACGACAAGCCCGCTGCTGGTGGCCATGGTGGCCACGGCCCCGGCGGCATGGGCGGCGGCATGGACTACTAAGGTCCAGTCCCCTTCGAATAGAAATCACGTATGGGGCCCGGGCAACCGGGCCCCATTTCCTTTTCGGGCCAGTGCCTGAATTGACTTGGCCCCTCGGGCTGTTAAAGCTCACCCACTTTTCATGAACGACTCCTCCTCGCCAGACTCGCTCGCCTCCGACCAGATGAAGGCTGGCACCCGGCGGCGACTGCGTCAGCTTTTGGGCCCCGCGAAGGGCGAGAAAGTTTACGGCTTCCTCCAGTTTTGGGAGCTGGTTGTCAACGGGTTTCTGAACAACCGATGCCCCGTGCGAGCCACGGCCCTCGCCTACACAACGTTGCTGGCGTTGATCCCGATGATCGCAATTGCGGCGAGCATTTCCACGGGCATTCTCAAATCCCAAGGCACGGCACCGATCCAGAAGGCCATCGATAAGCTGGTGGAGCAAGTGATGCCGAATGTCGATGAGGCGCCGCTCGGGGGAACCAACTCGGCAGGGAGTACAGCAGCGGGCCCGGCAACCAGCGGCAGTTCGACAAACAGCGCGGTCACTTTGACCGACGACCAAAAGCTCAAGCTGCAAGAACTGGCGAAGACGGTGGACCGCAGTCAGATCGCGAATGCCATCAAGGATTCGCTCAACCGCATTGAGAGCGGATCGCTGGGCGTAACCGGCATGGTCGGACTGATCGTCGTGGCGATCATGCTCTTCAGCACGATCGAGGCAACGTTCAACGACATCTGGGGCGTCAGCCGTGGACGTTCGTGGGTCGCGCGCGTCGTGCAATACTGGGCGACGGTGACGCTGGGACCACTGATTCCACTCCTCGTATTCTCATTCAACATCGGAGCCAGCCTCGAGTCAGTCGATCATTTCATGACCGAGTACGGGCTGGGATTCGTGATGAAGTTTTTTCTCGATACAGTGGTACCGGTGGCGATCTTGAGCTTCGGTTTTGCCTTCTTCTATCAACTGATGCCGAACACGAAGGTGCGTTGGACTGCAGCCTTGGTCGGCGGCTTCACCGGGGGTTTGCTCTGGCAACTGAACAGCAAACTTAACGTCTTGTTTGTTTCCAAGGTGGTGAGCTCGGCGCAGATTTACGGGAGCCTGGCGATGATCCCCGTGTTTCTCTTCGGCCTCTATCTGTCGTGGCTGATTCTCTTGTTCGGTGCGCAGGTGGCCTACGCGTTTCAGAATCGCGTCGCTTACTTGCAGGAAAAGGAGGCGCAACGCATCAACTTCCTGGGACGGGAATATCTCGCCTTGCGGATCATGACCTTCATTGGTCAACGGTTTGATTACGTCCATGGCCGACCGCCCAGTGTCATTGATATCGCGCAGGCGCTGCGCGTGTCCACCCGGCTGGTGGATGATATTCTCAAGTCGATGGAAGCCGCCGGCTTGATCATGGAAACGCGCGGGAACGAGCCGGGGCACACGTTGACGCGGCCGCTGGAGAAAATTTCCTGCCATGATGTTTTGATGGCGTTGCGCACCGCACGGGGCGAAACGATCGAGTTGGTGGACGACAGCGCCAAGCGGGTGGTCAATGAAATCTTCGAGAAGGTACAGTTGGCCGAAAAAATTGTTGCCGCCAAAACCAGCCTGCGGGATCTGATTGCACAGTTGGAGCCGCCGTTGATGGCCGTGGGGACCGGCCAGCAAGCCCCGGCCCGTTCTGCCGTCGCCACCTGATCTTAACAAGGGAGAAGAGCCATGATCATCGGGGTCCCCCGCGAAATCAAAGCCGACGAACACCGCATCGCCCTGCTTCCCTCCGCCGCGTATCAACTCATCCGCCGCGGCCACCAGGTGCTGGTCGAACGCGGAGCGGGCGTGGGCAGTGGTTATCCCGATGCCGAATACGAAAAGGCCGGCGCGGAATTGATCGACACGCATGCCGCCGTCTTCAGCCGGGCCGAGCTGATCGTGAAGGTGAAGGAACCGCTCGCGTCCGAGGTGCCGCTGCTCCGGCCGGGTCAACTGCTCTTCACGTATCTGCATCTCGCGGCGAATCGCGAGTTGACCGATGGACTGCTCAAGTCCGGCGTCACGGCGCTCGCGTACGAGACCGTCGAGGTGAACAAGCGGCTGCCCTTGCTCGAACCGATGAGCGAGATCGCCGGCCGCATGAGCATCCTCGTCGGCGGCTACTATCTCGCGAAACACAACGGCGGCAACGGCACGTTGCTCGGCGGCGTGCCCGGAGTGTTGCCCGGCAAAGTGGTTGTGCTCGGTGGCGGCACGTCAGGCATCAACGCCGCCCGCATGGGCCAAGGCCTCGGGGCCGACGTGACGATTCTCGAGGTCGATGTCGAGCGCATGCGGTTCCTCGACATCACGCTGCACACGGCGCACACGCTTTACTCGAACGAGGCGCACATCATGGAGCTGCTGCCGACCGTGGACCTGTTGATCGGCGCGGTGCTCGTGCCCGGCGCGCGCGCGCCCAAGCTGATCTCCCGCAAGATGCTTGAAGTGATGAAGCCCGGCAGCGTTTTGGTGGACATCGCCATCGATCAAGGCGGTTGCGCCGAGACCTCGCGCCCGACCACGCATCACGATCCCACGTACGTTGAGGAAGACGTGATTCATTATTGCGTCGCCAATATGCCGGGCGCCTACGCGCGCACTGCCACGCAAGCGCTCGCGAACGTCACCTATCGTTACATCGAGCTGATCGCTGACCACGGACTGGCCGAAGCGTGTCAGAAGCAGCCCGCTTTGATCGGCGGCATCAATGTGATGCATGGGCAAATCGCGTGCGAAGCCGTCGCTGGGGCACATGCCATGTCCTGGGCTGTGCCGAAGCTGTGAGCACCGAACCGGGGCGGGACACGGGAGCCGGCTAGAATTTCTCCGGCCGCAACACGCGCACTTCGGATTCGAACGCGATCATGCCGTATCGAGGGAACAAGTCTTGCCCGAGTTTTTGCAGCAGCTTTCCGGCGACCTCCGTTTGCACGATCACCTCGACCTGGATGTTCGCGAATTCTGGGATGTCCGCCGGGCGCTTGCCGCGGGAGCCATCGCCCTCCACCGCGAACAGCGTGTAACCATGAGCGCCCACTTCGCGGAGCAGCCTGGTCACCGCCTCCTTCGCGTACGCTTCGCAGACGATCGTAACCAGTTTCATGGGATGGGTGGTCATGGCTTCAAGAGTAGAGCTTGCGGGCTAGCTCCAGGTAAATCGGAATGCCCAGCGTGATGTTGAACGGGAAAGTGATGGCAAGGGAGGAGGTGAGGTAGAGCGTCGGGTTTGCGTCCGGCAACGACATGCGGATGGCGGCCGGCGCGGCGATGTAGGAGGCGCTGGCTGAAAGCACACCCAGCAAGGTTGCCCCGCCAAGTTCGAGTCCGGTGAGCTTGCCAAGGTAAACTCCGAGTGCGCCATTGATCAGGGGCACGATGATGCCGAAGCCGAGCAGAAACGGACCGACCTTTTTCAAGTCCTCCAATCGTCTCCCGGCGACGATGCCCATTTCGAGGAGAAAGAGCGCGAGCACTCCCTGAAATGGCGTCACGAAGAACGGTTCGACCTTCTTCATGCCGGCCTCGCCGCACAGGGCGCCGACGACGAGCGCGCCCACGAGCAGGAAGATGCTGCGTCCGAAGATCGCCTCGTGCATCGCGGTTTTCAGCGAAGCGCCGGAGTTATCCCCCGCCTTCCTGGTCGCAAGCTTGCCCAGCACAACGCCAACCAGAATGGCCGGCGATTCCATGACCGCGAGAAAGGCCGTGGCGTAATTCTCGAACGGCACGTCAATCGCCTTGAGATAGTTCGTGGCCGCGATGAAGGTCACCGCGCTGACCGACCCATAATGCGCCGCAATGGCCGCCGCATCCACGGCGGAAAGCTTCCCCCCGAAGCGCAACACAGGAAATGTCCACAGCGGAATCAATGCGCCCAGCACCATCGCAGCAAGTGCTGGCAGCCAAACCTGGCCAATGCCCGCCACCGCGATGGCCACGCCCCCTTTGAAACCGATAGCCACCAACAGGTAGATCGTCAGGCCGACATACAGCGGTTCAGGGAATTTCAGATCGCTCTTGGTGAGCGCGGCGACGAGGCCGAGCGCGAAGAACAAGACGGCGGGGGAAAGCAGGTTGGCCTGGATGGCGTGCAGGAGTTCGAGGTTCATCGATGTTTGCGGCTGCGCATCTCCAGCGCGTGGTCTGCTTGCGAGCGGCTGATCAATTCGGCGACCTGGGGGTGGGGAAACTGGCGCCGCACCGTGATCGCGAAAAAGGGCTTGGTTAATCCGGGCACCCGGCAGATTTCGCGCAACCGGCCGTCGTGCAGTTCGTCCTTTACCACCACGGGCGGCACGAGCGCCACGCCCGCGCCCTCGCGCGCCAGCAGCCGCAGCATCGCCATGTCATCAACTTCCGCCGCGATATGCGGCTGTACCCCGGCGTCCGCCAGTAGGGCATCGAACGGCGCGCGCATGGCGCTTTGCGGACCCGGCAGCACAAGCGGCACGTGTCGAAGGTTCAGGGGAAACTTCGCGCGCGTCACCTTGACCCGCTTCGCGGCGACGAGGCTTACGGGATACTCCGCGATGAGATGGTTTTGCACCGCGCGTCCGGCGTCGGCGGGCACGGGCGTCGTCGAAAGGACCAAGTCCAGCGCGTACGCCTCCAGTTGCACGAGCAGATCGCGCAGGTTGCCCGAGCGCAGGACGACCTCGAGGTCGTGATGGGCCAGGGCGGGGCGGATGAATTCGAGCTGGAAGTTGCGGGAAAGCGTGGCGACCGCGCCGATGCGGAGCAGCTTGCGGCGGGCGGCCGACCGACCGGCGAAGGTGTCGAGCAGTTCGCCTCCGGCGCGGAAAATCGTCTCCGCGTACTCGAAGGCCAGGCGGCCGGCCTCGCTCAACACGAAGGTCTTCTGGTCGCGCTCGAACAGCGGGCGCCCCAGTTCTTGCTCCAGCTGGCGAAGTTGCGTACTCAACGCGGACGCCGACACGTTCAATGATTGCGCGGCCCGCGTCAGGTTGCGGGTGCGCGCGATGACCCAGAAATAGCGGAGATGGTGATAGTTCAACTGCACCGCGCAGCAGGGTAGTTGTTTCGGAAAACAGAACGAACATTTAATTTTTGTCGAATTCCCGGCGCGTAGTTTGGCCGCTACATATTGGCGGACATGAGCAAACTAGCACTTCCGATCGAATGGCAGATGGACGGCTCCGTGCCCGCGTTGACGGGCGGCGACTTGTTGCATCTGGATGGACAATGTTTCGTGGGCGACGCCGGCGTCTTGGGTGTCGCCCTGACCTCCGGGACGCTGGCGCGCTTGCGCCGCTCAGCCGCGCCCACCCATTGGCTCCTGCCCTTGGAGAACCCCGCAATTGCGGCTGCCAACTTCGACCTGCCCGGAGAGGTCTTGTGGCTTAGTTCGCGACCTCCCGCCTGCGTGTTGGGCGGGTTGGAGGCGGGCCTCCAGGGCGCATGGCTCGACGGTGACGAGGTGGTGATTCAACTCGATAGTGAACGACAGCACCTCCGCATGGAAAGAAATCCGAACCCGGCTTTTGCCCTGGCTTATCTGGCGCGCCTCGTCACCCGGGTCTGGATGGAGAATCCGGCCGCTAGTCTCGCCCTCTATCCCTCCGCGCCCCATGCACGGTTGAACCGGCTGGTCGCATGAACAAGACCCATTTCATCACGCTCATTCCTGGCGACGGCATCGGGCCGGAAGTCGTCCACGCCGCGCGCCGCATCATCGAGGCGGCGGGCGTCTCCGTCGCTTGGGAGGACGCCCACGCCGGCGCGTCCATGTTCCGCAAGGGCGTCGCGTCCGGTGTGCCGGACGACACCATCGCCTCCATCAGCAAGACGCGCGTCGCGTTGAAAGGTCCGCTCGAAACGCCCGTCGGTTTCGGTGAGAAAAGCGCGAACGTCACGCTGCGCAAACTCTTCGAAACCTTCGCGAACCTTCGGCCGATCCGGGAATTTCCCGGGGTGCCCACGCCTTATTCAGGACGCGGCATCGACCTGATGATCGTGCGCGAGAACGTCGAGGATCTCTACGCTGGCATCGAGCACATGCAAACCCCCGGCGTCGCGCAGTGCTTGAAGCTCATCTCGCGGAAAGGCTGCGAGAAAATCGTGAACCTCGCCTTCCAAGTCGCGCTGGCCGAGGGCCGCAAGTCGATCCACTGCGCGACCAAGGCGAACATCATGAAGTTCACCGAGGGCCTGCTGAAACGCACCTTCGAGGAAACTGCGCCGCAGTTCCCCGGCCTCAACGCGCAGCACATCGTGGTGGACAACTGCGCGCATCAGCTGGTCAAGAAGCCCGAACAGTTCGAGGTCATCGTGACCACGAACATGAACGGCGACATCCTCAGCGATCTCACCTCCGCGCTCGTCGGCGGGCTCGGCTTCGCGCCCTCCGGCAACATCGGGCACGACGTGGCCATCTTCGAGGCCGTCCACGGCTCCGCGCCAAAGTACGCCGGCAAGGACGTGGCCAATCCCACCGCGATGATTCTCTCCGGCGTGATGATGCTCCGGCATCTCGGCGAAATGCAGGCCGCGCAACGCATCGAGAACGCCGTGCTGCACACGCTCTCGGAAGGCAAGGTGATGCCGCGCGATGTTGTCGGTGACGCGAAGGCGGCCGGCACGCGCGCCTACACCGAGGCCATCATCGCCAACCTCGGCGCAGCCCCGGCCGGTTGGAAAGTTCGTGACCACAAACCGCTGGTCGTTCCGCCCGCCATCAAGGGCACCGGCAGCATCACTCCGAAGACGCGCCAGGTCATCGGCATGGACGTTTTCGTGGAAGCTGACCAGTCCGCGAGCGAGTTGGGCGGATTGCTGACGAAGCTCGGCAGCGACTCCGGGTTCAAACTCAAGATGCTCTCGAATCGTGGCACGCAAGTCTTTCCCGCGCGCGGAGCCGAGACGGATTGCGTGAATCACTGGCGCTGCCGTTTCCTCTACGGGACTCCCGAAGCCGACGTGCCGCTCGACCGGGTGAACCGGTTGCTCGGCTCGATCCAGACCGCCGGCCTGCGCTGGATGCACCTCGAGAAACTCCAGGAGTTCGACGGCAAGCCCGCTTATACCAAGGCGCAGGGCGAGGATTGACCCTATACGATATGCAGCACGGAACAACCCCCACAACGACGTCCCTCACCCGTTCCTGGTTTCGGCGATGGCCCGCCCTGGCCGTCGGTATGTTGGCCACTTTGATAACCGAGGCCGCGGACTGGCCGCACTGGCGTGGTCCCGACTTCAATGGTATCTCGCAGGAAACCAACTGGTCGCACCAAGCTCTGGAAGGAGAGCCGCGCATTCTCTGGCGCGCGAAGATTGGCACGGGCTTCTCGTCGTTCGCCGTCGCCGATGGACGCGTGTACACCAGCGGCAACACCACGAATAGCGACACGCTGTTTTGCTTCACGGCCGACACCGGCAAGGAGCTCTGGCGGGCGAGTTATCCGGAGCCGCTCGATCCCCACCAGTACGATGGAGGCCCCAGTGCGACGCCGACAGTCGATGGCGGCACGGTGTTTCAACTTAGCCGCAAGGGGTGGCTCCTGGCGGCGGATGTCGCGACCGGAACGATCCGCTGGCAGACCAATGCGGCCACTGTGACCGGCGCAGGCGTTCCGCAGTGGGGCTTCAGCGGATCGCCCTTCGTCCATGGGGATCTTCTCGTCGTGAACGTTGGCACGCACGGATCGGCGTTCAACAAGAAGGACGGAACGTTGGTCTGGCGCACCGGCACCAACGCCGCGGGTTACACGACGCCCCTGCCATTCGAAGCGCGGGGCAGGAAGGGATTGGCCATGTTCGGCGCCAAGGAGCTGGCGGCGGTTGACCCCCTGACCGGGCTACTCCAGTGGTCCTATCCATGGGAGGCCGTTTATGATATCAACGCGGCTGATCCTATCTTTCACGGCTCCACGGTCTTCATCACTTCGGGTCCCGGCAAAGGCGGTGCGTTGATCGATCTTTCCACCGACGAGCCCAAGGAGGTCTGGCTGAACCGAAACATGGATGCCCAGTTCGCCCCTCCCGTCCTTGTCGGAGGCCACCTTTACGGCATCAGCGGCGCGTCCGGGAAGAGCGCGGAGAACGGGCTGGCCTGCGTGGAGCTGGCTACCGGGAAACTAATGTGGAAGGAGAAGTCGGTGAAGTTCGGCGCCGTGACCGCCGCCGGGAATCGGCTGATCATCATCGGCGAGACCGGAGAACTGGTCGTGGCCGAGGCCAGTCCCGACAAGTTTGTCGCACTCGCCCGCGCTCAGGTTCTGGGAGGACGCTGTTGGACGAAACCAGTCCTATCTCACGGCCGAATCTACGTCCGCAACTCGCGCGGCGATGTGGTCTGCGTCGATGTGCATCGGTGACGCGTCGCGGTTGCCTGCGAAGGATTCACCTCTTGCCTCTGGAGACCTGATCAGCCGGTGCTCTTCATGCCGAACGCGATTCCGTTCACGGTCAGGGCCAGCAATCGGCGATGTTGCTCGGTCCGTTTCGCTTCAGGGGTGCGGCGCCAGAGGCCGAGGAAGCGAATCTGGAGAAAATGCAGCGGATCAATGTAGGGATTTCGCAGCCGGATGGATTCTTCGAGCACCGGTTGATGGACGAGCAACCGGCTGCGCTGACAGACGCTCAGAACCATCCTGACCGAGAGGTGGTAGGACTCCTCGATGTTGCCGAAGATTCGGTTGCGGAGCTCCGCCGATTTCACCATCGAGGCATAGCGCCGCGCGATGTAGAGATCCGTTTTGGACAGCGAGAGCGCCGCATTGTCGAGCAACGTGGTGAAGAAGGGCCAGTGCTGATACATGTCGCGAAGCTGTTCGAGACCGTCCGGGTGGGCGGCCGCGAAGCGTTCAATGCTCTGCCCGATGCCATACCAGGCGGAGAGCATGTGCCGTGATTGGGTCCAGGAAAGCACCCACGGAATCGCGCGCAACTGGCGCATGTCATTGGTCTGTTGCCGCCGGGCGGGCCGGGAGCCGATGCGGAGATGCTCGATCAAGTCAATCGGCGTGGCCTGCCAGAAGTAATCCGTGAAGCCGGGCGTCTCGTAGACGAACTGGTGATAAACTTCGAACGATGTGCGGGCGATCGTTTCCATCGCCGCCTCCCAGCGCGGGAGCTGGGCGGTCTGCGATTCGGGTAGAGGGAGGCAGTTGGCCGCGATGACTGCCGTAGTCAGTTGCTCCAGATTCCGGCGCGCAATCAGGGGGTGGGAATATTTCAATGAGACGATTTCGCCCTGCTCGGTGATGCGGATGTGGCAGTTGTGCGTGGCATGAGGTTGCGCCCGCAAGCTGCGGTAGCTCGCGCCGCCGCCGCGATCAATGCTGCCTCCCTTGCCGTGAAAGAAGCGCAGTTTGATGCCGCGCTCATCCGCGAGGGCGGCCAGCTTCTTTTGCGCCTGGTAGAGATACCAGTTGGCGGCCAGGTAGCCGCCGTCCTTGTTCGAGTCCGAGTAGCCGAGCATCACTTCCTGGATGTTGCCGCGCTCCTTGAGGTGGCT
>JANLTG010000043.1:0-73554 GCA_031362805.1 bacterium
CACATCAATGCGGAGGATGGCGCTGAAAAAGTCCTTATTGATAAACCGGCTGTTGTTCCCGCTATCCCCGCTGCCACCTTCGTCACCGGTAGAGACATAGAGATAACCATCCGACCCAAAGTGCAGATCGCCGGCGTTATGATTTGGCTCCTCGTCGAGCTGCGAGACGAGTGGCAACTCAGAGGCGGGCAAACCGACGTTGGGATCCCCGGAACTTATCTCGAAGCGGGCAAGTCGATCATAAGACGCGGACGCAACAACAGTATTGTAAAAGAGATAAAGATAGCGGTTGTTTCTCCAGTCTGGGTGAAACGCCATCCCTTGAAGTCCTTCCTCTTCGTAACCTGATGTTTTTACTCTAGAACGAACATCCAAGAAGAGCGTCTTGGTCGGAATCGCCAAGTTGGTGATTACATAAATGAGCCCGGCGTGTTCGACCACAAATAATCGATTAGTCTCCCCGGGTTGGGTAACGACGGCAACCGGCCGCGAGAAGCTAAGGCCGGGAAGTGCGTTTACAACCTGATAACCCAGTACGGCTGGGATCTGGGGGACAGCCAATGTAGTGTTTGCCACCCGGTTGGCCATTAGAGATGCCCCAACAAAGAGAGAACAAAAGAAAATGCAGCGCCCAACTCGCCCCATTCGCACATTACGGCTGATCATCATCGGCAAGAGTTAAACGCTTTGCGCATTAGTCAATGGAGAGCACCCAACAAAACCTCTGCGGTTCCTTCGATTGCCAATAGCCATGAAAGCGATCACAAGAAGGAAGCCGATTCAGTTGGTTGGCGCAAACTGCACTCCTTGTGGCACCGTGGGGCGGGAAGCGGTTCCAGCGGACGCAGCAATAACCGGAGAAGCCTGGGCGTGCAACGCAAACGCCTTGGCGGTAACAGTTCCAGCGCTGGTGAAAACAAATGGCGCCAAATAATCTGGCGCCTGAGGAATCCCGTCGACATAGAATACAACAAACCGCACGTCCCCGTCGCAAGTGACGGTGTAAGTATCGCTAGCTTTAGAAATAGTTGCAGCCGTCAGCGGCACATCGCCAAATTCATAAGCACCGATGTCCGGCCCCGAGCCACGGTAAGCATATCCAATTTTATCACCCACAGTCCAGGATATCGAATTAGCCACAGTGATCGTCCCGGCTGTGACATCACGGCCTATAACGGTCAGATTATTATTGTTACCGACATAAACCTTATGGCCTTCGATCATGCCGTTGAACCCATCGTTGAACCAATACGCATCAGCTGATCTTGCAAGTGCAATCACCCGGGCGGAGTTTCCGGAATTGGACGCAGTGGTTAAGGCGCCGCCCGCGTCGATCATGGGAGATGCTGCTTTGGGCCGGACGTCGTTAATTGCGTAATTTGCAAACTGCGGGTCCACTTCCCTATCGCCATTTACACCATTTGCAAGATCAGACGATGGCGGGTACACGAGGTCATGATCATGCAGAAGCGAGCTACCTGAGTTCACGGTGTAAACAGCTCCTCGAGTAACATTGGTGTACGCGTTATTCCTAGCTTGGTTTCCCGTACTAGGCCCGTTTCCATCCGACCAAACATAGACAAACCCACTCCCGCCAGGGCCCCCTCTCGGCCCAAACCCAACCTGACCCACCGTGTTATGAGCCAGCAAGTGATTTGTGGCGTCACGAAATTGAGCCCACAATTGATCCCCGGACCGAAGACTAACGTTCTTGATTAATGTATAATGTGCGTTGCGACCATTCACCGGCCTTTCTGAGAGGAAGATGTGCGAATCGGAAATGGCGTTGTCGACGTGCCAATTTGCTTCCATCAGTCCATTTCTTGTCTGGGCATTCGACTGCCACCCGTCAGTATGTGGGGCACCACCAAAGTCACTTATAATTGTCGGGCCGAGCACATTGTTTCGCAGGACATAGTTTGTGCCGTTTGAGCACAAGTAATCCGTCGTGTGGCTGATATGATTGTACTCTACCAGCACATTGGTCATCGAACCTCCGCCGTCGTTGATCGATTTAAGCCCGGAACCGCTGGGTCCACCAGGCGAGCCGGAATAGTTCAAAACATTGCCCCGAATAGTGAGAAAGTTTGCGGCGCTTGGATCTATGCTTGTTCCTGAAGTGTTATGAATATTGTTGTCAAGTAGTTGGCAGAAATCGCCGGTCACAGTTATCCCAGCATATCCCAATGCCGTAGAATGAGTTATCTCGAAACCTACCACCCGAACATAGTTGCCCGTGATATTGAAACCCAGGACCGTTACACCATTCTCAGCCAAATACGTGATTAGATTGCCCGAAGTGCCGCTCGTACTCTCCGCAACTCGTTCTGCATAAACACCTAGCCGCACGCGAACGATATCGCCCGCAACGATGGTATTGGCGGCTTTTTGAATGGTTCTCCAAGGGGACACAGAACTCCCGTTGTTTGCGTCATTACCGACGGTCGCCACATAATAGACTGCCGCTGGGGCTGCGGAACCATACAACAAAAGCAAAACAAACAAGATTTCTCGTCTAAGTGTTTTCATGAAGAATAATGCTGCTCGGAAGTTCTGACTCGTATTTATTCCAAATCCGCCGAACTCCGCGGATTCCAGCCCTATTGTTAGAACCCGTCTGCTTCGTTAGCTCGGGCGTGATCTCATTCAAGTGTCCTGACATCAAAACTATTTTCAAAATACTTAGCAGTATTGATGCCGCGACGGCGTGAGCAGTCGAAACCGAGCCATATCACGCGAAGCAGTTGAACGAAAAGCAAGCGATTCAAAATCGAAATCAATGGCGGACACCAACGGGTGGGGGCATACGAAGTCACCCCAAAAGACATAACCGCCAACACGATGAGGCAGCTAACCCATTGCGGCTGATCTTGGGTGTTGTTTCAAGGACGCGGGCCAACTGCTCGAATAGAGGCACCAATTTCCCACCCGAACGGCCACATCACCAATCGCCAATCAGCGGCAGGCAGGATTCCATTTCGACCACTTCGACTCCACTACTCGCAATACGCGCCCAAGGCGTCCATCTCCAGCAAGAGGCTTTGAATGGGGCCAAGCAAGCGACTACTGAACTGCAATGACTAGCAGCGTAGTTCCAAAATAGCGTTAACGATAGAGCCGAATTAAACCATCGACGCCGGCATCGACCCTAAGAAAGTTTTCGAGGGAAAAGCCGGCTAGCTTTGCCGCTCCTAAGGCGGAGACCACAGCAGGCATCCTCCCTCGTCGTGCATTGCCATCCAGCTTTTCCCTCTACAACAGGACGTCCGCAGTATTTATTGGACAGGCTTTCAAGTCATGGCAGATCGGGCAAATTCGATGCGAACTCCCGTCAAAACACGTTCTGGGTCATTCGCTTTTGAAACACAAACACCGAGGTGAGGTGCTTCAATCACGCAAGCCCCGTTTTTGTTATCTTACCCGAGGACGTCTTAGGCAACTCAGGGCGAAACTCTACCTGTCGGGGTACCATATAGTCCTCCAAATGAGCACGGCAATGAGCCAACACTTGCTTTTCCGTCAACTGCCCACCTTCCGCAACGATGAAGGCCTTGATGGCCTGACCCAGGATGGCATCAGGCACACCGATAACGGCGGCTTCGCGCACGCCTGGCAGACTATAAAGGACAGCCTCCACCTCCTTGGGGGCCACCTTCTCGCCACGACTTTTGATAATGTCGTCCCGCCGACCAACAAAGTAAAAGAAACCGTCTTCGTCCACGCGAAAGAGGTCACCCGTGTAGCAGTGGCGCTCACCGGGAATCAGACCGGGGCGGTAACGCAGCGCCGTAGCCTCGGGCGCCTCCCAGTAACCGCGCATTACATGTCGGCCGCGGACGACCAACTCACCGACTTCGCCCGGGCCGAGACGCTGTCCGGACTCATCCTCCACCCACGCTTCGGTACCCGGGATCGGGATACCGACGGAGCCCGGTCGGCGGTCGAGTTCAGCGGGGGGCAGGAAAAGAGTGCGCTTGGTTTCGGTGAGGCCATACATCGAATAGAGCGTCGCTCCCGGAAACTTGTTGCGGATGGCTTCGATGTGACTGACCGGCAAGGCAGCCGCCGTGTTGCTCAGGTAACGCAGACTGGAGAGATCGAAACCGGAGAGGTCCATGGGGAGCAGCATGGCATAGATGGTTGGAACCCCCGGGAAACCCGTCACCCGCTCCTGCTCAATGCGCTTCAGGACCGCGGCCGGGAACGTGAACGATTTTTCCAGAACCAGCGAGCCGCCAAACTTGAACGTCATGAGCAGCTGGTAAAGGCCGTAATCGAAAGACAGGGGCAGAACATTGATGACGACATCGGACTCGACGTTCTCCAAGTACTCAATGATCGAGCTGGCGGCGAAAACGACGTTACTATGATCACTCATCACCCCTTTTGGATCACCCGTCGTACCGGAGGTGTAGATAAGGCAGGCCAGGTCGAGATCACCCCCGACCCGGGCCGGACGGGCTGACGAGCACCGATCAAGAACCGACTCGAAGGTGATTTGCCGGGCACCGGGTGTGGCAGCGGAAGCGTTGCGGCCACCCAGAATGATGCCGCGCAGGGACGGCACGGCGCCACCCGCTTCGTCGAGCAAGCCGGAAAGATCGACCTTCGCATCGGCAATCAACGCCGTCGCCCGGCAGTTGTTCAGCACGTACAGAAACTTGTCGCGCTTCATCGTGGGATTGATGGCGACAAAGACCGCACCCACCTTGGCGACGGCGAAGATGCCGACCACCATTTCAACCGAGTTGTCCAGATAAAGGCCGACGCGATCACCACGACCGACGCCCAGCTCGACCAAGGCGTGGGCCACCTGGTTGGCCCGCTCATCCAGCTGGCGATAAGTCAGGCGCTGCCCTTCGCAAACCAACCCGACTTTTTCGGGCAAGCGCTCCGCGCTCTGCTCGAGAAAGTCACGAACGAGCCACGCGTGGCGAGCGGGGGTGGGAACAGTGAAACCCGGGTTCATAAACGACTTGGTTGAGGCGGTCGTCAGACCGCCGGGCTGCCCGGGAGCAACTTCCGCTCGAGATAACTCGCGATGGCATTGATGGAGTCGAGGTTCTCAGGAACAAGTTCGTCGTCCTTAACCTTGATGCCGTAGGTGGTTTCGAGATGGGTGGCCAGTTCCAGTACGCCGGTTGAGTCAATCACCCCCCCTTCCAGGAAGGAGGTGTTATCGGCCAAGTCACCGGGCTGACCGAAAAGGAAGTTGTCCACGACGAAGTTGCGTATTTGCGCCTTATAGTCACTCATAGTTTTGGATTTGCTCTCATTGAAGAAACGGTAATTCGATCACGCGCCACCCACTGGCGTCAGCTCCGGCACCTCGCCGACCAGCAGGGGTGCCAAATGCAAATAGCGGGTGGTCGACCGCTTGCGATCGATGTCCTGCCACACAAATTGCACCTTTTCACGCGTCAGGCCGGCCGCCAAAGCAACCTCATCGATGTCAATAGCATGATTCTTTCCATAGAGGCAGAGATCCATGGGCTCGTAGGGCAGGGCGAAATAGAATTCGTCCTGACCCTGGGGCAGCGAGTAGGTGTCAGTGGTCGGCAAGCGGCGACGAACCGTGTCCGGCAGGCCAAGGAAGTCCGCCAACTGGTAAACCTGGCTTTTGTAGAGGTGGGCAATCGGTTTCACATCCGCCAACCCGTCACCACCTTTCACGAAGAAGCCCTGATCGTATTCCAACCGGTTGGGGGTACCCGCCACCGCATAATTGAGCCGATCGGCATGATAGTACTCGATCATCTTGCGGGTGCGTTGCTTGAAGTTGGTGGCGGCGACGATTTCCAAATAGGCCTTCAAGGGCAACCGGGTGCGAATGGTGCGGCCCGTCGGGTCCTGGGCCACGATGGCAAAGGTGGTGTAGCCGCCGCCGCTGGCGACGCCTTCAATCACAATCTTGGACAGCCAGCCCGAACCGTATTCCGGAACGGCTTCGCGCACAGCGGCGTCATAGCGGCGGTAGAAGCCCACGGCTTCCAGGATGCCGCTGATGTTTTCCTCCACGCACGGCATGCCCAGCGAGTCGGCCACGACCTGACCGAGGACGCGGGATTCGGAGTGTGAATGGCGTTCGGGCATGAGAATGCCGAAGACGCGCTCCTTGCCCAGCGCCCGCGCGGCGAGCGCGGCGGTTACGGAGCTGTCAATACCGCCGGAAAGGCCAAGGACCAAGCCGCGACGTTTGAGGTCACGAGAAAGCGACGTGCGCAGACTGCTGACGATGCGCTCGGTTTCGGCCGCAGCATCAATTCGGAGCGTGTCCCGGGAGAATCGGTTGTTGGTCATGGTTGGAGTGTTAAGAGTAGTGGACGGTTGTCGATCATTAAGCAGGTCTTGATGTAGGTCCTCTTGGAAGTGATTTTCCCATCGCGCAACTGAACCACGTCCACCCCGGTCCTCAGCTCAAGCTGGCCCTGAACGCGGGGCTCCGGCGACGGCCAGGCCAGGCGCCACTCAAAGCTGAACGACTGCCGTGCCTCATCGAGGCAGCAGTTGGTCATTTCGAAGTGAAAGTTCCCGTGGGAAGAAAACCAAGGTTGCCAGGCCCGCCCGAGCTGATGTTTGCCGCGAATCACCCGACCATTCCAATGCTCGAAGATCACTTCGTCCGCCATGGGTTCAAGCACGCCGGTCAAATCGTGTTGATTCCAAGCGGCGAGCCAGTCCGCTAGCAAGTTTGAAATGCCCGCGCGGTCAAGCATGCTGAGTCGTTGAGCACACGAAGCGCGGATTCATTCACCACGGAGGCGCGGAGGAGCGCTTCAAAAGCAGAAAACTGAAAGCAGAGAACTGAAATGTATGGCGTAAAACGTAAGGCGTAAGCGATTCAAAAGCGGAGAGCTGAAATCGGAAAACAGAAACGAACGACAGCCTGATCAGCGAACGCTCAACGTCGCAACAGGTAGAATTCCAAATTCAAAATTCGACATTTAAGACCATGATGGCTGCGAAAGTTGAACCGCTCATCGACGCGAATTCACGCGAAGGACGCTAATCAATCAAAAGCGGAGAGCTGAAAATTGAAAGCTGAAATATAAAACGCAAAGCGTAAGGCGTAATCAGTAATCTGTGGACAGTGATCCGTGATCGGTAATTCGTAAACTGGATGGCAGCACGTTTGGGGGGGTCCGTGCCGATCTATTTCGGCGGCGCAGCAGCACCGCCCTACCTTACAAGGAGGTTGGGGTTCGGCGCGAGGGCGCGCCGGACGGCAGCCGAGCCGGCTGCGCTCCCCGGTTCAAAAGCGGAGAGCAGAAAACTGAACGCGGAAATGATCTAGTGATGCTCCCGCGAAGAGATGCGAAGGACGCTAGAAATTCACGTAAACGAACTGGGGGATGCCGCTTCCGCCGCCGGAGCTGACACGATCGAGGAGGAAAATGACGATCCAGAACACCTCGAGCGTCACCAGGATCAGCTTGCGGTTTTCGTGGAAAAGAGCGCGGAGCATTTTCATAACAACCAGACGCGTTGCCGTTCACATTTTAGAAAAGTTGACCGAGCACTGACGCCAACTGCTGGGAATCGAGAATGAATAGCAGTCCCAGCGCAAAGAAGTTGAACGAAAGAACCACACCGAGGGCGTAACTCAAAGGCGAGGTGAAATATTTCAGGGCGCCGGGATGGCGAACCTGGCGCTTCCATTTTTGATAAACATTGACGGCGGCAATGCCAATCCCGTGGTAAAGCCCCCAAAGAATAAAATTGAACGTCGGACCATGCCACGCACCACAGAGAAAAAAGGTGACGATGATGGCCAGATTGGAAATGACCAGCGGGTATTTTCGGAGCATTTCATTGCTCCGCAGCTTGCGAACCAGAGGCCAGTATACGTAATCCGTGAGCCACCCCGTCAGTGACATGTGCCAATTCGCCCAGAGTTGCTGAAGATTCTTCTTCAAGAACGGCTGATTGAAATTTTCGGGGAGGTTGAAACCCAGCAACCGCGCGCTGCCGATGGCAAGGTCGGTATAGCCGGAGAAGTCGATGTAGAAATAGAGGGCATAGGCATAGAGGCACAGGAGAACCTGCCACGGGGCCATTTCCGCCAACGGGACCTTGGTGCCAATGAGTGTGTACGGGAACAGAAGCACGGTGATCACGAATTTCTTGAACAGGCCGTGAATGATCCGCTCCGCACCTGCAGAGAAGTCATCACGCCACGGCGCACGATTGGCGCGAGCAGAATGGGCGATAAAATCGTTGAACCGATTGATGGGACCGCTGACAAACGCGGGGAAGAAGAGGAGGAAGTTCAAAGTGTCCAGAAGGCGCGGACGCTTGATGGTGCCCTTGAACGATTCGATAAGGAAATGGATCGCCTTGAAGGAGGAATAGGAGATCCCGACCAGGAAGATGAAATCGGAAGCGCCCGACCCGAGGATTGATTTGTCGTGGAGGACGAGGGTCTGCAAAAAGCGGTACTTGAAAACCGCGAGCACAAACAGCACGAGCACGACGCCGAGAATCGCCAATGGAAGGCGCGACGACGGACGCTTCGCCAACGGTCCCTCGTTGAGGGCGAGTCCGATGCCATAGGTGACCAACGTCAGGCCACCATAAATCAGCAAGGCCGCGCCGTTGAATTGAGGCAGGGCCAGGAGCATTAAAACATTCGCGCCCAGCAGCAGCAGATCACCGACGGTGCCACGACGCGGAAGCAACCGGAGCGCGACAACGACGATCGCAAAATAAGCCCAGAACGCGGCACTCGAAAAGAATTCGGCGGAA
The DNA here is from genome assembly GCA_031362805.1 of bacterium. Lineage (GTDB taxonomy): Bacteria > Verrucomicrobiota > Verrucomicrobiia > Limisphaerales > RI-55 > RI-55. The sequence continues at coordinate 8,746 of JANLTG010000043.1, forward strand.
GGCAACCCGTGAAGGAACTGGGAGATTGATTCCAAGGTCATTAGTACGAAAAGATGCAAGTCAGTTGACCGACGACCGACGACCGACGACCGACGACAGAGGACAGAGGACAGAGGACAGAGGACCGAAGACGGTAGACAGAGGACTGTCAAAAAAGGAAAGCAGCAGCACTTAACCGCCCGCCTTCATTCCTTGAACTTCGTCGCGGCACGCAGATGAACACAGATGGACGCAGATGAGCGGCCGAGGGAGTAATGGAGAGTTGGAGAGTTGGAATCGGACGACAGAGGACGGTGGACGGGTAAAGGAGAAAAGGAGCGGGGGAGCGGGGGAGCGGGGCGAAAGAGACAGCCAACATTCAACGTTCAATGTTCAACTACCAAGGTGAGGGCGAAGGAGGTCGGAGTCTTTACGCGAATCAACACGAATTAACGCCAAGCGGAATCAGCCACGAAAGGGCGCAAAGGGCGCACAGTCCGTTTAACAGGAACTAACGGAGGAAGCGGAGGACGGAGGACCGAAGACGGTAGGCTGAAGACGGTCAAAAGCAGAAAACAGAAAGCGGAAATCAGTGGACCGACGACGGATGACCGAGGACAAGGAACGCTCAACGTCCAATGGCCAATGTTCAAAGCAGATACTGCGGCGTTACCGAGTCTGAGCCACCAAGGTGCGGACTTCGCCCGCGGCATCCTTCACCTGATCGACGGTTTGGTAGGCGCCAGACTTTTCGAGGCGAGCGGCAAAGAACGGTCCCTGGCCAAGCCCGACTTCAAAGCACAGCCATGATTTGGGTTTCAGAAAGCGAGGGGCGTCAGTGATCAAGCGACTGATGATCGCGAGCCCGAAACTGCCCGCGTCGAAGGCCTCGCGCGGCTCGAACTCACCGATCTCGCGCGGCAACACACGCGCTTTGGATGAGGAGAGGTAAGGCGGGTTGCAGACCACCAGATCCATCGTGCCGTCAAAATCCCCCTGCGCAAACGGAGCAAACAAATCTCCGACCCGAAACTCGACACGATCCTGAAGCTTATGGAATGCGGCGTTCTCCCGAGCGAGCGCCACGGCATCGGCGCAAAGGTCGGAAGCAACGACCTGGCAAGCAGGTTCGTGGGCAGCCAGCGCAAGCGCCAAGTTACCGGAGCCCGTGCAGATATCCATCACCCGGGCACGCCTGCGGGTGCGCACAAGATCGCGGAGCCGCTGGAGAGCAGCGTAGCCGAGAAGCTCGGTTTCCTTGCGCGGAATGAGCGCCTGAGGTCCCGCCTTGAGCTCCAGTCCCATAAAATTTTGCCAGCCCAGCAGATGGGCCAAGGGATTCCCCGACAGGCGGAGCTCGATCAACTCGTCGAGGCGTTTACGCTCTGCTTCGGTCAGAGTTGGCAGATCACCGTCGGCCGCTTTTTGTACCGAGCGGTGCTGTCCCGCCGCGGCGAACCAGAGAGCCCGGATGGCAGACGTCGGACTTTCCTCGGGTTTGTCCTGAAGATTTGGCCAACGGGGTGCAAAGTTCTGAACAAGACAATCGAAGAGGAGACCAGCGACCGCCGACGGGTTTGGGTTCGGGATGTTGTTCATAGCCAGAAATAAGAACGATCAACGCAGGAGCGGTGGGAAAAGGAAGGTCGGTCAGTTTTGACCCCGCCCATGATCCGGCTTGAGGGCGTCATAGAGGTACTCCCCGACGACCAGGCTGGTGGGCCCGTTGTAATGGCCGTCGGAGTCGAAATTCAACTTCTCCCCTTTGCTGAAACGCTCCTGCACGGGTGGATTCAGATCGATGAACTTTATTCCTTCGACCTGGCAGTGCTTTCGGACTACCTCCACAAAAAACTCCGTGTCAATCAGGCTGGGATCCAGTTTGCCTTTGGCCGCGAGGTCGTTTACGTGGAACACCCCGGCCGGTGGACAGTAAACGCCGATGGGAGTGGCGTTCAGACTGCGGACGAACTGCTCAAGCTCCTGGAGATTCTTCAGAAAATCTGCGGTTTTCTCCGGTTTATGAATACGGTGACTGGAGGAAAAGCGTTCCACGTAGAATGACAGCGGGGCGTCCTCCCCTTTGAAATACCGGCGCTGCGTGTTTCGAATGCCGTCGCGCAGGAAGCAGTAACCAGCCGAAGTGTTCGCCAAGAATTTTCTGAGCAAGGGGATTCTCCAATTGCTGCCCTCGAAGAGGTCTCCCCGGCGCACAACGACGTCGGGATGGTTGTCGTCATACCCACCAATCAGCAATGGGTTGAAAACGATGATCACCGCCTGCGGTGGGTTGGTGACAGACGCCGTGAAGCTCTTGAACAGGGCGGCTTGCTCCTGCAGATGGTGCCCAGCCACCGCGAGGTTAACCACGTCAATATTATGGTCTTTAAGTTTTTCGGCGACGATGCCCACGAATGTTTGTTCGTAGTCGAGTCCGTTGCCAAAAGCGTCGGATGCTCCGAGGATCACGTAATATGGCCGCCCTCCGATAGATTGAGGGCCGGGTTTGGGTGATCGGAAGCCAAGATCGGAAGTATGGACGCTAAATTTTAGAGTAGGCCAAAATACTTCCTTGGTCACGCTTTTCTTCAAGACGTACGAAATACCACCTTGTTCGAAGTAGCCTTCCAAGTTCCCCATGTGGTAGCGACCAGTGGCTCGCAGGCCAACCTCCAGCGTAATAATGCAGAATAGTAACGTGACAAGCACAACGCCGATTTTGGAGAGGCCTCGCCGAATAGTCTGCAGCGAACCTGACGAGCGGACGGTTGAACCATTCTCCGGAATCATGTTCTGTAAGGATGGGATAATTGGGCTCATCGTCTTGCCATAATAGAGGGCTGCTTCAAGAGTTATTGGGGTACAGGAACGATCGGTCTGAATTTTTCCAATACCAGCGCCGTGACTCTATCCTTTTGAGCTTTCCAAGACTTCCGCACTTGCGCGTTTATGGATTATTCTCGCTGGCACGCCCACGGCAGTTGCGCCGGCGGGGACGTCGGTCAGCACCACGGCATTGGCCCCAACCCGCGCGCCGTCTCCAATTCTGATGCTTCCCAAGATTTTTGCGCCGGCGCCTATGCGAACGTTGTCGCCAATGATTGGCGCTACGGTTTCGTCCCAACGAATTCCAATCGTAACGTGCTGATCAATCCGAACGTTGTTGCCAATTACGCAACGGTAGTCCAAAATAGTACCCATGCCATTGTGCCCAAAATGTACATTTACCCGGCCGATCCTTGTCTTGTAGGGGATAAAGCAGCAAAATACGAATCGAAGGAACTGCTGGATCAAAAAGGGGAGGATCGGAACTTTCCAGCGGTATAAAGTATTCGCCGTTCGGTAGATGAAGTAAGGCAGGTTTGAATGTGTCTTCATGGTATCAGGTTGACTGCTCGCCGGCCCTTGCGGGAGGCTTGACCTTGCGAAGGCATGCGAAGATTGGTCGCGCCCGGTCCCGAAATTCACAAAACCCGCGCCTCGCTCCGGCCCAAAATGATGTGCGAGGCGCCCGAACCGTTTGTGGATCGATGCCCTCGGCAACAACGGATGTCAGTTCAATTTCCGTCCCGGGGTTTACTTTGATGGCTCCAGCCCGATACCCGTCAATTCGAACCCCATTCAACTGTCCATAGCGCAACTCAAGAGTTTCGTGTTCATCCGCCTCGAACCAGGCACGGTGGACGATGAGATTGACGGCGTCCGACGGAATGCCAACTTGCACGCGACGCGAATACATCTTGACGTGCAGCGTGTCCCCGTCCTGATGGGTGCAGAAATTGGAACGAGCCATCGCCCGCATGTTCATCCAGCTCACATTCCCAACCGAGTTGATGCGATCGGCGAACTGCTTCATGATATCCAACCCGCCACTGACATCATCGTGATGGCCAACAAGAATGATAGGCTTTTGAAGCAGTGCGGCCAGATAGACATCCACTTCCCGTTCGTGGGCCAGCTTAAACCGGGGGATGACGGGGAATCCCGTTTCAAGATACTCGGCCGGGTTCAATCCGACGGTCTGTGGCCAGTCCCGATTCTGGTTGTAATGCATCAGCGACCAGCGGGAAATACAGGCGGCCTCAAACCCGACCTGCAACATGGCGGCGGCCATCTCCTGGCTGCAGCCGCCATGGGGGGCCGCCATGATGCGGGAGATTTCCAAACCGGAACGTGCTTCCAGGCGGGCGATTCGGAGCAATGCCTGAGCCATGAGCCCCAGACGATGGCCGACAGGATAATCTTGAGCCAGTTCAGCGTAGGTGTGGTTATTGCCATGGACGAGCAGTGAAAGCCGATCCTTATGGGCACGAAACAAGGCGGCAGTGGCGGGATGTACATACCAACCATCGAAGGGCACTGTCGCGAACGACACATGGTAATTATGCGCGCGGGCATGCCGGGCCATTTCCTCGTACCGCACGCAGCCATAGGTCTTCCAATGCAGGTTGGGATCGTCGAACATCAAACATCCGCGCAGCGGCGGCCGCTTCCAGGGAGAAAGACCGCGCAGAAAATGCATGAGCGGCAACAAGTGCATGAAGTTGTCACGCTGAAGAAACTGGTACAGATATTCGCCGCCGCCCAACGATGGGAGGTCCACGGCCAGAAGATCAATGGAGGCCTTCCCAACGACCCGATGAATCCATAGAATGTCTTCACCCTTGCGAGTGATCACTTCATCACCGCTTTTGGACTTCAGCTCACGGAGTTGCTTGATAGAGCGGTCACGAATGACACGGCCACGAAAACTCCGATCCAAACAAGGTAGCGCAGCCATCGAGAGGTCCGCCGTCTCCGACCTGACAGCAACGGGTGGCTGCCCGAGAAAGGCCAGGCAGGGAATTCCCGACCCAGCGATGCGCTCCGCCGCATCACGGCTCTGGCCGAAGAGCAAGGCTGCGGCACAATCGGATAGCTTGCCTTCGTCACGCGCCACGAACTGAAGCGTGTAAAGTTCACCCAAGGCATCGAACAATCGCCGATGGCCGGACAATGCTTCAGAGGAAACCAGGGCAATTCTTACAGGCTTCATGGGGACGACACGACTTGTTTTTCCCCTGCGGCCCCGCAACTCGGATCGGTGCTCCGCACTTTTCGGGGGGTCAGACGACGGAAAAGGCGAAAGAGCGCGAAGACGGCGCACGGAATCGCGCAAGCGAGATAGAGAACGGACTTTCCCCCGGGCCGGCCTGAATTCAGAACCCATTCGTAGAGATAGCCGAGGCTCTCGGTGACCATTTCCTTGGTGCGCTCACTGGATTGCCACCATGCCTTGCCTTGCGTTGCATACGGACACCAGGCGACAATTCCGACGCGAGTTGCTGGACCGAAAACCTTCGAATACACCAAGCGAGTCCGCCGACAATGCGGTCCGCGGCTGAAGACGTTGATTGCCCCAACAGCGAAGCCCCGGAGTTCCAGCAACCGCTTCGCCGCCAGGGCGGATTCGAAGGTGCGCTGACTGTCAGATTCCAGACTTGGCGCCGAGAGTAACTTGTCGGCGGAGAGTCCAAGTACCAGCAATTCCTGCCTCGCGTTTTCCGCAAGGTTGAAGCGGTTCAATGCCCAAGAAGGTCCGCTCGGTCCGCCCGTTACTACAAGGTAATCGTAGCCCCCGCGACGGAACTCCTCCGCAGTTGCCGGCATTCCTTCCGAGTGAATCCACCCCTCCACGATCAGAACACTGGCTGGGACACGAGCCGTGACCGAAAGCCAAGATTCGCCCCACAAGACGCATGCCATCGCCAGGGTTACCGGTGAAACCAAGAGACAACTCCAACCGATCCAAGTCGGCCACCAGATCGTCCGCCGTTGAAAGAAAGCGCACTTCACGCGTGCCAGAGATTTGAGGCTGCCATCACGTGCCCCGGCGAGCGAGCTGCCGCTTCACCAGTTCGATCATCCCGGTCGCTTCCCGTCGGTAGAACGGAATTAGTGCAACCAGCGCCAGACCGGCCAGACTGCCGACGGTTCCTCCCAGGCAGGTAAGGACGAAGGGATGAGCCTGCGGCAGGATCAGTTGAGGCAGGTACGCACCGACAAGGGTAACCACCCAAAATGGGGAGTGGCTTAAGCATCCCTTCCACAAGTCCGACCTAGTCACCGGACCGGATCGGCCGACGATGTGGTATTGGATTGGTAAACGGACCAGGAGTCCGAACACCGAAACGGCCAGGGCCACACCCAATGGCCCGAAATACAAGCCGGCGACGAAGGAGCCCAGCGTAACCGTGGAAATGGCAATGCCCGAAATAAGAATATCCCGGTTGCGACGCTGAGTTGTCAGCAGCCACATGGAAGCACCCGCAATCGGATAATAGAGGGCCGTGAGCGACAACGCGGCGAAGACCGGCACCACCGCCGTCCACTTAGAGCCCAAGGCCAACAGGACGAGCGGCCGAGACAACCCGAGAAAGAGACCGGCGATCGGAAAACTGACGAGAGCCATCGCATTGTAGATTTGTAGAAAGTGGCTTCGATAGCGCTCCGGTTGGTCCTGAAGGCGAGACAATACGGGAACAAACACCTTGTCGAAGGGAACCAGGAATTGGTCCAGCGGCCGCATTATCAGGGCCATTGCCCGGGAATAAACCCCGACCGCGTCCGCGCCAAAGTAACGGCCTAGCAGCAGGCTATCAGCGTTACTGGTGATCCGCCTTAGAAGCGTCGCGAAGGTGATGCTCGCTCCAAAGCGAAGCATGGAACGAGTGCCGCTCCCGGATTTAGGCAGTTGCGGGCGCCAACCTGAGGCGATCCAAGCCATTGTCAATTCGGTCAGTGCCATGCCCAGTTGCGCGCCCACGAGAGACCAGTAACCGAAGTTGTAGGCGGCCATAACCATGCCGACAACCAGACAAGCCGTCATGGACCCCAGATCAATCAGCGCCAAGGCCGTGAAACGCATTTGCCGATTCAGCAAGGCCAGATGTTGAACCGCTGCGCCGCCGGCAAAAAGGGTCAACGAGAGGGCAATCGTGATGCCCAGCAACCGCGAATCGTGATAATACCACGCCATCAAGGGTGCCAGCGCAATGCCGATCGAGGTGCAGCCGAGTCCGACAGCGAGGTTAGCCCAGAAAAGGTTGGAAACCTGGGCATGCGTAATGGTCTGCTGCTGCACGGTGGCGGTGGAGAGCCCGGCCTCTCGGAAAAGGTGCAAGATCTGGGTCAGCGCCAAACCCATGGCGACCAGCCCAAAGTCTGCGGGGTTGAGCATCCGTGCAAGGACAACGGTCAGGATCATGTACAATCCCATCCGTGCAACCTGCGAGAACGTCGTGACTACTCCACCGGAGAACGCGCGGCTTCCCAAGTTATGAATTAAGTGGTCCGTCCGGAAATGTTGTTCAGCCTCCCGGTTTTCCACAGCAGGAGACCCGGCCAAGTTTGGCAGCGCGCCTCCCTTTCCGACACCTGTGGGCTGAGGGTTGGAAGCGATAACGATGGGAACAGTCACGTCAAGAAATGGATTACGAAGGCGCGCAAGCCTACTTCTCCACCGACACGGAGGCATGCAACGCTTCGCTGACTGGCAAAATTCTCGATCCGGATTTCATTGCCTGTCGCACGACCTCTTCAAACAACCGCGGAGTGCAGCCAAAGCGGCTTGGCTGATCGCAGACGTCATGGGTGGCGAAGACAAGCCAGCCACAGGCTTGGGTATTCTGTTCAATGACTTGCTCGATCAGCGCGGGCGTGCTTTTCTCAATGAAGAATGCTCGAAGGTTGTTGAGATCCATCGTTCCAACGTTGAAGGTCTGTCCGCCGCCGCGGCAGCCGGCGAAGTACTTCGACGCTCGTCGTTTATTCTGCGGACGAGGGACATCGATGGGATACGACATGGTCTTGAACTCAGCGGTCGGCAGTAACCGTTGCAACGATTCCCGGTTCTGAACGAGAGACCGGTCGAAGTCCTGAGAGGGGGTGTTCCACGCATGGTCGTGGCCAAAAGTATGGCAACCCAATTCGTGACCGGCAGATAAAAGTGGCTGGAAGTCGGCCTGTGAGAAGATCGGACCAACTGGTGAGTTGGCGCGATCCATCAATCCCAAGGCGGCATAAAAGGTGCCCCGGAGGTTGTGCCTTTGGAGAATCCCTCCCCCAACCTGTAGGGCGGTTCGTGGAAAATCGTCAAAACTGAATGAAATTAGTGGTCGGCTATTACGCATTGGGACCATGCGCCGCACGGACAGTTGTGAAAGACTCAACCGAAATCGATCCCACGCTTTCGCCCAAATGCTGTTGACAGTCATGCCAATGCCTGATTGACGTGTGGGGCGGGATGCTCATTGAAAATGTCCGGAATGGCGTTGGCTGCCAGATAGGACCGGGGAGTTTCGATCAGCAGCAGCAGCATGAGAAACCAACTCGGGTCGAGTCGGAAAAACGCAGTTTCGGAGTTGTTAAAGGCAATTCCCAACACCCAAATTGTCAGGGCCACTCGGCCGAACATATTTCCTGCAAGCATGAGCCTGGCAGATCTTCGCCCCCAGACTACCAGTAACACTACCAGTAGCCCCACCCCGACAAAGCCACCGCCAAGATACATATCAATGAAGCCATTGTGCGCCGAGTTCATGAAAATGAACTCCTGTTGAATTCGTTCCGCCTCGCTGGTATGCCAAAATGAGAAATAGCCGCTCCCGAAGACCGGCTCTATTCTCGCCTGTTGCGCCATGTCCCAAATCTCAGTACGCCCGGTTAATGTTCTGCTCTTGCCCAATGCCTCCAGAATGCTACCAGACAAATCAAGGGATTTTTCAGAGATGACAACAACCACGAAAACGGCGATACAACTTATCAGGACTCTAAAAGGGTTTTGCATACGAGCCAATCGTCCAGAACCCCACAACAGAAAGCACCCCAGGCTGAAACAGAGAAGCGAAGTGACGCTTTGACAAATGGCCATCAGCCACCCGCCCATAGCGAGAATTCCGAAACGAAGCCAAATCGCACGCCGCTTCTCCGCGCTTGGTTCCTGACGGTATAGCGCCATCAAATCCAGAACAATGAACAGCCCGAACAGAAACAAAATGGCTCCGAGATGGCTCTTATGCATGCTGACCCCGCATGGCATATTGTCGCCGCCCCTGGCAACCGTCCGTCCTATGGACGGAAAGTATTTGATGAACACGACGGAGAGGGGAAACATGACGTAAGCGGCGCGCACCACCACTAGGCGAATGGACTCCAGCGGGTTGACTTCGGTCAGCACTACCAGCGCCGTAATCACCGCGCCATAATCCTTCACGATACGCTTAAGCGTGGGAAAACTAAATTCCGACCAACTGGCGCTCAAGGCCAGGAACAAGTAAAGCAGCATCAGAATCTTGTTTCGAGAAAAGAACGCTCCCCAAGAGAAGCCGCGCCGTTTCAGGACGATCAAAGCGGCGACCATTAGGCCCAAGAAGATAGCCAGATCAATGGGATTCCCATCCTGATCCCCACCGCTGGTACCAATCCCGATCCATGCCAGCCAGAACGAGTAGGGGCGTGAACCAATCGTGCCCAGCCACAACATCGGAATCAGCAGCGCCTTGGAAGACATTTGGCGCTCCTTCATGTCCTGTCGGATCAGCCAGTAAATGAATCCGTAGGAAAGCCATAGTGCTAACAGAGGAGGCATAGCGGCAGGGTCTCAAGCGTTGCTTCCCAGCTCAGTTCCGGCGAGGAACGATGATTCGATTCAACTTAGGGTTGGGCCGCACATTGGCGACTACATCGCCCGCTCCCGGACTACCGTAATTCCGAAAAACGCAAGCAGGCGCCCCAAATGGTTGCACAGCTTGATCAGGTAATTCATGAAGTGGTGTTGCCCCGCCATCAGTAGCAATGGAAGCACAATTGAATAGAGGGGAATTGCCAGTAACGCCTTGCCAAGATTTAACCACCGCCCCTCCGGATGCCGGAACGAATTGCGGCCGCGCAGCAGGGCGCGCTTGATCATGACCTTGCGGTTCCAGCGACTGGGCGGAACAATCTCATGCACAATCGCCTCGTTGCACCAAATGAACTTATGTCCGGCGGCCATCATGCGGCGAAAGAAATCGACATCGCCGCCGCCAGTACCGAATGCGGGATCAAAAACGGGGTCGAGCCCTTTGATAATCGAGCGATCAAACAACACATTGCCCGTACGGCATTCGGTCCACGGCATGACGTAGCCGGTCTCGTGCTCGGGGCGTTCGTAGAATCCACCCTTCTTCACCCAGTCAGGCGTGCCTGGCTCAAAGTGAGGACGAACGGGAGCCAGTACGCCAGCAACCTGGAAGCTCGTCAGGGTCTGAAATAAACGGAGCAACCAGTCGGGCTCGGGGAATTCATCGTCATCAATGAAGGCAATCAAGCCGCCGGTCGCGTTGGCGAGGGTCGTGTTGCGGGCGTGGGAGATACTGCGACGTGGATCGGCACAGTAGACGATCCGCAAGGAAGCATGCAGGGCTGCGTCCGCCACCACGGAGCGAGCCGATTCCGCGGCGTCGTTGTCCGTGATGACGATTTCGTAGGTAAAGCGATCGTCCGTCCGCTGGCGTTGCAAATCCTCCAGTAGCCGCTTCAGCCAAACGGGGCGCTGATAGGTGCAGACACAAACACTGATATGCATGGCGAATTAGCTCTTAACCGGAACAAATATGTGAAACCACGAAGGGACACGAAGCCACACGAATAAAGACGGGCGTTCCTTGGCCGCGCGGCGGCAAACCAAACGGTGCGGGTCGGTGCGGGAGTCAAACGGTGTTCGGCGAGACGCCGAACACGGCACGCGGGACGCGTGCGCTCCCCAATCCAACTGCATGGATCCGACTTAGGGCTGCTCGATGAGAGTTCTCTGGATCAATTCACTGGTGAGCAGAAGGTGGATTTCCGACGTATAATTGCCGGTGCCGGTGACGTGCGCGTTCACCATTCTGGCAATGTTCCGGCCGTCCAGATACGGCCGCGAGAGCGTAAGCGGATCCAGCAACATTTCCTTCACAAAAGGAGCGAGTTGATGGCGATACCAATAGCGATAGTGGTAATACTTGTGCCGGCCGAGGAAGAGTTTTTCCAGATGCAGCGGGGCAAGGATTCGGTCCACCTTTGCCAGCCATTGCGGCATGCCGTAATCGTAGGCGTATTCGGCCTTGAAGGTAAATTCCTCGAATTGTTCCGAAATTCTGCCTAGCAGCCCACGCCGCCCCAAAGGACCGCGATCCGTGGGAAAGGAAGCCAAAGCCGGATTCCCATCAGAAATAAGCCGCTCGGCGATGTGCCGGTTCAACCTGATCCCCTCGGGGGCCTGATAAGCGACTGCCACCAACTCGTTGTCGAGGTACGGAGAACGAACGGTGATCTGGGACTGCTCCAGAGCGAATCGCGCAAAATGGTGCCAGGGAACCTGCTTGAACGCGATGAAGGTTAGAGCGTCACACTGCCTTTCACCCTTATACAGCATCCGTGCGTTGTCCAGATGGGGTGTGAAATCGTTCGCAAACAGAGAACGGTCGAGCGATTTGGGCTTGAAAGCCACAAGTTGTCTCAGGATCTCGCTGCCATAGTTACCCGTCATCCGAATGGGGGCGATCTCCCTGCTTGCGATCCGGTTGGCAAATAGTGAGGCGGCACCGCTGGCGTCCATGCAACCGTCGGTGATGTAAACACATTGACTCGCGAGCGTGGGAAACTCCGAAAAGAAACTTCCACCCACAGTGAGCGTTCGATGCGACTGCCTGCAGACCGACGCGACACGGCGGGCAATCTTTGCATCCAAACATTCGCGAAAAACGCCCCGATGGCTATAGCAAGGAAGCTTGGAGCGTTCGAAGCGAGTCCATGCCATGATGATCCGCCCATCGAGACCGCCGGTAAGCGACATCGCGATCTGATCCGCGTTGCGGAAGTAGCGAGGCAGGATGCGGACAAAGGTTGCCTTAAGCTTTTCGTAGTAGTCGTCGGTCGAAAGTTTCTCCTGAGATTCCCAGGTTCCTTTGGAGAAATAGGTCTCCTTTTTAACCGGGCATCGGGGTTTGAAGGTCCAGATCGAACCCGGAGGCACCAAAGAGATGCCAGCGAAGAGCGTCCGGTTTTGCAGCACACAGCCCATGGTGAGCAACTCGCCCAGCTGCGGCATTTCGAGGCGCCGAAGGTGCGGGAGGATTTTCAGCAAAGCCTTGGCTTCGGACGCGAAGAAGAAGCCATCCTCATTTTCATGGAAATAAATTCGTCCCAATCCGTAACGATCATTGAACAAGACGACTTTGTTTTCACGAAGATCAATAAGTAGACCACTGAAGGCGCCGTTCAATTTCGCCCAAAAACCGTCCCCTTGCTCTTCATAAAGATGCACCAAGTAACTGGCATTCGTGCTTTCAAAACTGTGTCCACCCGCCTTGAGGCGCTGGACTTCCGCGGGGTCGCCAAATTCCTCACCGGAAAAGATCAGGCACACGTCACGGGTTTCGTTCCAGCTGGGCAGGCAATCCGCAAAGGAGCCCGGCTGGCTAACCCAGGCAGCGGCGACATCCAACCCCTTTTCGACGAGCGTCCCAGAAGCGTAGGACGGCTCGTGCAACATGGAATTGCGCATCTCGCCGAGAGCCCCGCGGCGGCTGTCAGTGTTTGGGGAGATGAATCCGGCTATTCCAGGCATGACGAATCGGGATGGAAACGTATGTGAAGTGGTGGAGCTGGGAAGGGCTTGAACCTCCATCGTCGCGCTGTTGCCAACGCGCCGCTCTGCCAATTGAGCTACAGCCCCTGAGATTGCAGACGCGACCGGTACCTATACAAAAACCAGCGAGCACGCAAGTTCGCATAAACGTCCTGCCAGTTGCCGGGAACGAGTTCCGTGAGCTTTCGGTGCAGCCCGAGCCCGAGCGCCAGTCGGCCGCGCCAGTTCAGGGGAACGTAGTACCGGGGAATTTCCACCAACTCAAACCCGTGATGTTTCTTGAAATCGCCCAAACTGCGTCGGCTCCAAACGCCATACTGGAGCTGCACGATGCCCCGCTCGGCGCAGATTTCGATGGCCTTGGCGAGCAGCGCGTTGGTGGGAGACTTATCGCGATGAGCGACCAGCGAAATGATCTGCATAATGCTGGCAGATTTTCTATTCGGATGCAGGATCATCTTAATGAAACCGATAACTCCCCTTTCAAAAATGGCACTGATAAACAGGCTCCGATCCATAAAGCTAGAATGGGCCCTCTTCAAGGTTTCGAAGTCTTTGCCGTAATGTTTTGACGGCCTGCCTTGAATCAGCGGCGACTCGTTGTAGATGGCATGAATGCCCCGGGCGAGTTCATCGCTGAATTCAACCGGTTGAATCGTGACCCCTTTCTTGCCCGCCTTTCGGACCACATTCCTCGTCTTATCGTTGACCTGCCGTTTCCACCAGTTTTCGTAGGTATCGATTCTCAGCACGGCGATTTTCTCCGGCAGGGATGGATAGCCGTATTCCCGGTCGGGCGTGGCTATTTGCTGCAGGAACGAGAAGACGTCGACTCCAGAACCTTTCAAGTCTGATAGAAACATCCGGGGTTCTTCGACGTATTCGTGGTGCTCCGATCGCAATCGGGCAACGCGGGGAAAAATGCCCGAAACGGAGACGTCCTTGCCTTCGATGTTAATCCGGTTGCTTGGGGGTGCCAGAGTCATTGTCTTCAAAGCGAATGCGGGCCTTACCGTCAGACGGCGCTTACCAACAAATGCCGTAATACTCGCAACCGTTCCACTGGTTGGAGTCCACGATTCTCACCAGGTCGATCACCAGCTTTCCGGGCGTGAGGAACTCCAAGGCCTGCCTGAAAGACTCCTCCTTGTGGCTAATCACAATCACGTCACTTTGCTCAACGAGGTCCCGGGCTGAAGAGCACATCAGGTTCGAGATATGGGGGATTTCCTTTTCGATATACTCCTTGTTCGCGCCGATCAACCGCGCGAGCGACACGTGCTGGTCATAGATCTTGATGGTGAACCCCTTGCCCAGCATGGTTTCGATCACCTCAACAATCGGGCTGGAACGCAAATCGTCGGTGCCACCCTTGAAACTCAGCCCCAGGAAGCCGAGCGACCGGCCCTTGCAGCTCAACAGCTTATTCACGACCCGCCCGATCTGGCGGCTGTTGCTTTCGAGCACGGCGTTGAGCATGGGAACGTCGAGGTCCATAGCCCGCGCTTCGTGCGTGATCGCCTTCAGGTCTTTCGGGAGGCAGGAGCCGCCAAACGCGAAACCGGGTTTCAAGTAGTAGGGCGAGAGGTTGAGCTTGGTGTCCTGACAGAAAATGTTCATGACGGCGTGGCTATCCACATTCGCTTCCTTGCAAATATTGCCAATTTCATTGGCGAAAGTGACTTTGACCGCATGGAAGCAGTTGTCAGCGTACTTGACCATTTCGGCAACTCTCAGCTCGGTGTGGATCAGCGGCCCTGGAATCTTCGTATAAAGCGCGGCGAGCGCCTTCCCGGACGCTTCGTCATACTGGCCGATGACGGTTTTGGGCGGATTGTAGAAGTCGTAAATCGAAGTGCCTTCGCGCAAGAATTCCGGATGCATACACAGGCCGAAATCCCGGCCCACCTTCCTGCCGGACGATTGCTCGAGCGTCGGAATGACGATGCTGTCCATCGTGCCCGGCATGACCGTGCTGCGAATGACGACCGTGAATCGACCCGGATGCGAGGCGAGGGCGGTGCCGATCTGTTCACAAACACGCTGCACGTAGCGGAGGTCGATGCTGCCGTTTGACCGGCTCGGGGTACCAACGCACACCAACGCAAGTTCCGAGTCGTGAATCGCCGCGGTCCAGTCGCTGGTAGCCACGAATGAGCCAGCGCCAACGACTTTGGCCATGAGAGTGTCGATATCCTTTTCGATGATCGGGCTCTTGCCGCTATTGATGAGATCGACTTTAACTTGATTGGGCTCGACGCCCAGAACCTTGTGTCCCAGCTCGGCAAAGCAAGCGCCGGTCACACACCCCACATAACCCATGCCGAAGATACAGACTCGCATACTTGTCATTTAGTTGGCTATCGTTTTTGCATCGCACTTTGTCGTCTTTGCCTGCCTGTCACCCGGACAGACGGACTCGACTGCTTTGAGAAAACTTTGGAACATCCCCTCGGTCGATGCTTCACGAAAAATGTCCTGCCGTGCCTGCCGTGAAAATTCAGCTCGCACCGCGTCGTTATCGAGGAGATACAGAATTCGTTCCTTCAGTTGGATAATGTCGTCTTCAGGGACCATGAAGCCGTTACGACCTGACGTCAGGCAATGAATTTCCGGCGGCTGCATGCCCTGCTCCGTAATGACAGGCAGGCTCCAGTAGAACGCTTGGTTCAAACCCAGGCCTACATGTCCTGGCACGACGAACAGATCGGCGGCCTTGAACAGCCGACTGATCTGCAGGTCTTCAGGATCGTAAAGCTCTCCCAGGTAAACTGTGTTCTTTGGGTTGATTCTGGCTTGGAGCGGCTTTGGCATTCCGGCGCCAACGATCACCGCTCCGATGTCGTCGCGGTCCAGTTGACGGAACACCTCGATCAGATGCTCGACCTTCTTACGTTCACCATTGAGTCCCATCGTGCCGGTGAAAAGCACAAATTTCCGGAAGCGGATACCCAGTGCCGCTTTGATTTGATCCTTTGTCTCACGAATTTCCGGGATGTCCTCGAAATTCATGGTGTTGTTAGCAGGAACCGCCTTCCGCCGGTGGGCGGGCTTCAGAAACTCCAGCTGATTTGCCGAATAGAGCAGGATGCCGTCACTTAGTGAATGAACGTAGTTTGACAAGACCCGGCGCAAAAGGCCCTCCGGTTCGTCAAGGTTGACACCCTTTGACCAATAAACGACAGGTATTCCCTTCCACTTGAGCCAATGGATGAGCGGCCAAAGGATGCGTTCCTTCAAATGAACAAAGAGGATGACCACGTCGGGCTTCCTATCCTCAACCAGCTTCATATAGCGCCGGAATTTGAAAGGCGCCTGGTGCAATTCAAACTGAATGGGCCGCTGATTTTGGGGCGGCACCGAATTTGTGAGCACCTTCAAATCCCAGCCGTTCTCTCGGAAGCGCCGCCAGAAATAGTTGTACAGCGACACCCGATAGTGCAGGAGCTTACCGGAGACTAGGAGGACGGTTTTCATGAAGGATCAGCCTTGATACTTCGTTAACCAGGCCGACGCGTGGGCCACGATCAGGATGCAACCGCCGCAACTTTGGCCGACACGGCACTCATCTGTGAATGCTGATGCTGATCGAGCAGCGCCAAGGCGGCGAACATGGTGGCCTGGCCCCAATGCAGCGTTGGCGTCTTGTTGGTGATCAGAGGGTACTTGCGATAATAAAAGTAACCAGCTTTGTCCTGCATGTGTTTGATGGTCCATTCCGCCACGTTAACGGCGGTGGGAACGCTGGCGGGATGCAGATCGCGCAAGTTGACGAGCGTCTGGATGGCTTGCGAAGCGCATTGGATATCAATCGGCAGCGTTTTGTAATCGTAGTAACGCGGAGTGCCGTCGGGCAGAAAGAAGGTATGAACGAAATATTCATAGCCTCGCTTGAGCGCGGGCTCGTACCTGGTGGCACCGGTCGCGCGGATAAAAATGGCAAGCGCTTCGAGCACATAGCCCGTATGGAAGGAATCGATCCACTTCCATTTCTCGCCCACCCCATAGTACCAGGCACCCGCTTCCGTCTGATGATGCAACGTGTATTGAATCGCGCGCTCGGCCAACTCGCGATAGCGTGGGTTGGGCGAAAAGGAGTTTACACGCGCCAACAGGCTCGCACCGATCATGCTCGAATTATGCACCAGGATGTTTGCGTTGGGATAATACTGAAGGAGGATACCTTCCGGAAACTCAAGCCATCCCAGTTCGTCGAGAATGAAGTCACAGGCGCTCCGGGCGACTTCCAGGTAGCTCCGGTCGTCCAGCAGCTCGTAGGCATCAAGAAACGCGTGAGCAATCAATCCGGTCCAGACGATGGTGGGTGTGCCCTTGGAAATGTTACCGCCGCGCGATTGATAATCGAAGTGGTTGCCCCAGGAGAAACCCTTGAATTGCGGGCAGCGGTTCTCGATCAGCCATTGCAGGCAAAACTTCGCCTTCTTCAGGAATAACGGATCACCGTGCGCCTGGTAACGGCGCAAGTAGCCCTGGGCGAAAAAGCCCATGCCCTTGGTGCTCATGCCGGGCTTGATACCCAACAAGGGCCGAAGGTTCAGGGGAAACCGCCGCACGCCCTGCTGCCAGGCGATTTTCAGCAGGGGGTGACCGAGAGTGACGAAGGGGGCCAAGGGCGACGACAAGCCATCAAAGGTGTCGTAAGCCTTCCAATCGGCCGCCTCGACCCAACGATCAAGCCGGGTCAACGAATCGTGTATATTCTGGTGCTGCATGTAGCGGAATGCCTTACAATCACAGGGAAGCGTAGGCGGCCAACAGGTTCTTGCTGACCACCGACCACTGAAGCTCCTTTTCGACACGCTCACGGCCAAAGCGACCCATCTGCTCGCGGCGAATAGGGTCATCCATCAGCGCGGCGGTGGCCCCGGCAAAGGCCAGTTCGTCGTTGCAGGGGACATATACCGCAGCGTCCTGCGCAGAGTAACGGGTCTCCCTGAGATCGAAGGTCACGATTGGCTTGCCGCAAGCCATGTATTCCATGACCTTGATCCACGTGGAGACGTCATTGAGCGGGCTCGACGGATCGGGGTCCATGCAAATGTCCGCCGCGGCCAAGTTCGCCTGAAGGTCCTCGTCGGAAATCCAGCCGGTCAGCTCGACGAATTTCTCCAACTTCAAAGTCCGGGTCAAGGCGCGCAAGTCCTCGAGCGAATCGCCACTGCCCATGATGACGCAGTAAAAATCTTCGCGCTTCAGATCGTAGACGAGGTGTTTTAGCGAGCGGATGAGGTAATCCACGCCGTCCTGGGGATTCAGGCTGCCAATATAGACGAGAATGGTCTTGCCCAAGGCGCGCAGCCGCGGGGTCGGGGTGGCAATCTGCATGCGCTTCTGGTTGGGACCGTTCCGGACCACAAAAATGTGCTCGGGCTGGCGATGACCGCGCTGGATCTGGATCGCCTTGTAAGACTCGTTGGTCGCGATGAGCACGTTGGCGAGCTTCAGATTGAACCATTCGATCCACTGCAACACGGTCGCGACGAAGTCGTGCGTCGCACCATAGCGGGAGCGGTACAACTCCGGGCAGAGGTCGTGATGATCGAAGATGTATTTTTTCCCGAGCAACCGCCAAGGCAGGGCAGCGGCCCAAAGGGTATCCGGAGGATTATGGGCATGAATCACGTCAAAGCCGTGCTTGCAGGCGACATAGATACTCATCAAAAAGCACGCGCTGGAGAAGTAAACGTATTCGCTGACATAGCCGACCAGCGACCGAAGCTTGAGGCTTAGGCGCTGGAAAAGCGTCGGGTTATCCGTCGGCGTCTTCTGAAAGAGTTCGAGGCGCGGCAACCGATAGACCTGGACGCCCTTGACCACCTCAGAGCGGCTCTGGCCGGGCTTCCGCATGCCAATGACGGTCACGGAATACCCGGCTTCCGTCAGGGCATCGGCTTCGTTCTTGACCCGCGTATCGTTGGGATACGCGTTTTCGACGAACATCAGGACTCTACGGGCGGAAGCGTTCATAAGAAAGGACCCAGCGATTCAAAAGCATGCACCAATCTCGTGCCACCGAATAGTCCAAGACAGGCTGGAATAACTATGCACCGGAGTTCACGCCGAGACCGCGGTTTCGCGGCGACCCACTCACAGGAAGCAGCCGTACGGCCATTCAGATATCTGCGAGGCCCAAGCATTTGACCTCACGCAGTCTTCCGCTAACGCGACTCCCGCAGGCGAGATCAAAGCAAAGTCAATCGGCCTTTGGTCGCGCTAAAATCCGAGGCAGACTGGCGCGCTAAACTCGCGAGAGGATAGCCGGGGACCCTTGGTTGGTGACGTAGTTTTCAGGCCCGGCGCAGCCTTTCGAAAATGAGCCGCAACAGACCGGGGTAGGATACGGGCAAACTGATCGTCGAAAGTGGCGGTGACCCACACCAGGAATTCGCGGTACAAATCCGCTGAATACTCGCCAGTTGGAACCGTTCCATCAAACGCCATGTAGTCCGGATGCACATTCATCAAGGCCATACCGCCCTGTGATGCAATCCAAGTCAGTTTGCGCTTCCAAAGTTCATTTGTTGGTTCCTTCAAAAGCAGGAACAGCGTGAAATCCTGCGGGAGAGTGTAGGGGAGTTCGAGGTAGCCGGCCTCCAAAAGCGGAGAGCTGAAAGCAGAAAGCGGAGATGCAGAATCCGAGGACGAGGACGTGCCTGAAAGCGGAAAGCGGAAAGCTGAAAGCGGAAATGTTGAATCCGAGGACGAGGACGATTGGCGGGGGACCCAGAAGGGGAAGATGGTGCCGACGCCGTCGGGTTGGGGCTCGAAAGGATCCGTGTCGAAGGTGGAGGCATCGTAGGCGATATCCAAACCATGCAACCATTCGAGGTTGCGCAACATGAAACCGGAGCGAAAACCAACAGCCCCCCATTCTTTGAGCCGGCGATTAATCTCCCGGGTGCTGGCCTGGAATCTTTCGTGCGACGAGTAAAGTTTGCCGTCGTGGCGGTGATCGTGAACGCCCACTTCAAAGCCGTTAGAGGTGAGCCAACTGCGCAACTCAGCTGGGACTTGGTATTCGCCGTCAGGTATGAAATTAAACGAGGAACGAAACCCCAAGGACATCTCCAGTTCGGCCAGGTGCTTCACGCGGTCGAGGCCTTTCTGGCTTTCGACGTCGTGAGTGAGGACTAGGGCGAAGTCCTTGCCGTCGGGCCAACCAAGCCAGCCAACGGGTGGCCGTTCAGAACCGGGCAAGATCGGCCAGGTCGCGGACACCCGAGGCCGCTTGCGCAGTGCAAACCAACGCCGAATCCCGAGGCGCAGGCGCCAGGGAAGGAGCGGCTTTACTACGTAGTAGAAGCGGGTGAAAGGAGACATGTTCAAAAGCAGAAAACTGAAAGCTGAAAGCAGAAATGAACTGCTGACCGGAGGCTGTTCAAAAGCAGAAAACTGAAAGCGGAAATTAAATGCGGTTCAGTTTCCTGAATTACCTTTGGTGTTCTTAACCATGGTTACGAAGATGGCGATCAGCTCGCCGGCCTCGGCCAAGAGACCTTCCAACGCTGGGTCGGCAATGGCGCAATCATCCCGCAGCAACTCGAGCCACAGCTGCGACTCGTCCGCCTCTTGGGCTGCGCCTTCCAGCTTGGAGCAGAATTCGGCAGCGGAGCGGGCTCGTCCCGCCTCCCGAACTTGAGCGGCAACGGAAGTGCCGGAGCGCAAGAGTTGACGGCCAAGCACTCTGACCTCTTCGCGTTCCCTCGGGAGCGCCACGAAAAACCGAATGACCCCCGAGGCAAACCTCTTTGTTCGGTCCCGAAACTCGTGGGATAGGCGGCCGGACATAATCAAAAGCAGAAAACGGAAAACTGAAAACGGAAAGTGGAAATGTTAAACCGCAGATGAGCAGGAGAAGGAGAAAAGGAGCGGTGGAGTGAGCGAGGCGGACAAAACATCCAACATCCAACATCCAACGTTCAACTTCGAGGGCAAGGCGCGCCCGGAGGATCGCGCCCCACCTGGAGTGAGGTTAACGTCCGTCGCGAGGCGCGCCGGATGGCAGCCGGGGCGGCCGCGCTCCCCGGTTCAAAAGCGGAAATGCCGACGGTCATAGACCGCCGCTACAGGGGCTAGGCTTTGTGGAGCTGGCCGGGGTTGGTGGGGAGGCCGTGCATCGCGTTGCGGGTGTCGACGATGAGCTTAGCCCACTCAGCGAGCTGGGTGTAGTTCACGTTGGCGTGCGCGGTCGAAATCAGGACGAGATCATAGCTGGAGATCGTGGCCTGGTTCCAGTCAATGGACTTAACGCCCGCCCACTGCGGATGCTCGCGCGTGGGCCGAATGACGGGCACATAGGGATCGTGATAGGCAACATCGGCACCGCGTTGCTTGAGCAACTCGAGCAAGTGGTAGCTCGGCGATTCGCGATCGTCATCGACGTTCGCCTTGTACGAAAGGCCAAGGATCAAGATGCGACTGCCGTTCACGGGCTTCCGGACGCCGTTCAACGTCTCGGCCACGCGATTGATCACATGCTCGGGCATGTGGGTGTTGATCTCGCCGGCGAGCTCGATGAAACGGGTGTTCTGGCCATACTCGCGCGCTTTCCAGGTCAGGTAAAAGGGATCGATGGGGATGCAGTGTCCGCCGAGGCCCGGTCCGGGATAGAAGGCCATGTAACCGAAGGGTTTGGTCTTGGCGGCGTTGATGACTTCCCAAATATCGATGCCCATGGCGGCGTAGACGACCTTGAGCTCGTTGACGAGGGCGATGTTGACGCCACGGAAGATGTTCTCAAGCAGCTTGGTGGATTCGGCGGCGCGGCAGGACGAGACGGGGACAATGGTCTTAATGGCGAGGGAATAGAGCGCCTTCGCCTTTTCCAAGCAGGCGGGAGTGTAGCCGCCGACGACCTTGGGGATGATGGCGACCTTGCTGTCGGGATTGCCGGGGTCTTCGCGTTCGGGCGAAAAGGCGAGATGGAAATCAGTGCCGGCTTTCAGGCTCGAGCCGGATTCGAGCACGGCCCGGAGATCTTCATCGGTGGTGCCGGGGTAGGTGGTGGACTCAAGAACAACCAGAATGCCCTGGTGCAAATGCGGGGCAATGCTGCGGCCGGTATCGAGGATGTAAGAGATGTCGGGTTCGCGGTTTTTGTTGAGCGGCGTGGGGACGCAGATGATGACGGCATCGACTTCCTTGACGCGGGCGAAATCGGCGGAGGCGGTGAAGCGACCGGCGGAGACCTGTTCCTGCATGGACTCGCTCGAGATGTGCTTGATGTAGGACTGGGCAGTGTTGCAGGCGGTGACTTTTTTCTGATCGATGTCGAGGCCGAGGACCTTGGCGCCGGAGCGGGCGAACTGGAGGCAGAGCGGGAGACCGACGTAACCGAGGCCGACGATGGCGATTTTCATAAAAGTAGAAAGCAGAAAGCAGAAAGCAGAAAGCGGAAATTGTGGGCGGAGCTTTTACGCGAATTTCGCGAATTCACACGAATACAAAGCTGAAGTGGCCGCGAAAAGGCACAAAGGACACAAAAGCGGAGACAAAAAATCGAACATCGAACACTCAACTTTCAACGTTCAACTACCAGGGCGAGGACGAGGATGACGGTGGACGGTGGACGGTGGACGGTGGACGGTGGACGGTGGACGGTGGATCCCTCTCAATAACTGAAAGCGGAAAGCGGAGAGCTGAAATTGTGGGCGGAGTTTTTACGCGAATTTCGCGAATTAATACGAATCAACGCCAAGCTGAACTAGCCGCGAAAGAGCACATAAGGCGCACAGTCTGTTTAACAGGAGCTAACGGAGTGAGGGTCGAAAACGGGAAAACTTGAAGACACGAAAACGAGTGCCGGGCCGAAGACCGGCGCTCCCCACCTGCTGACGAGGCCTGGAGTTTCAGTTGATTTGGGACTCGTGTAACTCGTCCCTCCGGATGGTTAGGCGATTTCGGGCTGGAGCCATTTCATGGCGCTGGCGGGGAGACGGTTCACGACGCCGGCGACGTCGGCGTGTTGCTGTCGCATGAGCTCGGTGGCGCGCTTGACGGCATCGCGATTGGTCTTACCGGGTTCGACGAGCAACAGAACCTTATCCATGAAGCCCGAGAGGGCGACCGTGGCGCTGGTCTGTTTCACGGCCGGCATATCAAAGATGATATAATCGAAGTCGCTGGAACGCATCTTGGGCAACATTTCATAGAACTTGGCGGGAACGAGGGGGGTGAGCTCGCCGTTGCGCTCGGTGCCGGTGGCCAAATAAAGGTTGTCGTACTGGCCGTGAGCAGCCTTTTGCCCGGGAAGGAAGAGGTCAGAGAGTGAGGAGGCGAGGTTGCCGCGGAAGAAAGGATGCATCTCGGGTCGGGCGACATTCATGTCCACCAGGAGCACCTTGCCCTCGCCAGTCTCAGAAAGTGAAGCGGCCAGGCTGGCGGCGAGGGTGGTGGTGCCGGCGCCCTCGCTACAACTGGTCACAGCCACGAGCTTGGGCTTGTGATGAATGTTCTTGAGCTGGAAATACATGATCAAACGATCACGCAGGGCATCGGAGTAGGGGCGGATAAAGTGGCTGACCTCCCACGGGGCGCGCACGGGACGAGCACCCAAACCGGCGGATCCTTCACCCGATCCGTTGGTAAGCAACCGGACGGGCTCGCGATCCGACAGGAGCGGAATGGACATGAACATGGGGAGCTGGAGGCGGGTTTCGATCTCCAGGGCACTGCGAATGGATTGATCGAAGACTAGTTCGCGGAGAAAGACGATACCCAGACCGAGCGCCAGGCCAAGCGCAGCCGCAGCACCACAGACCTTCAGGCGCTTACCGGCGGACTTTATCGGGACCGAGGGATTTTGAAGGACATTTATGTTAGGCATCTTGCTGGGATCCAAGGTCTCATTAACGCGGGCCCCACGGAGGGCGATCAACGATTGTTCATACGATTTTTCGTCAAGCTGGAGAGTCCGCTCAAGATCCGTTAGCTCATTTTCGGAAGCCGCAATAGCGCTTCGGCGATGGTTTAGCTCGCCCAACCGGCTCTCCAATGACTGGAGGTGAGCGCGGGCCGCCGGAATGGCGGCGCGTTCAAGCGAGAAATCAGGGGCGGCGATGGCCGGCGCTCCGGGGTCGGTAACGGTTCGTTGCACCGCGAGCAGGGCGGGATGGGCGACTTCGAGGTTTTTCTTTTCCAGATCGGCATCGGCGATCTCCGCGCGCACTTGCTTTACCTGCGGATGCTCGCCGGTGTACTGGCCGACCAGATCCAATTCACGGGCGCGAAAGCGCTCCAAGCGCAAGCTGACCGTGCGATACTGTTCGAGGATAGCGCCATCAACCGGGGCGGCGGCCTCCAACACAGTGTTGGTAGCGACACCATTGCCCGACGGTTGCTTTTGCAGCTCGCCCAAACGGGCCTCGGATTCGGCGAGCTCGGCCTTCATTTGGCCGATATCCGTTTCGATCGCGGCGATCTGGGTGGAAAGCTGGGTCTTGGTTTCAGCAAGAGTCGTCACACCCAAACGCTCTTTCAGGGCACTCAACTTGGACTGATTCTCCTTGATGCGCACGCTCATGGCATCGGTTTCCCGAACCAGATTATCATAAGAGCCTTCGGAACTATGAGCCGCGATATGTTTCTGGCGGTAGCGCTTGACGATCTCCTCCAGAACCCGTTGAGCAACGGACGGTCGGGGATTGGAATAGGTTAACGCGATGACACTGCCTACCCGGGAGGCTTGTACTTTCAAGTTTTCCCGAATCTGCCTAGCGGCCACCATAATCCCGTTGGTAGTCTCCCGACCGTTGAGAATTTCCGTGGGGCCGATTCCTTCGGCAACTTCCTGGGCCAAATCCCAACTGCCAAGGATTTCCGCTTCGGTGTTCATCAAGCCCTCGCCCCGGGCGTCGAGCGACCGGACCTGAACCCCACTATCGCTGGGCACACTTGCGGGCTGTTCCATGATATAGCGGACGTAAAGCTTAGCGGTCGATTCGTAGGACGGCACTACCAGGAAAAAGAGCGCAACAGCGGCAGCCAGACCCAGAACAGAGCAAAGGATGATCGTCCACTTGTTGCGAATGAGGATGAGCAGGACCTCGCGCGGGCCGAGCGCGGGGCCGGAGGAAGGTGGCTGGTTGGGATTCAAAGCGGTAGAGTTCAGAGATCCGACATCAAAGGCAGTTTAACCACTAATGCACACTAATCGATACGAATCTATGGGAGAGGGACAGGTGACAGGGGGTGAGTGTTCAGCCGAGGAAGGAGACCCGGTGAGGAGGCGAAGGAAAACAGCGAACGCTCAACGTTCAACGTTCAACATTCAACATTCAACGTTCAACCACCAAGGCGAGGCCGAAGGAGTTCGGAGTTTTTACGCGAATTTCGCGAATTAACACGAATCAACGCCAAGCTGAATTAGCCGCGAAAGAGCACATAAGGCGCAAAGATCGGTTAACAGGAGCGTGCGAAGGGGGACAAAACATCGAACATTCAACATTCAACATTCAAATGCCGAGGAGGAGGACGTCTTCAAAAGCAGAGAGCTGAGACTTTTAACCGCAGATGGACGCAGATGGGGACTGCCGGCTGGCAGCGCGGCAGCACTTTGCAAGCGAGGCCGAGGGGGCCAATGAAGGAGCGGAAATGGAAACCACGAATCAACACTAACTGACACGAATTCTTAAACCGCAGATGGACGCGGAGGAGCGGACAGGACTGGAAAACAAGAAAACTTGAAGACACGAAAACGAGTGCCAGGCCGAAGACCGGCGCTCCCCACCGGCTGACGAAGCCCGGAGTTTAAGTTGATTGGGGACTCGTGGAACTCGTCCCTCCGGATGATCGAGGACGATTGTCAAAAACAGAAAGCGGAAAGCGGAGAGCTGAAATGTTTAACGGCAGATGAACACAGATGGACGCAGATGGGGACTGCCGGCTGGCAGCGCGGCAGCACTTTGCAGGCGAGGCCGAGGCGGCCAATGAAGGAGCGGAAATGGAAACCAAGAATTGACGCCAAGCTGAATCAGACGGAAGCGCTGGACTTGTTGGCCGGGAGTTTTTGGAGGACTTCGGCGAGGGCCTCGGCGACGCGGCGCAGTTGAGCCTCGGTGAGCTCGGGGAACATGGGCAGTGAGAGGAAGCCGTCTGCGCACCGCTCGGAAACGGGCAGGGAACCGGCGGGAACCCCCAAGTGCTCGTAGGCTTTCATACGATGCACGGGAACCGGATAATGGATGCCACAGGAGACGCCGGCGGTGTTCATGGCGTTCAGAACGGCATCGCGATGCGCGACCCGAATGGCGTAGATGTGAAAGACGGGCTGGGCGTAGTCCGCAACGGTGGGGCGGATGACGGGGAGCTCGCGGAGTAATTCGTGATAGACGGCGGCGTGCTGGCGGCGGAGTTCATTGCCGCGAGCAAGGTGCTTGAGCTTGGCGCTAAGCACGACGGCTTGCAGGCCGTCCATGCGGGCGTTCCAACCATCGAGGACATGGTCGTATTTCTTGCGCTGGCCGTGATCGCGGAAGAGCCGGATGTAATCCGCGACGTCGTCGCGATTGGTAATGACACCACCCGCCTCACCGAAGGCGCCCAGGTTTTTGCCAGGATAGAAACTGAAACAGCCGGCATCGCCCAAGGTGCCGATGGGGCGACCCTGGTAACGCGCGCCGTGGGCCTGGCAGGCATCCTCGACGACGGCGAGCCCGTGCTTCTTCGCAATGGCAAGGATGGGGTCCATGTCGGCCGGTTGACCGAAGAGATGAACAGGAACAATCGCGCGGGTCTTCGGGGTGATGGCGGCCTCGATCAGTGACGGATCCATCGTATAGGTCTTTTCGTCAACATCGACGAAGACCGGGCGAGCGCCGCAGTGGGTGATGGCCTCGACGGTGGCCATGAAGGTGGCGCTGACGGTGATTACTTCATCGCCCGGTTTGACGCCGACGGCATATAGGGCGGCCCAGAGAGCGTCGGTGCCGTTGGCGACGCCGAGGGAGTGTTTGGCCTCGCAGAAGGCCGCGAACTCGCGATCGAATTGATCAACGAACTTGCCACCAGCGAAGGCGCAGGAGGCGATGACTTCGTCAAAGGCCCGGTGAATCTCGGGGAGCAACGGTTGGTGATGGAGCTGGAGATCGAGGAAGGGAACTTTCATAGGATAAAGCGGAAAGCAGAGGACCGAAGACCGACGACGGAAAACAGCGAACGCTCAACGCTCAACGTTCAACTTTCCACATTCAACCGCCAAGGCGACGCGAAGGTGACCGGAGTTTTTACGCGAATTGCACGAATTCACACGAATGCCGGAGAGATCAATCGACCGACGGTTTTCCAACGCCACAAGACGAGGCGGTCTCGGAGAGACGCGCCCCACCGTATTCAAACACAGATGGTCGCAGATGAGCGGGTGAGTGGAGACGAACGAAAACAGCGAACGCTCAACGTTCAACGTTCAACGTTCAAAGCAGTTATTTACGAAGACACAAAGAACGCGGAGCGAGGAACAAGGATCGAAAACGGGAAAACTTGAAGACGTGAAAACGAGTGCCGGTTCGGAGACCGGCGCTCCCCAAGCGAGGACGACGACGAAATGGGAACCAAAGTTTTACGCGAATTGCACGAATTCACACGAATGCCGGAGAGATCAATCGGCCGACGGGATTTCCAACGCCATAAGACGAGGCGGTCTCGGAGAGAACCGCCCCACCGTGTTTAACCGCGGATGCTTCAAAAACAGAAAACGGAGAGCAGCGAGTCGAAATTTTAACCACAGATGAACACAGACGAACACAGATGGACGCAGATGAGCGGGTGAAGGAGTGTTGGAGTGAGTGGCGAGGACCGACGACGGAGGACAAGGAACATTCAACGTTCAACGCTCAACATCCAACCGCCAGGTGAGGGAGAAGGTGATCAGAGTTTCTACGCGAATTAACACGAATTAGCGCAAATAAGTGCTGAGTCTGTTACCACAGTGGCGCGAAGCTTTTAACCACGGAGGTAAGAAGAACACGAAGTCGGTTGGCCACGAAAGGGCGCAAAGAACGCAAAGTCCGGTTAACAGGAGCGTGCGAAGGGGGACAAAACATCGTACATCGAAGGCTAGGCGCGCCCGGAGGATCGCGCCCCACCTGGAACAAGGCCAGGAACATCGAACATTCAACGCTCAAGGTCCACTATCCAGGTCGCAGGGAAGATAGTGGCAATCAACGGGAGTTAGGCGGGCACTTCGGGGTCGGTGATGGATCGGAGAACGCGGGCGGGGTTGCCGGCAACGATGACCCCGGGCGGGACATCCTTCGTGACGACGCTGCCGGCGCCCACGATGGATTTCTCACCCACGGTGATGCCGCCCAAAAGCGTGGAACCGGAACCGATGGACGCACCGCGCTTGATCAGCGTCTGCTGGCAGGCCCAATCCGCCTCCGTCTGAAGCGCGCCCGAGACCGCGGTGGCGCGGGGGAAACGGTCGTTTACAAAGGTGACGCCGTGGCCTACGAAGACTTCGTCTTCGATCGTGATTCCTTCGCAGATGAACGTGTGGCTGGAGATCTTGCAGCGGGCGCCGATCCGGGCACCCTTTTGAATTTCAACGAAAGTGCCGATCTTCGTTTCATCGCCAATTTCGCAACCGTAGAGATTGACGAAGGCGAACAGTTTGACGCCGCGTCCGAGTTTGACGTCAGGCGAAATACGGACAGTGGAAGTCGCGCTTTCCATAGAGCCAGGTCGAAAGGTTCGCACAAGAGCAGGGGATCAAGACGCCGAAAAAGCTGAGGGCTGAACCGGCGAGGGTGCCGAACCAGCCAGGGGAACTGCTGCGGGTGCAGGCTCCACGGGCGTGGGGCATTCCGTGAGACGCGGGGCTCCCGAGGCCGCGAGGCGGTGATGCAGGCCGGCCGGGGCAGAGGCTTCGGTGGACAAGAATGGAATGGCGGCGCCGTTCTGACGGAGGGAAATGGATGCGGCCTCGAGAATGCGAACCAACTGCAGACCCTCCAAGCCGCTGGAGATCGGTTTGCGACCCTCGTTGATGCAATCGAGGAAGTGCTGGCATTCCACTTTCAACGGTTCCTCCTGCTTGATGTAGGGGACGTGAAGATCGCCGTAATGATACGAATACTGAAATTCAGCGAAGGTGTCGTAGTGCGGCGGGCGATCGACGCGGGCATCGTAGATCTTGATTTTTTCAAGCGGCTGAAGGTCGTCATAGACAATCATGCGCTTGGTGCCGACGATCGTCATCTCGCGGACCTTGCGCGGGTCCAACCAACTGTTTTGAACCGTCGCAAACCGGCCATTGCGGAAGGAAAGGGAGAGGTTGATGATATCCTCAATGCCCACCGTGACATTGGCGTTGCCCTGGCAGTTTACGGAGAGCGGATGCTCCTCCAGGATGTAAAGAATGATCGAGAGGTCGTGCGGAGCGAGATCCCACATGACGTTGATATCCTTCTGAAAGAGGCCGAGATTCAAACGCCGGGAGCTGATGTAACAAAGGTCGCCAATGTCGCCGCGGTCGACGATCTCCTTGATCTTCCGGACGGGGGACGAATAAAGGAACGTGTGGCCGATCATGACCACGAGCCCCTTCCGCGCAGCGATCTCGTTGAGCTCCTCACATTGCGCGGCGGAACTGGCCATCGGCTTTTCAATGAAGACATGCTTGCCTGCCATCAGGACCTGGCGAGCCATCGGGTAATGAAACCGGACGGACGTCGCGACGACGATGGCATCCAGCTCCGGGTCCTCGATCAAATCCTCGAGCCGGCTCGTGGTTTGGACCGCGGGATACAGCTCCTTCATGTGGCGGAGCCGGGCTTCACTGAGATCGCAAACCGTCTTAAGACGGCACCCCCCCAGGTTATTGAAGTTGCGGATCAGGTTGGGACCCCAATAGCCGCAGCCAACCACGCCGATGTTGATCTTCTTGTGAGTCATACGCAGATAAACGCGGCCGCCCGGCTTTCAAGCGCGATCGCGAACGGGAGCGGTTGGGTTGACGAGGGTTGAGGTGCGCGAGCCCACGCTGGCTTCCCAAACCTGATGGAGCAGGACCCCGGCGGTGCGCAGCATGATCGAGATATCCAAGCCAAACGACACCTGGCGAGTGTACAGAATGTCGAGGTCAATCATCTCCTCAAAAGTCGTGCGATTCTTGCCGGTAACCTGCCAGAGGCCGGTAATGCCCGGCACGACCGCCAGCCGCTTTTTGTGGTGATCGTGGTAGAGGGCAAACTCGTAGGGGAGGCACGGGCGAGGGCCGACAATGCTCATTTCGCCCCGCAGCACATTGAGGAGCTGCGGCAATTCATCGAGGCCCGAGGATCGGAGCAGTCGCCCGCCGGGGATAATCCGAGAGTCGTTACCGCGATCCAGTTTGGTCATCGGGGTCGACGACTTCATCAAGGAGGCGAGATGCAGCTCGTGGCCGGAGGTGCAAGCGTTCGGCTTCATCGTGCGGAACTTGTAACAGCGGAAGGGTTTGCCAGCGCGGCCGACGCGAGTCTGCGAGAACAGTATCGGGCCGGGAGAACTGAGCTTGATGAGGAGGCCAATCAACACCGTGAGCGGCGCCAGGAGAGGCAACGCGAGCACGAAAAGGCAGAGATCAAGCGCCCGTTTCCATAAGGGAGCGGGGAACGACGCGAGCGTCTGGATTGGCGAAACTACGTTCATTGGCAACTCGAAGGGCCTGGATACAGAGCCGGGGTGGACCAGGCAATCGAACCGGGAAAATGGGTGTCCGCACGCTGCCGCACTTGATCATTCGGTGCCGAATGAGCGGAGAAATGGCGAGCCAGTATAGGTTGAGCGTGTTTCATCAAGACCAGCGTCCAAAATACGGTACAAACTACTCCCGAGAGGTCCAGTCAGTCAGAATCGCACGCAAGCGAGTTCGAGCAGGTAGCACTCGGCATACCCAGTTCAGGTTTGCACAACACCCCGCCCCGCAAGCAGCTCGGATTGGCGCAACCCAGCAATGCAATCGCCCATTTTGAACAAAATGCGGCGATAAGGATAGTTTTCTGGAAGGAATGGAGAAGTGGCGAGACAGTTACCAACCGTTAAGAAGATTCCGAGTGTCTGATTATTAGGCAGGGACAACTTGAAACGAAGACCCCCAGAAGCCAAGCCAATACAGAGCGAACCGCGCATCGGCAAACGCATTGCAAACACACTTCGCATACACAACTCGCCAAAAAAAGGTAGCCGCATTCGTACCGCAAAGATTAACCACTGGAGATGCCTACGCAAATTGCATTCTAAGCTACTAATTGGAAGCGAGATACGGAACGCATATTTCTGGCATCTTGAAATGCCCCGGCGAAGGTCAAGCTTAACGATTGTAAGGAAATCGTTACATATCTGCTGCTCCAGCCACGAAAAGGAAGCGTCAAGTTACTTCCAAGTAACAACTTAGGTAATAGCCGCACAACTGTAAGAGATTCCGACGAAAGACATGGCCCCAAGGAGGGTGGCTTACTCTCAGCAATAACTCAGGTCGCAGGGATAAAACGCTGAAACAACAGCGCGAGCGGGAAGAAACTGAGAACCACCAAACCGACCCAGGGGGAGGTCCAGCCCAGCGCCACGAGATCGACCAGAACAATGCCCGCAAGGAGACCGGAGACCGTGCGACCGAGATTGCGTTTGCCGGTCCAGAAAGTGTGTTGCAGGCAGCTCAACAGCCAGCCGACGAGCAGCGCCGACAAGACGATGCCGGGAGTCCGAGCAGCTTCGTTGTTGATCAACTGGGCAAGAATCACGGGCGCAGCCAACGCCAAGACCGGCCATAGGGCGATCGCCGAGTTCAACGTTTCACGGCGAGCGATGTAACTCAGGCCGACCACGTACGCGGCCAGCACGAGCGCACACCAAACGGAATAACCCGTGACGCCGTCGGCGCCAGCACTGGCCGCAACCAGGAACAGCCAGAAGCGGCAGCCCGCCATGATGACGGGCGCGAAAGCCACCCGCTTATGCACGACATCGTAAACAACAACAGTCACAAGAAGCAGCAAGGTCAAGTAACCGGTCGTCCAGCCAAGCGGGATGAGCAGCAATGAACCGGCGCCGAGCAACACGAGCGCAAACCACCACGCGGCCGCGAGGGAAACGTGACCGGATGGGATAGGCCGCTCGCGGCGATGTTGACGATCGAAGTCCGCATCGATCGCGTCGTTCAGAAACATCCCACCAACGTAGATGAGCGTGGCGCCGACGCAGAGTTCAAACAAGGTCCAACCCGAGCCGCCACCGCCAAGCCACCAGCCGGCGACGCAATTGGACCAGACCGTGGGCAGATTGGAAACCCGACCCAAGATTAACAGCCCGCGCCAAAACTGCCCTCGATCGGTCATGGTTTCGCCGATGAGCCGAGCCGCAACCAGACAACCAAGGGGAAGTGATCGCTGGGATACTGTTCATCGCGAGCGAAATCGATGATCTGGATGGCCGTCGTCTGGACCGCGCCACGCGTGAGGATCCAATCGATGCGCTGCGAATCGCGGACGGCCGGCTTGAAGCCATTAAAGGTATTCAAGGTGGGATCGCCCTTTCGTTCAGTTGCGGTCTTCCATGTGTCCGCGAAGTAACCGTCGCCCACGAGCACCTCGTAGGCGGGATTGTCGCCAGCCGTGGCATTGAAGTCGCCGGTGAGGATGATGGGCAGGGCGGGGTTCAGCTTGGCGACACGTTCGCGGATCAGCTTTGCGCTTTTCTCGCGGGCCTCCTGGATTTGGTGATCGAAGTGCGTGTTCAACAGATAGAACTCCTGGTTGGTGGTGCGGTCCTTGAAGCGAATCCACGTGACCATGCGGCGATTGGAATGGCCCCACGTCGTGGAGCCGATGACCTCCGGCGTGTCGCTCAGCCAGAAGTGGTCGTACTCGAGCGGCTCGAAGCGGGCGCGCTGGTAATAGATGGCCATAAACTCGCCGCGACTGCCGCCGTCACGGCCGAGGCCGAGCCACTCGTATTCGGGAAGATCGGCGGCGAGCTCCTTCAACTGGGAGTAAACTCCTTCCTGCGTGCCAATCAGGTCGGGCAGCAACTCGCGGATACACGCGC
This sequence comes from bacterium, assembly GCA_031362805.1. Lineage (GTDB taxonomy): Bacteria > Verrucomicrobiota > Verrucomicrobiia > Limisphaerales > RI-55 > RI-55. The sequence goes on from JANLTG010000043.1 coordinate 41,420, forward strand.
GCATAAGCGGGCGCCGATCCGGCCAGGCGTTCGGCGGTTGCGCGCTGGCGTAGCGCAGGTTGTAGGTCATGACGACGAGCGGTTCGGCGGCGCGGCCCGTCAACGCGATCACGAGCAAACCACCGAAGAGCAAAGCGCGAAGGAACGAAGGTTTCATATTGGCGACCAAGGAAAGTCAACCCGGGATCGGGAAGCCATTTCACGGACGGGAGCGAAGTGTGGGAAGGCGGCCGAAGGGCGTCAAGAACGCTGCGACCAGCGAATTCTTACTTGTCTTGAACCGAACGCTCACCGGAAATGGCGCCATGTTGCGTCAACAACTCGATGAACTTTCCATCCGGACCCAAGGGCGCGGTTTTACCATGATCACCGCTGAGGTCTCGCGGATCGTGTCGGTTGCGAAGATGCAAACCGGGCTGGTCACCCTGCACCTGCGGCACACCTCGGCATCGCTGCTCATCCAGGAAAATGCCGCTCCCGATGTTCGTCGCGACCTCGAGGCGTTCTTCGCCCGACTCGTGCCGGATGGCGACCCGCTGTTCGCCCACACACTCGAAGGCGACGACGACATGCCGGCCCATGTGCGAACGGCGCTGACGGCGGTGAGCTTGAGCATCCCCATCGTGAACGGCCGGATGGTGCTGGGAACGTGGCAGGGGATTTATCTGTGGGAACACCGGACGCATCCGCATACCCGGCAGATCGTCGTGCATGTGCTGGGGGAATGAGCGGGGATGCGCGCAACATCGAACATCCAACATCGAACATCCAACATCGAACATTCAACGTCGAACATTCAACGTCCAAGCAGCAGGCCGGGTCCCGAAGCTTTACGCGAATTTGCGCAAATTGACACGAATTGGATTAGCCACGAAAGAGCACAAAGGACGCGAAGGACGGAAAGCGGAGAATTTTAACCACAGATGGAGCGGGTAAGGGAGCAAAGGAGCAAAGGGGCGCTGGAGCAGTGGAGTGTTGGAGTGTTGGAGTGAGTGCGAGGCGAAACATCGAACATCGAACACTGAACGTCCGGGCGCTGCCAAGCGCTGCTGGCCGATCTGGAGATCAGCGTTCCACGCTACTACGACGCGGGCGTCAGGTTGCTGGCGACGTCGGTGCGATACGCCTTGAACGCGGGCACAACGCCGGCCAGGGCCGCGGCGGTGATCATGCCGAGCGGCGCCCAAAACATCACGGGATGCCACGCGAAGGGATTCAGCACCACGCCCGTCTGCGCGCGGATCACGCTGGCGGCACCACTCATGATGGCGAGGTAAATGCCGAAGGCGATCACCATGCCGAGCGCGGCGATGGCGGTGGATTCGAGAATGATCGTGGCGAACACTGTGAACCGGCGCGCACCCAGCGCGCGGAGGATCGCGAAGTCGCGGCGCCGCTCGTTCATCGAGTTGTAAATGCTGGCGAGGATGGAGCCGGTAGCCACCGCCGCCACGAGGTAGGCGACGATCGCGAGCACGCGGTCGAACCAGCCGATCTTGTCGAAGAGCTGGGCCATGATCGTGCCGATGGGCCACGCGAACGTCAGCCGATTGCCCTGCTTGTTGTAGAGCACCTCCATTTGCTGACCGGCCACCGGTGAGCGCAATTTAACCAACACCGCGCTGATGTCAGCCGCCGTCTGGGGATCGTGGCCGGTCATGTTCTGCACGCCTTCGAGAGGAATCCAGATCACGCGATCGACCGGCGAGTTCGAAGGTTCGAGGATGCCGACGACCACGTAGGTTTCCTCGTGTTGATCCGCCGGGTTGAAGATCAAACCGTGAAACGGCTGGAATTTATCACCCACCTTGAGACCGATACGTTGCGCGACGAACGAGCCGAGCACGGCCTCGCGATAGCCGGCATTGAAGGCGCGGCCGACAGCGGGCGTGAGCTTGCGACCGGACTCCAGCGTGACGTCGGAGAACAAGTTGGTGAGCGTGCCGACGACGCGGTAGCCGAGATAATTGTCGCCCAACGCGAGCGGGATGGCGTGTTGCACGGCCGGCATGGCCGCGACGTCGAGGTAGTCCTGCCACTGGAGATTGCCGGGGGACGATTCGAGGTGATAGATCGCGTTGAGGACAAGCTGGAGCTTCGAACCGCGCGCGCCCAACACGGCATCGAAGCCGCCAGTAATGTTGGTGAAGGTCTGGTTGGACTGCGTCTTCACGGCCCAGACCGACATGAGGAGACCGCCCGCGAGCGCGATCGAGAGGGCGGTCACCCACGTGGACAACGCGTGCTGGCGGAGGCTCTTGAGAACGAGTTGGAACAGGCTCATGGGGTTGGTCGAACGGCGATGAGGTTAACGGACGTTGCCGGAGCAGGCAATGTTCAGCTGCGCTAGGTCTTGCGCGGATGGGTTGCGTGGCGACGAAGGCGAACCCAATCGACATCACGCCGCAGCTGGCTCGGCCTTGCGTTCCCAGCGACGGCGTTCGGGCTGCGGCAACGACTGATCCACCTTCGCGTAATAAGTTTCCTCGCCGAGCAGTTCGTCGATGGCGTCCTGCAAGGCGCGCGAGGGCGTCACGTAAAACCGGTCGTGCGTCTCGATGAAGATCAGCTCGCCAGTCGGTTTGCGGCAGCAGAGGAAGAGCGGGCATTTGCCGGGGTGCGTCGTGACAAGTTGATGCACCTGGTCCAGCAGGGCTGGTGTGAGCTGCGCCAGGGTCAGCCGGAAATGGACCTGGAGGGTGTACTTCTTTGGCGCATCCGCCAGCGCCATGACTTCTTGCGGAAACACCTTGGGCTTGTCCTCGTCGTTGTTCACCTCGCCGATGACGAGGACGGTCTTGCCCGGCTCGACCAGTTGCGCGTAGCGATCAAACGTCTCGTTCACGAGCAGCATCGAGAAGGAGCCGTGCAAGTCCTCGATGCCGACCATGCAGTAGGCCTTGCCAGACTTCTTCGAGACGCCCTTTTGCACAGAGGAAATCATCCCGCCCAAGCGCGACATCGTGCGCGGGGCAAGTTCCTTGGCCGTGACCGAATTGTGCAGGCAGTACTTGTCGAGGATCGGCGCGAACGGCGTGAGCGGATGGCCGCTGATGTAATAGCCGAGCAACTCCTTCTCGTGCGCGAGCAGCTCGCCCTGCGGCCATTCGGGGAGCTGAATCTTCGGCGCGTTATCGGCGTCGCCAGAGGCGATGGCGTCCATCATCGCGAACAACGACACCTGGCCCTTGGCTTTGTCGGACTGCACGCTGGATGCGCGACTCAGCACGCGATCAATCTGCGCGAACAGGCTGGCGCGCGTTTCGCCGAAGCAATCGCACGCGCCGGATTTGATCAGCGCTTCGAGTCCCTTGCGATTCAAGGTGCGACCATCCACGCGTTCGCAGAGATCGGACAGGTTCTTGAACGGACCGGCGGCGGCGCGCGCGGCCAGGATGATATTCACGGCGCCTTCACCGACCCCTTTGATCGCCGCCAAACCGAAACGAATCTTGCCACCTGGCGGCGGCAATGTGAGTCGGGCAGGCTGCCCGAACGGTAAAGTCTCCGGAGCATCCGGCGCTTGAGCTGCGCTCGGCGCTACTTGCCGGCTGGCAGCCGGCAACACATTACCCAGCTTGGCCGCCGCGAAGAACACATCCGATTCATTCACATCCGGGCCGAGTGTCTCGACGTGAAACACCCGCGCTTCCTCGATCAAGATCGAGAGCTTCGCGGTGTCGCTCAGATCGTTGGTCATCATCGCCGCGAGGAATTCGACCGGATAATTCGCCTTCAGCCACGCCGTTTGATACGCGACAATCGCGTAGGCGGCGGCGTGCGATTTGTTGAAGCCGTAACCCGCGAATTTTTCGAGCAAGTCAAACACTTCGTTCGCCTTGCGCTCGGGGATGTGGTTCTTCTCGCGGCAACCTTTCACGAAGGTCTCGCGCTGCTTTTGCATCTCCTCGATCTTCTTCTTGCCCATCGCGCGGCGCAACAAATCAGCACCGCCGAGCGTGTAGCCACCGAGCACCTGCGCGGCCTGCATGACTTGCTCCTGATAAATGAGCACGCCATAGGTCTCCTTGGAAATCGCCTCAAGCAACGGGTGCGGATAAACGATCTCCACCTGGCCGTGCCGCCGCGCGATGAAGTCGGGAATGAGGTCCATCGGTCCCGGTCGATAGAGCGCAACGAGCGCGGTGATGTGCTCGACGGAGCTGATCTGAAACTTGCGACACAAGTCGCGCATGCCGCCGGATTCCAACTGGAACACACCGACCGTGTTGCCCTTGTTGAGCAGGTCGTACGTCTTCGGATCACTGAGCGGCAGGCGGTCGATGTCGATCTCGACGCCGTGACTGCGCCGCACCATCTCGACTGTGTTGCGGATGACCGTCAGCGTCTTGAGCCCGAGGAAATCCATCTTCAAAAGGCCGAGATCACCGACCGGGCCCATCGCGTACTGCGTGACGATGCCGCCGTTGTCATCGAGCTTGAGCGGCAGATAATTTACCAACGGCTTCGCACCGATGACGACGCCCGCCGCGTGGACCGAGCAATTGCGCGTCAGGTCTTCGAGCACGAAGGCGGTGTCCACCAGTTCACGCGTCGTTTCCTCGGTGTCGTAGGCCTGCTTGAATTCAGGCGACTGCGCGAGCGCCTTCTTCAAGTCCATCTTCAGCTCGTTCGGGATCATCTTGGCGAGGCGATCGCAGTCACCATAGCCGAGGCCCATGACGCGGCCGACATCGCGCACGACGGACTTCGCGCCCATGGTGCCGAACGTGATGATCTGCGCGACCGAATCGCGACCGTACTTCTGCCGCGTGTACTCAATGACCTCGGCACGACGGTCGTCAGCGAAGTCGATGTCGATGTCGGGCGGGCTGATGCGCTCGGGATTCAGGAAGCGCTCGAACAGCAGCTCGTAGCGGATCGGATCGACGTTCGCGATCTCCAGCAAATAGGTGACAAGCGAACCGGCAGCGGAACCACGCGCCACGCACGCGATGCCGACGCTGCGGCCGTGTTGCACGAAATCGCCGACGATCAGGAAGTACGACACGAAGCCCAACTGCTCGATCACCTTGGTCTCGAACTTGAGGCGGTCGATGACCTCCATCACGGCGGCGGCCACCTCGGGATCATGCAAGTCGTTCGGCGGCGTCGCACCGGGTTGCTTCTCGAACCTGGGCAACCGACGGGCGTCGTTGAGGCCTTCGACCACGAACTCTTCGCCCACCGCGCGGGCATGCAGCGTGTAGCGCTTGAGCAAACCCTCGGCGAGCAACTTTCGCAGGTAACCTTCGCGGGTGAACGTTTCCGGCGGCGTGAACACCGGATAATGTAGGCCGCCAAACTTCAGCTCCAAGCCGCATTGCTCAGCCACTTCGAGCGTGTTGCGCGTGGCCTCGGGAATCTCGGCGAAGAGCGCTTCCATCTCCTCCTGCGAGCGCAGATAGAATTGCTCCTGCTGGTAACGCATCCGGTTCGGCGTCTCGAGCGTGGTCTGCGTGCCGAGGCAGATCAGGCAATCGTGCGCGTGCGAGTGCTCCTTCTTCACGTAATGCACGTCGTTCGTGCCGACCAGCTTGATGCCGAACTCGCGCGACCAGGGGATCAAGTGCTTGTTCACGTTCACCTGCTCGGCGATGCCGTGGTTCTGCAGCTCGAAATAATAATTGTCCGGCCCGAGCGTTTGCTTGAACCAATCGATCGTGTCGCGCGCCTCCTTGAGCTTGCCCTGGGTGATTAACGACGGCACCTCGCTGGCGAGACAGCCGGAGAGCGCGATCAAGCCGTCCTTGTGCGCGGCGAGCAGCTCCTTGTCGATACGCGGCTTGTAATACATGCCCTCGAGATGAGCGGCGGTGACCAGCTTGACGAGGTTCTTGTAGCCGGTCTCGTCCTTCGCGAGCAGGACGAGATGATGATATTTGTCGCGGCCACTCGCGTGTTCCTGCGCCTTCTTTTCGAGGCGCGAACCGGGCGCGACATAAACCTCGCAGCCGATGATCGGCTTGATGCCGGCGTTCATCGCGGCCTGGTAAAACTCGATCGCACCGAAGAGCACGCCGTGATCGGTGATGGCCAGGGCCGGGAAGCGCAGCTCGCGGGCGCGCTCCATGAGCCGGTCGAGGCGGCAGGCACCGTCGAGCAGCGAGAACTCCGTGTGGAGGTGGAGATGGACGAATTCGGAGTGGCCGGACATCGGGCGGATTTTCGCGGGCGAAAAATGGAAAGTCGAGGGTGGAGCGCCCGAGTTGTTCACGGGCGGGTGTTAATGAACGGTGAATAAGGTTGATGCCATGACCTGGAAAGCAACGCCGCAACAGGGGCTTGTTTTCGACGGACCTTAACCTTACGTTCGCACCATGACATTGGCAGATATTCAACGGGAAGCTGCCGGCTTGGACGCCGAAGCACAACGCAAGCTGAGGGCGTTTCTGGCGTCACTCGCGCTCCAACAAGAGGGAGTCGATGCGGCGGAGCTATCCCGGCGGGTCACGGACCAGAACCCGGAAAACTGGGTGTCACTGGACGAAGCCCGAAAACGCCTCTCCGCGCTGCCGTAAGGTGGATCGCTATTCACTCTATCTGCGCCGGGAAGTGCTCGACGCAATTGGCGCGTATCGCCGGGCCGGATCGCGACCGTATCCTTCGCTTTCTCGATTCCCTGGAAATTGATCCGTTTCAAAAAGGCGACTACGAGATCCACGATGCCGACCATCGCCCTCACCAAGTCAGGATCTTCGGAAGTCTGGCCGTGGTCTACTGGGCAGACCATCCCGTCAAAGAGGTAAAGGTCGTTGCCCTCCGCCATGCCGATCGCTAAACCAACCCAGCCAATTCGCACCTTGGCCATCGGCGACATCCACGGTTGCCTGAAGGCGCTGGAGACCTTGGCGCATTTCGTCCCGTTCAAGGCGGAGGACCAACTGGTGCTGCTCGGTGACTACGTCGATCGCGGGCCGGATTCCAAAGGGGTGATCGACTGGGTGCAGGCGGCGAGTCGGGCGGAAAAAGTCATTGCCTTGCGCGGAAATCACGAGGCGATGGCGATGGAAGCGCGCACCAACCCGACCGTGAGACAGACCTGGCTGGAGAACGGAGGACTGGAGGCACTCGCTTCCTATGGCACGAGCGTCCTTGACGATTGGATCGCCGCAGTGCCGTCCACGCATTGGCAGTTTCTTGAATCGACCCGCCAACATTTTGAGACGGACCGAGTCATCTTCGTCCATGGCAGTGTTGACTGGGATCTGCCGTTGGGGGAGCAAAATGCCCACCGAGAGATCTGGACTCGCTGCTCGGGCATGCAGCCACATGTCTCGGGAAAACGCGTCATCTGTGGACATACGCCGCAGCCCGACGGCCAGATCGGCGTCTATCAATGGGGTCTCTGCCTCGACACGGATTGCTGTCGCGGAGAATGGCTGACCTGTCTCGATGTGGAGGGCGGCGAGTTCTGGCAAGCCAACGAACAAGGCGCGACCCGCGGCGGCAAACTCGACCGCGTTTAAGTCCGTCGTTCGGTGCGATTCCAATAACGGCGGGAAATTCCCATTGGCTTTGCCCGGCGTGGCGACTATCAAGCAGGCGAACTTAGAAACCCAAACTACCCATGACTATCGCCTTCGGTTGTCTGCTTGGATTCGCCGCCTGGTTCGTTGTGCGTTACCTGGTCGCCGGTTTTTACACGCTCGACCAGAACGAACGCGCCGTAATGACCAGCTTCGGCCGCGCCCACCGGCTCGGCGACACCACCACCGCGAATGACCCCGTCTCGGATTCGCTGCGACCCGATGAGAAGGAGCGCTACGCCTGTCCGCAGGTGCAAGTGATCGGGCCGGGCTTCTACTGGAAATGGCCGTGGCAAAGGGTGCATCGCGTGTCGATCGCGACGGAGACGCTGAACATGGCCTTCGATCCCGAGGCGCCGATGGCCAACCAGGGCGGCACCATCCTCGATGCCGTCACGAAGGATCAGTTGAACATCGGCTTGAACGGGCAGATCCGGTTCAGCGTCTCCGAGCGGAATCTCTACGCCTACCTGTTCGGCGTGAAGAATCCGATCGCGCACGTGATGGGCTATTTCGTGTCGGTGTTGCGCGAACGCATCGCCACGTTCGAGGCGCCCAAACCGGCGCCGGCGGCGCATGTCAGCGAGTTGTCGAGCTCAGAGGCGGTGGCATCCTTCGGGGTCTCGATCAACGATCTGCGCAAGAACTTGCGCGATCTGAACGAGCACATGGACACCGAGAGCCGCTCGTCCGCCGCGCGCTACGGCATCGTGCTGGACGCCTCATTGATCACGGGCATCGATCCACCGGCCGAGGTCGAATCCGCGCTCGCGGCGATCAACACCGCGCACAACCACGTCTCGTCTGACATCTCGCTCGCGCAAGCGTCCGCCGACCAAAAGATCGTGCAGTCGGGTCGCGCGGTGGAGATTGAAACGCTCAAGGCGCAGGCCGAAGTCGAGCCGCTCGAACGGCTGGCTGCGCAGTTGACGGTCCTCAAGCAAAGCGGGCCCGACGCACTGAACGCCTACGTCCGAAACGTTCGACTCGAATTGTTCAACCAGGCGGAACGCGCCTTTCTGGAGGTAAAGTCATGAACTTTCTCATCGCACTCGTCGCCACGTTTGTCGCTTGTTTCGTCTTCGTGCCGATCCTGTTCGCCGTGGCGCGGATGTTCGGGCTCTACACGATTGTGCAGGAGCGGCGCTGCCAAGTGTATGTGCTGTTCGGCAAGGTGGAGTTGATCCTTGATCAGCCCGGTTTGCACTTCCTGCTGCTCAAGCTCGGTTGGAAGGCGCCCATCGTGAACTGGCTGGGCAAGTGTTACGTGCTCGATATGCGGCTCGATCAGGTCTACCTGCGCAGCCAGCCGGTGAACTCCGAGGAAGGCGCACCGATGGGCATCGGCATCTGGTACGAGATGTTCATCAGCGATCCCGTCGCCTACCTGTTCAAGAACACCGATCCGCGCGGCTCGCTCGGGGCGAACGTCAGCAACTCGACGGTGCGATGCCTGAGCAATCTGCCGCTGGACAAGATGATGACCAACCGCCATGCGATGAGCAAAACGGTGCGCGACGAAGTTTCGCCGAAGTCGCACGAGTGGGGCTACAAGCTCGGCTCGATCTACATCCGCAAGGTCCACTTCCGCGATCTCGAGATGATCAAGCAGATCGAGAGCAAGGTGGTGAACCGGTTGCGGCAGGTGACGTCCGCGATCAAGCAGGACGGCGCGAACCAAGTGAGCATCACCACGAGCACGGCCGACCGCAAGGCGGCGGTCGAGTTTGCGAAGGCGGCGGCGATCCGGCCGCAGATTGTCGGCGCGGCCTTGCAACGGATCAGCCAGGATCGCGAAGTGGCGGCGGCGATGTTTGCCGCGCTCGAAGCGCAGCGCCTCATCGAAGGCGAAGCGAAGATCACACTGGTGCCCGCCGGCAGCGAAACGCTGACGGCCGTCATGGCGGCGGAGAGCAAGACGAGCCCGCCGAGGATGCCGGTTTGAACTGCACCCTGCTAATTTCCAAGCTGGCCACATGGATTCCGGCTCGCTAGGCTGCGCCGCGTGATCGGTTTCCTGCGGATAGTGGGCGTGATGAATGCCGCCGTGTGGTTCGGCGCGGCGATCTTCTTCAACTTCCTGATCGCCCCGCTGTTTTCCAGCCCGGAGGCGCTGTCCGTGTTGAGCTGGAAACTCAGTGGCTGGCTGGCGCAAGGCGCGCTCGAACGGTATTTTCAACTGAACCTCTGGTGTGCGGGCATCGGCCTGCTGCATCTCGTGGCCGAGTGCGTCTATCTGGGGCGGCCGCTCTCGCGCCTGCACTTGTTCCTCCTCGCGGGGCTCCTCTGCCTGACGCTCGTGGGCAGCTACGGGCTGCAACCCCAGCTCCAGAAGTTGCACATCGCCCGTTACCATCAACGCAGCTCGCCGCAGGAAGCACAGCAGGCCACCCGCGGCTACGGTGCCTGGAACGGCGTCACCCAGTTCCTCAACTACCTGGCACTGGCGGGTATTCTGGTCTACTTCTGGCAGGTGAGCGGATTGAATTCTGCGTCGCGTTCCGGGAATAAATTCCGGGGTTGACAATCGTGTCGGCCGGACAACTGTGGCTTAACAACCAGAGCGCCTGCGGAGGCGCAGCGGAGCACCACGCCATGTTTGAAAAACCACACTCATACGGCAACCGGGAATTCGAGCAACGCCGCCCGCCCACCAACGAAACCGTGATCTGCTCGGAGCGGCTCCAGATCGAGCGCAAGTCGTTTCAGTTCACGCTCAAGGAGAATCCCCGCGGCCGGTTTCTGCGCATCACCGAGGAAGTCGGCGGCCGCCACGACAGCATCATAGTGCCGGCGACCGGTCTCACTGAATTCTGCAAGGTGCTGGGCGACGTCACCAAGTCGGCTGGTGATCTGCCGCCACCGCCGGTGCCAGTCAACCCAGTGGATGCGTAATGCGCGGGACTGCGCGCCAAGCTTGCCCGGCTTCACGATTCCCGTAGAGTCAGGCACCCAGCGTGCCGATCATCAACTTCATCTCGCTCGTCGCCGCCCTCGTTGCCGGGGCTTCCGCTCTGGCAGTTTTCTTTCGAGCCCGGCGTTCCCTGGCCAGCCGCCTCTTCGCCGTGGGCATGCTGCTGCTGGCCGCAGAGGCGGCGATCAACTTCATCTCCTACCAGCAGGTGCTGCTGGTTGATTTAATCTACTGGCAGAAACTCCGTTTCATCCCCGTTTCCCTGCTGCCGTCGGTCTGGCTCGCCTTCAGCCTAGTCTATTCCCGGGGCAACTACGGCGAGTATCTCCGGCGCTGGCGAATCGCAATCATCGCGCTGGCGGTGGCACCGCCGCTATTGCTCGCACTGGGACACGAAACATTGCTCAGCGCCACGCTCGACCCGGGGGAGGGTTTGCACTGGACCCTGTTGCTGGGCTGGGCCTCGCAATCGCTGCAGTTCATCCTGGTAGCCGCCGCAGTGTTGGTGCTGATGAATCTCGAGCAGACGTTCAAAGCCTCCGTCGGCACGCAGCGCTGGCGGCTGAAGTTCGTGATCCTCGGGTTGGGCGCATTGTTCGCCGCCCGGGTTTATGCCGCCAGCCAGGCGCTGCTTTACCATAGCCTGCTGGAGAATTTGGGCCTGCTCAACGGCACGGCCTTGATTGTGGCCTGCCTCCTGGTGGCCGTCTCGCTCTCCCGCACGGGCGAGTTTTCGATCGACCTCTACCCCTCGCAAACGGCGCTGCACCGGTCGGTGGTGGTCATCATCGTGGGCAGCTATCTCTTGATCGTCGGGCTGCTGGCCAAACTGGCGGGCTGGCTGGGTAACACGGAGAACTTCCAATTCAATGCGCTGGTGGTTTTCGTCGCGCTGGTCCTGCTCGGGCTGATCCTGATGTCCGATCGCTTGCGGGAAGTTTCGTACGGCTGGCTGACCCGCCACTTCCGCCGGCCCCACTACGACTATCGCCAGGTCTGGAATGGCTTCACAGCCGCCACATCCGGCCATGCTTCCGAGGACACCGCTTGCCCGGCGCTTGCCAAGTGGACTTCGCACACGCTCAGCGCGCTGTCGGTCTCGGTCTGGCTGTTTGACGAGGCCCGCAACGACTTGCAACTCACCGGCTCCACTTTGGACGCGGACCAACTTTCAGCCGGCGCAATTCGCGAAAACACAGGTGACTGGCAAGCCCTCAGCAAATCAGCGACAGAACTCTCCCAAATCGTGAATCTCGATGAAGAACGAACCCATCGCGCAGCCGTCCTCGCAAAGCTGCACCCGCGAATGTTCCCCAACGGCGGCGCCCGACTGGCCGTGCCAATGTTGGCCGATGGCGCTGCCGTTGGCATCCTGTTCGTGGGCGACCGCGTGAGCGGCATGCCGTTCACGACCGAAGACAAAGACCTGCTGCAAACGGTCGCCGAGCAGTCCACCAAGTTGCTGCTCAGCATCCGGCTCGCGCGGCGCATGATGGATGCGCGGGAGATGGAAGCCTTCCAGAGCATGTCCACATTCTTCGTGCATGATCTCAAGAACACCGCGTCGGGGCTTTCGTTGATGCTGCAAAACCTGCCGCGGCATTTTGACAACCCGGAGTTTCGCGAGGACGCCCTCCGCTCGATTCGCAAAAGCGTGGAGCGCATCAACCAGATGATTGAATCGCTCTCGGCGCTGCGGCGCAAGCTGGTCATCGATCCGGTGTGGGGTGACCTGGCTGAGCTGCGCCCGGTCGCCGAACGGCTGGCTCGCGAACGTGGGCTTTCGCTGCAGGCCGATTTTCAGCCCGCCGGCCCCGTTCGTTTCGACCGTGAGCAAATCGAGCGCGTGCTGACCAATCTCATCGTCAATGCGCATGAAGCCTCCCCCGATGGACAAGTCGTCACCGTTCGCACGTCACTCGGCGACGATGCGGCGCGGCTGATCGTCGAGGACCACGGCTGCGGCATGGCCACCGAATTCATTCAACGACAGCTGTTCCGCCCTTTTCATACGACCAAGAAGACCGGCACCGGGATTGGCCTTTACCACAGCAAACTGATTGTCGATGCTCACGGTGGCCGGATGGAGGTGCAGAGCGCACCCGGGACGGGCACCCGCATCAGCATCGTTTTGCCGCTACTCAAGTCACCCGATGAAGCCAGCCGTATTGATCGTTGACGACGACGAGGAGATCCGCACCCAGATGCGCTGGGCGCTCGCGGATGATTACGAACCCCTCCTCGCCGACAGCCGCGAAAGCGCACTCAAGGTTTTTAAGGACCGCCAGCCAGGTGTCGTGCTGCTCGATCTGGGCCTACCGCCCAACCCCAACAACACAACCGAGGGAATGGCGATTCTCAGCGAGCTGCTCGCTGAGCAACCGGCCACCCGGGTGATCGTCATCACCGGCCAGACCGATCGCGAGCACGCCTTGCGCGCCATCGAAGCGGGAGCGCACGATTTCCTGGCCAAGCCCGTGCAGATGGAGGAGCTCAAGATCCTGCTTAAGCGTGCGACCGTGGTAGCCGATTTGAAACGCGCCGACCGCCTCGCCACCCACGGAACGGTGGCCGACGCGGACTTCGCGGGGTTGATCGGAAACAGCCCGGCGATGCACCAGATTTACGGTTTTATCACCAAAGTCGCGGGCACCGGCGCGCCGGTCCTGATTCTGGGGGAGAGCGGCACGGGCAAAGAAATGGCCGCCCAAGCCATTCACCTGCGCAGTTCGCGACGGGACGCCCCGTTTGTCGCGATCAATTGCGGCGCGATTCCCGAGGCGCTGCTGGAGAGCGAATTATTCGGTCACGAGAAAGGCTCGTTCACCGGCGCTCACACCCAGCGCAAAGGCCGCGTGGAGACTGCCGAGGGTGGCACGCTGTTTCTGGATGAGATCGGTGAAATGCCGCCCGCGCTCCAGGTCAAGCTGCTCCGCTTTTTGCAGGAGCGGAAGATTGAGCGCATTGGCGGCCGGGTAACAATCGACGTAGACGTCCGCATCATCGCCGCGACCAACTTGGACCTCTCGCTGCGCATTTCCGAGGGCCGTTTCCGCGAGGATCTCTACTATCGGCTGGCTGTGGTGAACATTTCGATGCCGCCGCTGAAGAGTCGGCCGGGCGATGTCCTGTTGCTCGCGCTGTCTTTCATCGAGCAATTCGCCCGCGAGCACGGCAAGCCGGCTCCCAAGTTTACCCTGCCGGCGCAGCGCGCGCTGGAGCATCATAACTGGCCTGGTAATGTGCGCGAGCTGCAAAACCGGGTTCGCCGCGCCTTCATCATGCACGAGGGCGCAAGCATCCGGCCCGAAGATCTCGAACTGGTGGACACCGGGCCAAAGGAGCCCAACAAATCGCTCAAGGCCGCCCGCGAGGAACTCGAACGCAGCATGGTCAGCGACGCGCTCCGCCGCAATCAGGGCAAGATCAGCCATGCCGCCGTCGAGCTGGGCATCAGCCGGCCGACGCTTTACGAGCTCATGGAAAAGCTCGGCATCAAGAACGAGGATCGACCAGCCCCATAGCCGGACGCGCGCTCACTTCAGCGCGTCCACGACGGTGTTGATGTTGTGGCGAATCCAGCCTTCGTAAGTGCCCAGGTCGTAGGTTGCGCCCCCCGCCGTCTCGCTTTTCCCCGGCGTGCCGAGCGCGTCCGAGAACAGCTCGCCTCCAATCCGCGCACCTGAATCCTTGCTGATGCGCTCGATCGTCGCCGGTGACACGCTGGTCTCGACGAAGATCGCCTTCACCTTGCGTTCCTTGATGAAGTCCACGATGCGCGTGATGTCGGCGAGCCCCGCTTCCGTCACCGTTGAGATGCCCTGGACGCCGACAACTTCAAACCCAAACGCACGGCCAAAGTAGTTGAACGCGTCATGGCTGGTGATCAGCACCCGTCGGTCAGCCGGGAGTTCACTCGCGCGGCCCTTCGCCCAAGTCGCCAGTTGCTCGTAGTCTTTCTTCAACGCGGCGCCGCGCTGCTCATAGCCGTCTTTGCCGGCGGCATCATTCTCGACCAATGCCTTGACCACCGCGTCCACGCTGGCTGCCCACAAGGTGGGATCGCCCCAGACATGGGGATCCCAGTGACCTTGAAACTCCGGCGGTTCCAGCAACCGGTCCTCGGCCACCGTTTCCGTGATCGCGTAAACTTTCTTGCCGCGCCGCGCCATCTTCGAAAAAAGGTCTGCCATGCGACCTTCCAGCATCAGGCCGGAGTAAAAAATCACCTGCGCCCGACCCAGCCGGGTGACGTCGTTGGCGGAAGGTTTGTAAAGATGAGGATCCACGCCGGGCCCCATCAAGCCAACCACTTCGACCCGCTCACCGCCCACCCGCTGCACCAGATCGGTGACCATGGTGGTGGTGGTGACGACGGCGAGCTTTTCAGCTCCGTTGGCGGGAACCGCAGCCATCGCCGCGATCACGACAAGGAGCATTGATCGAAATGGTTTCATAGGAAAGACAGCCAACGGCTTTGTTTACCGGCGGATATTGATAGCTTGGAAATAGATTGGTGCAAGATATTAATTTAGACTCGTCTAACTTTAAATTTCGCAAACTGCCCCGGCTCCGCCGATCGCAAATTTGCTCTTTGCACTGGAGCGGCGGTCATTACGCTCGCTCCCGCATGACTCAGGACGAAGCACTGCAAATCTTTCGCGACACCGGCGCGCTGCTCGACGGTCACTTCTTACTGCGGAGCGGACTGCACAGCCGGCAGTTCTTCCAATGCGCGATCGCCCTCCAGCAGATGCCCGCAGTTGAAAAGCTCGGCGCGGCCCTCGCCGACAAAGTCCGCGCCCTCGGCGTCGAGACGGTCGTGGCGCCCGCCATGGGTGGGTTGGTCATCGGCCAGGAAGTCGCCCGCCAGTTAGGAGTCCGTTTCATTTTTGTGGAGAAGGAAGAGGGCAAGCTGGTGCTGCGGCGCGGCTTCAAAATTGCCGCCGGGGAAAGGATTCTAATCGTCGAGGATGTCGTGACTAAAGGTGGCCGGGCGCAGGAAGCCATCGACATCGTGCGGGCAAATCAGGGAACCGTGCTGGGTTTGGCCATGCTGGTCGACCGCTCGAACGGCGCCGTTGATCTGGGAATTCCGCTGTTCCAACTGATTCAATTGAAGGTGGAAACATTCGAGCCAGACAAACTGCCGCCGGATCTGGCAGGCACACCCGCGGTGAAGCCCGGCAGCAAGTGATCGGCGGCCGGGACGCAACCCGGCGAGGGGTTCCCATGAGCCACGCCCAAACACGCCGGTCAGCTTAGTTACCTTTTTGTAACAATAGTGCGGCATCGACTGTTTGACGGTCCACGAATCAGGACCTAGCCTCCGCTCCTAAATTGAATGGCGCCGCAGTTACCGTGCGTCCATCCCCGTCTCCGATTGCACCTCAAAATGAAAAGTCTGCCATCCGTTCTGCTGCTGCTCGCGTTGCTAACAACCTCGTGCAAAGACCCGGGCGATGCCAAGCCCGCCGCCGCGAGAGCGGGTGCATCGGCAACCCAGGTGGTCGCGATTCCAGCCACGGTGCAACCCGTCACCGAGTCCCTCTCGCTGGCCGGCACGGTGGTGCCCAACGAATCCGTCGAGATCAAAGCCGAGACCGACGGGATCATCGAGTCGGTGCCGTTCGACGAAGGTCAACGCGTGCCAAAGGGCCAGGTGCTGGTGCAGTTGGACCAATCGAAGTTCGCCGCCGCCGTCGCGGAATCCGCAGCGGTGCTCAAACTCAGCCAGTCAAACCACGAGCGCGCCAAGCAACTCCAGACGGACAAGCTCATCTCGCAACAAGAGTTTGACCAGACGGCTTCGATTTTTGCGGTGAACCAGGCCACCCTGGATTTGAAACGCCGCCAGTTGCAGGACACGCGGGTCATCGCTCCGTTCACGGGGATGGTCGGCGCCCGGCAGATCAGCCCCGGTCAGGTCATCAGCCGCAACTCCGTGCTGACCTGGCTCGTCGATCTGGACACGGTGAAAGTCGAGTTCGATGTGCCCGAGCGCTACCTTGGCCAAGTTGCCGCCGGCCAAAAAATTGCCTTCGCGGTTGATGCCTTCCCGGCCGAGCGTTTCGAAGGTGAAGTCTATTTCATTTCCCCGCAATTGGGCGCCGCGCGCGGCACCGCGCTCGTAAAGGCGCGCATTCCCAATCCCGACCACAAGCTGCGCGGCGGCATGTTCGCGCGGCTCGCCTTGACCCTGCAACTTCGCGCGGCCGCCATCGTTGTTCCCGAGCCGGCGCTCATGAGCGACGGCGATCGCGTCAGTGTCTTCATCATGGATGAAAACAAGGTCGCTCAGATCCGCCCGGTGAAAGTCGGACTCCGGCTGGCAGGTCGGGTCGAAATCGTCGCGGGGCTCAAGCCCGGCGAACAGGTCATCGTTGAGGGCATTCAAAAACTCTACCCCGGCGCCACGGTGCAGCAGGGGCCACCCGAGTCGCAGGCCCCCTATTTGGATAAACCAACCGGGCAGCCGAAGTCCTGACGCTTCACCCCCACCGCCTCGCGTTATGTTTCTTTCCCAAGCCAGCATCAAGCGCCCGATCCTCGCGACGATGATGAATCTCGTGCTGATCCTGTTTGGCGTCATCGGCCTCAGCCGCCTGCCGGTGCGCGAACTGCCCGACATCGATCCGCCGATTGTCTCCGTCACCACCGTCTATCCCGGGGCCAACTCGCAGGTAGTCGAGACCGAGGTCACCGAGCGGCTCGAGGAAGTCATCAACAACATCGAGGGCATAAAGACCCTCCGCAGCACCAGTCGCGAAGGGGTCAGCAGCATCACCATCGAGTTCGATCTCTCCCGTGAAATCGACGTGGCCGCGCAAGACGTGCGCGACCGCGTCTCGCGCGTGCGCGGCGCGCTCCCCGACGACATTCTCGAGCCGATCATCGCCAAGCAGGACTCCGATGCGCAGCCCATCATCTGGGTGGCGCTGAACAGCGACCGCCAGTCGCCACTCGAACTCACAACGCTCGCCGAGCGCCAGATTAAGCCGCGTTTCCAGGGGGTACCCGGCGTTTCCTCGGTAACCATCGGTGGTGAGAAACGCTACGCAATGCGGCTCTGGCTCGACTCTGAACGCATGGCCGCCCGCCAGGTCACCGTGCTCGATATCCAACGGGCGCTGCGCCAGCAGAACGTCGAATTGCCCAGCGGCCGGGTCGAGAATCTGGATCGCGAGATGACGATCCAGACTCGGGGCGAGCTGAAGACCGCCGAGGAATTCAACGAGCTGGTGATCCGCGCCGAGGGCGCCACGATGGTCAAGCTCCGCGACATCGGCCGCGCCGAAACCGGGCCCGAGGACTTCCGCACCATCGCGCGCGCCCGGGGCAAGCCGTGTATTTTTCTGGGAGTCGTGAAGCAAGCGAAGGCCAACACCGTCTCGGTCGCGAAGGCGATCCGGGCCGAGATCGATAACATCCAGCCGACGCTCCCGGCCGGCAGCTCGATGTGGGTGGGTTTCGACTCCAGCATCTTCGTCGAAAAGGCGATCAGCGAAGTGTGGGACACGCTGGCGATCGCGTTCGGCCTCGTGGTGCTGATCATCTTCGTGTTCCTGCGCAATATCCGCTCGACGATCATTCCGGCGGTGGCGATCCCGATCTCCATCGTGGGCACGTTTGCGGTGCTCTATTTGCTCGGCTACTCGATCAACATCCTGACGATGCTCGCGCTCGTGCTCGCCATCGGTGTGGTGGTGGACGACGCGATCGTCGTGCTCGAAGCCATCTACCGGCACATCGAAGAAGGCATGAAGCCGTTGCAGGCCGCGTACAAGGCGATGGAAGAAATCAGCTTCGCGGTGATCGCGATCACCATCTCGCTGGTGGCGGTGTTCGCGCCGCTGGCTTTTCAGAAGAGCCAGACCGGCCAGCTATTTATCGAGTTCGCGGTGGCGGTCTGCGCGTCCGTGATCATCTCGGCTTTCGTGGCGCTGACCCTCACCCCGGCGATGGCGGCACGGATTCTCAAGCCGGTGGAAGGCGTGAAGCATGGCGCACTGTTCAACTTCTTCGAGACCGCCTTCAACTGGTTGACGAACCTCTATACACGCGGCCTGCGGGCGTCGCTCCGCCATCGCTGGGTGATGGTCCTAGTCGCGTTCGCCACACTCGGCATCATGGTCAGCGCCTACACAGCGCTCGATAAGGATTTCCTGCCCCAAGAAGACAAGAGCCGGATGTTCTGCATGGTGATCACGCCCAATGGTTCGACGTCGGAATACACCGACCGCCAGTTGGTCAAGGCCGAGCGGGTCGTGGCCTCGTACCCGGAGGTGGACAGCTACGGCGCGATGGTGGCACCCGGCTTCGGCGGGCCGGGGCAGGCGACTTTCGGCATCGTCTTCGTCACGTTCAAGGACCGCAGCGAGCGGACGCGTTCCGTACAGGAAATGGTGACGGGTCCAGGCGGCATGCAACAGCAACTCTTCGCCGAAGTCGAAGGTGGCCTCGCGATGGCGAACCTGCCCAAGTCCATTGAAGTGAGTTTCAACGACGCGCCGTTCGAATTGATTCTCCAGAACCAAAACCTCGACGAGCTCGCTAGAACCTCGGGAGCCCTCGCCAACAAGATTCGCGCCCTCACCAACAGCGTTGGCCAACCGCTGCTGCGCAATGTCCGCGTGAGTTACGAAGTGGACAAACCGGAACTGCGCATCTCCGTCGATCGCGATCGTGCCGCCACCCTGGGCGTCAGCATTGAGGACATTTCGCGCACGTTGCAGATCATGTTCGGCGGTCTCGACCTCAGCCGCATCAAAGTCGAGGGCAAGGAGTACAAGGTGATCGCGCAACTGGAGCGGCTCAACCGCCTCACGCCGCAGATGCTTGACGGCATCTTTGTCCGCAACAGCCGGGGCGAAATGATCCAGCTCAGCGCCGTGGTCAGCCGCGAAACCGGTGCCTCCGCCAACGCGATCAATCACTACGGCCGCTTGCGCAGCGCGAGCATCACCGGCTCAACCGGCGCTGCACCGATCGGCCTTGTGGTCGAGGTGGCCGAACAACTCCTGACCAAGGAGCTGCCGGCCGGCTTCCTCTATTCGTGGGGTGGCGACGCCCGCAACTTGAAGGACGCCACCTCGGAGATCTGGTGGGTGCTCGGCCTGGCGATGATCATCGTTTACATGACGCTGGCCGCGCAATTCGAGAGCTTGGTGCATCCGTTCACCGTGATGCTAGCGTTGCCCCTCGCGGCAGTCGGCGCCTTCGGTGGGCTCTGGCTGTTGGATCTCGGTGGTGATCTCGGATTTTATCCGCCGATTCCCGCGATGAACGTGAATCTGTTCAGCCAGATCGGTCTGGTGCTGCTGATCGGTCTCGTAACGAAGAACTCCATTCTGCTCGTCGAGTTCGCCAACCAGCGCGTGGCCGCGGGCGACGAATCGCATCATGCCATGCTCGAAGCCGGCCGCGTGCGTTTGCGCCCAATCCTCATGACCGCGTTCTCGACCATCGCGGGCATTCTCCCGATCGCCATCGGCTTCGGTGCCGGCGCGGAAAGCCGCCGCCCGATGGGCGTGGCGGTGGTCGGCGGGATGTTGACCAGCACTTTCCTCACACTGTTTGTGATTCCCGTCGTCTACACCGTCTTCGCCGATGCTGCCGCTTGGTTGCGCCGCAAGTTTGGCTCGGCCGCAGCCACGGTCCCCGCGTCGGAACCGTTGCTGGTTAAGTAGCGGCCCGCAACCTGGTCATTTGCCGCCGACGAGCGAGGCTGGCTGCGCGCGGTAGTAGTGACCTCCAGGGTTGACGGGTTGGCTGAAGAGCAATCGCCGGCTGATGGGTGTGTTGGTCGAGACAGGCGTCCACGTGACGAAGTTCGAGGTGGTGGACAAAACGTAAGGCCGTTCTGGTTCCCCGAACAGTTCCAATGAAAGCGTGTTGTCATCACGCACCTCCGGCGGCGCCAACCGGGACGCGCCGTCCAACGAGAGCAAGAGATTGATCGACCCAGCTTCGACCCACGACCAGTTGAGTTCATCGGTAAATGGATCGCGCGATTCCCTATAATAGCCATCCGCGCGAATGCTGTAGGTGACGCCCTCCGTCGCGCCAAACGTGAGCAGGCTGGTGTAAACCCGCGAGGAGCGATCATCATTATAGGCGACTAGGGTGAGGTTGTTGACGTCCTGGCCGGTGAAGACTTCGAGTCGGGTGTCAAACGGGCTGCCATCGGTAGTGATCGTCACGTTGCCGGTGCCCGGCGCCGTCCACTGCCACCAAACGGATTTGGCCTCCGCCGCCGGCGAGCCGTAGTTCGGCTCTCCCGCCTGCAACGTGGCGCCCAGATTATTTCCCTGATCCAGGGCAAACTCGCCCGTCAACGTCCGCGGCGTGTAGAAATCGTCGTTGTCCGGCAGCTGGGCGATCGTCAGCTCAATGCTGCCAACCGGTGGTTTGGCGCTGTCCACCACGATGTGGTAACGCCGGCCCGCCAATGCGGTAAACTGCACCTGGCTGTTGCGGATGATGGCGGGTACTACGTCGTCGTTGGTGGCCTCTTGTACGAGGGAGCCATAACCTGGACCACTGTACACCGCCATGTGCGTATCGAAGGAACTGCCGGCGGTCGACATATAGACCGTTCCCGTGTAGTTGGTATTGTTCCATTCCCACCAAACGGAGCTGGTGGGGAAAAAGAAGTTGTGGGGAGGTTCGTTGCCCTCACCGGTAGCGCCCAGGTTGTAACCGGACACGGTGAAATCGATGCCCGAGATGGGTGTCCGATCGGCAAAATTGTCATTGGGAAGACTGGGGTTCAACTGAAGATTGAACTGCAGGTCGCCCTGTTCACCATAGTAACCATCCACAAGAAAGTGATAAGTGGTGCCCGACGTTACCTGAAACAAAACCGAGCTCGTAAAGGCACCCGGCACGTCATCGCTGCTGCCGCGCGGCGTCAGCGCATTCACTGCGGTGCCCGTGTAAACTCCCAGCAGCGTGTCGAACGTACTGCCCTCCGTAGTGGCTATGGCGACACCGGATTGCGGTGCCGTCCAAGACCACCAAACCGAGCTGCCGCCGACGCCAAAAAGATCAGGTTCACCTGCCTGGGGGGTCGCGTTCAGATTTGAACCCCGGCGCAAAGCGGGCACGCTCGTGATCACTTCCCGGCCAGCAAACAGGTCGTTCGGCGGAGGGACGGTCACCGTGAACGGCACGCTCGTGCTGGCGGGATTCTTGGTTGGCGCGGTGACGCCAATGTTCAAGGTGAACGTGCTCACGCCAGCAGGCACCGTCATCGACGCGGAATAGACATTGTCGCCGGCCACCTGATCGGGGGCGATGCCGCCATTCGAAAAAGCCACGCTGCCGCCCGTCGAAAGCGTTCCGGTAACAACCGCATTATTCACCGCACTCAAGTCCGTGACGCGGACCCGCACGGTGACAGCTGCTCCGGGGTCGACCTGCAAGCCGCCTTCCGCCGTCACCGTCAGCTCAAGGATGCCGTCCGGTATCGCCGACAAGGCCTTAAAGGCGTTTAGCCTTCCGCCGGTGACCGTCTGACCATTCAAGGCTGGGATAGCGACAGTACCCGCCAACAACCGCTCACGCACTTCGGCGAGCGTCGCATTGGGAAACGCCGACCAGATAAGCGCGGCCACACCCGACACATGCGGTGCCGCCATGCTGGTGCCATTAAAAGTCTTGTACTCGCTGTCCGAGCCGCTCGTGCTCGAGAAGATGTCCACCCCGGGTGCCCCCAGATGTACCGTGGCCACGCCGCGATTGGAGAAGGTCGCCAACTGATCGGCCCGGCTCACGGCCGCCACGGAGATAACGCTGTCCACGTTGTAAGTGGCCGGGTAGGAGGGGAACGAATCGTTGTTGTTGGATTCATTGCCAGCCGCAGCAACAAAAAGGATTCCCGCGTTGCGCGCCGCCGTAATCGCATCGAGCAAACTTTGCTCGAAGCCACCGCCGCCCCAGCTGTTGTTTAAGATCATCCGCGTCGCAACGGGCAACCGCCCCTTTTCCGCCACCGCAAAATCAATGCATTGAATCGCGGCCCCAGAGCTGCCGCTACCGTTGGCATCCAGAAACTTGAGTGCCATCAAACGGATGTTCCAAGCGACTCCGACGTGGGAGCCACCGCCGTTGGCCTGGGCGCCGATGGTGCCGGCACAGTGCGTCCCGTGATCATTGTCGTCCATGGGATCACCGCTGCCGACGATCGCGTTGATGCCATGTACATTGTCCACATAGCCGTCATTGTCGTCGTCTTGACCGTTGCCAGCGATCTCGTCCGGGTTGACCCACATCTGTGACGCCAGATCTTGGTGGGTGTAACGGATGCCGGAATCAATCACGCCTACGATCACATTCGGACTGCCCGTGGTGATATCCCACGCTGCCTGGGCCGAGATGTCCGCGCCCGCCACACCGCCGCTTTGCCCGGTATTCTTCAGGCCCCACAAGGTGCCGTTACCAAACGAGGCATCGCTGGGTGTCGCCAAGACGGTCACCACGTAATCCGGTTCCACGTAGGCGAACGCGCCGGTCGCTTCGAGCGCCTTGATGCGGCGCAGCAATTCCTTGCCGGCGTCCGCGGATTTGCTTGAGCCCGGCACCACGGAATTGGGTCGCGGGATGGGGAGCAGCTCGATGGAAACCAAATCCGACACCAGCGAGTACTGGTGAGTCACGCGAGCGCGCTGGCTGTCCAAGGCGCTGGTGCGAGCCCCGGACGCCACGTCGCCCTTGAAGCGGGCCAGCACCCGGTTGGCGACGGCCTTTTGCTTACCCAACGAAACCGTTTCGTAACCGGCGGCGTACGAGGTGAGGGCCAGAAGCAAGACCAGCAATCCAACCAGATGCGTGTGGAGTTTCATAAGTGTTTTTCCAACAGGAATGGCGAACCCTAGCGCGCAGTGGCTTTTTTGCAACCCGATCAATCAGGCACCTTCGTCGGTCTGTCCGCCCGGCTTGCCGAGCTGAAGCGGGACAGCTAAAATCTCCGGCCAATGAATCCCGCCACGCTCCAGGAGCTGTTTCCCGATACCGATTACGGGTTCTCGATGCGTATGCGGCCGGGGAACCCCGCGGATTTCTTCGCGCCCACCGCCGAATCTTCCGGCATTCTGCGCGAGCGCCGCTTCTGGCTGGAGCAGGCGCCGACGAAGTACAGCGTGCTCGATCCCGACTACGAAGCACTCATCGATTCGTTGCGTCAATTCGCTGACACGGCCCGCAACGACTCTGCGAATTCCCGTGCTGCCGCTTCGACTCCAGCCGGCCGACTCCGCCAGTTGGGCGGCGAGTGGGAGCCAGATTTCATGATCGTTTCGCCTGATGCTGGCGGTCACTTCGTGCTTCGCGCCGGCTGCGTTTGTTTTCCATCCGGCTGGTCGCTCGAAGAGAAGCTGGGGCTGCCCATCGAGGAAATTCATGGTGTGGTCCCCGGCTTGAACGCCGCCGTGGGCGCGAAGATCCATCAATTCCTCACGCGCCTAAAGCCCGGCATCGGCTGGTACCGATCCAATTGGGGCATCAGTTCCTCGGCCAAGTTCAACCAGCATCCCAGCCGCGCCATCAATCAGCTGACCAAAGACACGTCGCCCGCCGCAACCTGGCTGCGGATCGAGCATCAAGTGCTGACCAGCTTGCCCGGCTCGAACGCAATCCTGTTTGGCATCCGACTGGAGAATGTCGCGCTCGCGCAAATAAAGGAAGCTGTCGCGATCCGCGGCGGCCTTCGCCACGCGCTGGCCACGATGCCCGACCCGATGGCGGCCTACAAAAACCTTATCGCCGTGCGACCGGCGTTGCTGGATTACCTGGGCTGACGCCGCCGGCATCGTCGAATTGCGGTGCTTCAACCTTCGCTGCGGACAGCCGGCGGCGGAGGCCCGGCAGCAAACCTTGCGAAGGACTGAACACCCAAGCGGCGCAGAACAGACCCGCTCCGGCCACCACCATTGCGCCCGCCGTCGGGCAATCGAGCCAGATCGCGAGGTGCAACCCGGCGACCGCGCTCAGGGCGGCATGAGCCAGCGTCCACAGAAATATCAGAGGCAGGCGATGCGTGAGCAACGAGGCCGTCGCGCCGGGCAAGATCAACATCGCGATCACGAGAATTGCACCCACAGCTTCAAACGCACTGACCACCACAACGGACAGCCAACACATCAGCGCGTAATGCATGAGGCCGGGCTTGATGCCGAGCGACGCTGCGAGCCCGGAGTCAAACGAGCTGACCAGCAGTTCCTTGTAGAAAGCCAACACCAGCCCGCCCGTCGCCAGGAAGACCAGGCACATCCGCGCCACCGGCCACGGTGCCAATTCGGTGCCGCCCAACTGCACGAACGGATGTGAAGCCACCAGACCCACCTCGCCATACAGAACACAGTCAGCATCGAGATCCACCTTGTCGGCGAACACACTGATCAAGATCACTCCGATGGCGAACAGGCTGGAAAACGTGATGCCGATGGCCGCGTCCTGTTTGACCCGCGATTTCTTGTGAATCAGTTCAATGAGCAGCGTGGTCACGACACCCGCCGCCAGTGCGCCGATGAACATCAGCGTTGGATTGCGCAGATCGTGACTCTCGCCACCCGCGACCGTGCCACCACCCGCCAGGCTGCCGGCGAGAAACGCGATCGCCAGTCCCGGCAACACGCTATGACTGATCGCGTCACCCACCAACGCCATGCGCCGCAGGATCAAGTACACACCCGTCAGGCCGCAGGCTGCCGCCACGAAGAAGCCCATCAACACCACCCAGAGAAACACGCGCCAGTCCAAGGTCCACGGCTCAATGAACACGCGTTGAAAATCAAATGGCGGGATGAGTTCGGTCATGTCTTTCTCCCGTAGCCAACCATGCCCTCGGCCGGCCGTCGGCCCGGATCGTCCTGCAAAATCTCGGCGCTGCTCGGAATGATTCTCCCGTGTGGATCGCGCGTCGCGTAGGCGAGTCCCTTCTCCAGTTGGCGCACCACCTCTTCCCCCAGCACATGCTCAATCTCCTCGGCGTCGGCGTGAACGTGATCGGCGGCGATCTTGGCTTCGTTGGTGAGATAAAGCTCCCAGAGCCGGTGATTGCGGACGACGGCCCGGGCGCGCTGCCAGCCTTCCGGCGTGAGGTAAACCGCTTCGCCCGCTTCGTCGAACGTCGCCATGCCATGCTGGCGCAAGGCGCGCACCGCTTGCCGGATTTGTTCGATGGTCTCGCGCCGGAGTGCGCACAGTTCCTGGAGTGTCGCGCCTTCGCCGCGAAACTCGCGATCCTCCAACACGCGGAAGATCGCCTTGAGCAGATTCTCGCGTTCCACTCGTTGACTGCGGGAACGCTGGCGCCACCAGCGCGCCACCGTGCCGTGCCGCGGGCCAAACAGGAAGGCAGCGCCAAACAGAAAACTCGCGGCGAGAACCATGAACGGCCCGGTGGGCAAGTTGTTGCCGAGGAAGGAAAGGAACGCACCGAGAACGCCGGACGCGACGCCAAACGCCGCGGCGATCACCAGCATGCGATGCATGCGGTCCGTCAGGAGATACGCCGCCGCCGCCGGCGTGATCAACATCGCCGAGACCAGCACCACCCCCACCGCCTGCAACGCAATTACGACCGCCGCCGCCAGCATCAACATGAGTCCATGGTGTAGCAACCGCGTGGGCAACCCAGTGGCCCGCGCAAACCCCGGGTCAAAACTGCTGACCAAAAGCTCCTTGTAGCAGAGCAACACTGCTGCGATCACGACCGTCGTCACGCCGGTCATCAACTGCAGATCCTCCGTGCTGAGCGCCGCCGCCTGGCCGAAGAAAAACTTGTCGATGCCGCTCTTCGCACCGGTCGGTAGCCGCTCGATCATCTTTACCAGACAGATGCCCACGGCGAAGAACGACGCGAGCACGAGGCCCAGCGCCGTGTCTTCCTTGAGTCGGGTGGTGTGGGTGATGGCGTAAACCGCCATGGTGCCCAGCAACCCGGCGATCGTGGCCCCGATGAAAATAGCGACGGGGTCCTTGGTCATGTTCCAGAGAAACCCGAGCGCCACGCCGGGCAACACGGCGTGGGAAAGCGCGTCGCCCATCAGCGACATCTTGCGCACCACGATGAAGCTGCCGAGCAAGCCACACGTGACACCGAGCAGCACGGATCCCAGCAAGACGGCGCGCAAGGATGGATCGCGCAGGCTGAAGAACCGCCAGGCCTGATCCAGCACGTTCGTGTCGGTCAGATCCCCGATCTTCGCCGCCTCAGCCGGCAACAAGCCGGCGAGCAACAGCGCAAACAGCAGCCAGATTTTCGGTTGGCGAAGCATGGCCGCTAACTGGTCTTCTGGCGGACGGCATCCGCCACTTCGGAAAGAATGGTCAGGCGACCGCCGTAAGTTTTCTGCAGCAACTCGTAGTTGAAAACCTCTTCCGTCGGGCCAAACGCGACCAGCCGCATGTTCAACAGGATCAGCAGGTCGAAATAGTTGCGCGCGGTCGGCAGATCGTGATGCACGACCAGCAGCGTCTTTCCCCGCGACTTCAGCTCATGCATGATTTCAACGATCGCAGACTCGGTCGCCGCATCCACGCCGGCGAACGGTTCGTCCATCAGGTATAGGTCACTCTCTTGGGCGAGCGCCCGGGCCAGAAACACGCGCTGCTGCTGGCCGCCGCTCAAGTTGGCGATCTGCCGATCCGCATAGGGCAGCATCTTCACCTTCTCCAGGCACTCGCGGGCGATCTCGCGATCCTGTTTCTTCGGCCGCTTGAACAAACCGAGCCGGCCGTAGCGCCCCATCAACACCACGTCCATGACGTTCACCGGAAAATCCCAGTCAACCGACTCCCGCTGCGGCACGTAGCCGACGCGCCGCAGGTTCGACTGAAACGGTTCGCCGAAAATCTTCACCCAGCCGCTGCTCAATGGCAGCAGCCCCATGATGGCCTTGATCAAGGTGGATTTGCCGGCGCCATTGGGGCCGATGATACCCACGAGCTTGCCTTTGGGAACTTGCAGGTCGATGCCCCACAGCACGGGTTTGCGATGATAGGAGACTGTCAGGTCATGGATCTCCAGGGGCAGCGCGCGCGGATCGGCGACGGGCGCCGTTTGGCCCGGCGTTAGGATCGCGAGTTCCCGGTTCTCCGGGCCTGGTTTGGGTGGCGTGGCGAGCGACATGATATGAACGGCGCGTTCGATCGGGGACCGACCCCACGCCGCAAGCGTAGGCTAGGGCGGAGCAAGTTTGAGTCAAGTAGCAATGTTAGACCCTTCTAACTTCAATTCTGGAGCGACCGCTTGTGAATCTTCACTTCAATTGATTAGGACACTGTCAGGTCGCGCTGAATGTAAGGCTCGAACTCCGCGCGCACGTGCGGCGGGATGCGCGCCTTGAAGCGCGCCTGTTCGCCCGTGTAATCGCGCTCAACGATCTGGCCGACCTCGTGCAACCGGGCGATCACCGCCGAACGTTCATGGGGCACTCGAAGCTCCAGGAACTCCCGCACCGGCCGCAGTTGCGCGCCCAGTTCCGCCAGCAGCTCTGTGATGCCCTGGCCGGTCTTCGCGGAAACTGTCACCGAATTCGGAAAGCGTTCACCGAACCGGGTCAGGCCCTCGCCATTCGTAAATCGATCCGCCTTGTTGAAGACCATCAACGTCGGCTTGCCATCCCCGCCGATCTCTTTCAGCACATCGTCCACGGCGATCATCTGTTCGTCCGCCTGCGGATGGCTCGCATCGACCACGTGCAGGAGTAGGTCCGCCTGCACCACTTCTTCAAGCGTCGCCTTGAACGACTCGACCAGGCCGTGCGGCAGCTTGCGAATGAAGCCCACCGTGTCGCTCAACAACACATTCTGGTTCGTCGGCAGGCGCAAGCGCCGGGTCGTGGGATCGAGCGTGGCAAACAGCCGGTCCTCGGCGAGCACGGCCGCACCGGTAAGTTGATTGAGCAACGTGGACTTGCCGGCGTTGGTGTAGCCCACCAGCGAGGCGAGCGGCCACTGGTTGCGCTGGCGTCCCGCGCGTTGCGTGGTCCGTTGACGTTGCACCAATTCGAGATCGCGTTTGATGCGATCAATTCGCTCGCCAACCTTACGGCGGTCGGCTTCGAGCTGCGATTCGCCTTCGCCGCCGCGCATGCCGATGCCGCCCTTCTGCCGTGACAAGTGCGTCCAGTAACGCGTCAAGCGGGGCAACAAATGTTGGAGCTGGGCCAGCTCGATCTGCAGTTTGCCTTCGCGCGTGCGGGCCCGTTGCGCGAAGATGTCAAGGATCAGCGCCGTGCGATCGAGGATCTTGCACTCGAAGATGCGCTCCAGATTGCGACTCTGCGCGGGGGACAGCTCATCATCAAAGACGACGGTGTCCACGTCCAACGACTGGCAATGCTTCGCCAGTTCATCCGCCTTGCCGCTGCCAATGAACGTGCCGGCGGACGGCGTCTCCAGTTTCTGCGTAGCCTGGCCCATCACCTCCGCACCGGCCGTGGTCGAGAGTTGGGCCAGCTCCTCCATCGACTCGCGCACTGCCGACGCGGGATGCGACTTCAACTCCACGCCGACGAGGAAGACGCGTTCGGTCCGGTGATTGGCGGTTGCGACGAGGGCTTTCAAGTGTTGTGCGCCGGACGATAGCGACTTTCGGTCGCTTGGAAAGCGGTCAATTACTCACCCGTCGCGCCGGCCCCGCGCGATACGCGAAGAACTCTTCCGGGGTTCATGGCGAGTCTTGCTCACAGCTCCAGCGGCAACAGTTCGACCTTACGGAACTGGATCGGATGACTCTCGGACTGGAGCGAAATCGTCCCCCCGCTAATCATCTTCGGCTGCCCCGCCGCGAGTAATCGCTGAGCGCTGGCATCGCGTTCGTCGAGTTGCGGCTGTTCGTAGTAGAGCACCTCCTCGCCGTTGACGAAGTGACGGATGAACTCGTTGCCGCGCACCTCCGCTTCGGCGACAACCCATTGCTCGCCGTGGAAGGTTTTCGACTTCGAGTCGATGCAATGTGGCGTGTAGAGCTTGCTGTCCATGACGACATTGGTGCCGGGCGTGCAGAGGTTCATCGTCGTGCGCGGATTCGTGCCATCGCCGCCGAGCAGTTGCGCCTCGATCGACGCCGGGAAATCCTGATCCGCCGTCATCGATTCGGGCCTCTGGCCGTGCAGCATCAAGCCGCTGTTGCGGATCGCCCATCCCGGACCGCCGGCCACCTGCTGGCCGATGAAGCGATACTCCGCGCGCAACCGGTAATGCGAAAAACTCTGCTCGTAGAACAGATGCCCGAAGCGCTCCTCGTATACCGGGTAGGCCGCCGGATCGTAGGCGACCATAAGCAACCCATCGACAACGCGGAACGTCTCGCCGTAGTTCACACCCGCCGCGTGATGACGGATCTTGGGAATCCAGCCATCGAGGTTCCGGCCATTGTAAAGTTGCAGCCAGCCATCCGCCGTCTTGCGCGGTCCGGCAGTGCGGCAGCCCAGGACCGAAAAGCCGGCGCCGGCGGCGAGGAGTTGGCCGAGGAAATTGCGGCGGTTGGTCGAGCCGGCGGCAAGTGGCAGGGCCAGCGGTTGGTTGGGCGGTTTCATGGTGCGAAGGCTACCTCTGACACGAAACAAGCCAAGCCAAAGGTTGGGCGGGCCGGCGCGATAACGGAGCGCGGGCGGCTCGCCCGCGCGAATCATCGGTTGTGGTGTTGGCGGTCGAGCCGACCGCGCTCCCCCCGGACTTCGCCATGTTCAAGACCGGCGTTTTCCGCCATTCTCGACGTCAGACCCTGACCCCAGCCCATCCTGACGATATGAAAACCATCGCGTTCGTTGCAGTGCTCCTGCCAACTCTCGCGTCCGCGCAGATTCCGCCCACGGCCGCCAAAGTCCCTTATGCCGAGCCCGCGCACGAACGACAGGTCCTCGACGTTTATGCGCCCAAAGACGCAAAGAATCTGCCCGTGATGTTCTGGATCCATGGCGGCGGCTGGCAGACCGGTGACAAGTCGGACGTGCAACTCAAACCGCAGGTATTCACGGAACGCGGTTTCATCTTCGTCTCTACCAACTACCGGCTGCTGCCGGACGTGGACATGGGTACGATCATCCGCGATGTCGCCAAGTCGCTCGGCTGGGTGCATCGCCACATCGCCGCGCACGGGGGCGATCCGCGGCGGATTTTCGTCGGCGGTCATTCGGCAGGGGCGCAACTCGCGGCGTTGATCTGCACCGATGACCGTTACCTGAAGGCGGAGGGCGTCCCCTTTGCCATCCTGCGGGGTTGCGTGCCGGTGGACGGCGACACGTACGACATCCCGGCGATGATCGAGACCGCCGAGACCCGGCAGCGCGCGCACGGGATGCCGATGCCGAAGTTTGGGCACCGGGTGAAGTTTGGCAACGACCCGGAGAAGCACGTGGACTTCTCGGCCGTCACGCACGTGGCGAAAGACAAGGGCATCCCGCCGTTTCTGATCCTGCACGTGGCCGATCATCCGGATGTCAGCATTCAAGCGCGGCGGCTGGGCGCGGTGTTATCGGCGGCGGGCATACCCGCGCGCGTGTTCGGGGCGAAGGAGACCAATCACAGCAAGCTCAACGAAAACCTCGGCCAGCCCGCTGATCCCGCCACCGAAGCGCTCAATCAGTTTCTGGATGGGATCCTGAGGTGACGAGGGACGCGGGTTCCGCCGGCTGGCGCCGCGTCAGGTTGCTACCGCATCCGGTCGAGCAGGTTGCGGGTGATCTGTTGCGCGCGGGCGTCCGGACCCTGCGGCGAGGTGTAAACCGAAGGACGCACGTAGCCCGGCGGCGCCGACAAGCCATCCGCCCACCAGCAGGTTGAGGCGTTGAAGACGAAGTTGCCGCGCGGACCCGGGTAGATCGTGGCGGTGAACTCGCCGCCGTTGAGCTGCCCGGGCGCGGATTGTGTCGGGCCACTGGCCACGATCTCCAGACCGGGAATCGGTGACGGATCACCGTGCCACTCCCAACCGACCAACCCCGGGATGCCGTCGCCGCGTTTCATACCCGTCCCGGCGAAGAGCCAGTGCTCCGGTAACCGGCACGTCCAGTCCGCGCCGCCGGTGACCACGCCGGTGCTATGCGCGCCGACCAGTTCGTTCGCATACGGTCGCTCATGCGCCAGCGAGGCCATCGACGCAAAATCGCGCGTCCCGCCGGGTGGACCGAACACCCCCACGCGTTCGTAAGTGCGAAGCGGCCGGCCCGTGGTGTCGGGTGAAAACAGAATCTTCCCGCAGCACGCGTTGCCGGAGAGGAACGCCACGTTCACACCCGCGGCGATCGCCCATTGCAGATTTCGAAACATCTCGATCGTGTAATACTCGTCGTGACCCACCGACAGGAAACCGGCCGCACGCCGCAGCCCGCGCGGGTCGGCGTGCGTGTCGAGGTTCGAGATGTAGGTGACGTCGCGGCCCTCCGCCTCGAGCCAGTAGGCGAGCGGGAACTCCCAGAGAAACCATTCACCCGAGCCCTGCGACAACGGCGCGTCCATGATCTGGCAGTATTTCCCGTAGGGCCGGTTGAAGCTGATCTGCACGCCGCCGCCCCAATACCACTCGGTCTTCCCGTCATCGTAGAGCGAGAATTGACTGGGCCAACGGTTGTAGGCCTGCCAGGTCGTGTCCGAGCACTGGAAAATGAAGCCTGCTTCGCGGTCATCGCGCACGATGAAGATGACATAGCTCTGCAAGCCTTCGCGTTCCGCCGTCAGCTTTC